>CAKUON010000001.1 GCA_934668875.1 uncultured Collinsella sp.
TCGAATTCTTGACGGCCTGAACAATCGTCAATATCGGTCGGAGGGGTGGCTTTGTAAAGCCGTTTGTCTCCACCCGCATAGCGGGTGGGTTGAAGCTGGCCGCTGCGCGCCCAGCAGACTAAAGTCTTGACTAAAAAAGGCGACCGCCCTTTGTGGACGGTCGCCTTTGTTAATTGTTGCAAAGCTTGCCTTAGGCGCGAGTCTTGATCTCCTCGAGCACCTTCGCAACAAACTCGTCAACGCTCATCTGGACGGTCTCGTTGGAACGATCGCGGACGGAGATGTTGCCGGCCTCGACCTCCTTCTCGCCCAGGATGAGCATGTAGGGCACGCGGTCGATGCTGCGGGCCTCGCGGATCTTGTAGCCAATCTTCTCGTCGCGATCGTCGCAGACCACGCGAATGCCGGCCTGCTCCAGCTTGGCGCACACCTCGTGGGCGTAGTCGCGGCTCTTCTCGGAGACCGGAAGGGCCTTGACCTGCACGGGAGCCAGCCAGGTGGGGAACTTGCCCGCAAAGTGCTCGATCAGAATACCAATGAAGCGCTCGATGGAGCCAAAGCACACGCGATGCAACATGATGGGGCGCTTCTTGGTGCCGTCGGCGTCCACGTACTCCAGGTCAAAGTTGAGCGGCATCTGGAAGTCGAGCTGGACGGTGCCGCACTGCCAGGTGCGGCCGAGCGAGTCCTCCAGGTGGAAGTCGATCTTGGGGCCGTAGAAGGCGCCGTCGCCCTCGTTGACCTCGTAGTCCATGTGCAGCTGCTCCAGAGCGGTGCGCAGGCCCTCCTCGGCGCGAGCCCAGTCCTCGTCCGAGCCCATGGAGTCCTCGGGGCGGGTGGAAAGCTCAACGTGGTACTTAAAACCAAACTTCTGGTACACGGAGTCGATAAGGTTGACCACGCCCACGATCTCGTCGGTCAGCTGGTCGGGACGCACAAACAGGTGGGCGTCGTCCTGGTTAAAGCAGCGCACGCGGAACAGGCCGTGCAGGGCGCCGCGCAACTCGTGGCGGTGCACCAAGCCAATCTCGCCGGCGCGGATGGGCAGCTCGCGGTAGGAGTGCGGCTTAGAGGCGTACACCAGCACGCCGCCCGGGCAGTTCATGGGCTTAATGCAGTACTCTTCGTCGTCGATGACGGTGGAGTACATGTTGTCCTTGTAGTGGTCCCAGTGGCCACTGGTCTTCCACAGCTGCTTGTTCATGATGAGCGGCGTGGAGATCTCCACGTAGCCGGCCTTGTGGTGGATCTCGCGCCAGTAGTCCAGCAGCGTGTTCTTAAGGATCATGCCGTTGGGCAGGAAGAACGGGAAGCCGGGGGCCTCGTCGCGCATCATAAAGAGGTCCATCTCGCGGCCGATCTTGCGGTGGTCGCGCTTCTTGGCCTCCTCCAGCATGTGCATGTGCTCGTCGAGCTCTTCCTTGGTGGCAAAGGCGACGCCGTTGATGCGGGTGAGCATCTTGTTGTCCTTGTCACCCTTCCAGTAGGCGCCCGAGACGCCGGTGAGCTTAAAGGCCTTGAGGGCCTTGGTGTAGCAGATGTGGGGGCCGACGCACATGTCGATGTAGTCGCCCTGCTGGTAGAAGGTGATGCGGGCGTCGTCGTCCAGGTCGCCGATGTGCTCGACCTTGTACTTCTCGCCGCGCTCCTCCATAAGGGCGATGGCCTCGGCGCGGGGCTTCTCGTACACGGTGAACTTGAGGTTCTCCTTGACGATCTTTTTCATCTCGGCCTCGATCGCGGGGAAGTCGTCCTCGCTGATCTTGACGCCCTCGGGCAGGTCGACGTCGTAGTAGAAGCCGTTGTCGGTCGCGGGACCGTAGGCAAAGTCGGCCTGGGGGTACAGGCGCTTGATGGCCTGCGCCATGATGTGCGCGGCGGAGTGGCGGATGACGTGCGTGACCTCGTCCTGCGGGAGCTCGGCCACCGAACCGTCATTGTAGAGTGCCTTCATGGGTATGTTTTCTCCTCTCGGATGCCTGGTGCAAGTGCGTGCGATGCGTTCGGCGTTTTTGACTTGCATCATTATAGGCAGGTTGCCTTGGTATACAAGCGCCCGCCGCACCTTAATGGCACGGCGGGCGATTTTCTACGCATGCTTCATCGTGTGGGCGTGGGCGCGTGCGGGTTGCGCGCTCGTGTGAGGCGTGTGGCGCCCGGGGCCTGCGGCCGGCCCGGCGATGGATGCGTTACTGGATGCGAGTTCGGCAGTAGGGGCAGACCTTCCAGTGCGCGTCGAGCGGGCGATGGCAGCTAGGGCACACGTTGCGAACCTGGGTGTCGCACACCGGGCAGACCACAAAGTCCTTCTCGATGGGCGCGCCGCACTGCGGGCAGGTGCCGTACTGGGCAAGCTGACGCTCGCGCAGGGCCATGTCCAGCTCCTGCTCCTCGCGGTCGGCCGCGTAGGAATGCGGGCGCAGGACCAGGTAGGCGATGAGACCCACAAACGGGATGAGGGCGATGATGCCCCATGCCACGTAGGCGCTGGCGCCGCGGCGGCGAGCGTCGATGAACACATAGACGACCGACAGCACATACAGGGCGATGATAAAGCCAACGAAGGCATAGATGACGCCCATAAGCTGCGGCGACATGAGCTCGGAGATGTACTTGGACATTACGGGTACCTTTCGGGGTAGTTACAGCTCGAGTTAGTGTAACACGGGGGTCAACGATTTGGCAGGTCGGGGCGGTAGGTGGACAGAAACATCTCAATCTGTAACGGGTGCTCGGCATAATCCATCCCAGATGTTACAGATCGAGACGAAAGGTTTGCCCGCCCGGCCAATGTCTCGATCTGTAACAGTAACTCGGCAAAACTGTCCCCAGGTGTTACAGATCAAGACAAACGGTGAACCCGCCAGTCAATTGTCTCGATCTGTAACATCTAGACCCCAAATCCACACCTTACTGTTACAGAACGAGACAAACGAAAGCCATCCCGACCATTCATCTAAATCTGTAACACCTAGGGTCCAAAATCCCGTCTTACTGTTACAGATTTAGACAAAGGGAAACGTCCAATCCCAATGTCTCAATCTGTAACTTCTACTCACCAAAAACGGGCCTACCTGTTACAGATCGAGACAGAAGAATCCCGCCCCGACTTTTATCTCAATCTGTAACATCTAGGACCCGAATCCTCTGCTTACTGTTACAGGACGAGACAAAACTTTAACGTTAAGCCGGCAGACGCAGTTGTCGCCATTAGTAGGTCTCCCCTCGCCTGCCGTTGGCGGATGCTGCGGGGCTGTTCGCCGCATTGCCGCCGTGCTGGGGGCGCGCAGACCGTAGGATGGACTTATTGACAGCCTGTCAACTCGTCTGGGAGGCACTGTGACAGAAACGTTTGATATCGCGATTGTGGGCGCGGGCATCACCGGATGTGCCATCGCGCGGCAGCTCGCGCGCTATGACCTGTCCATTTGCGTGGTCGAGGCGGCCAACGACATCGCGCTGGGCGCTTCGAAGGCCAACGGAGGCCTGGTGCACGCCGGCTACGATCCGGCGCCGGGGACCGTAAAGGCGCAGGTTAACGCCCGCGGCTGCGAACTGTACGGGAAGTGGGCCCAGGAGCTGGGCTTTTTGTTCCGCCGCACCGGGTCGATGGTGCTGGGCTTTAATGACGAGGACCGAGCGCATCTGGAGCAGCTGCGCCAGAACGGCCTGGCCAACGGCGTGCCCGAGCTGTCGATTATTGGCCCCGAGTGTATTCACGAGCTAGAACCTCGTGCGAGTGCCGAGGCAATGTGCGCGCTGTGGTGCCCCTCGACCGGGTTTGTCGACCCGTTTGAAGTCGCCATCGCCGCGCTGGAGAACGCGGTGGCTAACGGGGTGACGTTTAGGCGGTCCACGCCGGTGGAAGCGATTGAGGTTGCTGGCGGCGACGGCCCCGTGCGCTTTACGCTGGTGACCCCCGCCGGGGATGTGCGTTGCCGCTACCTGATCAACGCCGCGGGCAACGGCGCCGCGGACATCTCGCATATGGCGGGCGCCGAGGAGTTCCAGATGGTCTGGCGCCAAGGCAACATCGTGGTGCTGGACAAGGAGCCGCGCGCGCTAACGCCGCTCTACCCGGTGCCGACGCCGGTGTCGAAGGGCGTTATCGTCACGGGCACGGTGCACGGCAACACCGTGATCACTGCGACCGCCGCCGTGCGCGAACCGGGTGACACGCAGACCTATGCGGGCGACGTCAACGCGCTGCTGACCGGCGCGCGCAAGCTGGTGCCCGATCTGGACACGCGCCGCGTGGTGCGCGCGTTTGCCGGCGGGCGTCCGGTCATTCAGGGAACGAACGACTTCTTTATTGGGCAGTCCGCTGTAGTGCCGGGGCTGTTCCAGGCGGCAGGTATTCAGTCGCCAGGCGTGGCGAGCGCCCCGGCCATTGCCGAGCGTATGGAACGCGTGATGCGCGAGGCTGGTGTGGTTTTGCACGAGCGTGCCGATTGGGATCCGATTCGCCATGCGCCGAACGACTTTGATCGAGCGTCGCTTGAGCGCAAGGAGCAGTTGATCGAGTCCGACCCCGCGTGGGGACAGATCGTCTGCCGCTGCGAGACGGTGCCCGAGGCCGAGATCGTGGACGCGATTCGGCGCCAGCCGGGGGCGGTTTCGGTCGAGGGCGTCAAGCGCCGCTGCCGTGCCGGCATGGGTCGATGCCAGAGCGGCTTTTGCCAGAGCCGCGTTGTGGCGATTCTTACCCGCGAGCTTGGCTGCGACCCCAGCGAGGTGTTGCTGGAGGATGCCGGTTCTTGGCTGGTCGAGGGACCTTTGAAGGGGGTGCGCTAGGATGGCGACGAATATCGAGATGGACGCTGGACGCGATACGGTCGATGCCGCGCCAACGCAGGCGTTCGACGTGGTCGTTATCGGCGGCGGACCTGCCGGCATGGCGGCCGCGCTTGCCGCGCACAAGGCCGGTGCGCGCGTGGCCATCGTGGAGCGCGAGCGACACCTGGGCGGAATCCTCCGCCAGTGCATCCATCCGGGCTTTGGCCTGTCGCACTTTAAGCAGGAGCTCACCGGTCCCGAGTATGCACAGCGCTTTATCGATCAGGTGCACGCGACCGACATTGCGCTGTTCTTGGACAGCATGGTGATTGGGATTGACGGGGGCTCGGACACCCCAGGTGCGAGCGACGCTGAAGCCCACACCGTCACGCTCATGAGCCCCGCCGGCATGCTGCAACTCACCGGACGCTCGGTCGTTCTTGCCATGGGTTGTCGCGAGCGCACGCGCAGCGAGATCAAGATTCCCGGCAGCCGACCCGCTGGCGTCTTTACGGCTGGTCTGACGCAGCGATACATCAATATTGAAAACCTCAAACCCGGCTCACGCGCCGTCATTTTGGGCTCGGGCGACATCGGGCTGATCATGGCGCGCCGCTGCACGCTCGAGGGGATTTCGGTCGAGGGCGTGTACGAGCTCATGCCGTACGCCAACGGCCTACGCCGCAACGTAAAGAACTGTTTGGACGATTTTGGGATTCCTCTGCATCTGTCGACCACGGTCACGCGTGTGATCGGGCACGACCGCGTGGAAGCCGTCGAGGTGAGCCAGGTCGATAAGCAACTGGCGCCCATCCCGAGGACCGAACGCATCGTTCCGTGCGACACGTTGCTGCTTTCGGTAGGCTTGATCCCCGAGAACGAGCTTTCAGTGGGCGCTGGCGTGGAGCTGGACCCCCGCACGCGCGGCGCCGTGGTGGACCAGAGTCTGCAGACGGGCGTGCCGGGCATCTTTGCCTGCGGCAACGTGCTGCACGTGCACGACCTAGCGGACAACGTGACGGCCGAGTCCGAGCGCGCTGGTGAGGCCGCGGCGGCGTACGCGCTGGGGGACGAGGCTTCTGGTGCGGACGCGGCGGCCGATGCGAGCTGCGAGCTCACTATCTCCCCTGCCGGCATCGCAGGCTACGCGCTGCCGGGGCGCATCACGGCCTTGGCACTCACCAAACTCAACTTCCGCGTGCGCCGACCGGTCGATGCCGCTCGAGTACGCATCTTGGCCAACGGCGAAGAACTGTTCGCCGGCAAGGTACGCTCGTTTAAGCCGAGCGTTATGGAGAGCTTCCCACTGCCGGCAAAGGTCATCCAGCAAGCGCTCGACCTGGGTGCCAGAGAGATTGTCCTATCCGTCGACCCCGTTGAGGAGGCATAGGCCATGAGCAATGACGCAATCGAAACGCTGCAGTTCAACTGCACGACCTGCCCATCCGAATGCCTCTTGACCGTAGAGGTGGAACGCGACGCCAATGGCGCCGTGGTGGAAGTGCGCACCGTCACCGGCAACAGCTGCCCTCGCGGAGACAAGTTCGCACATCAGGAACTCACCTGCCCCATGCGCGTGCTCACGACAACCGTGGCAGTATCCGGCGGAGACGAAGCGTTGCTCCCCGTACGCACAGCCGAAGCCATCCCACTCGAACTCCACGCCCAAGCCATGGCCCTCATCCGAGGTCTAGTCGTCAACGCCCCCATCCACATGGGCGACGTAATCCTCCCCAACCTCCTAGACACCAACATCAACCTAATCGCCAGCATGGACATCGACCAAGCCTAAGTAGTCATTTTGGGACGGGGCTCTTTTAGCTACTCCGCCATCCACCCCATCCCCTCCTGAGTTGCGGTGAAATACGGACTGTTTTCCGGCTCTAGGCCGCTCAACAGTCCGTATTTCACCGCAACTCATGAGGGCGCGCTTGGGATACCATGGTGGCACCCTAGTGAAAGGATGTTTCATGGCACATGTCGATGACCAGCGTGCGGCACGCGTGCTCGATGCGCTCGAGACTCAGCACCCCGGCGCGCAGCTGCTTGTGAATGACCCGTGGTCGATCTATTATCTGACCGGCTTTTATGCCGATATGTTCGAGCGTTTTTGCGGCGTGTTGCTCGCACGCGATGCCGAGCCGGTGATCCTAGTCAACGCGCTGCACCAGCTGCCGGAGTACGACAACGCCCGTGTTGCCTACCACACCGATACCGACGTCGTGGCCGACGCTATCGTGCGCGAAGTCGATCCGACCAAGCCGCTTGGCATCGATACCGTTATGCGCTCCGGCTTTTTGATGCCCCTCATGGAGCGCCGTGCCGCGAGCGAGTTCTTCCTGGGCGACATTGCCGTGACCGCCGCGCGCACCTACAAGGATGCCACCGAGCAGGAACTCATGCGCGTGTCCTCGGCCGCCAACGACGCCGTGATGGCCGACGCAATCAAGCTCGTGCACGAGGGCGTGACGGAGCGCGAGATTGCCGACCAGATGCTCGGGCTGTATCGCAAGCACGGCTGCGAGGGCTTTAGCTTTCCGCCCATCGTGAGCTTTGGCGCCAACGCCGGCGACCCGCATCACGAGCCCGACGATACGGTGCTCAAGCGCGGCGATGTGGTGTTGTTCGACATTGGCGGCCGCTATCGCAACTACTGTTCCGACATGACGCGGACGTTCTTTTGGGGCGAGCCGGACGAAGAGACGACGCGCATCTACGACATCGTGCGCCGCGCCAACGAGGCGGCCGAGGCACTCATCGCGCCGGGCGCGCGTATGTGCGACCTGGACCGCGCCGCGCGAGACGTGATTGAAGACGCGGGCTACGGCAAGTACTTTACTCATCGCCTGGGCCACTCGATTGGTCTACAGGACCACGAGCCCGGCGACGTTTCGCTCGTCAACGAGCAGGCTATCGAGCCGGGCATGACCTTCTCCATCGAGCCGGGCATCTACCTCCCCGGCCGCACCGGCGTCCGCATCGAGGACCTGGCCCTAGTTACCGAGTCCGGCGTCGAGATCCTCAACGCCTACCCCCACGATCCGACCCGCCTGGACTAGCTCCATCCCAAAGCCCCCAAACTAAGTTGCGGTGAAATACGGACTGTTAAAGGCTTCTAGCCCAGAAAACAGTCCCTATTTCACCGCAACTGATGAGGGGATGGGTTAACGGAGCAGGCCGGCTACTTCGCCGGCTAGGGTTATGGTGCCGGCTGCTACGAAGGGTTCACCCGCGGCTTCGAAGGCGGCGAGGGCCTCGGACACGCTGGGGTATACACCCGCGAGCTTGTCGGCATCAACAAGGGCAGCGAGGTCCTCTGCCGGCAGGGCTCGATCGGAATCGGTCTGGGTCACGACCACGCGCGGGAAAGCCGGAATCAGCACGTCGACGATACCTGCCACGTCTTTATCGGCCAGCGC
Source organism: uncultured Collinsella sp. (assembly GCA_934668875.1). Lineage (GTDB taxonomy): Bacteria > Actinomycetota > Coriobacteriia > Coriobacteriales > Coriobacteriaceae > Collinsella. The sequence continues at coordinate 8,196 of CAKUON010000001.1, forward strand.
GGCACACAGCAGCGTGGGGCGATTCTCCACACGCGAATCAATCTCGTCCAGCGCGCTGACAAAGTTCTCGCAGCTCTGAGGGTTGTGACAGGCGTCAATCAACTTGAGCGGATTGGTCCCCAGCACGTCAAAACGACCCGGTGTGGGACAACCCATAAGCGAGGCATCGAGCGCCTCGTGATCGAGCTCACGACCCAAATATCCCTCGCACAGCATAATTGCGCACGCTGCATTCTGCGGCTGATACGCCGGCTTGACCATGCTCGACGTATAGATCGCGCGTGGCGTGGTGCAGCTGAACTCCACCGTATCGCCCACATGCGAAGGCACCTTGGTCGTGGCATGGTTCACCACGAGCGGCACAACACCACACTCGCGACAACGCGCATCCATCACGCGCTGAACACTCGCCTCATGCGTACCCTCGCCCAAAACAACCAAACGCCCAGGCTTAATAACCGCAGCCTTCTCCCCCGCAATGGCCTCGAGCGTATCGCCCAAAATACGAGTGTGATCAAGCCCAATGCCCGTAATGGCAACGGCGACAGGATCGGTCGCACTTGTCGCGTCCCAACGTCCGCCCATGCCAACCTCGAGCACGGCAACGTCCACCGCAGCCTCGGCAAACACCACCAGCGCGGCAGCCGTCAGCAGGTCAAACGGCGTAATGGTATACGCGCGCTCCCCTGCCGCCAAGCGATGAGCATTCACGCGACGGCCCGCCTCAACAGCAGCAGAAACGCCCCGGGCAAAGGCCTCGTCACTCACAACGCACCCGTCGACCTCCATGCGTTCGGGATAGCGCACAAGCTGCGGCGACGTATACAGCGCCGTCTTGAGCCCCTCGCCACGAAGGATGGCAGCCGAAAAACGCGTCGTCGAAGTCTTGCCATTGGTACCAGCAACCTGAATGCAATCGAAATACTCATCCGGACGCCCCAGCTCATCGAGCATATCGACAACCGTCTCCAACAACGGCCCAGCATCCCCAGAAATCCGCCCCGTATCAGCAGCCAGCGAAACAGCCTCACCAAACGAAAGCAACTCAAACTCAAAAGGAACGGCATACAAACCAGAACGCTTAGGCATATCCAAAGTCTCCAATAACAGAAAAAGAGGCCCATCAAAAACAACGAGCCCCTCCCATTCAAAATATCAGCCACTATCCGCTTTGCAGCGACCTCAAGGCCACAACCCAGTGGCCCTACCACGCCAGATGCAAACAGCATCGTAACCGCACTAGGAGCGGCCCGACGCTTTGCTCGCCGCAAGTTCCGCACGCAAAGGACAGCACTTAATGTGCTGTCCGTCTTGCGCAGGACTGTCCGCAGCGGAAAGCAAAGCGTCGGGACGCGCCCCTCAGTCCACCTTACGAGAAGTCAGCAACCTGCAAGGTCAGTGCCGTCAGGATCTCCTTGAGCTCAGCTGCACGGTCCCTCTTCTTCTGGACCACCGCAGGCGCGGCCTTAGCCACAAAGCCCTCGTTGGCAAGCGTCTTCTCGCAGCCGGCGAGCTCTTTCTGGGCCGCGGCGATTTCCTTCTCCAGACGCGCCTTCTCGGCCGAAAGATCAACCTTGCCCTCGAGCACCACAAAGACCTCGACGCCGCTGTCGACCACGGCAATGCTCGCAGCCGGCTTCTCGACGTCCACGCCCATGACCAGCGAGGCGGTGTTCGCCAGCGGCTCAATCGTGGAGCGCAGGCTCTCGAGCTTCTCGATATCCTCGGCACCGGCGCGCACGACCACGTCGAGCTCGGCCTTGGGGCTCAGACGATAACGCGAACGCGTGGCGCGGGCGGCAGACACAACGGTACGGCACAGCTCGAACGCGCGCTCGGCGGGCTCGTCGACGTACTTGGCGTAGTCGGCGGGCTCCGGCCACTTGGCGATCATCAGCGCCTCGGCGCGGTCCACGTTGCCCTCGACGTCCAGGTCGAGCACGCTCGCCGGCATGTTGTCCCAGATCTCCTCGGTCACGAACGGCATGAGCGGGTGCATCAGGCGAATGGAGGTGTCGAGCACAAAGATCAGGTTGCGCTGCGCCTGCAGACGGCCCTCGCCCTTCAGGCGGGCCTTGGTGACCTCAACGTACCAGTCGCAGACCTCGTTCCAGAAGAACTGCTGCACGCCGCGGGCCATATCGCCAAAGGTGTAGTTCTCAATGCCCTCGGTGACCATCTTCACGGCCTTGGCCAGGCGGCTGAACATCCAGGCATCGGCCGGCGTCTCCACGACGGGCTCACCGGGCGTGTAGCCCTCCATGTTCATGAGCAGGAAGCGGCTGGCGTTCCAGATCTTGGTCACAAAGCTCTTGGCCTGTTCGGTACGCGGGCTGTCGATAAGCTTCTTGGTCTTCTTATCGATGTTCGCGTCGAACTTGACGTCCTGGTTGTTGGTGCACAGCGTCAGCAGGTTGTAGCGCATGGCGTCGGCGCCGTACATGCCGATGAGGTCCATGGGGTCAACGCCGTTGCCCTTGGACTTGGACATGCGGCTGCCGTCCTTGGCCAGGATCGTCGGGTAGATGACGACGTCCTTAAACGGCACCTCGTCCAGGAAGTACAGCGAGCTCATGACCATGCGGGCGACCCACAGCGCGATGATGTCGCGCGCGGTGACGAGCGCCGTCGTGGGGTGATGGCCCTCGAGCAGCTCCGGCTTTTGCGGCCAGCCCTGCGTGGCGAAGGTCCACAGCTGCGAGCTGAACCACGTGTCCAGCACGTTCTCGTCCTGATGGATATGATGGCCGCCGCACTTGGGGCACACGTCGGTGTCCTCGGTAAGGGCGTCCTCCCAGCCGCAGTCCTCGCAGTAGAACACGGGGATGCGGTGGCCCCACCACAGCTGGCGGCTGATGCACCAGTCTTTGAGATTCTCCATCCAGGTGGTGTAGGTCTGCGTCCAGCGCGCGGGATGGAAGGTGACCTTACCGGAGTTGACGGCGTCGAGCGCCGGCCCCTTGAGCTTGTCGACGGCCACGAACCACTGCTCGGACAGCCACGGCTCCAGGGCGGCGTCGCAACGGTAGCAGTGCATGACGGAGTGATCGTGCTCTTCGATGTGGTCGAGCAGGCCGTGCTCCTCGAACCACTTGATGACGGCCTCGCGGCACTCGTCACGCGTCATGCCGGTGAACTCGCCGTAGCCCTCGACGACCACCGCGTGCTCGTCGAAGATGTTGATCTGCGGCAGGTCGTGGGCCTGACCCATAGCGTAGTCGTTGGGGTCGTGAGCAGGGGTAACCTTAACGAAGCCGGAGCCGAAGTTGGCGTCGACGTGGTAGTCGGAGAAGATGGGGATCTCGCGGTTGACGATGGGGAGCATGACGGTCTTGCCCACGAAGGCGGCCTTTTCGGGGTCCTTCGGGGAGACGGCCACGCCCGTGTCGCCGAGCATGGTCTCGGGGCGCGTGGTGGCGACGACGATGTAGTCCTGGCCGTTGACCGGTTCGGTCAGCGGGTAGCGCAGGTGCCACAGGTGGCCCTTCTCGTCCTTGTACTCGGCCTCATCGTCCGAGATGGCGGTGGTGCAGTTGGGGCACCAGTTGACGATGCGCTTGCCGCGGTAGATCAGGCCGTCGTGGTACCAGTCGCAGAAGACCTTGCGCACGGCCTGGGCGTAGTCCTCGTCCATGGTGAAGCGCTCGTTGTCGAAGTCGACGGAGCAACCCATGCGCTTGATCTGCTCGACGATGATGCCACCGTACTCGTGGGTCCAATCCCAGCAGGCGTCGACAAACTTGTCGCGGCCGATCTCCAGGCGGCTGATGCCCTCGCTCTTGAGTTTCTTGTCGACCTTGGTCTGCGTCGCGATACCGGCGTGGTCGGTGCCGAGCACCCAGCGCGTGGACTTGCCGCGCATGCGAGCCATGCGGATGATGGCGTCCTGGATGGAGTCGTCGGTGGCGTGGCCCATGTGGAGCTTGCCGGTCACGTTGGGAGGCGGAATGGTGACGGTGCAGTCGCCCACGCCCTCGCGGCGCTTGTAGTAGCCGCCGTCGAGCCACTTCTGCAGGATCGCCGGCTCGTTGGTCGACGGATCGTAGTTCTTGGGCATTTCTTCCATATATCTCTCCCTGTCCCGCCGGGGAGGAATGTAGGCCCGATTTTCGCTCGGTCAGGTCCTGGACTCGCTCGAAGACCACATTTAGTGGTCTTCGGCTCGTGCGGAATCTACGAAAATCGGGCCTACATTCCTCCCTTAGGTATCGATTACTTCAGTCTGAATTGACTTCGCTGAGACTTTAAACAACCACACAGAATAACACAGGTAGTTGGGGTTATTGCGTATCTATAAAATAGCCTCCGACCGCGGGTGGTCGGAGGCTATTTGCAAGCACTTATTTAGGCTGGTTTAGCCGTAGATGCGCTGGGGCTGTTCTTCGCCCTTTACGGCGGCTTCGGTTACGACTACCTTGGCTACGCCCTCCTCGCTGGGGAGGTCGAACATCGTCTGCTGAAGCACGTCTTCGCAGATAGCGCGAAGGCCGCGGGCGCCGGTCTTGCGGGCGAGCGCCATGCGGGCGATCTCGTGCAGGGCCGCGTCCTCAAACTCAAGCTCGACGTCCTCGAGCTGGAACATCTTGCGGTACTGGCGCACCACGGCGTTCTTGGGCTCGGTCAGGATCGACACCAGGTCGTCCTCGTCAAGCGCCTGCGTCTGGGTGACGACGGGCGTACGGCCCACGAACTCGGGGATCATGCCAAAGGCGTTGAGGTCCTGCGGGAGCACCTGGCGCAGCAGGTCGTTCTCGTCGACCGAGGTGGGTCCGGCGATCTCGGAGTTAAAGCCCACGCCCTTGTTGCCCACGCGGTCGGCGATGATCTTGTCCAGACCCACAAAGGCACCGCCGCAGATGAACAGAATGTTGGTCGTGTCGATCTGCAGCAGCTCCTGCTGGGGATGCTTGCGGCCGCCGGTGGGCGGAACGCTTGCCACCGTGCCCTCAAGAATCTTAAGCAGCGCCTGTTGAACGCCCTCGCCCGAAACATCACGGGTGATGGAGAGGTTCTCGGCCTTGCGGGCAATCTTATCGATCTCGTCCACATAGATGATGCCGACCTGCGCGCGCTCAATGTCGCCATCGGCAGCGTTGATGAGCTTGAGCAGGATGTTCTCCACGTCCTCGCCCACGTAGCCGGCCTCGGTGAGCGCAGTGGCGTCGGCGATGGCAAACGGAACCTCGAGGATGCGCGCGAGCGTCTGGGCCAGCAGCGTCTTGCCGGTACCGGTGGGACCGAGCAGCAGGATGTTGGACTTGGCGAGCTCCACCTCGTCCATGTCATCGTCGAACTGGGCGCCCATGCCGTCGCCAAAGGCGGACACCGCGGCACCGCCCTCGATCACGCGGCGGTAGTGGTTGTACACGGCCACCGACATAGCGCGTTTGGCGTCCTCCTGGCCCATGACATAGGCCGAAAGCTCGTCATAGATCTCGTGCGGCGTCGGCACGCGCGTAATGACCTGACGGTCGTCCTCGAGCTCAAAGCCCTCGGCCTCGGGGTCCACGACGGGCTGGGACGCAGCCTGGCCGTGGTCGTTGAGGAAGCCCGGCAGCTTGCCGTTACGGGCGGCATCCATAAAGTCCGAAGCCAGCGACTCCTCCAGGATCTCGGAGCAGGCGGCGACGCACTCGTCGCAGATAAAGATGTTGGTCGGGCCCTTTACGAGGCGACGGACCTGGCCCTGCTCTTTTCCACAGAAGGAGCAGCGGATGGGGTTGCCGTTCTCGTCAAAGTTGTCCTGCATGTTACCTGCCATCCTAGGCGTCCTTCGCGGCGAGATCGCGCGAGGTGACGATACGGTCGATCAGGCCGTAGTCGAGGGCCTCGGCAGCGGTCAGGTAGTTGTCGCGCTCGGTATCGGCCTGGACCTTCTCGATCGGCTGGCCCGAGGCGTCGGACAGGATCTGGTTGAGCTCGCGACGGGTCTTCTTGATCTCCTCAGCCACGATCTCGATCTCGGTCTGCTGGCCCTGGGCACCGCCGCTGGGCTGGTGAATCATGACCTTGGAGTGCGGCAGGCAGAAGCGCTTGCCCTTGGCGCCGGCCGAGAGCAGCACGGCGGCCATGGACGCGGCCATGCCGACGCAGATGGTGGAGACCTGCGGCTTGATGAAGTTCATGGTGTCCAGAATCGCCAGACCGGAGTAGACCTCGCCGCCGGGCGAATTGATGTAGAGCGAGATATCCTTCTCGGCATCCTGGCTCTCAAGATGCAGCAGCTGGGCAACGACCAGGTTGGCGCTGACGGAGTTGATCTCCTCGCCCAAGAAGATGATGCGGTCGTTGAGCAGGCGCGAATAGATATCGTAGCTGCGCTCGCCGCGCGGCGTCTGCTCGATAACGTATGGCACGAGGGCGGAATCGAACTTAGCGATCATACGCATCTCCATTTCTCTTACGGACCAATAGTGGTTCTAGACAAACGTACGGTGCCCGCATGCTATGCATTGGCTGGCACCGTACGAAGCAACCGGATAACCGGCTTATAACTTTACCCCATCACGGGCGCGTACATGCGCTCGCGGGAAAGGTGGCGAGAATTACTCGGCGTCCTTGGCGGTCTCGTCGACCTCGGTCACCTTGGCGTTCTCGACCAGGTGGTCGACGGCCTTGGAGCGACGGATGGACTCGCGGACGGCGGGCATGCGACCGTCGGCGATGAACTCGGCCTTGGAAGCCTCGACGTCCTTGACGCCGGCCTTCTCGAACTCGGCGTTGATGTCGTCCTCGGTGACCTCGATCTTGAGCTCACGAGCGAGGGCGTCCAGAGCCAGGGACTCACGGGCAACGTCGTTGGCCTGCTTGTGCAGGTCGCCGATGAACTGCTCCATGGTCAGGCCGGAAGCGGGCAGCCAAGTATCCAGGGTCATGCCGCGGGCAGCGAGGTTGGACAGGAAGTTCTGGCCAAGCTCCTCAAAGACGGACTGCTCGTAGTCGGCGTCCATCTCGTCGAGCTGCAGACGCTCGGCGAGAGCGGAGACGCAACGGTTCTCCTTCTCGGCCGGGAGGCGGGAAGCCTTGTCCTGCTCGATCTCGATCTTAATGGCGTCGCGCATGGCCTCGATGCTGTCGAAGCCAAAGTCGGACTTGACGAGCTCGTCGGTGAGCTCGGGGGTGTTGCGGACCTTGATGCCCTTGACGGTGACCTCGACGGTGTGGGTCTCGGCCTCCTCGCCCTCCTCGACCTCATCGGTCCAGGTGACGGTCTTGACGTCGTCAACGTTGGCGCCGATCAGGGCCTCGTTGAACTCAGCGGGGTTGCTGTCGCTACCGGCGATGAGCATGCGGCCCTCAGCGGCGAAGTTGTCGGCGTTCTCGACGGCCTTGAGGTCGACGGTCACATAGTCCTCGGCCTCGACGGCGCGACCCTCGACGTCCTCGAAGGTGGCACGGTAGTTGAGGAGCATCTCGACCTGGTTGTTGATCTCGGACTCGGTGACCTCCGCGGGAGGCATCTCGATCTCGACGGCGTCGAAGGAGGAGAGCTCAGCGGCGGGACGCAGGGAGAACTCGACGGTGTAGGTGTAGTCCTCGTGATCCTTGGCGAGGTCGAGCTCCTTGTAGTCACCGCTCTTGGTGGGGACGATGTCCAGCTCGTTGAGGACGGCGGGCTCGTTGGCGGCGATCAGGTCGTTGGTGGCCTGAGCGAGGGTAGCCTCGGCGCCCAGGGCGGAGTCGATGACCGGACGGGGAGCCTTGCCGGCGCGGAAGCCCGGGAAGCGGTACTTCTTGGCGGTCTCCTTGTAGGCCTTCTTGATCGCGGCGTCGACGTCGGCGGCCGGGATGGTGACCGTAGCGGTGAGCTTGGCGTCCTTGACGTCAGAAGCGGTGATGTTCAACACGTTCCTCCTCATACTGCCCAGCTTATCTGAGGTGCTGGTACCTTTATGCAACAAGCGTCGCGACGGCCGGAGCCGACGCAGGTGCGTTGGTGCGGGCGAAAGGACTCGAACCTTCACGGGAATCCCACCAGAACCTAAATCTGGCGCGTCTACCAATTCCGCCACGCCCGCATGAGCGCACAGACTAGGAATGATAGCAGATACGAACGGCAAGCGCACGCACACGTTTTTAGGCTCACGACCTCACCACGAGTGCAAGCCAAGAGCAAGGGTAGTCAATTTGGGACGGGGCCATTTTAGCTACCCAATATTGAGTGAACGAACTGAGATGATTTTTCTGGGACGGGGATTAAAAAATCATTGCGTACCTAATGATTTTTTAATCCCCGTCCCAGAAAAATCATCAGGCAGGTGGGGGTAGCTAAAATGGCCCCGTCCCAAATTGACTACCCCCAGCTCGCCTACTCCCCTAGCAGCGCTTTCTCCGGCGTGATCGGCAGCGAGCGGACCTGGTGGCCGGTGGCGTGTGCGACGGCCGAAGCAACAGCGGCGAGCGGCGTGTTGATGACGACCTCGCCGATCGACTTGGCGCCAAACGGGCCCGTCGGCTCGTAGCTCGGCTCAAAGGCCACGCGGATGCTGCCGATATCCAGGCGCGTGGGCAGCTTGTAGCTCATAAAGTTGCCGGTGCGCAGGCGGCCGCGATCGTCATGCTCGACAATCTCGTAGAGCGCGTGGCCGATACCCTGGGCAATACCGCCCTCGGCCTGGACGCGCGCGAGCGCCTCGTTGATCACGGTGCCGCAATCGACGGCCGCGGCGTAATCCACCACGGTCACCTTGCCGGTGGCCTTGTCGACCTCGACCTCGGCAATGCCGGCCATAAACGGCGGGGGCGAAACGGGCAGGCAGGCAGAGGCGTGCGAGGTGAGCGCGTCGCCGCCCGCGATATTCTTGACGCACAGGTTGGCAAAGTCGCGCAGGGAGAGGTAACGACCGAGCTCACGCGCGGCACGCTCATCGGACAGGCGCACGTACTGGCCATCGAAGACCACGTCGGCGGCGTCCACGTCCCACGTCTGGGCGGCCTTGGCGCATATCTTCTCGCGCAGCTCGGTCGCGGCGTTCTTGGCGGCAAGGCCCGTCACGTACGTACCGGAGCTCGCGTACGAGCCGGTGTCGAACGGCGACACATCGGTGTCGACGCCACGCACCACGATCAGCGAGCTCTCCACGCCCAGCTCCTCGGCGGCAATCTGCGCCAGGATGGTGTCGACACCCATGCCGTTATCGGTAGCGCCGGTCGAAATCGTAATGAAGCCGTCCTCTTCCAGGCGCATGTCGATACCGGCGATATCCACGTTGGAGATGCCCGAGCCCTGCATGGTGAGCGCGCAGCCCAGGGCGCGCACGCGATCGCCCAGGTCGACGGCCAGCGGTTTGTCGCGCCAGCCGATCATGTCCATCGCGCGCAGCAGGCAACGGTCGAGTGCACAGGCGTTGAGCTTCTCGTTGTAGTACTGCGGCATAACCTCGCCCTCGTGCACCATGTTCTTGAGGCGCAGGTCAGCGGGGTCCATGTGCAGCATGTCGGCGAGCTCGTTGACGGCGCTCTCCACGGCAAACTGGCCCTGGGTGGCACCGTAACCGCGATATGCGCCGCCGCGGTTGGTGTTGGTGTAGACGGCGTCCCACCTAAAGCGGCTCGCCTTCACATGGTTGTAGATCGGCAGGCTCTTGTGGCCCGAAAGGCCGATCGTCGTGGTGGTGTGCTCGCCGTACGCGCCGGCGTTGGACAGCGTGTGCAGGTCGATGGCCGTGATGGTGCCGTCGTTCATGGCACCCATCTTGACGGTCATCTGCATCTGGTGGCGCGAGTTACCCGCGGTGATGGTCTCCTCGCGGGTGTAGCAGCAGTAGCTCGGACGGCCGGTCTGCTGGGTGACGAACGCCACGAAAATCTCGCAACAGCCCGACTGCTTGGAGCCAAAGCCGCCGCCGATGCGCGGCTTGATGACCTGCACCTGCGACTGCGGAATGTCGAGCGACTGCGCGATCATGCGACGCACGTGGAAGGGCACCTGCGTGGAGGTGGTCACCGAGATGCGGCCGAACGCGTCGGTCGTCGCGAAGGCGCGGAAGGTCTCCATGGGCGCGGTCTGCGTGGCCTGGCTGGTGTAGGTGCGCTCAAAGACGATGTCGCTCTGGGCGAAAGCCTCGTCCAGGTCGCCAAAATCGCTGGTACCGCTGCACACCAGGTTGCGCGGGACGTCGCCGCCCTGCGGGAACATAAAGGTCACGTCGCCCTCGGGGTGGACCACGATATCGTTATCGAGCGCCTGCGTAAAGTCGAGCAACGGCTCGAGCACCTCATAGTCGACCTTGATGAGCTTGAGGGCCTTGTCGGCGGCCTCCTCGGTCTCGGCGGCGACAATCGCCACCTCCTCGTTTTGGTAGCGCACGAGGTTCTCGAGGATCAGGCGGTCGTAGGGCGAGGGCTGCGGATAGCTCTGGCCGGCGATGGTAAAGCGGCGCTGGGGCACGTCCTCGTAGGTATAGACGCCCACCACGCCGGGCACCTTCAGGGCGCGCGACGTGTCGATGGGGCGGATCTTGGCGCGGGCGTAGGGGCTGCGCTTGAGCTTGACGATGAGGGCGCCGGCGGGCACCAGGTCGCCCGTGTAGACGGGACGGCCCTCGAGCAGCGCCTTCGAGTCCTTCTTGGGCTGCTTGTGGGTGATCTGCTTGTACGTGACACCGTCGGAGCTGGTGTTATTGACCGGCAGCTCGGGCATCTCAAAGCCCACCTGCACGCCGGACTCGTTGAGGAAGCGGACGATGGCGCGCAGCTGGCTCTCGTAGCCGCTGCAGCGGCACAAGTTGCCGGCGAGCTGGCGCGAGAGCTCCTCGCGCGTGGCGACGAGGCTCGGGTCCTCCTTGGCGGCGCGGGCGAGCGCCAGCACGTTCATGATGAGGCCGGGGGCGCAAAAACCGCACTGCTCGGCACCCTCGGCGGCCATCGCGCGGGCGAGCGCCTCGGACTCGGCCTTGAGACCCTCAAGCGTGGTGATGGTGTGGCCCTCGACACGGGCGGCAGGAACCGAGCAGCTCAGCACCGGGTCGCCGTCGAGCCACACCGTGCACAGGCCGCAGTTGGTGGTCTCGCAGGCGCAGCGCACCGACGCGCAGCCCTGCTCGCGCAGCAGCGCAAACAGCATGGTGTCGGGGGCAATTTGAACCTTGACCTTGCGGCCGTTGAGCGTAAAGGAAAGATCGATGAGTTTGGCAGCCATTAGCGCACCTCGCTAGAATCGACGCCGGGCACGCGGCGGCAGGAATACTCGTCCGTGGCGAACTTGGGAATCTGCACGGTCTCGAGCTCGTGGGCAAGTGCCGCCGAAAGCTCGATGCCGGCGGCGCGGCGCGCAGCCTGGATCGCCAGCGGAGCCGAGATACGGCGGCGGTACTCGGCTGAGCCCCACAGGTTGGTGCCGTAGCTCAGCTCGCGCACGGATGCGGCGAGGGCACGAAGCTCGTCCTCGGTGGGCTGCTCGTTGGTAAGACCGCTGGCCTCGCCCTGCAACAGGGTCGCGCGCAGCGGACGGGCGCCCACGGTGACGTGCCAGGAGCTGTCCCACCAGGCGGCGGTGACATTAAGCGAGGGGAAGTCGGTCGCGGCCTTGCGCACGGCCTCGTAGCTCGCGCGATAGTCGTGCTTGACGACCACCACGTGCTCGATCACGTCACGCACATAACCCATGTCCACGAACTCGGCGAGCGGCACGCGGCCGGCGCCCGTCAGCTCAACATAGGAGTCGAGCGCCAAGAAGGCCGAGAGAACATCCGAGAAACCAAAGCGGCCGTAGATGCTGCCGCCCACCGTGGCGGTGTTGCGCAGCTGCACACCCACGATGTCGTGGACGGCGAACTCGAAGACATTGTTGACAAGCGCGTTGAGCTCGGCATGGCGCTCGAGCTGGCGCAGGGTGCACATGGCACCGATGCGAAACTCGGTCTCGGTCTCCTCGATCTGATCGAGTCCGCAGGCCGAAAGGTCAATCGCCGTCGCCACGCGACGCGAACCCAGGCGCATCCAGATGCCGCCGCCCACAATCTTGTTGTTGCGGTTTTTCTGCAAGAGCTCATAGGCTTCGGCCGCGTTTCCAACACGGACGTAGGTACCGAACTTGAGCACGTTCTCCCCCATCTCTTCACTTGTCCAGTGCTTTTAAGTGTACCAAACGAGGAGCCGCACGCCGTTGCAGGACAAAATCCACCCACCCATCCATATCTTGCGGTGAAATACGGACTGTTTGGCGGATTCAGAGCGCCAAACAGTCCGTATTTCACCGCAAGTTATGAGGAGGCCGACGGGATAGAAAAGGCTCCCAGCTGCGATAGCTGGAAGCCTTTTCGAATGCTATGTCAGGCAGGGTTTAGCACACGCCCTGGGCGAGCATGGCGTCGGCGACCTTCAGGAAGCCGGCGATGTTAGCGCCCATGACGAAGTTGCCTTCCTCGCCGTACTCCTTGGCGGTGTCGTCCACGTTGTGGAACATGCCGCGCATGAGCTGCTCGAGTTTGCCGTCGACCTCCTCGAAGGTCCAGGACAGGTGCTCGGCGTTCTGGCTCATCTCGAGGCCGGACACGAGCACGCCGCCGGCGTTGGCAGCCTTACCGGGCATGAAGGCGACGCCGTTCTCCTGGAAGTAGGTCGTGGCCTCGATGGTCGTGGGCATGTTCGCGCCCTCGCCGACCACCTTGCAGCCGTTGGCGACGAGCGCCTGGGCGTCCTCGAGCAGCAGCGTGTTCTCGCGAGCGCAGGGCAGTGCGATGTCGCAGGCCAGCTGCCACACGCCGCGGCCGTCGCCCTCGTGCCACACGGCGTTGGGCTTCTCGTCGACGTACATGGCGAGCGTGACGCCCTTGTCGTGGCCGGAGCGCTTCTGGTTGTAGACGTGCTCGAGCACGGTGTAGTCGATGCCGTCGGGATCCTCGACCCAGCCGTGGGTGTCGGAGCAGGCGAGCACCTTGCCGCCGAGCTGGGCGACCTTCTGGACAGCGTAGATGGCGACGTTACCGGAGCCGTGAACGACGACGTTCTTGCCCTCGAAGGAATCGCCGCGGCTCTTGAGGTACTCGTCCACAAAGTAGACCAGGCCGTAGCCGGTGGCCTCGGTACGGGCGAGCGAGCCGCCAAAGGAGAGGCCCTTGCCGGTAAGGACGCCGGTCCACTCGTTGGTCAGGCGCTTGTACTGACCGAACATGTAGGCAACCTCGCGGCCGCCAACGCCCAGGTCGCCGGCGGGAACGTCGGTGTTGGGCCCGATGTGGCGGTAGAGCTCGGTCATGAAGGACTGGCAGAAGTGCATGATCTCGTTGTTAGACTTGCCCTTGGGGTCAAAGTCGGAGCCGCCCTTGCCGCCGCCCATGGGAAGGGTGGTCAGGCTGTTCTTGAGGATCTGCTCCAGGCCCAGGAACTTGAGCATGCCCAGGGTGACCGTCGGGTTAAAGCGCAGGCCGCCCTTGTAGGGTCCAATGGCAGAGTTGAACTCGACGCGGTAGCCGCGGTTGACCTGGACCTTGCCCTGGTCGTCGACCCAGGGAACACGGAACATAACGATGCGCTCGGGCTCGACGAGGCGCTCCAGCAAGGCGGCCTCCTCGTACTCGGGATGGGCGTCGAGCGCCGGCTGGATGGTGCCGAGGATCTCGGTCGCGGCCTGGATGAACTCAGGCTGCTCGGGATAGCGGGCCTTGAGCTCGTCGAGAACTTTCTGCGTGTAGCTCATGCTTCCTCCAATTGATGGAAAAGAAAGGTGTCGTTCGCGGCGCCCCATGCGCCGTGAGCTTTATCGAGTATGGATAATATCGCACTGTTGCAGCAAAGTTACGCATAAGCCGACGAGCGGATGTTTCGTTTTGATTACGATGCAGGTAGAAGCGTTTTTGAGCACCTGACGTGCAAAATCAGTGTTTCAAACCTGTTTCGTCCACGTGTTCCAAACCACCACAAAGGTGCCTGTCCCCATTGTGGTGGTTTTGGTGGTTAGAGGACGAGCTGGTGGTAGTCGGCGGGGGTTATGCGGCCTTCGGTGGCGGCGCGGAAGGCGGCGAGTGCGTCACCCGAGAACGGCATGGCCCAGCACAGGCCGCAGCCGGCAGTGATGGAACCGGGCAGCGGCATAATGCGCCCGGGTACACCGGCGGCAAGACACAGCTGCTCGCACTCCATCACATCGAAGGTGCTGTCGAACGACACGATGATCTTGCGTTCGTGGTCGAGGGCATCGTCGGACGGAGCCACGCGATGTGCCTCGCGATACGCAGCCGCCGCGGCTTCCTCCTCGGCCGTATGTCCGCAGCCGCCACAGCCGCAGGTGCAGGGCTCAGAGCCGTCGCAAGTACAAGGTTCCCCCGTGTCGGGGCAGATATCGTGAGACATGGCAACTCCCATCGTCTAGGCGAGCAGCTCGGCTGCCGCAAACTCCTCGGGCGTATTGACGTTTTCGAAGCAGAGCAGCGACCCGGCCGCCTCGATAATCTGCGGCTCGTCTAGATAGCCGGCATGCACTCGGTCGATCAGGCAGCGGATGCGCTGGCGATCGCTGGCGAGGAGCTCGCGAGCCACCGGCGTACAGGCCTCGCGACGCCAGACGGCGCACAGCGGCTCAATCCCCTGCTCCTCGCGTGGGACGCACACGTCGAGCAGGCCTTCCTTAACCCGATCAGCAAGCGTGCCGATCAGTTCTGGCGAGACAAACGGCATATCGCAGGCGACGATCGCCACGAGGGGCAGCCGAGCAGCAGCCAGCGAGCTCGCGATGCCGCGCATGGCACCGGCGGGGCCGTCGATGTCCATGACTACACGCGGAACCAGGCCATCGAACTCGCACTCCCTGAGATAGGCGAGCTCCTCGGGGCGCGAGGTCGTCACAACAAGCTCGCTACCGACCAGGGTGAGCCGCTCCAGCACGCGCTCGATCAGTGGCTTGCCGCAAAACGCCATGCGCGCCTTATCGCAGCCCATGCGCGAGGACAGCCCGCCCGCCTGGACGACACAAGAAAGATCGGCACGTCTTACGGTAGTCATACGGCAAAACACCTCCATCGGCATGCTCGAAACCCGGTGCACGAAGCTAAATACAGCCGCCAAAATAGCGGCGCTACAAAAAGCTCGTGCAAAAACAAAACAGCGCCTTTGCGGCACGCAGCAAGACCGCGAGCACAAAAGCGCTGGTAGCGTATGGCGGGAACGTATGTGAATCGAACACATCCAAGACGTTTTGCACGCCTCGCAACGGTTTTGAGGACCGCGGAGCCCACCGGAGCCCATCCGTTCCCAAGTGCGGCGATATTTTACCAAACCAGGCAGCCCGCAGCCGCACAGGACACCAGAGTAGTCATTCTGGAAGTTGCGGTGGAATACGGACTAAATGGACTAGATATAGGGGTAAACAGTCCGTATTTCACCGCAACTGATGAGGGGCCCTAGCGCAGGGAGCGCAGGCCGCCGGCATCCTTGTCGAGCACCGTAAAGCGCACGGCATCCAGGTGCTCCAAGATGCTGATGGCGCGTTTGCGCGACACGCCCAGGGCCTCGCGCAGCACGCTCGTGGTGGCAGCGCCGCCGGCTGCCTCAATGGCGGCGGCGACGAGTTCGCGCGCATGGGCCTCGGCGGCAGCGGACAGGGCAACGTCGCGCTCGACCTTCACGATGGAACGGTTAAGCGAAAGCTCGCGCAGGGCACGCGTCATGGTGTCGCGATCGAGTTGCAGTTGCTCTCCCACCTCAGGCAACGTCGGCGCATCGAGGCCGGCTTCGTCCAGCAAGGCAACGATACGTTCGCAGGCCTCGCACACCACACGCGCCGCGGCGGCAGCGGAGTGCGGGTCGAACACCTCGGCACCCTCGGCGGCACACACGCCACGCGAGCAGCCCTCGGCAATCAGAGCCGCGGCAACGGCATCGTCAGCGGTAGGCCAGGCAGCGTGGGCGACGGCGCCGGGCGTAAAACCCGTCTCCTTGGGAGCCGCCGCATGCATGGCGGACAGAGTTGAAGCGAGCGAGCCCATTGCGGCGTCGAGCCCGGCGACACTCGCGTACAGCGACACGTCGCCCGCGGCAAGCTCGCGCACCGCACCCTGGTCCACCAACGAACACAGCGCAGCGTCAACATCGCCGACAACAAAATCCAATGCCGCAGCAACATCGGCAGCCGTAACCGGCAGCGCCTGCAGCGCCAGCCACGCGTCGACCGCACCAGCAACATCCCCCGCCTCGAGCGCCGCATACAGCGCACGCTCCCCGTCGGCAAGCTCGCGCGAGCGACGGCAGCGCGACAAAAGCACGCGCCCACCGCCAATGAGCGTAACGGGCGAATACGACAGCACCACGACATGGTCGCCGGAGCGCAGCGGCAGCGGGTCCTCCAGGCGCACCTGAACGGTTCGCGTCTCGCCCACCGCCACAGGCGCCTCGCCCTCCATGAGCATGATACGGCCGACGACCTCGGCCGTACCCGCCATCACGTGCACACGCGCGCCCGACTCGAGCACACGCGGCTTGGCGCCCTCGCGGCCCAAATACGTAAACGTCATCATAAAACGCAGCGTCTGGCCAAAGCGGCCCTCTACGCCGAGCATCTCGCCGCGATCGAGCGAAGCGACGCCATCGCCTACCAGATTGAGCGCTACACGCTGACCGGGCAGTGCCCGCTGCGTGTCTCCATGCACCTGAATACCACGCACGCGACAGGCCGTGCGCGATGGCAGCGCGACGAGCTCATCGCCCACCGCAATCGGCGCATCGTGCAGCGTTCCCGTCACGACGGTGCCGGCGCCCTTGATCGAAAAGCAGCGATCGATCGGCAGGCGAGGCGCGGCGTCGGTTCGCTCGGCGCGATCGCGACAAGCGCCCCAACAAGCATCCACGCACTCGTCGAGCGCAGCCAGCAGGTCATCGATCCCCGCGCCGGTCTTGGACGACACGGGCACGATCGGCGCGTCCGCAAACACGGTACCCGACAAAAAGTCATCGACATCGAGCTCGGCAAGCTCGGTCATCTCGGCGTCGGCCAGATCACACATCGTCAGCGCCACCACCATATGCTTGACGCCCAGCAGCTCCAGCACATGCACGTGCTCGCGGGTCTGCGGCATCACGCCTTCGACGGCCGATACCACCAGCACAGCCACGTCGATACCCGTGGCGCCCTGCACCATGGCGCGCAAGTAATGCGCGTGGCCCGGCACGTCGACCAGGCCGACGATCTTGCCACTTGGCAGCGCCAGCTCGCCAAAGCCCAGCTCCACGGTCATACCGCGACGGCGCTCAACCTCCAGACGATCGGGATTCTTGCCAGTCAGCGCCTCGATCAGTGCCGACTTACCGTGGTCGACATGTCCCGCCGTACCCACGATAACGGGGCATTCCACGAGTGTGTTATCCGAGCTCATCGGCGCGCCGCCTTGGCAACGCACGCGGCAAGCGTCGACGCCGCCGTCTCGATATCGCGGTCGCCCACGAGCGTGCGGACGTCAAACAAAATGCGATCGTGCGAGGTGCGCGTGACAACCGGCGTATCGAAGTCCTGGACGAGCGAGCGCTTGAGCGCGTCGACCGTCAGATGCTCGTCAACAAGACGCACGGCAACGCACATCGTCGGCAGCTCGGCGGTAGGCAGCGAACCGCCACCAGGCGTCGAGGACTCCTCGACAATCTCCAGCTCAACGGCGCACGGACAGCCAGACTTATCGAGCCCGGCCGCCATAAGGTCGCGCAGTTTGCGCGCACGACGCTCCAGATGAGCCTGCGGAAGTGTAAGCATGCTGAGCACCGGAATGTCGCGATGGGCCACATCGGCGCCGTCCATGTAGATACGCAGCGTAGCCTCGAGCGCCGTCAACGCGAGCTTGCCCGGGCGCAGGGCGCGCATGAGCGGATGTGAGCCGCAGGCCTGGATCAGGTCGCGACGGCCCATGATGATGCCCGCCTGCGCGGCACCGAGCAGCTTATCGCCCGAACACGACACGATGTCGAGCCCGGCGGCTACCGAGGTCGGCGTGGTCTCCTCGCCGCCGCGAACCAGGATGTCGTCGGGCAGCAGCGCGCCCGAGCCCTGGTCTTCGTAGAACAGCAGACCATGCTTGTGGGCCAGCGCGGCAAGCTCCTTGGAGCTCACTTCCTCGTGAAAGCCCTCTATGCGGTAGTTGGAAGGATGAACCTTCAAAATCATGGCCGTGTCTGGCGTGATGGCGCGCTCGTAGTCGGCCAGGTGCGTACGGTTGGTGGCGCCGACCTCGACGAGCCGAGCGCCCGAGGCCTCCATGACATCGGGAATGCGGAAGCTGCCGCCGATCTCGACGAGTTCGCCGCGGCTCACGATGACCTCTTTGCCTGCGGCATGGGTGGCCAGCACCAGTAGCACCGCGGCGGCATTGTTGTTGACGACGAGCGCATCCTCGGCACCGGTGAGCGAGCGAATCAGCTGCGCGGCGTGCTCCTTGCGCGACCCGCGCGAGCAGGTGTCGACGCTGTACTCGAGCGTGCTGTACCCGCGCGCGACCTCAGCCACAGCCTTGGCGGCCGACTCCGCAAGCGGGGCGCGACCCAGGTTGGTATGGATGACCACGCCTGTGGCATTCACAGCCGGCCGCAAGCTCGGCAGCGCGGAGCGATGGGCGCGAAACTCGATGGCCGCAGCCAGTTCGCGCTTGGAGCGCGGAGCCACACCGGCGCGAATGGCGGCACGCTCCTCGTCGAGCTCTGCCGTCACGGCGGCGTGCACCACGTCATCGCACGTCTCCCCCGCCGCCTTCACCACCGGCCACTCGGTGAGCAGCTCGTTGACAGAAGGGATGGCGCGCAGACGGGCGCGCACCTCATCGGAAATGTTCTGGCTATCGCTCATGTGCGGCCTTTCAAAACAAACGTGGATCAGTCAAATACATCGGCTGAGTCAATTACTCGTCATTATCCCCGCGCGGCGCAATCTTTTCCACGCGAACGGCGTTTTCTTGGGTGAGCGCGGCGCCCGTAATGGGATCCCAGCGCAGCGGCGTGTGGTCGAGCGGGCCGACGCCGAGCGCCTGGACGCCACCCGCGCCGGCGCCAAACGAACGCCCGCCGGGAGCCGCCGACGTAAAGATGCACGCCGGATGCAGGTAGGGCGTAGTCTCCACGCGCACCCGGTCGCGACCCATGTCGCTCACCAGCTCGACGACCTCGCCGTTGGCGATACCCATACGCGCAGCAACGTCGGCATTCATCTGCACGGCGTCCAGGTCGGAGCCCACCTCGGCAGCACCGGCCGCAGCGAGCCTACGCGACGTGTGCGACTCAAAGGGTCGATTGCCGCTAATGAGACGAAACGTCCCCGGCCCCGGCTCCACCATCGGGGCAATCCAGCCGGGCACACGGCCCAAACCGGCGCGCTCCCACACGTCGCTTGCCAGCGCAATCTTGCCGCCGTCGAGCGGAATCACCGGCTCGCCCGTACGCGACGACAGCGGCACGCCCGTGTCGGCCCAACCGCGCTCCTTGAGCGCAGCCAAGTCGATCCCAAACGGAGCCACCTGGGCCGCCGCCAGGTCATCCGGCGTAAAGTCGAAGTACTCGCCCACGCCACAGGCAGCAGCCAGGCCGGCAAAAATCTCCCGTCCGGGATGCGTGTCGTCATGCAAAACCGGCAGCACCGCATTGCGGTAGAACACGCGCGCATCGTTGCGACCCACGACCGTACCCACACCGCGGTCGGCCTCCAGGTATGTCACATCGGGCAGCACAAAATCAGAAGCACGCGCCGTCTCGGACCAGCGAATATCGATGGTCACGAGCAGGTCGAGCTGCCGCAAGATGCCAAGCCACGCATCGGCATTGCCGTAGCCCGCGCCGGGGTTGCTGGCATAGACGATGAGCCCGCGCAAATCGCCGGCAAGAATTGACTGGCCGATCGTCGTGCACAGGCCGCGCACCGGATCGACGAGCGGATAGCGCTCCGAGCCCAACTTAGGCTCACGCGGTACCGGCGGCGTCGCAAAGCGCGCAGGGTCCAAGTCGCCCAGCGCGAACGGCGTCGGCGGGTTGAGCGCACCGCCCGCATGCCCCAGGCAGCCCAACAACACATCGACCAGGCAGATAGCGCGCGCCGTCTGGGTGCTGTTGGCATACGCAATGCCGATGCCGCCGTGAAAGCCCGCGTCGACCACGGCGGCAGGCGCCGCAGCAGCCAGATCGCGCGCCGTCGCGCGGATGTCGTCGGCCGGCACGTCGCACATCGACTCGGCCCACTCGGGCGTCCAGGCGACAGCCGCCCGCGCCAGCTCATCAAAGCCCGTGGTATAGCGGGCCACAAAGTCGTGGTCGTACAGGTCCTCGACAATGAGCACGTGCGCAATACCCAGTAGCAGGGCCAGGTCGCAGCCTGGGCGCACGCGCAGCCAGCGGTCGGCAAGCGCGGCCGAGCCGCTGCGCCGCGGGTCCACCACAATGATCTTGGCCCCGCGCCGACGGGCATCGTTGAGCGCATCGACCGCGCTCATCGTCGACGAATCCACGATGGAGCGCCCCAAATACATAATGCAATCGGTATGCGCCAGGTCAGAAGCCGGACTGTAACCCAAACTGTGCTCCCAGCCGGTCAGACGGCTCACCTCGCAGGCGCCGTCCGCACCGTACACGTTGGGCGAGCCCAACGCGCGCATAAAGCGGTGTGCCCAATAACGGTCGAATGAGGGCACGCCGAGCGTCATGCCCAGCGCACACGCCCCATGCTCGCCAACGATTCCCCCAAGGCGCTCGGCAATCTGCGCAAACGCCTCGTCCCAAGTAATCGCGTCGAACCCCGAGCCATCGGCGCGACGGCGCATGGGATGCAAGATCCGCTCACGCTCGTCAAACGGCATGGCCAAGCGATGTCGCCCACGGGCGCACAGGGCCCGCGCCTCACACGGATGCCCCGGCACCGGCAGCTCGGCCACCACACGCCCATCCTCAACATGGGCCGCAAAGGCGCAATCGGCATAGCATCCCCCGCACGTGGTTACCACGGCGCGACCGTCACGTTCAACAGTAGATGCCATCTCGATTATTCCTTTCCAACGCAAGCACAGCAGCCACGACCAAAAAGCCTCCCGCACGGCAACGCCCCGCGGGAGGCCCAACACCCAACAGGCGGCTCTTTAAGCCTGGGACTTCTTGGCGTAGACAAACCAATAGCCCAGCGCGATCAAAACCGCGCCGCCCACGATGTTACCCAGCGTGGCGGCGGACAGGTTAAACGCAATGCCCGCGACGTTGAGGGCATCGGCGCCGGCAACATCGGCACCATAGCCGCACGCGTGCATCACGGCGCCCATGGGCAAAAAGTACATGTTGGCAACGCAGTGCTCAAAACCGCAGGCCACGAAGGCGGCAATGGGAAGCAGAATGCCCACGACCTTGTCGACAACGGTCTTGCCGGCGGTGCCGATCCACACGGCCAGGCACACAAAAATGTTGCACAGGATGCCGCGGAAGAAGATCGTCACCCAGTCGATCGTCACCTTGCCGGCGGCGACGCTCACCATGGAATTGGCGACCGCCTCGCCGTTGAGCTTATAGATGCCGGCCATATACACCAAAAAGACGATGAACAGGGCACCGACAAAGTTACCGACCCACACGACAAGCCAGGCTTTGAGCATCTGGGGCAGCGTGATCTTTTTGCTCTTGAGCGCGCAGACCATAAGGGAGTTGCCCGTAAAGAGCTCGGCGCCGCACACCAGCACGAGCACCAGGCCCAGGCAAAAGCACAGGCCACCCACGACGCGCTGGGCACCCCAGCCCAGGGTGCTATCACTCAAAAACACGGTAAAGAACAGGCCACCGAAGGCGATGAACGCACCGGCGAACATCGCCAAGACAAAGGCCTTCGCGACCGGCAGGTTAGCCTTGGCCACGCCGGCGGCCTCGGTCTTTGCCTCAATCGCGGCGGGCGCCAGGCAATCGGGAGCGGGATACTCCACCTTGGTATCTGCCATGTCAATCACTTCTTTCCTAATCAGCAGGGACAAGCGCTCCTACAGCTCCTGCCCCAAGCGGACAAAGTGGGAAAAGTCGTTGGCGGCCACGGCGTCGTATACGGCGTCGACAGCGTCAAAGACCTCCGGGGACATGGGGTTGTAGAACTCCGTGTCGCCTGGCTGAATCCCTATGAAGACGATATCATCGCATGATTGCTCGATCTCTTCGATCAGAATCGAGAGCGGAAGCGAATGCGTGGTGAACATCGACTTGCGAGCCACGTCACTTTTGTCGAGCAGACGGATCGCACCGACGGGCAACGCCATATCGGCGGCATCCACGAGCACCAGACGCGGCGGACGCTCGCGCTTGACCTCGATGATGTCATCCTCGGGCGTCTGGCCGCCGTCGATGGTGTACCAACCGGCAAGGGGCGCGTCCTCCATTTTTTTGGAGAGCACGGGGCCGGCGGCATCGTCGGCGCGCAGCACGCTTCCGGCCGTGAGCACGATGCCCGCAAAGGGGGCGCCGTTCACGCGGCCATCGATAACGCGGCCCATTACTGCAACCTCCCCGTCAGATACACGCCCGACACGTCGCGCACGCGCTCCACCAGGTCGCGAAACTTCATGAGAAACGCAACCTGCTGGGCGTGCAGGCCAAAGTCGTCGTCGAACACCGAGATACCCGCCTTGGCCGAGCCGCGAAAGCCGCGCTCGTCGAGCAAGGCATCGCAGGCCTCGAGCAGCGACGGCACGGCCGCCTTGTCCAGCTGACACTCGCCAAAGGAGCGGATGGCCTCAAACTTGGTCCGGGCCTCCCCCTCCGGCAGCGCGTCAACCAGCGTATAGAACACGTCCACCGGCACCGACAGGCGCGGCTCAAAGCAGTCGAGCACGCCGGTGTGGTGGCCCACGGCGAGCGTGTAGTACAGCACGTCGCAGGCCTCCTGGGGAACGTCTTCCTCGGTCTCGACAAACTTGCGCGTGAGCTCGTAGAAGACCACCTGATCGGGCTCGCGCCCCAGGCAGGGGTCGGCGACGCCCTCGGCGGCCTCGACGCTTGCGCGCGAGGCATCACCGAAGGAGCCGCCGAGCATGCCGGGACCCGCAAAGTACCCAGAGCGGTCCTTGAGTTCCATCTAGCGACCTCCGGCCAGCACCAGATCCTGCAGCGCCGAGTAGACCTCGACACGGCGCGGATCGTCCTGCTTGTCGATGAGTAGCGCCATGGCGCCGCGGATATCGCCCTTGGGTGCACCCTCGAGCGTATCCATAAACTCGTTGGCCAGGTCGCGGCCGTAACGGTAGCCGCTCATGGCGCGAGCCTCGCGCTCAATGGCAACGCGCAGCTTGTACGGCACGCCGGGGTGCAGGATATCGGCCTGCTCGCCGGCGGCCTCCACCGTGGTCTCGGCATGGAGCTTTTGGTCCAGCAGGCCGAGCGCCATGGCAAAGCCGTAGATGGTCTGCGCGGGGCTGGGCGGGCAGCCGGGGATGTAGACATCGACCGGCAGAATCTTGTCCGTGCCGCCCCACACGCAGTAGTTGTCGTAAAAGATGCCGCCGGTGCAGCCGCACGCGCCGTAGGACACCACGATCTTGGGATCGGGTGCGGCCTCAAAGGCACGCAGGGCCGGCATGCGCATGGCGCGCGTCACGGCACCGGTGTACAGCAGCACATCGGCGTGGCGCGGCGACGGGACGACCTTAATACCAAAACGCTCAACGTCAAAGACGGGCGTGATGGAACCGAAGATCTCGATCTCGCAGCCGTTGCAGCCGCCGCAGTCAACACGGTAGACGTACACCGAGCGTTTGATCTTCTTAAGAAGGGTCGCCTTGGCCTTCTCGATGCTCTCGTCGAGCTCGATCTTGGTCGGGCGGTACTGAAGCCGCTCGGGCAAAAGCGTGGGTTCGGCCATGGTTACTCCTCCTTCGTATCAAAATCCATGATGATGCCCTCGACCGGCGCAGGTCCGGCGGGGATCTCGGGCGCATCGGGGTTGAGCTCGCGGTCGATATACTCCGGGTTCACGCCGTGGCCGCCCAGATACTCCATGCCGGGGCCCTGGGGCTCACCGGACGCAAGCGTCTCGTTGGCAGCCATGCCGCGCGCGTTGCCGGTCTTTACGGCCGAGGCGGCGCGCAGGGCGTCGAGCTCGCGCTTGCACTCCTGACACATACCGACGGTACGGACGGCCTGCTCGGCCTCCATGCCACCGGCCTTCTGCAGCAGGCGCTTGGCGTAGTCGATCTCCTTGTGCGGGGCGAACGGCTTGCCGCAGCGCGAGCAATGCTCGAGCGTATAGACGCTCTTGCTCGTAAGGTCGTCCTTGCTCATGACAGCCAGCTCAAACTCCTCGGTGAGCTTGATGGCCTCCATGGGGCAGGCCTCCTCGCAGCGGCCGCAGAAGATGCAGCGGCCGTAGTCGATCGACCAGGTGATGGTATCGGCCGCAAGGTCGGTATCCATACGGATGGCGTCAGCCGGGCACGCCACGCCGCAGGCACCGCAGGCGATGCACAGCTCGGCGTTGTGCTCGGGCTTGCCGCGCATGTCCTTGTTGGTGGGAAACGGCGCAAACGGGTACTTGACCGTCGCGTCGCCGGCCTTGGCGTTAACCTTCCAAAGCTTCAGCATATTAGAGCGCCTCCTCATCGAGCGGGGCGGCAACGGTGCCCTCGCCCGCAAGCGGCGACTTATCGCGCCAGACGTTCTCGAACTGCTCCTTGTCCAGCACGTGATCGCGCTTAGCGGCCACATCGGTCACCGTCACGCGGTCGGTGCAGGAGTAGCACGGGTCGAGCGAGCCCACGATCAGCGCCGCGTCGCCCACGGTGTTGCCGCGGAACATGTAGCGCAGGACCGGCCAGTTGCTGTACGTGGCGGCCTTGGCGCGCCAGCGGTAGCACTTTTGGTTGTTGCCGAGCATGGCCCAGTGCACGTCCTCGCCGCGCGGCGCCTCGGTGGCACCGATGGCGTACTTATGCGGGGTGTACTCCCAGTCCGTGGTGAGGATGGGGCCCGACGGGCAGTTCTCGAGCATGGTCTCAATCATATCGATCGAATCGTAGACCTCCTGGATACGCACGGCGGTACGGCCGAAGGCATCGCAGGTGTCGGCCGTGGCCGCATGCATCTTTTGGATGTCGGGATCGGCATAGCCGTCGAAGGGATGGTCAAAACGCACGTCGCGGGCATAACCCGAGCCGCGCATGAGCGGACCGACCGGCGAGAAGTCGCGGGCGATCTTGCGGTCGAGGATGCCGATGCCGCTCGTACGCTCGATAAAGTTGGGCGTGGAGAGCAACACATCGACGAGCTCGGTGACCTCGGAGCGCAGCTGGTGGATGGTCGTGAGCGTGGAGAGCTTCTGCTCGGCCAAGATGTCGCGACGCACGCCGCCGATCACGTTGAGACCATAGGTCTTGCGGTGACCGGAGAGCTTCTCGGCCAGGTCCATCGACTTCTCGCGGACGCGGAAGAACTGCTGGAAGCCGGAATCGAAGCCCGTGTAGTGCGATGCCAGGCCAATGTTGAGCAGGTGCGAGTGCAGGCGCTCGACCTCGAGCATGATGGCGCGGATGTACTGGGCGCGCGGCGGGACGTGAACGCCCTGGGCACGCTCGACGGCCTCGGCGTAGGCCACCGAGTGAGCGCAGCCGCAAATGCCGCAGATGCGGTCGGCGAGGAAGGTCACGGCGTCGTAGTTCAGGCGCGTCTCGGCAACCTTCTCCATGCCGCGGTGCACGTAGAACAGACGGTAGTCGGCGTCGACGATCGTCTCGCCCTCAACGAACAGACGGAAGTGACCGGGCTCGTCGGAGGTAATGTGCAACGGGCCCATGGGCACGAGCGTCGTCTCCTTGCCCTTGGTGTCGGCCAGGAACTCGTAGTTTTCCATATCGCTCGCGGGCGCGGGGCGATAACGGTAGTCCATGGAGTCCTTGCGCAGCGGGTACAGACCGCTTGGCCAGTCGTCGGGCAGCACCAGGCGACGGCGATCGGGCAGGCCCTCGGGGATCAGGCCGAACATATCGCGCAGCTCGCGCTCGCCCCACACGCAGGCGGGGACGAACGGCGTCACGGACGGGAACGTCATCTTGGCGGGATCGACCTCGGCGCGCACAGTCACCCAGCCGGGGTCCTCCCCCTCCATGGAGATGAGGTAGTACACGGCGTAGCGGCCGCACAGGCTGCGCTCGTCGTTGCCGACGATCACGGGGATCCAGCCGTAGCGCTCGTAGTACAGGTAGTGGACGGCCTCGGGCAGACGGTCCAGCTTAACGGTGATCGTCAGCTGGTCCTCGCACTGCCACTCGACCTTCTCGATAGCGCCCGGCACTGCAGCGCGCAGGGCCTCGACGTGGCTTTCGCAGCGACGAGCGTAGTCCTTCTTTTCAGGTTCTGCCATGGTGCTAATTCACCTCACTTGTCTTGGTCTGGGAACTGAACACCATGCGGTAGAGAGGGGCCTCGTGGAGCTCTTCGACGCTCTGGTT
This sequence comes from uncultured Collinsella sp., assembly GCA_934668875.1. Lineage (GTDB taxonomy): Bacteria > Actinomycetota > Coriobacteriia > Coriobacteriales > Coriobacteriaceae > Collinsella. The sequence goes on from CAKUON010000001.1 coordinate 34,553, forward strand.
CAAAACGACGGACGTTGCATCCTCGACGCCGCTCGTGATGGCGACCGGGGTGGCGATACCGAACCACATGACCACGATCGCGAGGGCGATCTCGGGGATGATCATGAGGGCGGGCACCTCGTGGCGCTTCATGCCCTCGGGCGCCTTGCCGAAGATGGACTTGAGCGCGATGCCGGTAAGGGCGAAGTACACGCCGGTGAGGCCGATGGCCACGAGCACGACCACCCAGATGGGACCGGACTGAACGCCGGCCACGAAGGTGAGGAACTCGGAGATGAACAGGGCGAACGGCGGGAAGGCGGCGAGCGCGAGCAGGGCGATGATGGTGAGCGCTGCCGTGACGGGAGCGATCTCGACGACGCCCTTGATCTTGTTCAGGTCGCGGGTGTGGTAGATGTGCTGGATGTTACCGGCCATACAGAAGGCGAGCGCCTTCGTGAAGCCGTGGAAGATGCAGTGCAGCAGGCAGGCGGCGATACCGAGCGGGCCACCGATACCCAGGCACAGCGCGACCACGCCGACGTTGTCGACGGAGGAGTACGCGAAGCGGCGCTTGATATCGTCCTGCTTGAAGATGCACAGGGCAGCCACCAGGATGGACAGCGTGCCCAGGATGAGCAGGAGCGTTCGCGGATAGGTGTCGCCCACCGTGATGATGGACAGGGAGTAGAAGCGGATGATCACCAGCATGGCGCACTTGAGCAGCACGCCCGAGAGCAGCGCGGAGACCGGGCTCGGAGCCTGGGAGTGCGCGTCGGGCAGCCAGGTGTGCATGGGGAACAGGCCCGCCTTGGTGCCGAAGCCGATGACGATGAACGCGAACGCGAGGCGCACGAGCATCGGGTCGAACTGGTCGGCGTAGGGCATGATGGAGGTGAGGAAGGCGGCCTCATGCGCGTTGGGCATGATATCGGCGGCGTTCGCGTAGATGAGCAGCGTGCCGAACAGGCCGAAGGCCACACCGGCGGTGCAGACCATCGCGTACTTCCAAGACGCCTCGAGCGCCTGCTTGTTCTTGTAGATGCCCACGAGGAACACGGTCGACAGCGTAGTGGCCTCGACCGCCGCCCAGGTGAGGATGATGTTGTTGGACAGGCAGGCGAGCAGCATCGTGAAGACGAACAGGCTGAACAGCGCGTAGTACTGCTTGGTGCGCTCGGCCGGCATGGTCTTCTCCTCGATATCGATCTTGATATAGGAGATGGAGTACACGCCGGTGATGAACCCGATGATGCCTACCAGAAGGACGAAGATCGACGAGAGCGAATCGAGATGGAGCCACAGGCCCAAAGCGTCGATATTCTGCCCGCTCGAGAGCATGGTTCCCGCGGTGACGACCGAAAGGACAAGGGTCGCCGCGACGGAGATGGTGTTGAGCCCCGCGAAGACGTTGTAGGACGTCGTCTTGGGGAGCGCAGCCATAATCAGGGAGAACACGAGAGGACAAGCGAGCAGGGCGACCGCCAGCATTGAAACATCCATGGCCTACCCCTTCAATTCGGTCAGGTCGTGGGAGTCGAGCGACTTGGTGTCGTTCCAAATCCTCACGACGACGGCGGACATGATGATGACGGCGAAGATGGCGTCGGTGGCGATGCCGATCTCGATGATCTCGGGGGCCGTGGGCGCGAGCAGAGCGAGCGTCACGTGGCTACCGTTCTCCATAAGGCAGTACCCGAAGATCTGCTTGAGGATGTTGCGCTGGGAGATGATGCACGTGAGGCCGACGAAGAAGTGCGCGAAGCTGATGGCGAGGGCCGGAGTGGCCACCTCGGCGGTGGGCAGGCTCAGGCGCGTGACCACCGCGAAGCAGACGGCCACCTCCAGACCGGTGAGGATGATGGTCCAGGCCGGCTTGATGGAGGAGGTCAGCGTGCTATCGGCAGGCGAACCCATCTTCTTGTAGGCACGGTTGAGAATGAACGGAACGAGGATCACCTTGGTGACGAAGGCCGACGCGGCCCACATGAGAAGCTCGGTGGCACCGGTGGTGAGGCCCAGGGTGAGCAGCACGCCCACCAGGACAACCGACTGGATCGCGTACCACTTGATGGCGGAAGGGATGGTCTTCGAGACGACCACCATGGTGGAGGTCACGATCAGAAGACCGCCCAGGATATTGACTAACGAATAACCCATGTCCTACCTCCTAACCCATCCAACTAGAGGACAGAGGACCGGCGACGACGACCATGATCATGAGGACGACGAACACGAACGCCATGGCGCGCGGAAGGGGCTGGCCGGCGGCCACGGTCTCGCTCGGCTCACCGGGCAGGACCTTACCCATCCAACGCAGGAACCATGCGAAGGTGGCGACGGTCTCGACGACCATGACGCACACGAGGACAAAGATGACCGTGTTGGTAGCACCAACCGCGAAGCCACCGGAAATGATCTGGAACTTGGAAAAGAACGTGCTCATGGGGGGCACGCCGGCGATAGCGGTCGCGGCGACCGCAAAGCCCACGCCCGTGACCGGGTACTTCTTCATGAGGCCCTGGATCTTGGGCAGCATACGGGTTCCCAGCGTGAAGCTGAGAGAGCCAGCGATGAGGAAGAACAGGGTCTTGGTGAACGCGTGGTTGAAGATGTGCTCGACGGCGCCGTTAAACGCCATCTGGCTTCCGAACACGGAGAGGCCCAGGCCAAAGAACACGTAGGCGAGCTGCGCGATCGTCGAGAAGGCGAGCAGGCGCTTCATATCCTTCTGGGGCAGGTACATGAGGAAGCCGAAGAGCATGGTCACGACGGCGTCGATGATGGCGACCCAACCGACGATCTCGGGGATATCGCCGGCGCTCGCAAGAGCGCGGGCGAACACGCACACGCCGACCTTAACCATGGACGCGCCATGAAGGTAGGCGGAAACGGGCGTGGGGGCCTCCATTGCGGAGGGCAGCCACATGTAGAGCGGGAACTGGGCGGACTTGGCCCAAGCAGCGAACAGGATGAGCAGCAGCACGACGGTCTTCATACCGGAATCGAGCTGGGAGATCGCGCTCAGCGCGAACGTGCCGGTTCCGGCGAACAGGAAGGCCGCGCCGATGTAGAGTCCCAGAGCGCCGATATGGGTGATGATGAGCGCCTTCATACCGGCCTTCTTGGCCGTGGGCGTCATGTAGTAGCTGATGAGGCCCCAGGAGCACACACCGGTGATCTCGAAGAAAACGAGCTGGCCGACGATGGTGGAGCTGTAGGCGAGACCGGCCATGGCGCCGATGAACGTGGAGAAGTACACGTAGAAGCGACGACGGGGCGCGTCGGGATGCTCCTTATTCTTATCGCTCATGTACGGGAACGAATAGATGACGACGAGCAGGCCGATAGCGACGAACGCGGGTGCGAGCAGCGTGCTCATCCGGTCGAATATGAAGCCCATGACCAAGGTCTGGCCCATACTCGCCCAGGTTACATCGACCGCGTTCATGCCGTTTCCGGCAAACGTCGCGGCCAAGCCAACGGAAGCGACCGTGGCGATGCCGCCGGCAAAGGCGCAGATCCATTTAGCGTAGGGACGCGGCAGCATGACGATGAGCAGGGAGCCCAGCATGGGGACGGCGATCGCCACCATGGCAAAGAGGGACAAGCTCGATTCGATTGACATAGTTTCTCCCTTCTCCCTACACGCCTACGACGACGAAGACGAACGCGAGGACCGCGATGCCGACGACGGCCCAGGTCTGGTTACCGAGCACCTTGAAGCGCGAACGGGAAACGGAGTTCTCGAGCACGCCGCAGACGACGAAATCGACCAGGCACTTGACGAGGAAGACGACGGCGCCCACGAGAGCGGTGACGCCGATGGTCGCGGGCTCTCCCCAGGGGATGAAGATGGAGGTGAACCAAGCGACGACCACGACCTGCTTCATGCCCATGGCGAGCTTCATCATGGCCAGGGACGGGCCGGAGAGCTCGGCGAGCGGGCCCTCCTGGAGCTCCTGCTCGGCTTCGGCCTGATCGAACGGAAGCTTGCCGAGCTCCATGTAACAGGCGGCCGCGAAGGCGACGCCGGCGAGGATAACGGCGACGACGCTCGAGACGTTGCCCGTAACGATGTGCTGACCCATGGTCGCAATGTCCGTGGAGCCGCACACGATGGCGACGGTGAACAGCGCGATGAGCATGGACGGCTCGATGAGCACGCTCATGAGCAGCTCGCGGATACCGCCGAAGCCCGCGTAGGCGTTGGAGGAATCCACGCCGGACAGCGCGAAGAAGAAGCGGGACAGCGCGAGCGCGTACATGATGGTGATGGCGTCACCAAAGACGGGCATGGGGCTCTGGAGCGTGAACATGGGCAGGCCCATGGCGAGCATAAACGACACCGCGAGGAACAGCGGCGGCATGATGCGCAGCACGAAGCTCGAGTCGGAACTCACGGACTCGGGACGCGCCATGAGCTTCGCGAGGTCCCGGTAATCCTGAAGGATGGACGGACCGCGGCGATTGTGCATCTTCGCGCGAATCACACGGGCGAGGCCGGAGAAGAAGGGCGCGACCAGCATGACCACGAGGCCCTGCGCCATCGCAAGAACGATGTTCATAATATCCTCTCCCCTCTCTAGACCATGACCACGGCGAGCACGAGGAAGACCACGAGCGCCGCGACGATGTAGCAGATGTATACGGAGTAGTTGCCGCCCTCGATCTTGGAGGCGAGGCCGGCCAGCTTGTCGGCACCCTCGCTCGGTGCATCGACCAGGAAACGGTCGGGCAGGGGCTCGACGCCCTGGGCGACACCGGTGAGCTTCTGGAACACGTGCGCGATGGACCAGCAGATCTTGGTGCATACCTCGCGCAGGGTGTAGAGCGGGCCCATGAAGAGTTCGACGTCGGACGCGAAGCTCGTGGCGACGACGGGCATGTGCTCGTTGGGCTCGTAGCCGCACGCCCAAGGGTCGGTCTTCTTAGCGGGGGCCTTGGCGCCGAGGCAGGACCTCAACACGAACGCGAGGCCGGTGAGGACCACGAGCGCGATGGCGATCGCGGGGGTGGAGGTGGCGGCACCGGAAATCTCGTTCACGAGAGACACGCCCGAGGTGGCTGTGACGGCGGAGCCGGCAAGCACGCTCTGGGCGACGTCGCCCAGAACCGGGGCGATGACCGGGGAGCCGATTCCCAGTACCACGCAGATGGCCGCGAGGAGCATCTGCGAGAACAACATCGGAGCCGGGGACTCCTTGGCGTTCGCGGCCTCCTGGGAACGAGGGCTGCTCGCGAACGAGACGCCGTAGGCCTTCACGAAGCACGTGACGGCCAGGGCACCGGTGATGGCGAGGGCGGCCGCGGAGGCGACGGCGAACACCATGACGACCGGGTCGGAGAGCGTCGAGATGTTGAACAGGGACTGGTAGGTGAACCACTCGGAAACGAAGCCGTTGAGCGGCGGGATGGCCGAGATGGCAAGGGCACCGATGAGGAAGCAGACGGCCGTGACCGGCATGCGGCGGAACAGACCGCCCATCTTCTCCATGTTGCGCGTACCCGTGGCATAGAGCAGGGAGCCCGCGCCGAGGAACAGCTCGCCCTTGAACATGGCGTGGTTGAGCGTGTGGTAGAGGGCGGCCATGAGCGCGATCGTCGCGATGACGTCGTTGCCCAGGGCGTGCGCCGTCATGGACGCGCCGACACCGAGCAAGATGATGCCGATGTTCTCGACGGAGTGATAGGCAAGCAGGCGCTTGATGTCGTGCTCGTGGAGGGCGTAGACGACACCCAGGACCGACGAGATGGATCCGAAGACCAGGACCATGAGGCCCCACCAGAGCTGGACGCCCGAACCCGCGAGCAGGTCGAGACCGACCTTGAGGATTCCCAGGATGCCGATCTTGATCATGCCGCCGGACATGAGGGCGGACACGTTGGACGGCGCCTCGGGGTGCGCCTGGGGCAGCCAGGAGTGCAGCGGAATGATACCGGCCTTCGCGCCAAATCCGAAGAACGCGAGGACGAAGCACGCGGAGGAGACGGCGGGTCCAAAGTCATGCGTACGGAAATCACTGAAGCTGAAGGAACCGCCCACGCCGTTGGTCATGAGCAGGAAGCTCGCCATGATGAGAACGAAGCCCACGTGCGCGATGACGAAGTAGAGCCAACCGCCCCTAATGGAGTTCTTGTTCTCCTCGATAACGACAAGGAAGTAGCTCGTAAGGGACATGAGCTCAAAGGCGACCAGGAACCAGAACACGTTGTCGGCGGTGATGACGAGCATCATCGAGGCGACGAAGGTGTTCATAAAGAAGCCGGCGCGCCCGACCTTGCCCGGGTACTCGTCGAAGTAGGACAGACCGTAGATGAAGCCCGCAAAAGCGAGAATCGAGATGAGGACCACGATCAGGCCCGCAAGGCCGTTGAGCAAGAGCTCGAGACGGGCGAACGGGAAGAAGAAGACCGTGTTGAGGGACGAAACGTCGCCAAGCACGGCCTCGAGGCCCGCGATGAACGACAGCACGGCCGCGACGGCGCCGATCAGGCAGCCGGCGGTCTTGGCGGCGTTGTCGGCCTTAATCAGCAGAACCGAGGCGAGCGCACCGATGCACGAGACGGCAAGCGATGCGATAAACAGCGTCATGCTATCCATTGTTTACGCTCCCTTCTGCTTTCTCGGACAGACCCTGGGCCACAGCGGTAACGTCGACGACCGGACCGTTTTCGATCGAGCGCAGGCGCTTGGCCTCGTCGAGCTCGCGATCGGCCGCGCCGCCCATGACGGTCAGCGCCTTGGTGGGGCACGCCGCCACACAATGCGGACCGTCCGGATCGAAGGCGCACAGGTCGCACTTAACAGCGCAGGTGTACTGGCCGGGAGCCCACGTAAGCAGGCTGCTCAGGGACTTAGGATACGAAGGCGTCGGGTCGCACATGCCTGCGACACCGGCGATAGACGTGCCATCGGGATGGATGGCTCCGAAGGGGCACGCGATGGCGCACAGCCTGCACCCGATGCACTCCTGCTCCTTGACGTGGATGCGATCGCCATCGTGCTCGATGGCATTCACCGGGCAGACCTCGGCGCAGGGGGCACCCTCGCAATGGTGGCAGGCAAGGGCGGCCGAAATACCGCCGGTCTTAACGAGCGCCAGGCGCGGCGTATCCTGAAGACCCTGCATCCGGTGGGCGTCGGCACAGGCGGACTGGCATGTTCCGCAGCCGATGCACCTCTCCGGGTTGATGTCGATGAAGCGGTTCATCCCCACTTCCTTTCAAAATAACGGGCCGGGCTCCCGAACGTACGGGACGCCCGGCCCAAAAAGCCAACGAGAACGGGACTACACGATTTGATTCACGTGCGTCTCGTCGTCGAACTTGGCGGCGCCAGGCTCAACGTCCTGGGGAGCGGCGGCGTCCACCAGAGCCTGCTTGAGCTCGGTGTACTGACGCTCGACCTCGCCCTCGGCCCAGACCTGGTCGGCGATAGCGTCGACCTGGCAGGCGGAGAACTTGTCCTCGGGCGTATGCGAGACCGGGTCGACCTTGTGCATGGTCAGCTCGTTGCACTTGCCGATCCACCACTGGTAGGTCATATAGACCGTGCCCTTGTTGATGCGGTCGCTCACGTCGGCGCGGCTGTATACCTGGCCGCGGCGGCTGTGGATCGAGACGATGTCGCCATTCTTGATGCCGCGTGCCTGGGCGTCCGCGGGATTCATGCGGACAAAGCCGGGCTCGTCGGCAAGCAGTGCCAGCGTCTTGCAGTTGCCGGTCATCGAGCGGCAGCTGTAGTGGCCGACCTCGCGGACGGTGCACAGGATGAGCGGGTACTCATCGTCGGGAAGCTCGGAGGGCGCCTCCCAGTCGTGTGCCATCAGGTTGGCGCGGCCGTCCTTGGTGGTGAACTTGCCACCAGCGAACATGTCGGGCGTACCGTGGTCGTTCACATCGGTACTCTTGACCGGCCACTGGGCGTAACCGCCCTCGGGAGCCATCTTCTCGTAGGTTGCACCCACAAAGTTGGGGCACAGGCTAATGCACTCGTTCCAGATCTGCTCGGTGTTGTCGTAGTGCATGGGGTAACCCATACGCGTGGACAGGTCCGCGAAGATCTCCCAGTCGTGGCGGCACTCGCCCTTGGGCGGAACGGCCGCGTCAAAGTGCTGGAAGCTACGGTCGGATGCGGTAAAGACACCCTCGTGCTCGCCCCAAGAGGTAGCGGGCAGGATGACGTCGGCGAGCATGGTCGTCTGCGTCATAAAGATGTCCTGGCAAATGAACAGATCCAGCTCGGAGAGCGTCTTGCGCATACCGGCCGAATCGGGCTCGGTCTGCACCGGATCCTCGCCGTAGTTGTAGAAGCAGTGCACCTTGCCCTCGTCGACCAGGTGACCCAGGTCGGTGAGCTTGTAGCCCTCCTCCAAGGGGAGCTTTTCCTCGGGCACGCCCCAAGCCTTGGCAAACTTGGCGCGAGCGGCGGGGTCGGTGACTTTCTGGTAGCCAGGGTACAGGTTGGGCAGCATGCCCATATCGCAGGAGCCCTGGACGTTGTTCTGGCCACGCACGGGCGCGAGGCCGGAGTTGGGTTTGCCGATCTGGCCGGCAACGCAGGCGATGGAGGCGATGGTGTGCACCGTCTTCAGGTTCTGCTTCTGCTGGCATACGCCCATGCCCCAGCCAATGATGGCAGAGGGCTTCGCCGTGGCGTACATCTCGGCAGCTTGGTGGATCAACGCGGGCTCGACACCCGTGATGTCCTGTACGGATTCGGGAGTGTAGTTCTTGATGGTCTCCCACCACTCGTCAAAGCCGTTCGTGTGCTCGGCGACGAATTCCTTGTCGTAGAGGCCATCGTTGACCAAGCAGTTGGCAAAGGCGTTGAGGAACGCGACATTGCAACCGTTCTTGATCGGAAGGTAGAGATCGGCGATACGCGCGGTTTCGATATGGCGCGGGTCGGCGACGATGATCTTGCAACCCTTTTCTTTGGCTCGCACGATACGCCTTGCGACGATGGGGTGCGAATCGGCAGGGTTATAGCCGAAGAGGAAAATGCAGCCCGCATCCTCCATACCGGGGATGGAGCATGACATGCAACCTGAACCAACCGTGTCCATCAGACCGAGGACAGTAGGGCCGTGTCAAGTACGGGCGCAGTTGTCCACGCTGTGGGTGCCGATGCACGCACGCGTAAACTTCTGCATGACGTAGTTCGCCTCATTGCCGCCGCCTCGCGAAGAGCCGGTGGTCATGACAGCGTTAGGACCATATTCGTCAATTATGGCCTGCATCTTAGATGCGGTGAAATCCAGTGCCTCGTCCCAGCTTACGCGCTCAAGATCCGCGCCCTTGGTGCGGCGGATCATCGGGTGCAGCACGCGAGGAGTCAAGATCTTGGTGTCGTTGATGAAGTCGTAGCCGCTCATGCCCTTAAGGCACAGCTCGCCCTGATTGGTGATGCCGTTGAGCGGTTCGGTACCCACGACCTGGCCGTTTTGGACCAGGAGGTTAAACTGGCAACCGGCGCCGCAATACGGGCAGATCACTTTGTGCTTCTCCATGACACCCTCCTTCCTTTCTCTGCTACCGATTAATCGGTACGTATTTGACAATCGTTGGGCCTGTATGGCCGCCCGCCTACGCCTCGTTTTCGATGGTGGCGCGGGCACGCTCGGCAGTCAGCTCCGCCAGGCGCTCCTCGTCTACCAGGGTGAGGCCCTTGGTCGGGCACGCCTCGGCACACGCCGGACCGCCGGGACGGTCCACGCACAGGTCGCACTTGAGCACGAAGCTCTTAGTCTGCGAACCCACGCGCACGTCGCCCATCAAGACGGGGACCTGCGTGGTCGCCACGCTCACGGCGCCAAAGGGGCAGGCCATGACGCAGCTCTTGCAGCCGATGCAGTTGTCCTCGTTGACGCCGATGCGATGGTTCTTTGGATCAAAGAACAAGGCACCCGTGGGGCAGGCCTTGGCGCACGGGGCGTCCTCGCAGTGGTGGCACGCCACCGGTGCGGAGATCTCGTACGTACGCGTCACGCGCAGGCGCGGCGCGGCGATGTTGCCGGGGATGTCGTGTGCCTCGATACACGCCGCCATGCAGGTTTGGCACCCAATGCAGCGCGAGGAATCGGCTACGACTCGTTTGTTGCCCATGTTGTTCACTCCCTCCTGAATCCCATGCCGGAGAGACCCTGTCGACGTTGCCCCGGACCGCCCGTGGTCCGGCATCGGCGTATCGAGAACATGCGGCGAAACAGGCACTCGGTAGAATTTCTCCAACGATATACAAGTTGAATATACGCAGTTGCAGGGGGCAAACTTGAGCATAGGCCCTGCAATACGGGTGTATTGCAGGGGTTTTGGCAGGTTGGAATTATTCTTGGGTAGCTATAAAGATAAGTGTATTACACGCGTACGCCCAAGAAAAATTTCACGCTCGCTTCTGAAGGATGTAGTACGTTTGTAATGTTGATCGCACTCAATTACTCTAGTGCAATGAAGTAGTGGTTATAAGATTGGCTATTATTAGCCGAAGCTGTATTTGACTATTCAAATTGCACGCTCATTAAGGGAGGCCAGTGATGTCATCGACTCAAAAACGAGCCATCCTGCAGGTGCGCATTCGCGAGGAAGACAAGCAGCATGCCGAGCGTCTTTACGACGCCATGGGTACATCGCTCGCCGAGGCCGTGCGCCTTTTTGTCGCGCAGAGCATTTTGATGCGCAAGCTCCCCTTTCAGCCGGTCGCCGTGCGCTCAAAGAACGGCACCGCCGCCTGTGGATCGCTCAAAGCATATGGGGATCCCAATCGCCGCTCCGAGGAGCGCAATGCCTGGATTGAATACCTTGCCACAGAAAGCGACGATTCGATTTTGGGTCCCGAGGAAGTAGATATCCATGAGTAGTACCATCATTGACGAGACCGTCATCCTGCGCTACCTGCTTGACGACGACGAAGTTCTGTCGCCGCGCGCCGCCAAGGTCATCGCCACGCGCACCGCTCGTGTCTACCCCGAAATCATCACGCGCGTCGTGGTCACGCTGCGCGACGTCTATAAGGTTCCCCGCGTTGAGATTGCTGCGGCCATGAAAAGGCTGCTCGATGACGTCATGGTCGACGAGCCCACCGTTATCGCCCTTGCTATCAAACTGTTCGGCAAAACGCATATGGACTTTACCGACTGTCTACTTGCCGCCCGTACCGCCATCTATAACGATGATGTCGTGAGCTTTGGCAAGCCCATCATCCAAGGCATGATCGATTACCGTCGCAAACGCATCAACGCAGCCGAAGCCCGCGAACGCGCCACCGACGCCCGCAGCCGCAGCACCGACGCCACCATCGACAAGCTCCGCCACCAATCCCGCCACTAGCCTCATCCCCACTCATAAGTTGCTGGAAAACAGTTCCTGGATTTAGGCTTATTCGGGCTTTTCTGAAACTACGTCACCGCAACTTCCAGGTTGGCAGCCCGAAACCGGCAGCCCTGGACCGCGAATCCTACTGTTCGCCACGAAATGGGCCTATCTACTACGTTTAACCGGTTACCCTCGACCATACCAAAACCCGAAATATCAAAACAGCTGGTAGACGGCTTGCCGATTTTCCGAAACTGCTGCTATGGTCGACCCCTGCGGGCCAAACGTAGTAGATGGGCCGCTTTCGTGGCTCAGCACCAGACCGGTCATTTTGTGACAGGGCTTTTTTGGCCACATTTGCCAGCCGATCGCTATAGCAGTCAAAAAGCCCGCTCCAAATTAGCTACCCCGGCCTTTAATGGGCTCGCAAAAGCCAAAAGACAGTCCGTATTTCACCGCAACTTAGGAGGGGATGTGGGGTCCCGGCATGTATATGAAAATGGCTCTGGTCCCAAAAGGAAGCAGAGCCATTCGTCTATCTTATGGAGCGGGCGACGGGAATCGAACCCGCGTCATCAGCTTGGAAGGCTGGGGTTCTACCATTGAACTACGCCCGCAAGATATGGTCGGGACGACAGGATTTGAACCTGCGACATCCTGCTCCCAAAGCAGGCGCGCTACCAAACTGCGCCACGTCCCGAAGGTGTTGAGCAGCTAAGGTCTAAACCTTGCGTGTCCCAAAGCGAAGGAAATTATAGGGGAGACTCCCCGCCTGTGCAAGCGCAGAAACCCTAGCTCCTCGAATGTGCGACAAACTGGCTATGGGCCAGGCCGATCACAAACGCCACCACGGCAACCGGTGCCCAGGCGGCACCGATATCCGCCAGCGGCAAAGCATCGAACGGCAGCCACGTACCCGCAAAGAACGCATCGCGGACCGAGGTAATCACGCTCTGCACGGCGACCACGCCGCCAACCCAAACCCACACCTGCGGATGCGCGTCGCAAAAACCGTGCACCAGGCCCATAAGCACCAACACAATGGCAACGGGATACAAGGCGTTGAGCATGGGCACCGAGAACATAAGGATCATGTCGAGACCCACGTTGGAAAGCACGCACGAAAACGCTGCGAACACAAAGGCGAGGATCGCGAAGGGGCGACGCATGGCCTCCTCGGAAGCCTCCGCTCCCCCTTCGACCACATACGTCTCGCAGAAGTAGCGCGAGCAGCAGCTAATGAGGCCAATGCACACGTTCATGCAGGCGAGGAAGAAGATCGCGAAGACCACGACGGTGCCCGCCAAGCCAAAGTGCATGGAGGCTGAGCGAGCAAGGATGGCAGCGCCGTTGGTAGCGTCGGGCATCACGGTGCCGAGCTGCATACCGGCAAGGGCCAAGCCACAATAGATGATGGCCATGAGCACTCCGGCGATCACACCGGAGCGGGAGATCTCGAAGGCGACGCGCTTGTCGTCGGTCACGCCCAGCTCGTGAATGGTCTCGGCGATGATGATGCCGAAGGCGAGCGATGCGAGCAGGTCCATCGTCTGATAGCCGGTCAAGAAGCCTTGGACCGCAGCGCCGGCATCATAGGGAGCTTGCGGGGCAGCAGCAGGTCCCAGGGGCGAGATCACGGCGGCACCCACGACCAGCACGATAAGCGCAATGAGCGCAGGGCCCGTAATGCGGCCGAGCACGCGCGTAATGACACCGGGGCGCAGCGTGAGCGCAAACGCGACGACGAAGAAGGCGACAGCGAAAATCAAGCGCGCAGTGCCGAGTGAGATGCCATCGGGCAGCAGCGGCACTAGCATCTCGAAAGCGGTAGAGCTCGTACGCGGAATGGCCAGACACGGGCCAATGGCCAGATAGACTGCAGCCACAAAGAACTCACCGAACTTGGGGTGCACGCGACCGGCAAGCTCACGCGCCGTGCCGGCAAGCGCCACAGCGATAAAGCCCATGACGGGCAGGCCGATGGCGGCGATAAGGAAGCCAATCATGGCAAGCGGCGTGGCGGATCCAGCTTGGAGCGCCAACAGCGGCGGAATGATCAAGTTGCCTGCGCCAAAGAGCATCGAGAACAGGGCGATGCCGACGGTAACGACATGGTCGGAGCGCAGACCGCGCGGAGCGGATGAGGCCATAGGCACACCTTTCGGGTCGAAACAAAAACGGGACGGGCAAAATACCCGTCCCGCAAGTATAAACGCTTTAGCAGGCTTCATCCTGCCAGGGCGTCAATCTGGCTGCCAAGCGAGTGCACTACGCGCCCGGATGGCGGCGACGCAGAAGCTCGAGCCCCAGTGCGATAAGTGCAACGGCGCCCGCAGCGACGGCGACAGCGAGCGGTGCCTTGTCGCCCGTATCAGCGAGCTGCTGAGCGCTCGACTTGGACGAAGCCTTCTGTCCGGAGTTTTCCGCGCGATTCGCCTTTGTCTTATCGGCCGCGGAATCATCCGAACTACTGGGCTTTGTCGGGTCCTTAGAATCCGACTGGTCAGAATCGGGCGACCCAGGCTTACCCGGCTCGGGCTTGCCGGGCTCTGGCTTGTCCGGGTTATCCGGGTCCGGCTTATCCGGCTGGTCAGGTTCCGGCTTGTCGGGCTCGGGCTTGTCCGGCTGGTCCGGATCGGGTCCATCGGGTTTATCCGGGTCGGGAACCACCGGATTCGGGTCGACAGGTTCCTGCTTCCTCTTCACCGTCAGCGTACCGGGCTCAACCTCGACATCGAAGTTCGGATCGGTGACCGTCGCGCCGATCTTGTACTCGCCCGCCGGTGAGCTTTCATCGGCGTCGCAGGAGTATTCGACCTTCACGCCCGAGGTATCGACCGCGCTCTCCAGGCTCGAGGTGAACGCGGGGTTCGCCTCTCCCTCGTAGCGCTCGGCGTCATCGACCTTTACCTTGAGCTTCGCCGGCGAAATCTTGAACTTACGCGCGGCTGCACCGACATACCCGTTGTCTCGCAGCGTGGCAACAACGCGGTACGTGCCGGCATCGGTCGGGGCCTCGCTCGACGAATAGTACGTGCCGTCCGTCCCGTAATACCTGATCCTCAGGTCGCCCTCACAGGCCTTGGGGACACCCGTGACCTCGGGTGCCTGGGCATCACCGCTGTAGACGAAGCTGCCGCCCTCAAATGCAAGCTCGACTCGCTTCGCCTGGACAACCAGCACAAAGTGCGCGGTCACCGTCTCTCCCTGAGCGTCCTTGCACGTGACGTCGAAGCTAAACACTCCGGCCTTGGACGGCGTACCCGAGAGCATCAGGCCGCCCGCAGCGCGGGTGAGCTTAAACCCATCGGGAAGATCTGCCTCGTCCCACGTGTACTCGTACGGAGACTCGCCGCCCGCGGCTCCGGCAATCGTCACACGGTACGCACTATGTGCACGCGCCGCCGGCAGCAGGCCGCCGTTGAACACAAGGGCATCCCGGGGCACAACGGACACGACAGCACGATCGCTGTCTGCCTGCGTCTCAGTGCCAAGGTAGCGCTGAGTGATGCGGCAGAAGTATTCGCCGGCGCAATCGTCATCGAGGTTCTCAATGAGGAGCGTCTCCCCCGTCTCGCCCTCGAGCGCCACGGCCTCGCCGTCCACCATGTGGAACCACTGGTAGGACAGTTCGACATCGGCGGCCGAACCCGTGGACGAGGACGCGTGGTCGAGGACGCTCTTCCCCGCCTCGGCAGCAACCGAGAGCACGGCCGAATCGCCCTCGTGGGCGCTCGCGTCCTGCGGCTGAGCGATCACTTTCGGAGCGTCCGCCTTCGCGAACTCGAACGTGACCTCCTGCGAAGCGGTGACGCCACTCAGCGTGACCTCGTACGCTCCGCCCTCATAGTCGGAGATGTCGAGATCGACGACCTTGTCCGAACCGTCCTCCGTGACCGTCGCCCGTTCGAGGTAGCAGCCCTCGTCGGGCGTCGCCGCGATGGTTACACTCTCGCCCGCAGCAACGGTGATCGAGCCGTTGTCGACCGAACCGTTGACCGCCTTGACCGTCACCTCGTAATTGACAGGCACGTCCGGGTTATCGGGCTCGGGCTTGTCCGGATCAGGGTTATCCGGGTCAGGGTTATCCGGATTGTCCGGATCCGGAACGACCGGGTCGGGATCAACGGGTTCCTGCTTCTTTTTCACCGTCAGCGTTCCGGGCACGACCTCGACATCGAAGTTCGGATCGGTGACCGTCGCATCAATCTGGTACTCGCCCGCCGGAGAGCTCTCGTCCGCATCGCAGGAGTACTCGACCTTCACGCTCGGAGTGTCAACCGCACTCTCCAGGCTCGAGGTGAACGCAGGGTTCGCCTCTCCCTCGTAGCGCTCGGCGTCATCGACCTTCACCGTTAGCTTCGCAGGCGCGATCTGGAACTCGCAGGCGGCGGCACCGGCATAGCCATGGGCTCGCAGCGTTGCCACGGCGCGGTACGTGCCGGCATCAGTCGGAGCCTCGGTCGAGGAATACTGCGTGTTTCCGGTCCCGTAGTAATTAATTTTGAGATCACTCTTGCAGACCTTAGGAGCACCGGAAACTTCGGGCGTCTGCGACGCGCCATTAAAGGTGAAGTCGCTATCCGCAAACGCGAGCTTTACGCGCTTTGCCTGAACAACGAGCGCAAAGTGGGCAGCCACGGTCTCGCCGCGGGCATCCGTGCACGTGATATCGAAGGCGGAAACGCCCGTCTTGGACGGAGCGCCAGAAAGCGTCAGGCCGCCCGATGTGCGGGAAAGCTTGAGCCCGTCGGGGAGCTTCGTCTCATCCCATGCGTACTCGTACGGAGCCTTGCCGCCCGCGGCCCCGGCAATCATTGCGAGGTACGTGTTGTGGGCGCTCGCTGCCGGCAGCACGTCGCCGTTGAACACAAGGGTATCCCAGGCAACGACGGAGACGGAAGCACAATCACTGTCCGCCTGCTTCTCAGTGCCAAGGTAGTGCTGCGTGATGCGGCAGAAGTACTCGCCGGCCTGCTCATCATCGAGGTCCGAAAGCGACAGCATCTCTCCCGTCTCGCCCTCGAGCGCTACGGCCTTACCGTCCACCATGCGGAACCACTGGTAGGACAACTCAACATCGGCGGCGGAACCCGTGGACGCGGCAGCATGCTCAAGGACATTCTCCCCCGCCTCAGCAGCGACCGAGAGCACGGCAGAATCTCCCTCGTGGGCGCTCACGTCCTGCGGCTGCGCGACCACACGCGGCACGTCCGCCTTTGCGAACTCAAACGTAACCCTCTGCGACGCGGTGATATCGCTCAGCGTGACCTCGTACGCCCCGCCCTTGTAATCAGAAATGTCGAGGTCGACGGCCTCGTCCGAGCCGACCTCAGAAACCGTCACGCGCTCGAGATAGCAACCCTCGTCAGGCGTCGCCGAAAGGGTCGCATCCCCGCCATCAACAACCGTAACCGAAGCATTGTCGACCGAACCGTTAACCGCCTTCGCCGTCACCTTGTAGCGCTCGGGCTTCTTCTTGACCGTCAGCGTTCCGGGATCGACCGCGACATCGAAGTTCGGATCGGCGACCGTCGCGTCGATCTGGTACTCACCCGCCGGCGATTTCTTATTCGCCGAGCAGAAGTATGTAACCTTTACGTCCGAGGTATCGCAACGACTCACCAGGCTGGAGGTAAACTCGGGATTCGCCTGGCCCTCAAAGCGCTCGGCATCGTCGACCTTCACCAGCAGCTGAGCCGGCGCAACAGTAACCGCAAGCTCAACGTCCTCGGCGGCAAGATAGTTTCGAGACGCCTTGGCATGGGCGACAACACGCGCCGTACCGGCGGCCTTCACGGTCGCGCAACGCCCCTTGATCGAAATCGGGCTTGCGTCGTCTTCAGCGGAGTCAACGAGCTCAAACGTCACGGGAGTCTGAGCAGTGTTGTCGAACACAATGGGATCGCCGCCATAAACACCCGAATAGCTCGTCGTGCCCGTAATGACCTGGCTGGCCTTTGCAATCGAAAACTCAGCGGACTTCTTGCCCTGACAGTTGGGGTCGTTCACCTTAACCGTAACGCGGTAGCTACCACTGTCGCACGGCTCCAGCGCCGTGGGGCCATAGGAGGTTCCATCGACACCGCGATACGTGACGGAATAGGCGGACGCATCAAGGTCGGCAACTGCAACCGCCGCACCGTGTCGTGCGCCATCGTATGTCACGTCGGACGTCTCAATCGAAATATCGACCGGAGCCTTCTCGATGACAAAGTCACCGTTTGCGTTACCCACATATCCATTGGCGTCGAGCGTCGCCACCGCACGATATGTGCCGGCATCCACCGGCGCCTTATCAGACGAGTAATGTGTATCGCCCGTGCCCACATACGTTACCGCGACATTGTCCTCGCAGCCCTCAGGCACGCCCGAAAGCTCCGGAGCCTGCGCCGTCGCGTTGTAGACAAAGCTCTGGCCCTCAAATGCGAGCGGGGCTTCCTTCGCCTTCACGACCAGCGCGAAGTGTGCAGCACGCTTGTTGCCCAGGTCATCGGTGCACCTAATCTTGAAGCGGCACACGCCCGTAGCCGAAGGCACGCCCGAGAGCACCAAGGCACCCGTTCCGTCATCGGCCCGCGTCAGTTGCATGCCCTCGGGAACCTCAACCTCATCCAAGTTGTACACATACGGCGCCTTGCCGCCCCTGGCGCCGGCAATCACGACACGGTAGTCATCGTGAGCGGTCGCCGCCGGCAGCACGCGCCCGTTGAACACGAGCGCCTCGCGAGGCACGATGGACACCGTCGCATGCTCGGTATCCGTCTTTGTCACCGTACCCAGGTAGCTCTGCGTAATGCGGCAGAAATACTCGCCCTCGCTGTCGCTGTCGAGCTGGGCAATCGAGAGGGTCTCCCCGGTCTCGCCCTTCAGCTTCACATTGCCATCGGCAGACACGCGATACCACTGGTAGCTCAGCTTAACGTCGGCGGCAGAACCCGAAGATACGGCGGCATGGACGCGAACATTACGCCCCGCCTCGGCGGCAACAGAAAGCTCAACCGGGTCGCCCTCGTAAGCACTCGCATCCTGCGGCTGAGCGAGCACCTCCGGAGCCGCAGCCTTCGCGAATTCAAACGTGACCTGCTGTGGAGCACTCACGCCGCTCAGTGTGACCTCGTACGCCCCGCCCTGGTAGTCGGAAATATCGAGGTCATAGGCATTACCGGCCGAACCGTCCTCGCCAGCCTCTCCGGCAACGGTCGCGCGCGTCAGGTAGCAGCCCTCATCGGGCGTCGCCGAAAGCGTCACCTTGCCATCCGTAGCGACCGAAGCAGTCTCCGGATCGACCGATCCGTTGACCGCCAGCGCCGTCACCTTGTACTTGGGCGCCTCCGCAAAGCGTGCCTCGACGGTCATGTTGTCCTCGGGGACAAACGTCCAAACTGCATCCGTACTCAGCGGCTCATCGCCCAACGACCCGTCATCGTTGCGCGCATACCACCCATCAAACACGTAGCCCGCATCGGGAACGGCAGTCAGCGTCGTCGACTCACCGTTCTCGACCTCGTTGGTCACGGCATAGCCCAGAGATTCGTCCTCGGAGGAACCCTCGACGTGTCCGCCTTGACGCGAATCCACCGCCGTAACCGTCATCGATGCCCGCTCATAAACGGCCGTAAAGGTACGGTTGCCAAACACCACGCGATTGATCACCGGCGTGGCCCCCACAGGCATGCCGTTCTCGTCGACCCAGTATTTAAACTTCCAGCCCTTATGCGGCACGGTAAACATAATCGCCGCGGAGTGGTAGGAGCCGCCGGTACCAAGCGCAACCATGCTAAAGCCCGCGCCCTTGGGATACGTAGCGACCTGAACATCGCAGCCCGTCTCATAGAACACAGCCGTGAGCTGCCTATTCTCCTTTGCGGTTCCGATATAGAACGCGCTGTAGCTCACCGTGACGCCCGCATCGTCGACCCAGTGCGAGAAGTGGTACTTCTTCCACGGAATCGCGATCGCCATAAACATGTCGCCCCTGTCGTACGACCTGCTACCGGCAGGAATGCCGTCGACCAGAAGGGCCGTACCGCGGAAGATGGACGAGCCCGTAACCGTGATGGTCACCTGTCCATCGGATTCGAACTGCGCGTAGTACGTCATATCCTGCGTAGCGGTCACGTCCAATACCGCAGCAGTCTCGACAATGGAGGTGCCCCCCTTGTCGGTGCTCCAGCCCACAAAGCGATAGCCCATGCCGGCCACAGCGGCCAGCTCCACCTGATTGCCCACGGCAAAGCTTCCGCTGCCCGTAACACGGCAGCCCCTGCTCGAAGCCTTGTCCTTCACTACGACCTCGCCCGTAACGGTCACCTCGTACGGATCGGCAAACACGGCCTGGAGCTCCAGCGTATCGTCCTCGAGCCCCTCGACCATATCCTTGTCGAGCTTAACCCAGCAATGGGCGTCACAACTCAGCAGCGACTTGTTGCCCTCGGCATCCAGAACATACCAACCGACAAAACGCTTGGTCCCCATGGGCGTAGCGTTGAGTTCGATCGTATCACCGAACTGATAGGAGCCCTCGCCGCTCAGCGTGCCCACTCCATCGTCACTCGAGCTCAAAACGACCTGATAGGACTTTGGCTTAAAGGTCGCCGTATAGGTGGCATCACCCGTGACCTTAACGGTATAGTCGGCGTTCTCGCTGATCGTCTCGCCCTTGTCGTCCGTCCAACCCGCAAACGAATACCCGGTGTTGGCGATCGCACGAAGCGTTGCACGGTCGCCGGCCTCATAGCCGCCAAAGCCGCTCACGGCTCCACCCTCGGCAGGCGAGGCAACCGTGCTCACGACATACGAACCCGACGCGAAGACGGCGTAGAGCGGCGTGTCCTCGCGCACGGTAAATCGATAGGTTTTCTTGGAGCTCACGCACGTGCCGTTACGGAACCAGCCCACAAAAGCCGTATCCTCGGCGGCGACTGCGCGCACAGTGACAACTTGCCCGGCGGCATATGTCCCCGCGCCCTTGACCGTACCCAAGCTCTCTTCGCACGAGACGTCAACCGTATATTGCTTTGCCGAGAACACGGCCTGGAGCGTCGTGTCAGACGTCGGCACCACGTGATAGGTGCTGTCACGGCTTACCACGGCGTCCGAAGCATCGGCCCAATACTCAAACGCATAGCCCGAAAGCGCGTGAGCCGTCAGCGTGGCGGCATGCCCCGCCTCGACGGTACCCGTGCCCTCGATCCAGCCGGCGGCACTCGATTCGACCAGCGAACCGGTGCCGGAATCGATTACCGTCGTGGCGTCGACTTCATAGCTTTTTGCCATAAAGCGAGCGACGTGCACATGGCTGCGCTCCTGATGGCAGGTGAACTCCGCATCGGCAGACTCAAACGTGCCGTCGGCCGTATACCAACCAGTAAAGACGTAACCGGGATTGGGCGTCGCCTTAAGGGCAACCTCCGCACCGCGGTCTGCAAGGATGCGGCTCGCCTTGACGGTGCCACCCTCTGCAGGATCGGCGAGGGGCACGCAGACGGTATCGATGGGCACAAAGGCCGCGGTAATAACACAGCGCCCGGTTTTACCGCGAGCTTTGGCAACCAACGAGGTCTCGTGCTTAAGGCTCTTCAGGCGCCCGTTGACATACCAGCCCCGGAACAAAAAGCCTGGATGGGCCTTGGCCGTCAGATGAAGGGTCTCCCCCAGCTTGAATTTGTCGGTCGTGGGCTTCACCACCGTCCCGTTGCACGTCACGGTACCGCCGAGCCACGAATCAGCCGTGACCATGACCTCGGGCTTTGAGTCGGTGAAGATCGCGGTATAGGTATCGCTCTTGGTAACCTTAACGACCAGCTCGGCGGTGTCGTACTCCTTACCGGAGTCATCCTTCCAATGGTCAAAGCGGTAGCCGTCGTTGGCCTTCGCCTTGAGCATCACCGTGTCGCCGTAGCCGCAGGTGACCGAAGATGCCCCGGGGTGTCCCTCGATCTCCACCGTGCCGCGCTCAACGAAGGTCTTCTTGGCCTTCGCCGTCACGGTGTAGGAATTTTCCTCGAACACCGCACGCACCGTGCATTCCGCGTCCTCGGGATAGAACTCGAGGTAGCTGGGATCGGTACCCAGCAGCAGGTCCGTCTTGGCGTCGTACCAGCCCTTAAAGGTAAATTGTTTGCTCGCCTCGGCCGTGAGCTCAATGCTCAGCGTGGCAGGCTCGCCCTTAATGCAGTAGCCCTCGCCATGCACCAAATACTTACCCGCCATGGCCGCGGCAGGCTCAACGACCACGTCCACCTTGCAGGCACGCGTAAACTTCGCTTGAATCACGCAGTCGGTAATGGGCTCAAAGGTATAGGAGCGCTCGCTCGACACCAGCGTCGACGTAGTATCCGAGCCACCGTTGCTCAGATACCAGCCGTCAAAGATATAGCCCTCGGATGGCGTGGCCTCCGCGGTCACGCGCTCGCCCTCGGGAACCTCGAGGACCATGCCGGCAGTCTCTCCGCGCTTGAGCGTTACGGTGCCGCCCTCGAGCGGGTCGGCCTCGGCTCGCACGGTATGCGTATCCCTGCCGTCCATTACGGCCTCGATCCGCGCGTTGCCGTTCACGCGGTATTCGCAAACCTCCTGCTTGTTGGCGATCGTGACGCCCTGCGCATCGGTTTCGCGCCACTCCACAAACCGGTACGTCTTCTCCGGATTGTCGGGGCGCGTCTTGGGGCGCATCGTAAACGTGAGGATGTCCCCATCCTTCGCGCGGACCTTGCCGTCCACGACCGGCACGCCATTGCACAGGACCTCGGCACTGTCGAAGGGATCGGTATTCACCAGGATGGTCTTATCCGCCTTACGGAAGCGTGCAACCAGATGGCGGTCGACCTCGGCCTTGAAGATATACGTACGCTCGGGCGAGACCTCGATGCCGTCCTCAAACCATCCCACAAAGGCATAGTCGGGCCCCTCGCTCGCGGTGACCATGGCCTGATCGCCACGCGCAATGCTCTGCGTCACAGGGCTTGCGGTGCAGCCGGTCGAAAAATCGGCCTGAATGCCATCGGCTTCGGCAACTGCAGTGACCTCGACTTTTTTCTCGAAAACAGCCGTCATCTTTACGACCTCGGGCGTCGCTTTCGTGATGGTCATCGTCTTGAGGGGAGATGTCGAGACCTCAACGCCGTTCTCTTTCCAGCATACGAAGCGATAGCCGGGATTGGCGACAGCCTCCAGCGTGGCGACCGTTCCCTCATAGTGGATACCGCCGCCAGTGACGACGCCGCCCACCTCGGGCTGTGCAGTGGCAATAATCTCGATCTTATGGTCACCATGAGGCTTAGGCTTCTTGTGATCGTCGATGATGTCCTTGATCTCCTTGAGCACCTTGGTGCCCAAGGCGGCAACATCCTCAATGTTATCGGCCATACCGATCTCGATCACCGCGTCGGCCGCGATGGGGTCGACGATCTCGCCCAAGCCATACATGGTGGCGAGAACTGCCGCAGCCGTGATCGCGGCGATGAGCGCGGCCTTCAGAGCAGCAAGCGACTCGGCCGGGTCCGTCGCCTCACGGAAGTGTGCGGTGTACTGCACATCCCCTTCGAGCACAAACGTATAGGAAGGGCCATCGTCGCCGGTAAAGACGACATTGCCGAGGGCGTCGGTCGCATAGTCAAACACATAGCCGGGCGTCGGGACCGCCACGACCGTTACGCGCGACCCGATGCCATACAGACCGGTGGAAAGGAACTGTCCGAGCGGCTGACCGTTCTCATCGACTCCGTCCACGCTCAGAACCACGCTGGCCTGTGGAGCACAGTAGCGCGGCGTGACCTCGATTTTTGGACCATATGCGTCGTAGTGCTCCGGCACGTCTTCCTCGTCCACCGTATAGGTAAAGTCGAGCTGGTCGCTCACGGCGTACGCATCATCGCTCTCGCCCAGGTACCAGCCCAGGAACAGGGCGTTATCCGTGGCGGCGGAAAGCTCAACCGTCTCGCCGGCGTTGCGATAGCAGTTTTGGGCAGTGACGCTCAGGTGCGCATAATCCTGCGACGAATCGGTCGCCTGCGCATCATTGATGTGGATCGCGTAGTCCTTGAGCTTAAAACGCGCCTCCAGGGACAGATCCCTATCCGGCGTAAACGTGTAGACCGCTTCTTTGGAGATGTACCTTTCGGATTCGGTGTCATACCAGCCCTTAAAGGTCAGATTGTCGTTGAGCATTCCCAGAGCGCCGGCATCGAGCGTGACCTCGTCGCCCGCACTAATCGTCATCGCGCCGGAAACATCGGGCAGCTCAACGCCGTCCATCAACTTGCATCCGCGCCGATTGTTCGCCTGGACATAGGAGATGGTAAGCGGTGACGATGCGGGCTTCTTGAGGTGCAACGTGCCCTTGGTCTGGGTTTCGAAATGCGAATAGCCGTCGTCATACACGAGCTTGATGGGCTGTCCGTCCATAGACTCATCGAAGACGTCGCCGTCGCGGGGAGTCGCCGTAAGGTACTCGCCAAGTTCTTCCTTAATAAGAGCCTCGTAGTTCCAAATCGATACCGTATGCGGGTAATCGAGCTCGACGCTCATGCCCTCGAGCGAAATGGTGTCCCCCGGCGCATAGGTCATATTGTCGGGATCGCACGAGATCTCAACGTTCTTGAGTACCTTGCCCACGGGGACGGGCAGGCAGCCATTGCACCTCATCCAAACAGATTTGGGATCTCCCTTGCTGTACTTCGAAATCATCTTGGCGGGGACCATGACCGTCATGTTGTATTTGGGGAACGTATCGGTATTGATGAGCACCGCATGGTCGCACCCAAGGAATACGGTTTCGAGATTGGTGTCGTAAAACGCCTTTTCCGGCAACTCCTCGATCTTGGAGTTATAGGGAAGCGTCAGTCCGCCACTCAAGTCGGTGCCGTAGAAGCAGGTATGGCCAAGCGTTTCGACCGTTGTGTTGCTCTCAAGTCCTGTGGTGGCAAGGTTCGAGCAGTGTCTGAACGCGCAAACGCCAATCGATGTAATGGAGGTGTTCTTGTCCAGGCCGGTATCGGTCAGAGCTTTGCAGCCGTCGTAGGCTCTGTCGGGAATCGACGCGAGGCCAACAACCTTGTCGAGCCCCGTGGACTCTAACCCGCTCTCGGCAAACGCGGCATAGCCCATAGATCCGATGGTAGCGGTCTCGTTGATGTTCAGGCTCGTAAGCGACTTGCAGCCAAAGAACGCCTCTTTTCCGATTTGACCGATGGTCATACCGGAAAGGCTGATATCGGTGAGATTCGGGCAGTTATAGAAGGCGTGCATTCCAATTATAGAAATGGAGCTATTCTCAAAGCGCACTGAGCACAAATTGGTAGAGTCGGCACAGAGCTGCGCGTCGACTTCATCCACCCCGGAATCGACAATCAAATTCGTTACCATTCGACCGTCGACAGAGTTCTCGCGTGGGTTGTTTTCATCAATCTCTACTGTAAGATTTCCGTTTGCGTCGCACGGATACAGATAGTAGTTCGGCATGAACTTGGCGTACTCGCAGGCTGCCTGCTGCAGGTCGCCCTTGCTGTACGTGACAAGGTGTGTGTAGCCGTCGTCATACACCAGCTGTATGGGCTCTCCGTCCATCGAGTCATCGAAGACGTCGCCGTCGCAGGGGGTCGCCGTAAGGTATTCGCCGAGCTCTTCCGTTATGAGGGCTTCGTAGTCGCTGTCCATCGTCGAATGAGGATATTGAAACGTGACGCTCATGCCCTCGAGTGAAATGATGTCACCCTGCTGATAGGTCATCTTGTTGGGATCACGCGAGATCTTGATCTTTTGGAGCACCTTGCCCACGGGGACGGGAAGGCTACCATTGCAGCTCTCCCAAACCTCTTTAGGGTGGCCGCTTTCGTATTGCGAAGCCATCTTGGCAGGGACCATGACAGTCATGTATTGCTTGGGAAACGTGGTGGAATTAATGAGCACCGCATGGTCGCACCCAAGGTACACGGTTTCGAGCTTAGAGCCATAGAACGCACGGCTCGGTAGCTCTTCGATCTTGGAATAAAGGGGCAGCGACAGCCCGCCGCTCATATTGGCTCCGGAGAAGCAGCCTTCGCCGAGCGTCTTGATCGTCGTATTGCTCTCGAGTCCCGACGTCGCAAGGCGCGAGCAGTTTTTGAACGCATCGACTCCGATTGATGTGATGGATGTATTACCGCCCAGACCGGTATCGGTCAGAGCGCTGCAGCCATTATAAGCGCTCTCAGGAATCGAACTGAGGCCAACGACCTTGTCGAGCCCCGTAGACCGCAGTCCGCTCCAGGCAAACGCAGCCTCGCCCATCGAGCCGATGGTAGCGACATCGTTAATGTTCAGGCTCGCAAGCGATCCGCACCCAGAAAACGCCCCTTTCCCGATATCCCCAATGGTCATACCGGAAAAGCTGACATCGGCGAGATTCGAGCACCCATAAAAGGCGTGTATTCCAATTGAAGAAATAGAGCTGTTCTCAAAATGCACCGAACGCAGATTGGAGGAGCGGTCACAAATATACCCGGGAATCCCATCCGCTCCGTAATCAACGATCAGATTGATTACCCATATGCCGCCGACAGAGTTCTTATTCGGGTCACTTTCATCGATCTCTACCGTTACGTTTCCGCTTGCATCGCACGGGTACACATTGCCGTTCGGCATAAGCTTGGCATACTCGTAGACCGTAGGCTCCTTATGCCCGAGGGCATCGGTTTGGCTGCTATCGGATGGAGACTCCGCCGTTGCAGGCGAGGTCTTTGCTGCATCGGAATCAGTCGCGGCGCTCGAAAGGTCTTGGGTCAGACTCGACGCAGGGATGTTGGTATCAGAGCTGGACGATTTGTCCTGAGCGTTATTCGTTTGGTCGGAAGTTGTGGATGAACTGCCCTCATCGGCCGATGATGTGTCATCGACAGCAGCGGCATCAGTGTCGGAGCCCGAGTCGGCCACTTGGGCCTCGCTCTCGACAGCGACCGCCCCGGCACCATCGGCATAGGCCGTGCTGGGAGCAAGGGGTATCGAGGTCACGACCATCGCGACCGAAAGATAGACGACTAAAAACCTATAGAGGGCAGCAGTGATCCTGTTCATAGGAACCTTCCCGCAATTCGCAAAGATACAGGGGCCCGGCGTGGGCCATCATTTCACATTACCCTATATGAGCGATATTGCGGGTCGGTTGCGTAAACGGTTTATCAAGGGGCGCAAAAGGTTGGTCTAATCATGGCTCAAATCGCGCAGCGCCTCAATCGCCGTGTCGACTTCCTCGACCGTGTTGAAGTAGCCAAACGAGAAGCGGACCACGCCCTGACGCTCGGTCCCCAGCGCGCGGTGCATAAGCGGGGCGCAATGGGCGCCGGGGCGCGTCGCAATCCCCCACCCCTGCATGAGCGCATCCGAGATCTCGGCCGAATCGACATCGCCCACGTTGAGCGACACAATCGCCGAGCGTATCGGCTGGTCAAAGGAGCCGTAGAGCGTAATGCCCGGAATCTCGCGCACACCGGCCAGGAAGCGGTCGGCGAGCACGCGCTCGTGCGCAGAGATCGCCTCGACCCCACCCTGGGCCTCAATAAAATCGAGCCCGGCAGACAGTCCCGCGATTCCGTGGCCGTTGAGCGTACCCGCTTCCAGGCGCGTAGGCCATTCCATTGGCTGCAGCGCGTCGAAGCTGTGCACGCCCGTGCCGCCCATGGCCCACGGCGCCACGTCGACGTCCTCCGCCACAGCCAAGCCGCCCGTGCCCTGGGGACCCATAAGCCCCTTGTGGCCGGTAAAGCACACGATATCGAGCTCCATCGCCTGCATGTCGATCTTCGCCGTGCCGGCAGACTGTGAGGCGTCTACAATCACAAGCGCGCCCACCGCATGAGCCATGGCCGCCACACGCGCAACGTCAACGGCGTTGCCGGTCACGTTGGAGGCATGCGTCACCACGACGGCGCGCGTACCCGGTGTGACCAGGCGTTCAAGCTCGTCATAGTCGAGTACGCCGATCGCATCGCAGTCGGCATGTTCAACAGTCACGCCCCGCTCAGCCGCAAGACGATTGAGCGGACGCAGCACGGAGTTATGCTCGAGCACCGTCGTGACCACGCGGTCACCGGGGCGCACCACGCCGTTGATGGCGGTGTTGAGCGCCGCCGTCGAGTTGGGCGTAAAGCACACATGGTCGGCCCGCGGGCAACCCAGCAGGCGCGCGAGCTTGGCACGACAGCCGTGAATGGTGCGCGCGGCATCGAGTGCACCCGATGTGGCACCGCGCCCGGCATTGCCGAGCGAACACATCGCCTGCGTCACGGCATCGATCACCGTCTGCGGCTTATGCATGGTCGTCGCCGCGTTATCCAGGTAGATCATCGCACGACCTCCCACATGTCGATCACGGTAAAGCCCTCGGTGGGAACGCCAGCCGCGGCAAGCTCGCCGCGCAGCAAATCCTCATCTGAGGGCAAGGCCTTCCAAGCCAAGCCGCAGCCGGCCGCGACCTCCCCGGGCACGGGAATCGTGCGTCCGGGAAGGCCACGTTCTGTGCACAGGGACTCGCAGCCCATGGCGGCCGCCGTGGTGGGAAACGTGATGACCAGTGCCGGGCGTTTCTCCCTCATGGCAATCCCATCCAACGAGCTACGGGCGCACGACACGCACGGCCTGCTCCATCTTCTCCACGATCACGTACATGTTGGTGACCTCGCCCACCGCGAGCTGGTCCTTAATGCCAAAGTGATCGAGGCAGGTGCCGCAGGTAAGGATCTCCACGCCCTGCTCGGCCAGGGCCTTGAGGTCGTCGAGCACCGGCGAGCCCTCGACGGTAAGCTTGGCGCCGCCGTTGTAGAACAGCATGGTCGCGGGCAGCTCCTCCTGCTGCGTCACGGCAAAGATGAACGCCTTCATGAGCTTGTGGCCCAGCTCGTCGTCACCGCGGCCCATGCAGTCGGTGTAGACCGAGATGACGAGCTTGCCTTTGCCGTCGCCGGCGTCGCAGAAGGCGGCACCGTCCTGCTCGGGCACGTCCACGGCAACGGCGCCGGCGGTCGCCACGGTCACATGCCACTCGACGTCAGAAACCTTCTCAGCCGAGGCCGCGCAGCCCTTCTCCTGCGCCATCTTGGAAATGTTCTTGACGGCGGTCTCGTTATCGACCGAGGTCACGACGGCGCCCTCGCCATCGAGCTGCTTCAGGGCCTTGAGCGTCTTGACGACGGGCAGCGGGCAGGCATCGCCCATGGCGTTGACTTCAATCTTGGTAGACATAGTTTTCCTTTCGAGTTCATCGTTCTAAAACAGTACATAGTTCAATAAACGCGCCGCTAGCGGACAACGTGAACAGCGGGACCGCCCGGCTCTGCCTCGCATACGCGACCGACAACGGCGGCGATGCGACCCTCGGCATGCAGGCGGCGCGCAAGCTCATCCACATCGGCGGCAGGCGCCGCGATGAGCAGGCCACCAGACGTCTGCGGATCGTACAGCGCATCCAGCATGCCCGGCTCCAGGTCATCGTCGGCAGCCACACGTGGGCCAAAGAAATCCTGGTTGCGGTAGGCACCGGCGGGGATAATGCCCAGTCGCGCCATGTCGAGCACCCGGTCAAAGAGCGGCACCGCCCCAGACGCAAGCTCAATCTGCACGCCCGAACCCTCGGCCATCTCACACGCATGCCCGATCAGGCCAAAGCCCGTAACGTCGGTACAGCCGTGAAGCTCAAGGCCCTCTGCAAGGCGAATCGGCGCCTCGTTGAGGGTGCGCATCGAATCAAACATCGCTGCAGCCTCATCCTGCTCGATGAGCTCGCCCTTAATGGCCGTAGTGATGATGCCCGAGCCGACCGCCTTGGTCAGCAACAGCGCATCGCCCACGCGCGCGCCGCTGTTGGCGAGCATGCGATCGAGCGGGACAAAACCGCTCACGGACAGGCCGTACTTGGGCTCATCGTCATTGATGGTGTGGCCGCCCGCGATGGTGCAGCCGGCCTCAACGCACTTGTCGGCGCCGCCCGCCAAAATCTGCCCCGCAACCTCAACGCCCAGGCAGCTGGGAATACAGAGCAGGTTCATGGCATGGCTCGGCGTACCGCCCATGGCGTAGATGTCAGACAGCGAGTTTGCCGCCGCGATCTGGCCAAACAGGAACGGGTCGTCAACCATCGGCGGGAAGAAGTCGATGGACTGAACGAGTCCCAGGTTTTCGCCAACACGGAAGACGCTCGCATCGTCGGAGGTATCGAACCCCACGAGCAAGTTGTCGTTGGGCACATTTGGTAAGTCACCCAGGACCTGGGCGAGGACTCCAGGAGCCAACTTAGCGGCTCAACCGCTCGCGGCGGTCATAGACGTGAGCCTGATCTGATCGTCGGCCATCGATACCTCCTCTCAAACACAAACAATGCTTCTCAGTATACGCATGAACGCGCATCTACGGCCGGCTCATCAGCCGAGCGCCTGGGCACGAATGGCCGCGCCGATGGCACCGGCAAAGCGAGCTTGGGGCGAGGTGGTCACCGGCGAGCCCAGCAGCGCTCCCAGCCGCTCCACAACGTAAGCGTTCTCGCACAGGCCGCCGGTCAGGTAGTACGGGGCGCCCGCTGCCTGCCCGGCCATAGTCGCCACGCGCGACACGACGCTTTCGATCACACCGCGCGCGATGTTCTCGCGCGGCTCACCGCGACCGATCAGGCTAATGACCTCGCTTTCGGCAAACACCGTACACATGCTGCTGATCTTGGTTGGCTCACCGGAGCGGGCAAGGTCTGCCATCTGCTGCTGAGAAATACCCAGACGATCGGCCATGATCTCCAAAAAGCGCCCCGTACCGGCAGCGCACTTGTCGTTCATGGCAAACTTGGCCACGCGGCCGCCTTTAAGTTGGATGACCTTGGTGTCCTGGCCGCCCACGTCGATCACGGTGCCGTGGTCGCCAAAGAGCGCCACAGCGCCGGTGCCATGGCAGGTGATCTCGGTCACGACCTTGTGCGCATAGGGCACGGCGACACGGCCGTAACCGGTCGCGACCACACGCACGTCGTCGGCCGCCACGTCGTAGCCGGCCGAAGCAAGCTCTGCGCGCAGGCGCTCGGCCGCATCGACCGACGAATACCCCGTCGGCATCACGCAGGTCCACGCGATGGCGCCATCCGCCTCCACCGCCGCGGCCTTCGCAGCCGTCGAGCCTATGTCGATACCAATGCCAACCACGGCATCCTCCTTCACATGCGGCAAAGGGACTGTCCCTATGCCGCATTCGTCCTACAGTGTCTCGATAAAGGCGGCGATGCGCGTCTCGATCTGGCCCATGTCGCCGTTGCTGTAGTCGGTCTCGATCTTCATGTACGGAATGCCCACGCCCTCGATGGCCGCCTGCATGCGAGCACTCTCCACGTTAAAGGTGTGGCAGGCCTGCAGCACGCTCTCCACCACGCCATCGACGTGGTACTTCTCGCACATGGCCAGGGTGTTGTCCATGCGGCCGTCGTTGGGCGTCATGACCGAGCAGTTGATGTCCAAATAGCGATCGGCGATGGCGCGCAGGATGTCGGGCGCCTCGGGGTCAATCATCATGGCGGCCGTACGCTCGCCCGAGCAGTCGTCCATGCACACGACCACGCCGCCGTTGGACTCGATGGTGCGGCCGATCTTGTTGATCACGCCACCCACCGGGCAGCCGGTAATGAGGATGCGCTTGGCATCCGCCGCAACGGGGCGCTCGCCCGCGTCGTAAGCCTCGCGCAGGGCAGCGACCTTTTGATCCAGCTGCTGCGTATAGGCCTCGATATCAAAGCTAAACGTACCGGCGAACATGGTGCTCATCAGGTCGACGCCGCTCATAGCCGCCGGCTGGTTGGCCTGCAGCGCAAACATCTCGAGCTGGGCAGCGCGCAGGCGGTTGCGACGACGCACGGCAGCGCGCAGGTCGTCATCGGTAATCGTGATGCCGTAGAAGTTCTCGAGTTCCTCCTTGAGCAGGCGACACTCCTCGTACCAGCCCTCGCGCTCGTAGGCACGGTCGCGGCTCTGCGGCAAATGTAGAATGTGCGTACGCTTGAGCTCGTTGAGCAGCTCGTACATCTTCTTCTTGCCGTCGCAGGTGGTCTCGCCGATGATCAAGTCGCTAAAGTACGTAAACGGGCACTTTTGCGAATAGGCAAAGCCGTAGGTCGACTTGATGAGCGGGCACAGATTTGCCGGCAGCACCTTCTCGGCCTCGGGAATTACCTCGTCGGACGTACCGCACAGGGCGACGCTTGCAGCCCCCGCTGCATCGATAATCTCGAGCGGCGTATAGCTGCACAAAAAACCGACCAGGCGATTGCCGGCCTGCTTGTAGTCCTTAACGCGAATAAACGCCGCCTTGCGCTGCTCGTTGAACTCCTCAAACGTGCGCGGCAACGCCTGTTCAATTACATCGGACATGTAGCTCCCTAAAAGAAAAAAAACTAAGAAATCCGACAACGGAGACGGCTTTCCCAGGTGCCGCAGATTCCGAGCGACAAGCCCGACGACGCGTACTGTGGTACGCGAGGAGGGTTGGAGCCGGAAGGTGCGATGCCTGGGAAAGCCGCGGTGCCTGAGGTTGCCGTGAAAGAGAAGCGCCGCGTACTTTGGTACGCAAGCGACGGTTTGAACGGCAAGATCGGGTGCCTGGGGAAGCCGCGCGGCTTAGATAGTTTCCAAGAAGGCCTCAATGCGGGTTTGCAGCTGGCCTGCGTCCTCGCCGGCGTAGTCGGTCGTTATGTGCATAAAGGGAATACCGGCCTCTTCGGCGGCCTTCTCCACGGCGAAGGACTCCATCTCGTAGAGCGTGCAGAACTGCAGCGCCACGTCGACGATGCCGTCGGCATGCAGGTCACGCGCCATCTGAACGATGTCCTTCATACGCTGGTCGTTGGGGGTAAAGACGGCGCAGTTGATCTTAAAGTAGCGCTCGGCGATAGCGTCGAGCATCTCGTCGACCGTCTCGCCCGACTCGTCGACCAGGTCCTTGTAGTAGCGCGAGCCCGTGCAGGACTCCTCGCCCACCACGATGCCGCCAGCCTTCTCGATCAGGTTGAACAGCTTCCAGTTGGGCACGGCCATGGGCGTGCCGGTGTACAGGATGCGCTTGGTGCCCTTGGGCGCCACGCCCTCACCATTGGCGGCGCGCTCCTCGCACTCGGCAGCCATGTCGTTGATGGCGCCGGTCAGGCGCGGCGTGTCGTCCATAAAGGCAGCCTGCACGGTCAGCAGGCTGTCGAGGCCGCTGATGGGCGCCGGGTCGGCGGCACGGGTCGCAGCCAAACGCTGCAGGGCACGACGCTTCTCATTGACGGCGTGGATAGCGGCCTTCAGGCGCTCAGGCGTGATCTTGACGCCGCACTCTTCCTCGATCTTGGCCGCGAGCTTCTTAACCTCGGCCTTCCAAGTCACGAGCGTCGACTCGTCGTGTACGTTAGGGATATCCATGACGTACATGTTCTTTTGCGTGGCAAAGAACTCATAGGCCTTCTTCTTGCCGTCGCAAGTGTTCTCGCCGACTACCAGGTCGCTCGATTCGATGTAGGGGCAGACCTCGCCCAGCTTAAAGCCAGCAAAGCTCTTGATGAGCGGACAGGTGTTGCGCGGCAGATGCTCCTCGACCTTGTCCGTTGCCCAGTCGGCACCAGAGCACAGGCCCACGGGAATACCATCGCACGCAAGCACGATTTCCTCGGGCACATAGACGCAGAACGAGCCGACGATCTTG
The DNA here is from genome assembly GCA_934668875.1 of uncultured Collinsella sp. GTDB lineage: Bacteria > Actinomycetota > Coriobacteriia > Coriobacteriales > Coriobacteriaceae > Collinsella. The sequence continues at coordinate 67,529 of CAKUON010000001.1, forward strand.
GTGGCCTCGCCGGCCTCCTTCTTGTCGAGCATCTCCTTAATACGGCCGCTATGAATGTTGGTGGCAACAAAATCCAGGTAGGAAGTGGACTTGGGGCGATTGTTCTGCGTCAGGAACATATCCCCGTACATCTGGCCCACGGCACCCAGCAGCATGTCGTGGTCGGCAAGATTCATGCCGAGGCTCTCCCACATCGGATGGAAATCGAATTCTTCAGCCATGGCGGTTCCCCTCTCGAACCAAAAATGAATAGCTACGGTATTGCTGCACGGTGGGTGGCGAAAACCCAGCCGTGCTTAAACCCGGAATTTTGGGGAACCTGCTTTGCGGTTGATGATTTAGTTGTGCGTCGTCTCTCCCGGAGCCGTGAACATACCTGCTCATATGCGGCTCCGAGCCATATAGAGGGCGCACGCGGCAACGCGACGCGAATATGTCTTCTGCGGCATCGGCGCGCCCTCCTTTTCTCGTCGAAGGTAACTATATCAACGGTCGTCGTCCAGACGAACACCGCCGACACGCGTACGACAGCATCGGGATGCGAGTATCTCGCTGACTGATAAATAATTATCAGATTAATAAGGTTTTGTCATCCCCGATTCGGCGAATGGCGGCCCGTTAAGGACCCGGACGGCCAAGGAACCAATCCCCCGACCGTACCGCACACCGCGCTACCGGCAAACCAGATGGATTCTGCTCGCATCAAAATGCATGCGCAGGGTCTCCCCCGCCTGCGGCAACTCCTCGACAGGCACACTCACCTTGTTGACCTTCCACTGCAGGCGCGTCGGTGCGTCGGCACGTGGCACATCCAGCAGCACCAAGCGCTCAAAACGCGAATCGCTCACGCGGGCCACGTGCAGGTCGTAGCTGTTGCGACCACGCTCGGCACGGTTGTCCACATGGAAGTAGCTCGCGCGGATGCCCAGGTACGCCACGTTATCGGGCACCTCGCGGCCCACATTGAAGGTCATGCCCCAGTCCAGGGCTTCAACTTCCTGAGGCCCGATCTTGCGCGCACGGCTCGTGTTCTTGCAGCCCGTCAGGCGCAGCGCGGCCAAGGTTTGCGGCCGGCGGACCACGTCCTCGACGGAACCGATCTCCTCCACATGCCCGTTGTGCATCACACAGATGCGCTCGCACAGACGGCACGCCTCATCGATATCGTGGCTCACGTACAGCACGGTGCGGTTGCAGACATCGAAGAGATCGAGCATGTTTTGCTCAAGCGCGCTCTTGAGATACGCATCGAGTGCGCTCATGGGCTCGTCGAACATGAAGATGCCCGGGTGCGCCGCCACCATGCGGGCAAGCGCCACACGCTGCTGCTGGCCGCCCGAAAGTCGCGCGGGATAGCGGTCGGCAAAGTCGGCCAGGCCAAAGATACCCAGATAGCGTTCGGCAAGCTTTTTGCGCGCTGCGGCGTCGCCGGCATCCTCAACGCCGGCACAAACGTTATCGGCCACCGTCATATTGGGAAACAGCTGATAGTTTTGGAACAGCAGGGCGCACTTGCGTTCCTGGGGCGACAAGTTGATGCCCGCGGCAGAGTCGAAGAAGGTCACGCCATTGACGACGATCTTGCCCTCATCGGGCGTCTCCACGCCGGCGATGCAGCGCAAGGTACAGCTCTTACCGCATCCGGAGGCGCCAAGCAGCGCCACCCGCTCCTCGCCGGCTTCCAGCTGCATGTCGAGCATAAACCCGGGATAGCGTTTTTTGATATCCAGAACGAGCGACATGGCCTATCGACCTCCCTTCGCGACCGCGTCGTCACGCATAAGCTCGGCCAACGCTTCGCGATCGATACGCAGGGCATCGCCACCGACGGGGTCGAGCGAATCGCCCTGACCGACAAGCTCCTTGGCCTGTTTGCGCTCCGCGCGGGAGAGACCCCGCTCGCGGTACTTTTGCGAATGCGCCGTGTACATGTTGATGAATAGGATGACCAAGAAGCTGAAGACGATCACGACGGCGACCCAAAAGAGCGCCACCGACGTATTGCCGCCCATCCACTCAAAGTAGATGGCGATGGGAATGGTCTGCGTAATGCCGGCATAGTTGCCCGCGAAGAACAGCGTGCAGCCAAACTCGCCCATGGCGCGGGCAAAGGCGAGCACCGTGCCGGCGGCAATAGAGGGCCAGCCGAGAGGCATCATGAGCTTGGTAAAGATGCGTCGCTCGGACCAGCCCAGCGTGCGCGCTGCATCGAGCATCTGCGTGTCGAGGCTCTCGAAGGCGCCGAGTGCCGTACGATAGACGAGCGGGAACGACACCACCACGGCAGAGATCACCGCCGCGGGCCACGTAAAGACAATCGAGATGCCGTGCGCGATCAGCCACTGGCCCACCCCGGTAGAGCGACCGAACAGCATGAGGAGCAAAAAGCCGCAGACCGTGGGCGGCAGCACCATAGGGATGGTAAAGACCGAATCGAGCAGGCCCTTCACGCGGCTCGTGGTGCCCATGGTCTTCCATGCGGCAAACAGGCCCAGCGCGAACGCGATCACCAAGGCGAGACCGCTCGTCTTGATGGACACCCAAAACGGGCGGTAGTCGATACTGCCAAAGAAGGTCGCGGCGCGCTCCGCTAGCGAGGGCGGCTCCGTCGTCGAGACACTCGCATACGGCACCAAGGCGGCGTTATCGCTCCACAGGGCTCCGTCACCCAGATTGAGCTCGGTGTTTGCGGCATCCGCGACATTTACGACGGTGTAGTAGTCGCCGTCGCCGCCCTTCACCTTAAACTGATAGCGGTAATCGCCCTGTACCAGCTCACTGTCCGAGGTAAAGACCCACTCGAGCTTTGAATCCTCCAGCAGCGCGCCGCCCATGGAGTGCGATTTGTCGAGCCCTGTGAGCATCTTCTTAAGCGCCTTTTGGTCGGAGGCATTTGCGATATCGAGGCCCGCTTCCTTGGCGGCATGCGCATCGACCCACACCACGATGCTCGTAGGCGTGGTCACCGTTACGAGCGACGTCTTTCTGTAGATGGGAAAACGATAACCCACGGGCTGGTCGGCAAACGAGCGGGCCGTGCCCTTGGCGTTGCGCTCAAAGGCGTTGAGGCCAAAATCGACGCCATCGATAAGCGCAGAGTCCTCTGTCGCCTGGCGTCCGTCGGCAGTGGCAAAAAGCGCCTCGGCACAAGCAACTCCGGGCAGTGAGGTAAACGCAAAGAGAACCGCCGCCAGCGCAGCGAGCAGGCGAATCGTTTTCCTTGACACGGGCGACTCCTCAAACAAAGGGTAACGACGCGCAGGCACGCCGCTTCAATCTAAAAAGGGCGGGCGATCGCAAGAACGCCCGCCCTCAAGCATATCGTTATGCAGCGCTCTTCTGCACTACTCGGAAAGCTCAAAGCCGTACTTAGCCCAAATCTTCTGCGCCTTCTTGTTAGACAGGCAGAAGTCGATGAACGCCTTGGCCTCGTCGGCATGCTCGGAGCTCTCGGCCACGGCACCCGGGTACACAATGGGCTTGTGCGAATCCTCGGGGCACACGAAGGCCTCCTCGATGCCGTCGTAGCGATAGATGTCGGAGCTGTAGACAAAACCTGCCACGCAGTCGCCCGTGGACACGTAGGCGGCAGCGGTGCCGACCTTATCGGCCAGCGCGACCTTGTCGGCGATCTCGGGAGCGTACTCGCCGTCGTCGCCCTCGGTGCCGGTGTAGAGGCCGACGGAGGCCAGCGCCTGGTTGGCGTACTTGCCGGCCGGAACGGTCTTGGCGTCGCCGATGGCGATCTTGCCGTCCAGGTTCGCGACATCGGCGATGGCCTCGACCTTGGTGTCGGAGCCCTCGGCGCGAATGATCACGAGGTCGTTGACGAACATGTCCTCACGGGTGTCGGTGTCGACGAGCTCGGCAGTCTCGGCATCGTCCATGGTGCCCTTGGAAGCGGTGATGAGCACGTCGACGGCAGCGCCGGCCTTCATCTGCTCGACCAGGTCGCCAGAGGCCTTGAACTGCGTGTCGGCAAAGGTGGTGCCGGTCTGGTCGGTGTAGAGCCCCTGGACCTCGGGCAGAGCCTTCTCGAGCGAGTTGGCGGCGAAAATCTGCAGCTCGACGGCTGGGTTCTTAGAGGAGGACTTGACAGAACCGGCGTCGGAACCAGCAGACTCGGACTCCTTGTTACCCGAGCAGCCAGCAAGGCCAAGCCCGGCGGCAGCAGCGGCAGAAAGCGAAACGAAACCGCGGCGAGAAACCATATCGAACATATTGAACCCTTTCGGACCTTGTGCCCAGGCACCCCGCCGCGGGCTTTATTCTGTAATCAGATTATACTTCAGCGCGAATAATGGCAGTGAGAAATTATTCTCGCATGAGAATATATTTTCAGATTACGACACGCATCGGCTTCGCCTCGGCATCAAGCAAAAAGGCGGAGCAACCGTTCTGGTCACTCCGCCGCAGGTGAACCGCTTATTTGGTGTGTCCGCCGCCCGCCGTCATCTGTGCCGCGTGCTCCAGCTGGTCGGCAATCGCCTCCCAGCTTTCGCGAGCTGCCTTGGTGGATCCGGGAAAGTTTACGACAAGTGTATACCTGCGTTGCATGCACACGGCGCGCGACAGCATCGCGCGGCGCGTCTTGGTCATCGAGTACGCGCGAATCGCCTCGGCAATGCCCGGCACATCGCGGTCGCAGACGGCGCGCGTCGCCTCGGGCGTCACGTCGCGCATCGAAAGTCCCGTGCCGCCGCAGGTAAGCACAACATGGGCATGGCGCTCGTCAGCAGCGTCCACGATAGCGGCGCCGATCTCGTCGACGTCGTCGCGCACAACCACGTGCGAGGCTACCGTCCAGCCCTGAGCCGCAATGAGTTCCTCGAGCGCGGCTCCGGCCTCATCCTGGGCAAGATCGCGCGTATCCGAACACGTCACGATCGAAATCTTCAACTCCATAGCGCTCCTCCTAAAGCACGGTGCCCTCGGGCAAGTCGACGCGGACGACATCCACGACATCGCCCGGCTCGAGCTCGCACGGGCCCTCGTTAATGCGCAGCAGACAATTCGCGCGCTGCATCGTGCCAAGCAGCGCCGAATTCTGGCTCTTGGCCTCAGTCACCATAAGCTCGCCGGTCTGGGCATCGCGCGCAACGCTGGCGCGGTCATAGAATCGACGGTCCTGGCGCTTCTTCACTCCGTGTGTCAGCATTGCCTGTTGCACAGGACGCGCCCCCTCGGCAAAGCCGCGCATCTTACGAATCGCCGGGCGCGCGAGCACCTCAAGGCCCACGTAGGCCGCCGCCGGATTGCCCGAAAGCCCCAGGTACGGCTTGCCGCCGAGCAGGCCAAACGTGATGGCCTTGCCGGGACGCATCGAGATGCGATCGAACAGGACCTCGCCCTCGCGCCGGACCAGCGCCGTCACGTAGTCGTAGTCGCCCGCCGAGGCGCCACCGCTCGTGATGACAAAGTCACATTCCCGGACGGCGCGATGCACAAGCTCGGATATCGCCTGCTCGTCGTCGGGCGCGATACCGTAGAACACGGGCTCGGCACCGGCATCGAGCGCCTCGGCCATCAGCGCCGAGGAGTTGGAATCGCGAATCTGGCCACGTGCCGGCACCTCACCTGGCGAAACCAGCTCCGTACCCAGCGAGATGATGCCCACGCGCGGGGCAGCATGCACCTTCACGCTTGCGTATCCGGCACTTGCCAGCAGGCCCGCGCCTGCCGGCGCCACAACCTCACCGGCACGCATCACGACGTCGCCGGCATGGGCCTCTTCGGCAGCAGAGCGAACGTTCTCCCCCACCTTAGCCGGCGCCGAGAAGCGGACGTGCGAGCCCTCGTTGCCATCGCCGTCGAGCACGTCGACGATCTCGTACTTCACCACGGCATCGGCGCCCTCTGGCACCGGCGCGCCCGTCATAATGCGGACCGTCTCGCCCGCGCCGATCGTGCCCTCAAACACATGACCCGCTGCCTCGTGCCCGACAACGGAAAGCGTCACCGGAGTATCGCCGGTGGCCGCACCAAGGTCGACGGCGCGTACGGCATATCCGTCCATGGCGCTGTTGGCAAATGGCGAGATGTCGATATCGGCCACAGCATCCTCGGCCAAGGGAAGACCGGCCGCCTGCCATACAGGAATCTCGACAACCCCGGTCGGACTCACATGCGACAAGACAATTGCCTGCGCGTCCTCCAACGGAATGAGCTTCTCTGCCATATGCACCTCTTACAGATCGCGGCGCGTAACAAGGGCGCCGATTCTTTATGTTTTATTCAGTATAATCCCCCGCCGCTCAACCGCGAGACGGTCTGCACTCGCGAATACACCTGTCGGTTACAGGGCACGAAACAGAACCGAAACCAACCCACCGGCTTGACGCGTTTGTCACGCTCTATAATGCTTGCGTTGTAACCAAAGAAGAGGACACCATGGCTTTTACCGACACATCAGACAGCGAAAGCGAAGAGCAAGACAATTCCCTGCCGCTCGATGAGGGAGGCTTCTTCTCCCTGAATGACGTCATCATGGCCGGCAGGCATCAGCTCACCCGCTCTGAGCATCTCTTGGCCGCCGACACGCGCCGCAACGCCCGCAATCTGCTCGCGAGCGCCAAGCTGCTCGTGCTCGTCGTGATCGTCTCGCTCGCCATGGGTGTTGCCGCCTGGGCATTTTTAGCCTCGCTGAACATCGCGACCGACTATCGCGAGCACCATGCGTGGGTCTACGCCCTGCTCCCCGCCGTGGGTGTCGCCACCGCATGGGTGTATAAGAACCACGGCCTTGCCGCCAAACGTGGCAACAACCTGGTCATCGATTCCGCCCTGGGAACCCGCCTCATCCATGCCCGCATGGCCGTCCTCACCTTTGTCTGCTCCACGCTTACGCACCTGACAGGCGGCTCGGCCGGACGCGAGGGCGCTGCCGTGCAGATCGGCGGTACCATCGCCAGCAACATCTCAAACCTCGCCCATCTTAAAAAGCACGACCATCACGACCTCATGCTCGCCGGCATCTCGTCTGCCTTCGGTGCCGTGTTCGGCTCGCCCCTCGCCGGCGCCTTCTTTGGCATGGAGATGTGCTTTATCGGCAAGATCGACTACACCGCCGGCATCTACTGTCTCGTCGCCTCGTTTACCGGCTACTTTACGTCGCTTGCCCTAGGTACCGAGTACGAGGCGAACGTCATCGCCAGCGTCCCCGATATGACGCCCCGAACCGTCGCCATCGTCGTCGTCAGCGCCATCGTGTTCGGTCTAACCGCACGCCTCTTCGCCTGGTCGGTTCGAACCGTCAAGAGCCTCTACGGCCGCTTTATCACCAATTATCTTGTTCGCGCGCTCGTAGGCGCACTCGTGGTGCTCGCAGCTTACGCGGTGCTCGATGCCTGGAAGTACGCCGGCCTTGCCACCTGGCTCTCGGGCGCCGGTTTCGCCGGCAATACGACCCTCGCCGACGCAGTCATCAAGTTGGTCGTGACGGCGCTCACTCTGGGCGCCGGCTTCCAGGGCGGCGAGGTCACACCGTTGTTTGGCATCGGAGCTGCGCTTGGCGGCTGGATCGGCTGCCTCGCCGGCATCGACCCCAGCTTTCTGGCGGCCCTCGGTATGCTCGGCGTGTTCTGCGCCGGCCTTAACGTGCCCATCACCACCTGCATGATGGCCATCGACCTGTTCCACGGCACAGCAGCCGGGTTCTTTGTCATCGTTGCGTTTATCAGCTATCTTGCCGGCGGCCACCGCGGCGTTTATCCCGCGCAGCGCATTATCTCGCCCAAGCGCCGTTCGCTCATTGTGGACGAGGGCGGCACGGTGGCAGAGGCTATCGAGCGTCACAACGACCTGATAGAGTAGACATAATAATCGCCGTGCAGCCACAATCGGGGGGCAACGCAACCCGAGAGCGACCGCACCGTCACGCCATACGCCGGGAGTCGCCCCATGCACGCAACAGATTTTGGCCGCACGCTGATCATCGCCAATCCCGCCGCCCAGTCGGGCGCGGCGCGCGAAGTGGCCGAGCGCCTACAGCGCTTTTTGGACATGACCGCGCGCTCATCCCAGTTTGATCTGGTGCTGACCGAGTACATGGGACACGCCAAAGAACTTGCCGCGCAGGCCCAGGGCTACCGCACGGTTATCGCACTCGGCGGCGACGGCGTGATCCACGAGGTCGTCAATGGCTTGATGGCGCAAGAAGAGGCAGCCCGACCGGCGCTTGCCGTCCTGCCCGTGGGCTCCGGCAACGATTTTGCCCAGACGCTCGGCATCGATGATTTTTCCGGCAAAGATTTTGGCGCCCTGCTCACCTGCGAGCTGCAGCGTCAGGACATCGGGCGCATTCGCTCGTGGAACCCTGCAAGCGGCAGCGGCGAGGCGGTCGTCGAGTATTACGACCAGACGCTCTCCGTCGGCATTGACGCCGCCATCGGCCTGGGCACCACCGAGCTGCGCAAGAAGACGGGACTTACCGGCGCTCCGCTCTATACCCTTTCGGGCCTGGAGCAGTTTGGCCTGCGCTATCGCAACTACCCCATGACGGTTAGCTTTGACGGCGCGCCCGCCGAGCGCATGCGGGCGATTATCATGGCCATCCAGCTGGGCCCCACCTATGGCTCGGGCTATCGTATCTGCCCCGACGCCGACCCCTGCGACGGTATCCTCGACGTTTGTTGCGCATGCGGTCCCGTGCCCCGTGCAGTCGCCCTGCCCATGTTCCTTTCAGCCAAGGACGGCCACCACACCAAGCTTCCGCCGGTGCGCATGCGCCGCTGCCGTCATGCCGAACTCACCTTCGAGGAGCCCAACTACCCCATCCAGGCCGACGGCGAAGCCATCGTCGCCTCCCGCATCGAGGTCGACATCCTCGCAAGCGCCCTCCAAGTCTGGCGCCCCGCCCGCTAGCCCCCATAAGTTGCGGTGAAATAGGGACTGTTTTGCGGCTTTGACAGCCCAACAGTCCCTATTTCACCGCAACTTAGAAGGGGATCAATCTTCGCTGCCCGGCTTGCGGCGGTTGGCCTTTTTGATGGCATTGAAGTGTTTGTCGTTGAGTCTGCGCTGGCGTGAGCGCTGGGGCACCTTGGTTTTCACGCGACGGCGCGGCGGGCGGCTGCGACGTTCAAGCTCTGCCCTCAACTTGCACAGGCAACTCGCACGATTCTGAAACTGGCTGCGGCTCTCGCGCGCCGTCACGACGATCCCCGTAGGCACATGCTTCATGCGCACGGCAGAGTCAGTCGTATTCACGCCCTGACCGCCCGGACCCGTCGCGCGAAACACCTGCACCTCGCAGTCACGCGCCAGCTCCTCGGCCGACATCTCGGCAAAGCGCGCACACTCGCGCCAACTCATCTTGTTCTCGTCCATTCCAACACCTCCCCTCAAACAAAAAATGTGACAAAGGGACAGTCCCCTTTGCCACATCGCATGCAATCGTATGTGCCGCGCGCCTAGGCGAAGGTGATCTCGCCATTCTCGCAGTCCATATCGGCGATTCGGGCCAGGCTCTCAACGCGGAAACCGCGCTCGCGGAGCTTGTCGCCGCCGCCCTGGAAGCCCTTCTCCACGGCAATACCGATGCCGGCAACCTCGGCGCCCGCAGCCTCGCAGATCTTGATAAGACCCTCGAGCGCGCAGCCATTGGCCAGGAAGTCGTCGATGATCAGGACCTTGTCGCCCTCGGACAGGAAGCGCTTGCCCACGATAACCGGATACTCCTTCTGCTTGGTGAAGGAGTAGATGGTCGTGGCATACTGCTCGCCGTCGAGGTTGATGGACTGGGCCTTCTTGGCAAAGACAACCGGCACGCCGCCAAAATGCTGGGCCGCGATACAGGCCATACCAATGCCCGAAGCCTCGATGGTCAGGATCTTGTTGATCTCGACGCCCTCGAACAGACGGGCCCACTCGGCGCCCATGTGGTCGAACAGCTCAACGTCGCACTGGTGGTTGAGGAAGGCATCAACCTTAAGGACGTTACCGGCCTTCACGATGCCGTCACGGCGAATACGATCCTCAAGCTCCTGCATAGCGCAACCCTTTCTCGCGGCAATGATTCCGCGCGATGAACAAACGTTGCACGATAGTCTACCACGGACCGACCCCCGCCCGCCCCACAAGCCCTATCGCACCATAAAGCCGCAAGACCAGCCAATGTAGGACGGGGCCCTTTTGACCACCTTTATGAGCCCTTTTCCTCCGTCCCCGGGGGATCATTCGGCGATGCTCGCCACGAAATCGGCCCATTTACTACGTTTAACCCGACACCCACGTCCATACCCCTGATTTTCAAAAATCGGCAGGCTCTCTACCTGCGCTTTTGTTTTTACCAATTGCGCTATGGTTGGAGCCGCGCGGTCAAACGTAGCAGATGGGCGTGTTTCGTGGCGGACGCCCCCCAGAAACGCTAATGCCGGGTGCGCGTCCTCACCAAACGTACCAATGTGAGCGCAAAGCCCACGGTAGCAACGGCCATCAGCACGTAGAATACCAAACGGAAGCCAAAGAGGAACACGTCCGGACGACCCGCCACATAGCTCGTGACCGTCTTGCCCATCGCCGCGCTCGTCTGTCCATACAGGATGCGCGACGCCGCCGTAATACCCAGCGCTATGCCCGCATAGCGCGCCAAGCTGCTCAAGCTGCCCGCAAAGCCAAGCGCCTCACGCGGAGCCGAACCCATATACAGCGAATTATTGGGACTCTGGAAGATCGACGTGCCGCACGACATAAACGCGACGCAGCACACAATCATCAAGATGGAAGAGTGCTCGTCAAGCGTGCTCACCGCAAAGAGACCGCACACGTACACGCCCAGGCCAACGGCCGTGGGCGCTTCACAACCAACACGGTCGGACACCGAGCCCGAAAGCGGGCCCACAAAGGCATTCACGACCGGCATCGCCAAAAACAACAGGCCGGAGATATCGGAGCTAAAGCCGTGGGCATCCTGAAAGTAGAACGGCAGCACAAACTCGGAGGCACCGATACCCACGAACACGATAAGCATGCAAGCCAGGTTAATCGTGAAAGCCGAGCTCGCAAAGCAGCGACGCGCCGCCTCTGTCAACGGCATAGGGCGTTCGCCAGCCTCCGGCTTCACATGCGGCAGCGTATAGAGTCCCACGATAAACGAGATTACGCCAATGGGCAGATTGATAAGGAAGATGCTCTCCCAGGGAAAGCTCGCCACCAGCACGCCGCCGAGCACGGGGCCGCACATCATGCCAAGAGCCACAAAGGTCGCCAGAATGCCCATGGCACGGCCGCGCTCACGCGCCGGAAACGACTCGGTGATGATGCCCATATTGTTGGCCATCGCGGCGGCACAGCCAATGCCCTGCACGAAACGCGCCAAGATAAGCACCTCGAGCGAAGCCGAAAGCCCGCAAAGCAACGAGCCACCCGTAAAGACGATTACACCAAGCTGGAACACATTCACCTTGCCGCGCACATCGCCCAAGCGGCCAAACGGCAGCATGGCGACGCACGTCGCGAGCAGATACACCGAGCTCACGAGCTGAATGCGGTCGAGACCCACCCCCAGCTCCTTTTGCATCACTGGGAGCGCCACCGTCACGATACTCGCATCCAGACACGCCATAAAGGTCATGACGAGCACGGTGAACAGAATCGCCCATTTATTCTTACCGTGGGTGTCGCCCTCCAGGGCAAGGTGTTCGCGGCGCAGCTGCTCGGCAGTTTTCTCCATGTATATCCTTTCTATCGTGCAACGCAAAACGGGACCCCAATCGCCTACAAACGGACACGATCGGGGTCCCGCCTACGGAATCGGAACTATGAGGACGTCGTCAGCCGAAAAGCCGTCCCACGCCTCGCACGCACGCTAGCCTAGCACTGCTCGAGCGCCTGCTCAAGGTCGGCAATCAGATCGGCCGTGTCCTCGAGGCCGCACGACAGGCGCACCATGTCGGCGGAGATGCCGCAGGCGATGAGCTCCTCATCGTTCATCTGGCGATGCGTGGCGTTAGCGGGATGCAGGCAGCAGGTGCGGGCGTCTGCCACATGCGTGGCGATCTGGGCGAGCTTAAGGCTCTTCATAAAGGTCTCGGCCGCCGCGCGACCACCGTTAAAGCCAAAGCTCACGACGCCGCAGGTACCGTTGGGCATGTACTTCTGAGCCAGGTCATAGTACTTATCGCCCTCCAGGCCCGGATAGCTCACGAAGCGTACCTTGGGATGGCTCTGCAGGAACTTGGCAACGGCCAGGCCGTTCTCACAATGACGCGGCATGCGCACATGCAGGCTCTCGAGCGAGCTATTCAGGAAAAACGCCGCCTGCGGGTTCTGCATGGGGCCAAGGTCGCGCATGAGCTGCGCGGTGGCCTTGGTAATGAAGGCGCCCTCGCGACCGAACTTCTCGGCATACGTCACGCCGTGGTAGCTCTCGTCAGGCGTGGTGAGACCCGGGAACTTGTCCGCATGAGCCATCCAGTCAAACTGGCCGTGGTCGACGATCACGCCGCCCAGGTAGGCAGCATGTCCATCCATGTATTTGGTGGTGGAGTGCGTGACGATGTCGGCGCCCCACTCAAAGGGACGGCACATCACGGGCGTCGGGAAGGTGTTGTCGACCATCAGCGGCACGCCGTGGTCATGCGCGGCCTTGGCAAAGCGCTCAATGTCGAGCACGGCGAGGGCAGGGTTGGCAATCGTCTCGCCAAAGACGAGCTTGGTATTGGGCTCAAAGGCTGCCTCCAGCTCCTCATCGGTGCAGTCGGGGGCGACAAACGTGCAAGTCACGCCCATGCGGCCCATCGTGTGGGCGAGCAGGTTATACGTACCGCCGTAGATAGCAGAGCTCGCGACCACGTGATCACCGGCACCGGCCACGTTAAAGATCGCAAGGAAGTTCGCAGCCATGCCCGAGCTCGTGAGCATCGCTGCGGTACCGCCCTCCATCTCGCAAATCTTGGCAGCAACCAGGTCACACGTGGGATTCTGCAGACGGCTGTAGAAGTAGCCCGACTCCTCCAGGTCAAACAGCTTGCCCATGTGCTCGGACGTGTCATACTTCCACGTGGTGGACTGGTAGATGGGCACCTGGCGCGGCTCCGCATCGCCCGGGCGATAACCGCCCTGAACACACGTGGTACCGATAGTCTGCTCGCTCATATCTTGCTCCCTTGCTCGGGTTTTATTTTATTCGGTTCACGATACCGCTACCTCGCACCCCTCTCAACCCATCCCCCAAGTAGGTTATGGGACAAATTAATCAGGTTTGTCCCAAATCTTAAGAAAGCGTTCGATGGCGAAAAACAATGAGATATGCACTGCGGTCTCGATAAGCGAATGCGCCGGCAAGGGTACCATAGGCGGGTACACCATGAACAAGGAGACAACGATGAAGCAGATCGATACCACCCAGCTCAACACTGCCGCCTGCCAGGCTCAGGCTGCCGAGTACCACGCCCGCGGCTTTAACTGCGCCCAGGCTGTCGCTTGCACGCTCGCGCCCGCTGTGGGGCTCGATCCCCAGATCGCCTTTACCCTCACCGAGGGCTTTGGCGCCGGCATGGGCGGCATGACCGAAACTTGTGGCGCCATCTCGGGCGCCGTGGCCATCATGGGCTTTGTGATGAGCGACGGTATGGAGAACCCCAAGACCAAGGGCCAGACCTACAAGCTGTCGCGCGAGATTGCCAAGCGCTTTGGCGAGAAGAATACCACGACCGTCTGCGGCACGCTCAAAGGCGTCGGATCGGATAATGGCCCGCTCCGCAGCTGCCCCGGCTGCATCGACGATGCCGTCGAGATCGCCTGCGACGTGCTGAAGCAGCTCGCCAAATAAATAATGGCACCAGAAAAAAGACGGCCGGCGCGCCTGGGATATCCCATGGCACGCCGGCCGTCGCCGTTAAAACTCGGCAAACTCGGGAGTGCCGACCTCGATCTCCTCGCGGCCAGCCATAAACTCGCGCATCTTTGCGCAAAACGGCTCCTGCTCCCCCGCCTTAAATACCAAATGAAGTGTCACAGCGTCCGCGTAGTCAGTGTCCGAAACCTTGGCGCCCGAGTCCTGCGCCAGACGAAGCACCTGCTCATACTGCGGATAAGCCACATGCACGTCAACGGGCACAACGCTCGTCATCTCAACGATCTGCCCGGCTTCCTGCGCCGCCGCAACCGCCGCCTGCGTCGCCGCCGTATAGGCACGCACCAGGCCACCTGGCCCCAACAGGGTACCGCCAAAATAGCGCGTCACCACACAGCAAACATTTTTGAGCCCCGCACCACGAAGCACCTCGAGCGTCGGCATGCCGCTTGTACGGCTCGGTTCACCGTCATCGCTCTGGCGCTCGCGCCCATCGACCAAAATCCATGCGGGCACATTATGACGAGCATCGTAATGGCGCTTGCGAACCATCTCGATAAAGGCATTTGCCTCGTCCTCGGACTCAATATGGACCAGCTGGGCAATAAAACGACTCTTGCGGTCCACAAACTCGCCCGAAGCCTCAATATTCGATTGCAGAGTAAAATAGCTGTCCAACAAAGCCCCTCAAACAAAAGCAAAGCAACAAACAGCCTCAATAATACGGCATAGACAGCACTGGTACCCTCGCTAACAAGAACGGAAATGCCGATGATTCCGTCAACGAAAGCGAGAACCCGTCAGCGCGAGCAAGGTGCCTTGAAAGACGAGATCGCAACAAAAATGAGGCTGCCGATGACCAGGTAAAGACAGCGAGACGGCGTCAGCTGAGTCGATTTGGCCCGAAAGAGGAGGGAGCACGCCTTATGGCGGCGACCGACGAATGAGCGCCAAATCGGCCAGCTGACGTCGTCGCAGCGTCAACAAGAAAGCTGAGTGGGCCTATAAGCCGGGTTCTGTCGTGAACGGTCATTTATCTTGTCTGCACGTTACCGCGCAGCTCCACGCACGCTACCCGAACGCGGACCGGGCCGGCCCATAGCGTTCCTATTCGCGCTTGCTCCGGATGGGGCTTGCCAAGCCGCCGTGTTGCCACGACGCTGGTGGTCTCTTACACCACCGTTTCAGCTTTTCCCTTTACGCCTTGCGGCGCAGGTGGGAGTCTTCTTTTCTGCGGCGCTTTCCGTCGGATCACTCCGCCCGGCCGTTAGCCGGCATCCCGCCCTCTGGAGCCCGGACTTTCCTCACGCGTGCTGCAAGCAGCACATCGCGCGACCGTCTGGCCCACTCAGCAGTGCAAAAGTGTAGCACACCGCCAGCACACACAATGGCACAACGCAAGCGCTCGCACGATAAACCAAGAACCACCCATGCGCTACAATAGTCCCGTCGATGGGCAACGTCGTCAGTCGAGACGCGACCGCGCTCCGCACCCCTCCGTCTACTCGGTGCGTTCCCGCCTCCTCCCCGAGGCGGGATGTCGGCATTTTTTCATGCGCCGTCAACTCAATAGCAAGCGAATAACCCAAACAGCATTACGCGCGGGCACTACCGAACACCTCAGCAGCAAATGCAAAAAGGGACCCGTCCATTGCGGACGGATCCCTTAAAACAAGTGATCGTCAAACCGATTTACTCGGCGTCGGTCTCCTCGTCCTTCTTCTCGGAAGGCAGCGGGGTAACCTCGATCTCGACGCCCAGAGTCTCAGCAGCAGACTTCATGGACAGGGAGATACGACGACGGTCGAGGTCGATCTCCATGACCTTGACCTGAACCTTGTCGCCCACGTGGGTGACCTGAGAAGGCTGATCGACGTGCTTGTTGGCCATCTCGGAGATGTGCACCAGGCCCTCGATGCCCTCGCCCAGGTCGACGAAAGCGCCGAACGGGACAAGCTTGGTCACAGTGCCCTCGACGATAGCGCCGACGGGGTACTTCTTGACCAGTGCGCGCCACGGATCCTCGGTGGTCTGCTTGAGACCCAGGGAGATGCGCTCGCGGTTGAGATCGACGTCGAGAACCTCGACCTCGACCTCCTGGCCGACCTTGACAACCTCGGAAGGATGGTTGACGTGGTTCCAGGAGAGCTCGGAGATGTGGATGAGGCCGTCGATACCGCCGAGGTCGACGAAGGCGCCGAAGTCGACGATGGAGGAAACGGTGCCCTGGAGACGCATACCAGACTTGAGCTTGGACAGGATCTCGGAGCGCTCGGCCTTACGGGACTCCTCGAGCACGACGCGACGGGAGAGGACGACGTTGTTGCGGTTGCGGTCCATCTCGATAACGCGGGCCTCGATGCGGGTGCCCATGTAGGAGGTGAGGTCCTTGACACGACGGAGGTCGACGAGGGAAGCGGGCAGGAAGCCACGCAGGCCGATGTCGAGGATCAGGCCGCCCTTGACAACCTCGATAACCTCGCCCTCGACGTTCTCGCCGGAGTTGAACTTCTCCTCGATGCGGTTCCAAGCACGCTCGTACTCGGCACGCTTCTTGGAGAGGACCAGACGACCGTCCTTGTCCTCCTTCTGGAGAACCAGGGCCTCGATGGGATCACCGAGTGCAACGATGTCTGCAGGGTTAGCGTCCTTGCGGATGGACAGCTCGCGGACCGGGATAACGCCCTCGGACTTGAATCCGATGTCAACGAGCACCTCGTCATGCTCGATCTTAACGACAGTGCCGTTAACGAGATCGCCCTCATCAAAGTCGGTAATCGTACCGTCGATGAGGTTGTTCATCTCCTCCTCGTTGACATCGTCAAGAGAGAAAATGGACGAGTTCTGAATCTCACTCAAAGGTGGACCCCTTTCGAACTACGGGGCCCCGATTGCTAGGACCTACAGAAGGGTGCGACAAGCACACAACGTTTAGGAACACTCGGGAGCCGACAGATACTAATGTGACGCTTATGCAATCACGTTCGTATAGATTACGGGGAAATTACTTCGATTTCAAGCGCGAACTGCGATTTTTTACTCGTATGGAGACTTTTTCGCAATCTTGTGGACGACCGTCTCCGTAAGTTGACGATAGGCCGTTAGGCATACGGCTTTGGGGTAAAGTATCCGGAACCAACGATTCTGGAACGTTATTTCGAGAAAGGTGCCCGCGTGCTCAAAGCAGTCGTTTTCGATATGGACGAGACGCTTCTTAGCATCAACCTCAACGCGTTCATCCTTCGCTATTTTAAGGATGTCTCGTCGATGCTCGCGGATATCGGGCGCCGCAGCCGCGGTGGCACGATGGCACGCCTCGGCACCATCCTGGTCGACCTCAACGCCAACCGCCGCAGTGGTACGGACAATCGCACCAACCTTACGTTTTATCAGGAAGAGGTCGAGCGCCGGTGTGGCATCTGCCTCTCGGACCCCACCATCTACGAGGCATTTACCTACTACGAGCGCGAGGTGCTGCCGCACAAGAACGACGACGCGATCAACGCGAAGGCCATGCCCGGCGCGCATGCCGCACTTCAGGCCGTGCAGGACGCGGGCTTGCGCTGCGCACTCTTTACCAATCCCAGTTTTCCCCAGGGCGCCATTGAGTGCCGCATGGGATGGGGCGAGCTAACCGACGCGCCCTTCGAGCTCGTGACACACATGGGCAATGCAACGCGCTGCAAGCCCGACGCTACGTATTATCTTGAGCAGCTGCAGGTCATGGGGCTCGAGCCGCACGAGGTCCTTATGGTGGGCAACGACCCCAAGCGCGACTTCCCCAGCCCCGATTGCGGCATCCAAACCGCCTACGTCGGCCAGGGGAAGCCCGGCCGAGCAACCTGGCGCGGCACCATGGAAGACTTCGCCCACAACTTCAACGCTGTAGTAGAAGCCTTCTACGAACACCAAGTAGCGGAAGAGTTGTCCTAACAGACTCGAGTCTTGCCGATCATGATATTGAGGATCTCGACGTCGGTGTCCTTCATGCCCACGCGGCCTACGTAGCCCATGCTGGCGATCGTCTGCTCGACGGTATCTTGGATCAAACCCTCGCCGGCACGGAAGCCACGCCCCTGCATGGCCATGTCATGTCCCAGAATCGCCGCATCGACGGCAGCCGAAATCTTGGCGGCACAGCTCGCCTTGGCGCCATCGCACACGATGCCGCCAACGTTACCGAGCGTGTTCGAAACCGTCGCGCCAATCTGCTCGCGCGTGCCACCGCACAGCCAGGTAATCGCAGCGCCGGCGCCGCACGCGGCGCAGATAGCACCGCAAAACGCCGAGAGCGCACCAATATAGCTCTTGATATGCACGGCGATAAGATCGGACAGCATCACGGCGCGCACCAGGCGCTCATGGTCGCAGCGCAGGTATTCGGCATACTCCATGACGGGCAAGGCGCAGGTAATGCCCTGATTGCCCGAGCCGCACACAATGGCGACCGGCAGCGCGCAGCCGTTCATGCGAGCGTCGGACCCGGCGGCCGCACGGGCACGGGCCCGGCAGGCGACGTCATCGGCACGAGCGCCCAGCAGCGTACGGCCCACCTCGGCGCCCCAAGCGTGCGCGAGGCCCTCGGCACTGATCGCGCCGTTCAGCTCAATCTGACGCTCAACGGCAGCGCGGGCGCCCTCAATGTCGCCGCCCTCGATAAAGTCGATGATGGACTCAATCGACATGGGCGTGTCGGCCTTATCCGCCGCCCGCTCAGCCACGACGCGCTCGGCGCAGGCGGCGCACTCCCCCGCCGACTTGCCGCACACCGGAATACCGTCGAGCGTATGGCACGTGACATTGGTGTGGTGGTCGGTAATCTCGACGACCGCGGTATGGCCCCCGGCCGTGGCGGTCACCTTGATGTAGAGGTTGGGCACGCCCTCGACAAGCGACACATCGCAGTAGCCGGCGTCAGCGAGGAGCTCGGTCACGCGAGCACGATCTTCGTCGTTAACGCTCTCGAGCACCTCAAGCGCGCTCTTGGCATCGCCGCCCACGGCACCCAGCACGGCCGCAGCTTCAATACCGTGCATACCGCCCGAGTTGGGCACGGTCACGCTCTTAACGTTCTTGATGATGTTGCCCGAGCAGGCAACGTCCATATGATCGGGTTCGCAACCGAGCGTCTGGCTCGCCAACGCCGCTGCATAGGCAACGGCAATAGGCTCGGTGCAGCCGAGCGCACAGACAAGCTCGCGGTTCAAAACATCGCAAAACGCGGCATCACGAAGGGAATCGGTAGGCATAGGTATCTCCTGCTTGCATAACGGGCTGGGCTCTCGAAAATAATTAGCCCTTTTATTTGATAACAATGCATCAAAAACCGCAACCATGGTTCCGGCGGACGGCGCTCAAGCACAAACTGGCGGCATTCATTCATGAAAAGCAGGTCTTGTTGCCTGCTAAAGCGTTTGACCAAAAAACGCCCGAGCGTTTACACAAAAGTCGCGCTATCATGCAGTCGAACGCGGTAAACACCTTTAGCATTTGCGCCGCACAGACCAGAGAGGAACCATCCATGAAGATCGGTATCGGTAACGACCACGCCGCCGTCGAGCTCAAGAACATCATTTCCGAGCACCTAAAGGAGCGCGGCTGCGAGGTCGTGAACTTTGGCACCGACACCTCCGAGAGCTTCGACTACCCAATCGCCGGTTACAAGGTGGGCAAGGCAGTTGCCAACGGTGACGTCGACCTGGGTATCCTGATCTGCGGTACCGGCGTCGGGATCAGCCTGGCCGCCAACAAGGTCGAGGGCGTACGCGCCGTCGTGTGCTCCGAGCCCTTCAGCGCCAAGCTCTCCCGTATGCACAACAACACCAACGTGCTCGCCTTTGGCGCCCGCGTCGTTGGCTCCGAGCTCGCTAAGATGATCGTCGACGAGTGGCTCGACGCCGAGTTCGAGGGCGGCCGTCACGAGCGTCGCGTTAACCTCCTCAACGAGATCGACCAGACCCGCGGCCTTAAGATCGTCGACGAAGCCTAAACTACTCAGCGCCACAAGCTAACAGCAGGGGCCCGCTCGGAACACATGTCCGAGTGGGCCCCTTCATAGATTTTGGAATAAAAGAACGCCGCGGAACTCCATCCGCGGCGCCCAAGCCACACGCTAACAGCTTTAAGGAGTCAAAGCTGGTTTAGCCAAAGAAGCGCTTGATCTCGATCTCGGCGTTCTCCAGGCAGTCGGAGCCGTGGATCACGTTGGCGTTGACATCGACAGCGAAGTCGCCGCGGATGGTGCCAGGAGCAGCATCAAGCGGGTTGGTGGCGCCCATAAGGGTGCGCATCTTGGAAACAGCGGAGAGACCAGAAACGACCATCTTGACGACCGGACCGCTCGTCATAAAGTCGCAGAGACCGCCAAAGAAGGGCTTGTCGGCCAGATGGGCGTAGTGCTCCTCGACGGTAGCGCGCTCGAGCGTGGTCATCTCCATGCGCTCGATGACAAGGCCGCTGCGCTCAATACGAGCAACGATCTCGCCGATCTTGCGGTCGCGCACGGCGTCGGGCTTAATCATGATGAAGGTCTTCTCGATAGCCATAAGGTAGCCTTTCAAGTAGGTTCGCGCGTGCCCAAGTCCCATTCCGGCACCCGCCTGGACTGCATCGTAACAGAGTTTTAGCTGCAGTTAAACAAAAAGCTGTTTATTGAAACGCTGCAATTAATTAAAGCGCTCCATATGTGTCACTTCTGTTTCGAAGCCCGATTAGAGTACCATCCGACCGCTCATCAACCACATGGAACAGAGCGGGCGGTCGGTTGCCACCCGCGAACGTACCCCCTTCACAACCTGCCCAAAGGTCCTACAGAAGTTCTCGACAAGCCCCTCCCCCATAGCAGCAAAATAGGGGCGCCCGCATCAGCAGACGCCCGTAAAGCTAAAACGATTTATCAATAAATGGACAATACGTCTTCAGCCAAACCTCTACTTTGCCCCGTGACCCATCTCGACAACCTTGGTTAGCGATCCAAACACGCCTTCGTCGGCCACGAGCTGCGCCTCGGCACGCTGCAGCTGCACGGCAACGGCGGCAGGGGCGGTACCGCCCTCGGTCGTGCGCGCGGCGACAATCGACGGGATATCGAGCGCCTCGGTAATATCGCGCTCAAAGAGCGGGCTTGCCTCCTGGAACACCTCAAACGGCAGGTCCTCAAGATTGCAGCCGCGCTTCTCACACATCAGGACCAGGTGCCCCACCACGGCATGTGCCTCGCGGAACGGTAGACCGCGCTTTGCCAGGTAATCGGCAACATCGGTGGCGGCAAGGTGCCCCACGCCGCACTCGCGCGCCATGGCATCCTCGTTGACGGTCCAGGTCGAAATCATTCCGGCCATAACGGACAGGCACTGCATGAGCGTGTGAGCGGTATCGAGCGCGCCCTCCTTGTCCTCCTGCAAGTCCTTGTTATAAGCGAGCGGCAGGCCCTTCATGGTTACCAGCAGCTGCACCAGGTTGCCGTACACGCGACCGCTCTTACCGCGGATAAGCTCGGCAAAGTCGGGATTCTTCTTCTGCGGCATGATAGACGAGCCGGTGGAGTAGGAGTCTGAAAGCGTGATAAAGCCAAATTCGGAGCTCGACCACAGCACGATCTCCTCGGAAAGACGCGACAGGTGCATCGCCATGACGGATCCGGCGTAATGCAGATCGAGCAGGAAATCACGGTCGGAAACCGCATCGAGCGAGTTGGGAATCACGCCCGCAAAGCCAAGTTCGGCAGCCGTCATCTGGCGATCGAGCGGATAGCTCGTACCGGCAAGCGCGGCAGCACCCAGCGGGCAGTTGTCAGCGGCATCAAAGGCGGCCTTCAGGCGCGTAAAGTCGCGCGCGAACATCCAGGAATACGCCAGCAGATGATGCGAGAGCAGCACGGGCTGAGCGTGCTGCATATGCGTGTAGCCCGGAAGAATCACCTTGTCGTACTTCTTGGCCGCATCCACCAGCACATGGCGCAGCTCAAGATTGGCCTCCATGAGCTCCTTGGCCAGCGCCTTGACGCCCAGGCGCGTATCGGTCGCCACCTGGTCGTTGCGCGAACGCCCAGTATGCAAGCGCTTGCCAGCCTCGCCGATACGACGCGTCAGTTCGCTTTCGATGGACATATGAATGTCCTCGTCGTTGATATCAAAGGTGAAGTTGCCGGCATCGATATCCTGTTCGATTCCGGTCAGGCCCTCGGCAATCGCCTGCTCGTCCTCGGCGCTGATAATGCCCTGGGCCGCCAGCATCTTGGCATGTGCCTTAGATCCGGCGATATCCTGCTTATAGAGATGTTTGTCAACCGGCAACGACGCGCCAAACTCCTGCGTGACCTCGGCCACGCCTGCCTCAAAACGACCGCCCCAAAGAGCCATGGAACCGTCCCCTTTCATCAAATCCCAAAACAAGCGCCCAAAGCAATGCGCCCTGTCGCTAAAGCGATTTCTCAACCGCTAGTTTTGCATATTCCCCACCATGTGCGAGGCCATATAGCTAATTTGCAAAGAAGTGACGCGCCATGCACTTGGCGCCCAACGTCTCCCTCCGAATGTTGCCCTGCGAACCATCGATCCAGGCCTTTAGGCTCATAGGAACGTCCTCGACCTTTGCAGCATCGAACTCGGGCGCGAGGGCAAGTAAAGCATGCGCGATAGCATTGAACATAATGGATACTCCCCATATATATAGGCGCAGGGCCGTCAAATTGATAGGAGGAGCCCCGCCGGACAACCCCGGCGGGGCTCGGACTCAGCCGCAGACGCGGCATCATATATGCGGGCGGAACGTAGGGGCCACCGATGTTAAGAAGTGTCAGCAAGCATAACGAAAGGTAGGGACCCCATGCGCCCGTTATGTATCACGCGGATGGGCCGCGCGGATACCAAAGGAAGGAGGCGCTAGGCCTGGGCGGCAGCAGAGCTGGGGCCCTGGACCTTAGCCCACGTCTTGAGCGACAGCGTATCGATCTCGATAAAGCCGGCGCTGGCCTTCTCGTCAAACGTGGTGTCGCGGTCGTAGGTAGCCAGACCGTAGTCATACAGGCTGAACGGGCTCTTGCGGCCGACGACATGGCAGTTGCCCTTAAAGAACTTCAGACGGACGGTACCGGTCACGAACTTCTGGGTGTCAGCCATAAAGGCATCGAGCGCATTTTTGAGCGGGCTGTACCACTGGCCGTTGTACACGGCGGTGGCCCAATCCTGCTCGAGCTTAATCTTGGCCTTGAGCAGGTCGCCCTCGACGCAAATGTCCTCAAGCGCCTTGTGGGCGGTGATGAGCGTCAGGGCGCCGGGAACCTCATAGCACTCGCGGCTCTTGAGGCCCACTAGACGGTCCTCGACCAGATCGAGACGGCCAAAGCCGTTGTCGCCGGAGATCTTGTTGAGCGCGATGATGATTTCGGAGAGCTTCATCTTCTTGCCGTCGACGGCGACGGGCTTGCCGGCCTCAAACTCAATCTCGGTGTAAGTCGGAGTGTCGGGCGTGTCCTCGGGGTTCTTGGTCATAACCCAGGCGTCGTCGAGCGGCTCGTTCCAGGGATCCTCCAGGTGACCGCACTCGATGGCACGACCCCACAGGTTATCATCGATGGAATAGGGGTTGTCGTTGGCACCCTCGGGAACCGGCACGTTGTGGGCGTGAGCATAGGCGACCTCGTCGGGACGACACTTCAGGTCCCACTCGCGAACCGGAGCGATAACCTTAAGCTCGGGGTCGAGGGCCTTGACGGCAGCCTCAAAACGAACCTGGTCGTTACCCTTGCCGGTGCAGCCGTGGGCGACGTAGGTCGCGCCAAACTCGTGAGCGACCTCGACGAGCTTCTTGGCGAGCAGCGGGCGAGACAGGGCGGAGAGCAGCGGATACTTGTTCTCGTACATGGAGTTTGCGGCGATGGCCTTGGTCAGGAACTCATCGGAGAACTCGTCGCGCAGATCGAGCACCTGGCAATCCAGAACGCCCAGGTCGAGGGCCTTCTGCTTCTTGGCGTCCAGGCCGGTCTCCTCCTGGCCCACATTGCCGCAGACACAAACGACATCGAGATTCTTCTCGTCCTGGAGCCACTTGACACATACAGATGTATCAAGACCACCGGAATATGCGAGAACGACTTTTTCCTTGCTCATGGCTGTTTCCTTTCGCCCTTGGTAGCTAGTTAGAACATCGGTCAGTTGCAAGTCATTTCGAGGTCAAAAACCGTGCAATATCAGGTTAAATAGCAAAAAGCAGCACAACATGCCCTAGAAACATGCGTCTATGTCGTGCTAAAACCCAACGACCTCAAAATGACTCTGTTGGGGCATTTCACCCCATACGAACAGAGACGATTATTATCGTCGTCGGGAAATTGCGCGCTGGCGTCGGATGGCATTGTCTGCAGTAGTGATGATCTTTACGAACTGCATCTGCCTCTCCTTTCACCTATCGCCGGGCGCAATTCATATATCGTAAACGGTACCTTTTCCTCGGTAAGCGGTTGTTTTTCCGTCTCCGTTTTCGATGTTCGCTATATTACGCTAAAGTGCCAGCAGCACAAGCGACAAATTCAAATTTCTGAAAAGTTTTTTCATTACTTTGTGAATTGCAGTGCAAATACGCTCCGTTCCTGCGACAATACGCTCGGTTACTGGTTGATGGTTATAACGTCTGAAACAATTTCGAAACGAAAGGCGCGCTTTTATGCAAACTTACGAATCGGACACCAATATCGGCAGCATTAAGATTCTCGCCGTTGATATGGACAAGACGCTTCTCACCGACGAGCGTGTACTACCCCAGGGCCTCGACGAGCGCCTGGACAAGCTCGCCGAGGCTGGCATCGTGTTCTGCCCCGCCAGCGGACGCCCTGCCCCCAAGCTCGAGGAGATGTTCGAGGGTATTAAGAACCGCCTTGCTTTTTGTCCCGACAACGGAGCCTGCGTCATCTATCGCGGCAGCTATATCTATAAGAGCAACATCGATGTGGCGCTGTATCAGCAGGTGCTCGCTCGTGCCTCGGAGGACCCGCGCGCCGTTCCCGTCCTGTGCTGCTACGACGAGTTCTATGTGCTCGCCCGCGACCATCAGTACCACGACGAGATCAGCGTGTACTACAACACGATCAACTATGTCGACACCTTTGAGGGCCTTGATATCGAGTCCAATAAGATCTCGGTCTTTTTCCCTGCCTACGATGCCGAGCCCGCATTCCGCGAGACCTATAGCCCCGCGTTCTCGGATCAGCTCTACGTCACCAATGCGGGCCGCGAGTGGATCGACTTTATGAACCTGGGCGTCGACAAGGGTTCGGGCGTGGCGCATTTGTGCGAGCACCTGGGCATCGATATCGCCGACGCTGCCGCCGTGGGCGACACCTACAACGATATTCCCATGCTGGAGCGCGTCGGGCATAGCTTTATCGTGGACAATGCCGAGGAGCACATGAACGCGCACGCCAAGTGGCGCATTCCGAGCAACAACGACGGGGGCGTACTGACGCTCATCGACGCCATCTTGGCGGCTCGGTAGCCGTCCCATCGGGCCTGGCCGGGCGGCACGGGATAACTTTTCGCTCGGTCAGGTCCTGCGCAAGACGAAAGCCACATTAAGTGGCTTTCTTTGCGTGCGGAATCTACGAAAAGTTAACCCGTGCCGCCCGGCCAGGCCCTAGGTTTACTTTCCTGCCGCCAAGATGGCGTCTTGAGTGTCTAGATACTTAGCTGAAGTGATTCGAGCAGAGGGGAGCTCCTTGTTGGAAGGGGCTCCCCTCTGTTTTGGTTACTGTGGGACAAATTAATCAGTAGTGTTTGTCCCAAATCTTAAGTATGTGGGGGCTTGCGTCTTGGGCGAGCTTACCTTACGGAGTGCTTCCCTATTTCGCGTCGGCCCAGGTTATGCCGGTGCTGGCTTCGGCGATCAACGGTACGCGGAGGTCTACTACGTGTTCCATGACATCGCGGACCATGGCGGTGAGGCGCTCGACTTCGTCGACGGGACACTCAAAGTCAAGTTCGTCGTGTACTTGCAGGATCATGTGGGCGGCAAAGCCCTCTTCTTCCAGGCGGCGGCTTACGCGGGCCATGGCGATCTTGATGATGTCGGCGGCGGTGCCCTGCATGGGGTGGTTCATGGCCGTGCGCTCGCCAAAGCCACGGAGCTGCGGATTTTTGGCCTTGAGCTCCGGAATATGGCGACGGCGGCCGTACATGGTCTCGGCATAGCCCGTCTGCTTGGCACGCGCCACCACGTTGTCGAGGAACATGCGCACACCCGGGTAGGCCTCGTAGTAGCGATCAATCATGTCGCGCGCCTCGGCCATCGAGATATGCAGCGACTGCGACAGACCATAGGCCTGCTGACCATACACGATGCCAAAGTTCACGGCCTTGGCGCGACTGCGCAAGTCGGGCGTTACCTCGGACACCGGCACGCCAAACACGCGCGCGGCCGTCTCGGCATGAAAGTCCTCACCCTCGTTAAAGGCGCGCACCAGGTGCTCGTCTCCCGAAAGATGCGCCAGCAAACGCAACTCAATCTGCGAGTAGTCCACCGCCAAAAAGACGCTTCCCTCGCCCGCCGAGAACGCCGTCTTGACGGTACGCCCCAGCTCCGAGCGCGTCGGAATGTTTTGCAGATTGGGGTCGCTCGAAGACAGGCGCCCCGTCGCGGTGATGGTCTGGTTGTACGTGGTGTGCACACGCCCGTCACCACGGCGCAGCGGACCTAGCGTGTCCAGATAGGTCGACTTAATCTTGGACTTCTCACGCCAGTCCAAAATCAGGCGCACGATCTCGTGGTCGCGGGCAAGGTCGCTCAGCACCTTGGCGTTGGTCGAATAGTAGCCGCGCTTGGTCTTTTTGAGGCCCTTGGTCGGAAGCCCCATCACATCAAAGAGCACATGCGACAGCTGCATGGGACTGCCAATATTAAAGGCCTCGTCACCCGCCAGGTCACGAATGCTGCGCTCGACCTCGGTGATCTGGGTCGCCAAACCCTCGGACAGGCTGCGCAGCCGATCGGGATCCACGAGCATGCCCGCGCGCTCCATCTTGGCAAGTACCGGAACGAGCGGCATCTCGATGCCATCGAACACGTTGGCGGCATTCTCGCGGGCCATGCACTCGCGCAGCGGTGCGACCAGCGCCAGTGTCAGGGCCGCAGTACGGGCGGCTGGCACCGGAGCGTTCTCACCAGCACCCTCTGCGCCGCGCGCCGCAGGCAACGCCATCTGCAAATACGTATCGGCAAGATATGCCTCATCGAACTCGGAACGATCGGAATCCAGCAGATAGGCAGCCACCACGGTATCGAAGATGCGCGTGGAATCGACTGACAACGGGTCCATGAGCTCGGGCTCAGAAGAATCGATGGGCGAAAGCTCGTGCAGCAGCGCCTTCGTATCCGGGCTCGCCACACGGCCCTCCATAAACAGGCGCGCAAGTACGCCGGCGATCACGCCGTGGACGAAGTTGAAGCCCTCGACAGCGGCAGGCGTGCCGTCATCGGCTTCCTCGAGCGCGAACAGGCCCTTGGACGTCGCCAACCACAGTGTGCGCGTCAGTCCAAAGAGCGCGCCCTCTTCCTTGTCGTCGTCCACCACGGCGGCGACCCACTCGCCCGCCTCGATCGCACGGGCAACCTCGGACGCCACGGCAGCAAGCGCCTCGGCATCGCCGGCAGCGGTGCGCTCAATCGTGGGCATCTCAAACGTGCTAGCAGCGGCAGCAGCGCCACCCTCGTCACCGATCAGTGCCAAGAAACGGTTCTGCATGGCAGTGATACCAAGCGTACCTAGTGCTGCGGACACCTCATCGGCAGAAAACGCCGGGAAGGACGTCGCCTCAAAATCGAGCTCAACGGGCGCATCGGTGCGGATGGTCGCCACCTTACGACTCAGCAGCGCGTCGTCGATGTGTGCGCGCAGGTTCTCGCCCATCTTGCCCTTGACCTCGTCGGCATGCGCGATGACTTCGTCCAGGCTGCCGTACTGCGCGATGAGCGCGCTTGCCTTTTTGGGGCCGATACCCGGTACGCCGGGAATGTTGTCCGACGTGTCGCCCTTCAGACCATAAAAGTCGGGCACGAGCGCCGGCGTGATGCCGTGATACAGATCGTCCACGCTCTCGGGCGTCATGATCGCCACGTCGGACAGGCCCTTGCGGGTCGAGACCACGTTGACGTGCTCGGTCACGAGCTGATACATGTCGCGGTCGCCGGTCACCAGCAGCATGTCGCAGCCGGCCTCCTCACCCAGGCGCGCCATGGTTCCCAGGATATCGTCGCCTTCCCAGCCCTCAGACTGCAGAATCGGCACATTGAGCGCACCGAGCAGCTCCTTGATCATCGGAAACTGCGCGTGCAAATCGGGGTCCATGGGCGGGCGCTGCGCCTTATACTGCGGCAGCATCTCCATGCGCACGCGCGGCTTGCCTTTATCAAACGCCACGACCACACCGTCGGGGTTAAAGGCATCGATCATCTTGAGGAACATGTTCAGAAAACCAAAGATCGCGTTGGTGGGGCGACCGTCCGGCGCGTTCATGGTCGGCGGCACGGCGTGAAAGGCGCGATGCATGAGCGAGTTGCCGTCGATGACGGCAAAGGTACGGCGCTTGTCAGACATATTGAATACCTCGCTTTGGGCTGGGCACAGTTTGCTCACACCAGTTTACACGCTCCCCGCCCCACGGCCACCGCACATCAGGCTTCCCCGCCGCCGCGGACCCGCGCGTGATACGATGGCTCACGGTACATCAACCAGCACGATCGATCCGAAAGGAGCCTGCGTCATGGAGCGTCCCTGCGCATGGAAAAAGTACACGCCACAGCAAATCGAGGAGCTCGAGAAGCTTTGCCGCGGCTATAAGCAGTTTTTGAGCGAGAACAAGACCGAGCGCCTGTGCGTCAAGACCGGCATCAAGATGGCCGAGGAGGCGGGATACGTCGACCTGGAGACCGTGATTGCCGAGGGTCGCGAGCTCAAGGCAGGCGACAAGGTGTACGCCGCCAACCACGGCAAGGACCTTATGCTCGTCAACCTTGGCACCGCCCCGCTCGAGCAGGGCTTTAACATCCTGGGCGCCCACGTGGACTCGCCGCGCCTGGACCTCAAGCAGAACCCCGCCTTCGAGGCCGGCGACATGGCCTACCTCGACACGCACTACTACGGCGGCGTCAAGAGCTACCACTGGGTGGCCTCCCCGCTCGCGCTTGTGGGCGTCATCTGCAAAAAGGACGGCACCACCGTCGACATCAACATCGGCGACAAGACGGACGACCCGGTCTTTACCATCTCCGACCTGCTGATCCACCTTTCGAGCGAGCAGATGTCCAAGCCCGCCAAGGACGCCGTCGACGCCGAGATCCTCGACGTGATCGTGGGCGGCCGCCCCGTCAAGTTTGACGAGGACGACAAGGACGCCCCCAAGGAGCCCGTCAAGCAAATGTTCCTGGACATCCTCAAGGAGCAGTATGACGTCGAGGAGGAGGACTTCCTCTCCGCCGAAATCGAGGTCGTGCCCGCCGGCCCCGCCCGCGACATGGGCCTCGACCGCTCCATGATCCTGGGCTATGGCCACGACGACCGCGTCTGCGCCTATCCGTCCATGCTCGCCCAGATCAATGTCACTGATGTCGAGCGCACGAGCATCACGCTCATCGTCGACAAGGAGGAGATCGGTTCTGTGGGCGCCACTGGCATGACGAGCCGCTTCTTCGAGAACACCGTCGCCGAGATCATGACGCTCGCCGGCGAGGACAGCCCGCTGGCCCTGCGCCGCGCACTCGCCCGCAGCCGCATGCTCTCCTCCGACGTGTCCGCCGGCTTCGACCCGGGCTACGCCGGCAAGTTCGAGACCAAGAACGCCGCCTTCATGGGTCGCGGCCTGTGCTTTAACAAGTACACAGGCAGCCGCGGCAAGGGCGGCTCCAACGACGCCGATGCCGAGTACGTGGCCCTCATCCGCGACATCATGGACGAGGCCGGCGTGGACTTCCAGACCTGCGAGCTCGGTCGCGTCAACGCAGGTGGCGGCGGCACCATCGCCTACATCATGGCCGAGTACGGCATGAACGTCATCGACTCCGGCGTTGCCGTCCTGTCCATGCACGCCCTGTGGGAAGTCGCCAACAAGGCCGATATCTACGAGGCCTACCGCGGCTACAAGGCCTTCCTCGAGCGCGCCTAACCAACTCTTCATCAGTTGCGGTGAAATACGGACTAAACTGGCCCATAACCGGCCAAAACAGACCGTATTCCACCGCAACTTCCTTTTTGGCAGAGGAGAGTCCATGCTGCAGGTCATCATTTCGCCCGCCAAGCAAATGCGCGCGGCCAGGGATGCTTTTGAAGTCCTGAGCATTCCACCTTTTGTGCACGAGACGGCTCGCCTCCACCGCGCACTGCTAGATATCGAGCGGAATGAAGGCAGCGGCGGTCTGCAGGCGCTATGGAACGTGAGTGACAAACTGCTGGGGCCTTGCCTCAACACCCTGCATGAGTTCGGGCCCATCTTGGGAAACGGCGATCTCGACAATCCCGCACTCGCCCGTCACCTCTCCCCTGCCGTCATGTCCAATCACGGCATTCAATACCAGAGCATGGCGCCCGAGGTGATGGATTCCGCGCAGCTCGCATGGCTGCAAGACCATCTGTGGATCCTCTCGGGCCTTTACGGATGCGTACGCCCCTTTCATGCCGTCGAACCGTATCGGCTGGAAATGGGCGCGAAGCTCGCCGTTGACGATGCCCGAGACCTCTACGCGTTTTGGAGCGACAAGCTCGCGCAGGTTATCGCCCCGGCAGGCTCAAACACCACGATCGTCAACCTCGCCAGCGTAGAGTATGCCAAAGCCGTTCTGCCCCATCTCGCGGGCGACGCCACGGCCGTCACATGCCTTTTTGGCGAGGGTATCCGCAACGGGAAGCCCATCCAACGGTCGACCGCCAGCAAAAAGGCGCGCGGCTCCATGGTGCGGTGGATGGCAGAAAACGAGCTCGAGGATGCAAGCGGGCTTACCGCATTCAACATCGGCTATCGTCACATCCCCGAGCTTTCAGACGAAGACACCCTGGTTTTCATGAACGCGCAGGCACAATAGGCCCGCCGTTTCCAACCCCCCCCCGTTACTCCGCCAAGCCATCGGCCTTTACAATCTCGCTCGTCGAGCCATCTTGGTAGGTAATCTTGACATGCTCCACCTCGGACACCTTGACGCCCGACGGGGGCTCCAAGCGCCATTCCGTCAGGGCGATATCCATCGTCGTGGGCACATCCCCTTGATCTTTGAGCTCGACCAACAGCGTCTTAAGCGACGCATCGAAGGTCACGCGCTCGATCTCTTCACCAGGAATGGAACCACCGCTCAGCTGCAGCTGGACAAATCCATCGCGCGGATACCAATAGTCGCCCGGCGCGGCAACGGTATTGCCGCCAGAGACCTTCATCGTCATAATCGGTAGGCTATCATCAGCCTCGAACTCCCATGCAACGCCGCCGCGACCACCAAACGTCCAGATACAAAAGGCAATCACCAGCACGGCAAGCACCGCAAAACCAATCGCGACAAGGCCATGGTGCGCACGGCTTTCCTCGGCCGATACATCCCATTGCGTCTCTCGATACAGATGCTTGTCTTCCATGTTCGCCTCCCCACAGGCACGCTCGTTGGCCCAATCGTACCCATTCAGGCTATACTTGAGCCCATGACATAACGGGGAGCTTGCAGGACAAGACGGCAGGCTGAGACTGGGCGCGCCCGCCCTGACCCGCAAACCTGATATGGGTAATGCCAACGAAGGGAGCCGTGCCAATGAGCACACAGACCGAGCCCAAGCTCGTCACGCAAATCGACTTCGCCCGTGCCGGGCAGATTACGCCGCAGATGAAGGAGGTTGCCGAGCGCGAGCATCGCGACCCCGAGTACATCCGCGAGCGCGTGGCCGACGGCCGCATCGCCATCCCCGCCAACATCGTGCATATCAAAAAGGGCATGCGCGCCTTTGGTGTCGGCGAGGGCCTGTCCACCAAGGTCAACGTCAACCTAGGCATCTCGGGCGATAAGGCCGATGCCGCCGAGGAGTGGAAGAAGGTCAAGATCGCCGAGGACTTTGGCGCCGACGCCATCATGGACCTCTCCAACTCGGGCAAGACGCGCCAGTTCCGCCAGCAGCTCATCGACGAGACGCCGCTCATGGTGGGCACCGTCCCCATGTACGACGCCATCGGCTACATGGAAAAGCCGCTGGTCAAGCTTACCAAGGATGACCTGTTCGAGGTCGTGCGCGCGCACGCCGAGGACGGCGTGGACTTTATGACCATCCACTGCGGCATCAACAAGTCGGTCACCAAGACCTTTAAGGAGACCGGCCGTCTCATGAACATCGTCAGCCGCGGCGGCTCGCTGCTGTTTGGCTGGATGGAGGTCACCGGCAACGAAAACCCCTTCTACGAGTACTTTGACGAGCTGCTCGAGATTTGCCACGAGTACGACGTGACGATTTCGCTCGGCGACTCCTGCCGCCCGGGCTGCCTCTACGACTCCAACGATGCCACCGAGACCGCTGAGATGATCGAGCTGGGCAAGCTGTGCAAGCGCGCTTGGGCCGCCGGCGTCCAGGTCATGGTCGAGGGCCCGGGTCACATGGCGCTCGACGAGATCGCCGCCAACATGAAACTGCAGAAGCGCCTGTGCCACAATGCCCCGTTCTATGTGCTCGGGCCGCTGGTGACCGATATCGGCGTGGGTTACGACCACATCACCGCTGCCATCGGCGGCGCCATCTCCGCCAGCTCCGGTGCCGACTTCCTGTGCTACGTGACGCCGGCCGAGCACCTGTGCCTGCCCAACGCCCAGGACGTGCTCGATGGCCTCATGGCCACTAAGATTGCCGCGCACGCCGCCGATATCGCCAAGAAGGTGCCGCACGCCCGCGATATGGACGACAAGATGGGCCAGGCACGCCGCAAGCTCGACTGGGATGCCATGTGGAAGTGTGCTCTCGACCCGGTCACCGGCAAGAAGCGCTACGAGGAGTCCCCCGCCGCCACCGAGGGCACCTGCACCATGTGCGGCAAGATGTGCGCCGTCCGCACCGTTAACAAGGTGTTCGAAGGCACGACGATCGACCTCGGCATGGAGGACTAACTCGTCACCGGAGCCACAATCGGTAACATGGTGTTCGTCAATTGTTGACGTGTGAACATTTGCTTACATTTGCGTAAAGATTGCATCGCCCGCCCGGGTTCGACATAGAGTCGGCCCGGGCATCTTTATAATGCTGGCTTAAAGACCCATTTGATTCCGACCGAACAAGGGAGCAAACATGGATCGCAGTAAGGTACCTGCCGTCCTGTCCATCGCAGGATCCGATTCCAGCGGTGGCGCCGGCATTCAGGCCGACATCAAGACCATCACGGCGCACCGCCTGTATGCCGAGACGGCCATCACCGCCATCACCGCACAAAACACGCTCGGTGTCACCGCCGTGCAGAATATCTCCCCTGATATCGTCGCTGCGCAGATCGACGCCGTATTTGACGATATCCGCCCCAGCGCCGTCAAGATCGGCATGGTTTCCTCTGCCGAGATTATCGAGGTTATCGCCGACCGCCTGAGCGCCTGGAACGCGACAAACGTGGTCGTCGACCCCGTCATGGTAGCCACCTCGGGCGCACGGCTGATTGCCGAAGATGCCGCCGAGGCGCTCACCCGCCGCCTGTTCCCGCTGGCGACGGTTATCACGCCCAATATTCCCGAGGCCATGGCCCTGCTTGACTACGAGGTCGACTCCGAGCGCACACAGCAAAATGCTGCCATGCTCCTCACCCGCCGCTTTGGTTGCGCATCCCTCGTTAAGGGTGGGCATCTTGTCAACGAGGCCAACGACGTATTGGCCGAACCCGCGTCACTCGATGACGAGGGCAACCATCTGGGCGATCCGCTCACCACGTGGTTCCGCCACAAGCGCATCGAGACCGACAACACACACGGCACCGGCTGCACGCTTTCGTCCGCCATCGCCTGCGCGCTGGCCCAGGGCATGGATCTTGCCGATGCCGTCAACGCCGGCAAGGCCTACCTAACCGGCGCTCTCGCCGCCGGCTTTGACATGGGCAAAGGCTCTGGCCCCGTCAACCACATGTGGCAATATTAAGATTCGCAGCCCAAAACCGCCGCAAAGGGGACAGGCACCTTTGCGGTGGCTCCCACAAACATCTCGATCTGTAACAGTTAGAGCCCATTTTTCAGCCCACCTGTTATAGATCGAGACATTCAAATTCCACTGAGAAGATAGTCTTGATCTGTAACAGTAACCTCGGCTAAATCGACCCTAGATGTTACAGATCGAGACAAACGAACGAAACAAGCCCCCGCAAGGGGAACTATTGCGGTGGATTGGGGTCGCGCTACTCACCGAGTATCTCTTTGAGCTTGGCTGCCACGGCGTGACCCAGGCTCTCGTGGCTTTCGGGCATCATATGCAGATAGTCGATATCGCCCGGCTCGGCAAACTCGGCGGCATTCAAAAAGTCGCAGCCAAACTGCTCGGCCACGTGCGCATAGTACTCGCCAAAATGCTCAGATGCCTCAACGGAATGCTCGTCAAAGTCGGTCATATACACATCGGCGATCTGCGGCTTGATCTTGATAGGAGCCATCAGCAGGATGCGCGGGCAAGGCGCAGCGTCGGTCCACGGAAACGCGCGGACGGCGCGAATCAGCGCCATGGTGCCACGGGCGATATCGGAAGCTGTCACGTTAAAGACCGTCTTGCAATCGTTAGTTCCCAGCATAATAACGATCGCATCCAG
The DNA here is from genome assembly GCA_934668875.1 of uncultured Collinsella sp. Lineage (GTDB taxonomy): Bacteria > Actinomycetota > Coriobacteriia > Coriobacteriales > Coriobacteriaceae > Collinsella. Next base: position 102,098 of record CAKUON010000001.1, read on the forward strand.
CGGCTTATGAGCCTCGAGCAGCATCGGAAGCGCGCGAATGCCGTTGAGGTTAGTGTCCAGATGGCACATATCGTCGCGTACCGTCGTGCGGCCGTTGAGGCCTTCCTCAATCACATGCCAGCCATCGCCCAGATCACGCTGCGCCACGCCGCACCAACGCACATCCTGCGCATAGCGCACCGCAGTGCCATCGCGCATACCAGCCGGATCATAGCCATAGGTGTTGCTGTCACCAAAGCACAGAACATTTTTCATCGTAAGCTCCCCACTCAATAAAAAGCCGACGGGAGCAGCCCCCGTCGGCTCGGTATATCGCATCACGCGCACCATTTACAGGTACTTGCGCCAATCGTCGTCATCCTCGTCATCCTCGGCAGCGGCCTGAGCCTGCTCGGCGGCACGGGCGGCTGCGGCGCGGGCGGCAACCTGAGCATAGGACTCCTCGTTGCGCTCGGGGAAGTTTGCCAACACGTGCTCGAACTTGGCGAAGTCCTCGTCCCAGCGCGTAGAGGGCACGGCAAAGAAGACCTGCTTGACCTTGAAGTCGCCCGATGCGAGCTCCTTGCGGAAGAGCTCGGCCACGGCCTCGGCATCAAAGCCGTTGTTGTCGCAGCCCCATGCGCCCAGCACGAGCTTCTCGCGACCCAACTCGTCGCAGATGGCGAGCACGAAGCGGATGCGGTCGCGCAGGGCATCCAGCAGAGCATCGTCGCTCACACGGTACTCCTGGCGGGCACGCTTGACGTTGGGTGCTGCGGCAACGATCACATCGGCATATGCGTGCACGTGGTTGCGGTCGAAGCGCACGGCAGGCACCACCAGGGCGCGGTTGCGATACAGCTCGCAGTTGATGTTGCGACGACGGTTCTCGCCGTACCACTTACGCTGCTTATCGAGCACGTTGTACAGATACGAATCGGCGCAGAGCGTGGCCTCCTGACCCAGATAGCCCTGGATATAGCCGCCGCCCGGATTGGTGAACGAGGCAAAGGCGAGCACGGCCATGTCGCAGAACTGCGCATAGCCGCGACCATTATCGAGGATGGCCTGCGTGGCGGAAGCGTCGAGCACGGTGACCTCGGGCAGGACCGGAGCGGACTCCTCGGCAGGCGCAGGCTCGGCTTCGGTGACTTCCTCGGCAGGCTCCTCGACGGACTCGGGTGCCACCTCGGGCTCAACCGCAGTCTCTACCTCAGCGGCCTCCGGCTCCTCGGCAACCGCCTCCTCAGCAGCCGCAGCCGCCTGGACCTTGGCCTTCATCGCCGCGACAAAGCCGGCAGGCATACCGTCGAACTCACGCACGCCGGCAAGCGAGCGCTCGATATCCTTGGCGCAAGCCTCGGACACGGCCGCCACATGACGCTCGGCGGCCTTAGCGCGAGCCTCGCGCTTAGGGTTCGGCTGTCCCGCGCGGTTGGGCCTGCGGTTACGGTTCCTGTTGTCGACGTCTGCCATAAGTGGTCACCTTTCCTGTCACTGCCGCTATCGGCTTTTCCCAATCCATGATACCCCGCCACGCATAAAAAAGGCGGCCCCGAAGGACCGCCTTTCGCATCGTTTTACCGTGCCCGACAAGAGTCACGCAAGGCATCGCACTAGTCGCGACGACCGAGGATGTTCAGGATGCGCAGGAACACGTTGATAATGTCCACGAACAGATTGGACGCCATGAGCACCGCATTGGGCAGCGTAGGCGGCACTGTCGTGGCAACATAGGTGTCGTAGCCAATAAAGCCGGCGAACACCACGATCACGATCAGGTCGGTGATGGTCTGCGAGACGCCCATAAACATCAGCACGATCTCAACCAGAATAGTGGCGAGCAGAATGCCAAAGCCGATGCCATATACGCGCTGGAAAAACTTGGGGAACGTCACGCCCAAGGCGCCAAAGACAAAGGTGATGGCGGCCGTGGCGATAAAGGCAGTGTTGATGGTGGGCAGGTCGTAGTTGGCAAGGCCAAACGACGCGGTCAGGCCAAAGGTACTCGCAAAGATTACGTAGCCCACAAGGGACAGACCCACGGACTGCTTGCCCGCAGCAGCCGACATCATGACCATGCCGACGATGGTTAAAATAAACGAGCCAAAGACCAGTGGCAGGGCGGCGCCGCTCATCATCATGCGGGCAAACGCCATGGTGCTCGTAAAGTAAGCACCGGCGCCCATGGCGCAAAAGCCCAAGAAGATGAGGGCGGACATGGCAAGATTGTACGCGCGCGGCGACATCTCCTTGGCGCGGCTTGCGCCGGTCTCGATGGGGCCGTTCTGATAGCCCTGGATATCGTTCATACTTCGTCCTTTCAAAAAGCGCCACAACAGCGCCGTAGGTGACAAGATTCCTGCCATTGTACCCGAATGCCGCGCGCTCTTACCCGCGGCGCCCGCCCTCGAGCGTGCGGTCAAACGCCCATACCCACCAACGCATCACGTGCGCCTGCGAGCCGTCCGCCCGCTCACGCGTTTGGTCCTCCAGATACAACTCGGTCGCATGTCCGCCAAAACGTACCTTATAGGTTGCCGTACGAATGCCGTGAACCGTCAGGCCAAACCCGGTGGTCGAGATAATTTCGTCGATCGTAAAGCAACGGCCGTCGACCCAGCAGACGGTGACCGGCACGACTTGTCCGCCCGCAAGGATGCGGGTCACAACGTCCACATACTGCTTGTGCACGCGCCGAGTTTTGCCGTCTGTCTGTCGATATTCCATGGCCCCTATTATCGAACGCATGTTTGCATATTGTAAAGCGAACAGACTGTGGTTTTGGGGTGTTGGGGCGCGCGCACGTGTCCTCATGGTGTGTTAGCAAAAAGAACACCCGCGGTCAACAGGGCTAATATTCAATGTTAGTGCCAAAAAATTCACTGCTCCCATCAGAACTCGGTAAAGAAACCCGCAGGAGGTGATACGATTTATCATGTTTCTGTAACGTGCCTGCAAACTTCGAGAAAGCCCATATATGGACGTAACGTTCTCAACCTTCCTCGGCCAACTTGTGTCGAACCCAGTCCTTGCCGTCACCGTGATCCTCGCGCTCGGCGCCATCTTCGTCAATGGATGGACCGACGCACCCAACGCCATCGCGACCTGCGTCACTACGCGTTGCATGCCCGCCCGCGCCGCCATCCTCATGAGCGCCGCATTCAACTTCTTGGGCGTGCTCATCATGACGCACTTTAACGCGAGCGTCGCCAACACCATCTCACATATCGTCGACTTTGGCGGAAACAGCACCATGGCACTCGCGTGCCTCTGCGCGGCGCTCTTCTCCATCGTCGTCTACGGCGCCACAGCGTCGCGTTTTGGCATCCCCACCTCGCAAAGCCACAGCCTTATCGCCGGCCTGACCGGTGCCGCTATCGCCCTCGGCGGTGCGAGCAGCGTCAACGTCCACGAGTGGATGAAGGTCATCTACGGCCTGGCGCTCTCCATCGGCCTGGGCTTTGTCATGGGCTGGGTCCTGTGCAAGCTCGTCTCGATTCTTTTCGCCGCCGCCAACAGGCGACGTGCCAATGTCTTCTTTAAATACGCTCAGATCGCAAGCGCTGCGGCCATGAGCTTTATGCACGGCGCGCAGGATGGACAGAAGTTCATCGGCGTGCTCTTTTTAGGCGTGGCCTTTGCCAGCGGCCAGACGAGCGTCGGCGATGCCGGCATCCCCATCTGGATTATGCTGCTGTGCTCGGCCACCATGGGCATCGGCACCAGCGTGGGCGGCGAGCGCATCATCAAGTCCGTTGGCCAGAGCATGGTCAAGCTCGAGAAGTACCAGGGTTTCTCCGCCGACCTCGCAGGCGCCGCAAACCTGCTGCTCGCCACGCTCACCGGCATCCCCGTGTCCTCTACCCACATCAAGACCTGCGCCATCATGGGCGTCGGCGCCGTCAAGCGCCTCTCGGCCATCAACTTCGGCGTGGTCAAGGACATGATGTTCACCTGGTTCTTCACCTTCCCCGCCTGCGGACTCATCAGCTTTGTCATGGCTAAGCTGTTCATGATGTTCCTCTAGTCAAACCGAGCGTCCATCCGGACCGTAATACTTCGCCCACCCATCTTCGCCTCGAAAGGACCCACTCATGGCAAAGAAACCCGATTCGTTCTACTTTGACAACTACGTCGCTTGCGCCGACCTCGCCGTTCAGGCTGCCGAGCTGCTCACCCAGATTTTTGAGAACTTCGACGCTGCGCAGATCCACGACATGCTCGATAAGATGCACTCGATTGAGCATGCAGCCGACAAGAAGCACCATGAGCTCGAGGATGCCCTGCTCACGGCCTTTATCACCCCGCTTGAGCGCGAGGACCTCGACCTGATGAGCTGCTCACTCGACACTGTGCTCGACCGTATCGAGGGCGTCGTGCAGCGCGTCTACTTCACCAACATCCAGAGCATCCATCCGGATGCCATCGTGATCGCCCACAAGGTGACCGATGCCTGCCGCGCCATGAAGGACCTGATGGTCGAGCTGCCCAACTACCGCAAGTCCAAGACGCTGCGCGAGCTCGTCATCCAGATCAACACCATCGAGTCTGAGGCCGACGAGCTCTACATCAATGCCATGCGCAACCTGCACGTTAACGGCAAGGACCCGCTCGAGGTCATCGCTTGGCGTGACGTGTATGCCTTCCTGGAGTACTGCGCCGACTGCTGCGAGAATGTGGCTGATGTTGTGGATTCGATTGTCATGAAGAACAGTTAATTGGGGGCACGTATCCCACCGGTCGCGGGCCCGACCACTAATACCTTTTTCACTCCGGCTGCAAGCAGAGTCGTTCAAAAGGTATTAGTGGTCGGGCCCGCTCCCTTACGTACCACCATTGGGAACTTTGGCTGATAGTTGTAGCGCAATGGAGGTTTGGCTGAAAGGACCTTTGGTACCCGTTCGGACACTTTGGCCCTTGATGAACGTTTGGCCGATTGCTACTTTGGGTACTCTTTGGGTTACTTTGGGTTTGTTTGATTTTTAATTGTAGGAGGGCTTGTATGTCTTATTTGGATCTGGCTCGGGGTCGGTATTCTTGTCGCGAGTTTGAGGATCGTTCTGTTGAGCAGTCGGTAGTGGATGCCATTGTTGAGGCGGGGCGGATTGCTCCTTCTGCTTGTAATAATCATCCAACCCGTGTGATGGTGCTGGATACGCCTGAGCTTCTGGAGAAGGCTGCTGCTTGTCAGCCTCGGTTTGCTCGTGATGGGTCTATCTTTGGGGCTCCGCTTGTCTTCCTTATTTGCAGCGTTACCGATGATGCTTGGGTACGCCCGTATGACCAGATGAATTCCAGTGAAATCGATACGTCCATCGTGTGTGATCAGATGATGATGGAGGCCACCGAGCAGAGCCTGGGAACGTGCTGGGTATGCCATTTTAAGCCTGAGGTGGCAGAGGAGCAGTTCAATCTGCCCAAGGGCGTCTATCCCTATCACATGCTCGTCTGTGGCTATCCCGCCGACCACATCGCCGATCCCGAGCATCGCGAGGCCCGCACCATTCCCCTCTCCAACTTCCTCCTCAAGTAGTTTTTAGACATACCTTAAAATCTACCTTTTACCGCTCACCCATTCGCCGAGTTCTGCGCCACTATGTGCAGGGCTCGGTTTTTTATGTTGCGCGCCCCTGCACACCCTGCACAGTCATAAAAAAGGACCCGCAAGCTGCGGGTCCTTTTGAGATACTAAATTGTAGGACGAATGTTAGTCCAAGTCGTCGGCGGCAAAGTTGTCGATCGGGGCGAAAGGATCGGCCACGGGGACAACCGGGTCAGCGACGGGCAGCGGCTCGGCGGGAACAGTCACCGCAGGAGAAGCGGCAGAACCGACCGGCGTGGAGGCCATGAGGTCGGCAGGGAAGGAGTTCTGGGCATCGTCCATAAAGTGCTGGATGAGCTTGAGGTACTCGGCCTTGAACTCCTCGCGGGAGGCCTTCAGACGGTCGATTTCCTCGAGCTCGGCCTGCTTCTCGGTCAGAGCCTGGCGGATAACCTCGCGGGCCTTGGCGTCAGCCTCGTTGCGGATACGCTCAGCGTTCTCGTTGGCATCGTTGACGATGGTCTCAGCGGTCTGCTGGGCAGCGATCAGGGCAGCGGAAATCTGGCGCTCCTGAGCGGAGAAGTCAGGGGCGGGAGCAGCCACGGGGGCGGCAGGAACGGCCTGGGCGGTGGCATCCTGAGCCTGGGCAAGCTGAGCCTGCGCATCGGCAAGCTGCTGCTCGGTAGCAGTCAGACGGCCCTTAAGGTCGACGATCTTAGCGAGCATAGCGTCAACCTCGGAGGACAGCGTCTCCAAGAAGACGTCGACCTCAGCAGGATCGTAGCCACGCTTGGCCTCAGAGAAAGTCTGAGCCTGGATGTCTGCAGGGGTAATAGCCATAACAAGTCTCCTTTTTCATCGCCTCGGCGCTACACGCCCGACGTAAGTTACTAAGTCAGTTCTACACGAGTATACCTATAAGAAGCTGCAGAACCAGCCTCTGCACCAACTGCAACGCAATAATCGCAACGACCGGCGAAAAATCGATACCGCCCATCGGCGGGATGAAACGACGGAACAGGTTGAGCCACGGACCGCACACGCTATCGAGCACCGCAGCAATATCCTGAAGCAAACCACCCTGCTTCATGGGAATCCACGTCATAAAGCAGTAGACGACAATGAGCGTGGAATAGAAGTTGAACAGCGTGTTGACCAGCTGGACGATAGTGTAGATGTTGATGGGAATCTCCTCGTCTTGTCTTTACTTAAGGTAGCCGTCGGCACGAAGCTTCTTGAGATCGGAATCTTTGACCTCGCAACCGGCGGGCAGCACCATGAACACGCGGTCGCCCACCTCCTTGACCGTGGCGCCCAGACCGCAGGCAAAGCCGTAAGAGAAGTCCAAGACGCGCTTGGCAACTTCGGTGCGTACGCCCACAAAAATCAGTGCGACAGGCTGCTTGGTGCGAACGCGGCGCACCACGGTCTCCACGTCGTCATAGCTCTCGGGGCGCAGGACATAGGCCGGCAGCTGCGGCGTGGCGTTGATGATATTGCTCGCATAGGCCGAGGCATCGCTCGGTGCAGGCGCGGGTGCAGCGGCGGCACGGGCGCGGGTGTTCTCGGCGTAGCTCGACGGCGTGTCATAGGCACCAGGACGATAACCGCTCGCAACACTGTCCTGCGAGCGCGAAGGCGGGTTATACGTCGTGGCATGGCGGGAGTCATCGCCGACCAGCTGACCGGAGCGCGTATACACGGCAACCGACTCAGCTTCACCGCGGCGCGTCTGACCAAGCAGGCCGTTGCTCGGCTCGTCTTGGGTGTAGAAGCCCTCGCCCGAAGCACCGCTGTAGCCGTTGCCCTGATAACCATCGTCATAGCCGTCATCGTAGCCGTAGTCGTCGTCCTGGCCATAACCCTGGTCGTAACCCTGCTGGCCGCCCAGGTGCATCTTATTTTTAATCTCGTCAAGGAAGCCCATGGTTGTGTCCTCTCGCGGTTTAGTGCAGGCGCCCCGATAATCAGTGCGCACTTCAGAGCCTTATTTTACTGCAAACTCCGGGCTAAATACTACCCTGCCCAGGCGAACGAGCGTAGAGCCCTCCTCAAGGGCAGGCTCAAAGTCCTCGCTCATGCCGCAGGAAAGCTCAGGCAGGTTCAAATCGAGATGCGCCGCCTCCAGCTCATCCCTCAGCTCACGAAGCCCCGCAAAGGTGCGGCGTGCCACATCCTTATTCCCCCGGGGCGCCATAGTCATAAGCCCCTGCACGCAAATTCCCTCGAGCTCCGCAAGCTCACCCGCGGCGGCGCGAATCTCATCGGGCGAAAAGCCTCCCTTCGACTCCTCACCACTCACATTGACCTCAATGAGCACGCGCTGGGGGCCGGCGAGCTCGCCTGCCTCAATCTTGCGGACAGCACGGCTCGAGATCGCCTGTGCCAGATGCAGCGAACCCACCGAGTGAATCAGCTCGGCTGAGCCCAGCACCGCATTGATCTTATTGGTCTGCAGGTTGCCGATCATATCGAAGCGCACCTCGGGCAGCTCCGGATGCTCCGCCAGACCCGTAAGCTTGCGAACCAGCTCCTGCGGGCGGTTCTCGGCAAAATGGCGATACCCCGCCTGGATGGCAGCAACGGTCTCATCGACACCAACGGTCTTGGACACGGCAATGAGGCGCGCGGCGTCGTGGGGGCGGCCCGCGTGATCGAGCGCCGCATAAAAACGTTCCAGAATCTGCTCGCGGCGAGCGCGCATCAAGTCCAAATAGTTATCCATTGCTAATCGCCTCCGCTGACAGCCAAACAAGTAGTCCCATGCTAACGCAAGAGCGCGGCCCTGCATGTGCAAGGCCGCGCTCACTTAGGTATTTACAATCTTTCGACGAACGGGGCTACTTACTCCTCGTCGTCCTCGCCATCGTCCTCGTCCTCAAGATGATCGAGCAGGTAGCGAAGACCCTCGCTGACCTCGTTGGCAGGCACCTTGGCAACGTAGCGCGCATCGACGGCGGGCCTCATGATAACACCCTCGCCCGAAGGCACGCGCATGCTCTCGAGCTCATCCTCGTCCACACGGGCGATATCGCCGGCGTTCATACGCTGACCAGTCAACAGGAAGGTCAGACGGCAAGCGGCATCGATGGAAATCGAAGCGATGCGATCGAGGTAGCGCGAAACCATGATAGCGCGGCGCAGGTCGTCATAGTTGCTGTCGTCATCCATAAAGTCACCCGTATCCATACGGTTAAAGGTGCGGAAGAACTTCTCGTAGGCGGCGTGCACTGGCTCGTCCTCGACGGCCAGGTTGCAGATAATGGACATATCATTGGTGACGAGCGCAGAAAGCGAAGAGCCCAGCACCTGGTAGACGGCCTCAGCCTCGGCCTCGACCGTGCCGACAAGCTCCTTGGGCAGCGAGATATCGGCCTTGATCATATGACGCGTGGCACGGCAGATCTGACGGACCTTATCGGTCATGCGCTGCAGGTTAAAGTCGACGTAGATGATCGTCTGAAGCAGGCGGAAGTCGGAGGCGACCGGTGACTGCGTGGCGATCAGGTTGTAGCAGACGGCCTCCAGGTTGGCGCAGCGCGCGTCAATCGAAAGCGTGCGCTTCTTGGTCTTGGTGGCGAGCTTGCGATCGTCGGTCACATAGGCCTTCACGGCATCGTGGAGGGCCAGATCGACGGCCTCATAGATGCTCAGCATCTCGTGACGGGCCTCGACGAGCTGACGGGAAAACAGTTTGCGCATGGTTCACTCCAATCAGTTGGGTGCGGTCATGCCGCCCGCACAGTGAATACGCACCGGACCAGGTCCGATCGGCTTGGGACTAGTCACACCGATCAGCCAAAGCGGCCGGTGATATAGTCTTCCGTCCGCGAGTCCACCGGGCTGGTGAAGATCGCATCGGTTTGACCATACTCGATGAGCGTGGCTGGCTCGCCGGCAACTTCCTGCAAGAAGAATGCGGTGTAGTCGCTGATACGAGCTGCCTGCTGCATTGAATGCGTGACGATGATGATCGTCATCTCGGGCGCCAGCTCGGCCATCAGATCCTCGACCTTAGAGACGGACGTGGGGTCGATGGCGGAGCAGGGCTCATCCATCAGGAGAACATCGGGTTGCACCGCAAGCACGCGCGCGATGCACAGACGCTGCTGCTGACCGCCCGAGAGCGCCAAACCATCCTTGTTGAGCTGATTGGATACCTCTTTCCAGAGGTTGGCGCGCTTGAGCGATTCTTCCACGATGTCATCGAGGTCGCTTTTGCTAGTCACGCCCTGCAGACGAGGGCCAAAGGCGACATTCTCGTAGATGGATTTGGGAAACGGGTTGGGCTGCTGAAAGATCATGCCCACGCGACGACGGAGATCGACCGGGTCGACGCCCTCGGCATAGATATCATTGCCGTCGAGCGTCATGGTGCCCTCGACGCGCGTACCCTCGATCAGATCATTCATGCGGTTGATGCAGCGCAAAAACGTCGACTTGCCGCAGCCCGAAGGGCCAATGAAGGAGGTGATGGCGTTTTTGGCGATGTTGAGGTCAAGCCCCGTCAGCGCATGAAAGTCACCGTACCAAAAGTTGAAATCCTTGGCCGTAATGGCCGCTTGCTCCAGCGTGGGAGCGGACTGATAAACGGACATGGGACTCCTTAACTAGCGACGCTTGCGCGACAGGAAGCGCGCAAACAGGTTGAAGGCCAGAATGATCACCATCAGCAAGAGCGCGGTGCCGTAGGCTGCGTTCATGTTGATGCCGTCGTTTGCAAGCAGGTACAGGTGAACCGTCATGGGGCGGCCGGAATCGAGCGGCGAAATAGGTAGATTGATGGCTTGGCCCATGGTGTAGAGCACCACCGCGGTCTCGCCAATGGCACGGCCGATGGCGAGGACGATGCCCGTGGCAATACGGCCAAAGGCAGAAGGAAGCACGATCTTGGAGACGACCTGCCACTTGGTGGCGCCCAGGCCGTACGCGCCCCAACGGATATAGCGCGGAACGGCGCGAATGGCCTCTTCGGTGGTGCGCATGACGATGGGAAGCATCAAGAGCGCGAGTGCCAGAGCGGCCGAGACCATCGAAAGGCCCAGACCCATGGCCTCGACAAACAAGGCGTAGCCAAACAGGCCCATAACGATGGAGGGCACCGAGGCCAAAGCGTCAGCAGCATAGCGAATGAGCTCGACGACCTTGCCCTGCTTGGCGTACTCGGCCAGATAGACGGCTGCCAGCACAGCAATCGGCGTGCAGATAAGCATGGCGAGCGCCGTCACATAGACGGTCGAGACGATCGTGGGCCAAATTCCGCCCTCGGCGTTGACGCCCTGGGGCCAACCGAAGATAAAGTCGAGCGAGATATGCGGCAGACCGTTAATGACCACGTAGGCGATGATAGCGACCAGCACCAGTGTGGTGATGTATGCCGCGGCACGAAACACGCCAAGCATGATCTTGTTGGACAGGTCCTTGTTGATGCGGCCCTTCTTGCCGTGGGAAAGGGCACGCTTGATGCGCTCGCGCGACGAGGTCGTATCGACCGTCGTGTCAACGGAATCGGACATAGCCTACCCCCTCTTCTTCTTGGAAATCAGACGGACGACGCCCACCAGCGTGGCGGAGATGATAAACAGGACCACGCCCATGCCGAACAGCGCCGAGCGGTGCAGACCCGAGGAATAGCTCATGTCGAGCGCGATCTGGCTCGTGAGCGTCGAGATGGGGCTCGCAATGCTGTCGGGAATAACCGGGGCGTTACCCACGACCATGAGCACGGCCATGGTCTCGCCGATGGCACGGCCCATACCCAGCACGATCGCATCCACGATACCCAGCTTGGCGGCAGGTAGCACGACCTTATAGATGGTCTGCCACTTAGTAGCACCCATGGCATACGATGCCTCGCGAATACCCATGGGAATGGAATTGAGGGCATCGATGGTGAGCGTGGTGATGGTAGGGACAATCATGATGGCAAGCACGAACCACGCCGTCAGCGCACCAAAACCAAGACCACCGGTCACCTGCGCGATAAACGGACGGATGATGATCATGCCAAAGAAGCCATAGATGATAGAAGGGATGCCGGCCAACAGGTCAACGGCAGGGCTGATGAGCTTGCGTACGCGCTTGCCGGCGATCTCGACCAGATACACAGCCGTGCCCACGCCCAGGGGCACACCCATGGCGAGCGCACCGACGGTCACCAGACCCGAGCCGGCAAGCAGCGACACGATGCCGTAGTGGCCCTCAGAGGGCGCCCACGTAAAGCTAAAGAAATCCGCCAGACCGATGTCGGTAAAGACGGGCAGCGCCGAGTACGTGGTAAAGACAAAAATCAGGATGACGGTAACAACCGCCAAGAACGCGCAGGCAAAGAAGATCCACTGCAGCGCCTTCTCCTTGATATAGGTGCTGCGCGATACGAGCGCCAGCTCGCGCTTCTTGGGCGCCTGAGCATTCTGCTCAGTCTGGGAGTTTTCCTGTGCTTCCATGCTACTCACTCCCCTTCTCGTCGTTGGTGACGGGAATAAAGCCCGCCTCGCGAATCTGCTTGTCCATCTTTTCGGACGTCACGTAGTCGATGTAATCTTGCGCCTGCTGCGAAGGCGCACCCTTCACAAAGAAGTAAAGGTCGCGCGAGATGGGATAGCCGCCGCTCGCGACCGTCTTCTCGGACGCCTCAACATGATTGACCGAGACAGCCTTGACCGAGGTCTTGGCGTTGAGGCTATCGACGAAGCCCAGCGAAATGTAGCCGATGGCACCGCGCGAACGAGATACCACGTCGCGCACCTGGCCCGTGCCCGAAAGAACGGCGGACCGGCGATCGAACGGGGTGCCGTCCATCACGATGGTGCGGAAGGCCTCACGCGTGCCGGACGCCTCGTCTCGGTTGATAACCTGAATCTTCAGGTCCTCGCCACCGACCTCTTTCCAATTAGTAATCTTGCCGGCATAGATATCGCGGAGCTGCTCGGTCGAGAGGTTATCGACCGGGTTATCGTCGTTCACGATGACCGCGATACCGTCGTGGGCAATGACGATGGGAGTCAGGCCCAGATCCTGTTCGTCGGCATTGAGTCCACGGGAGGAGCTGGCGATATCGGCCGTGCCAGCGCTGACGGCTTCGATGCCAGCGGAAGAGCCCAAACCAGAGACGAGCACGTCGATGCCGGTCTCCTCCTTAAAGCCCTCTGCCGCAATCTCGGCGATAGGAAGACAGGTCGTGGAGCCGGCCACGGTAATGGAAGAGGTAGAAGATCCCGAAGAACAGGCGCACAGCGTAAGCGTAAGCACAGCGGCGCTCAGGACCGATACGATCTTTCTCATAGCATCACGCCGATCGCAGCATGGCGCCCACAGGTGCCGTCCTCGTTACGGTAGGAATAAAAGCGGTCGTTCTGACGCACAGTCGAAAGCTGGGTATCCACGATATTATCCGCGTCCACACCGATATCTACCAGCGCCTCACGAATGGCGGCAGATAGATCGAGCATGCGAGAAGCACCCGCATCGATGCACGAAAACTCGGCGGCAAAGCGGTCCATGAGTTCCTGGGATACCTCATATTCGTCAGCCAAGATATGGGGGCCGATATAGGCGGAAACGTCGCTCGCATCGCAGCTGGCAGCATCGCAAAGCGCCTGGCACGCCTTGGCGGAAATACGTGTAATCGTGCCCTTCCAACCGGAGTGCACCACGGCAAATCCGCCGGGGGCCACCAGCACCACGGGAACGCAGTCGGCAAAGCAGAGCAGCACGGGCACGTCATGGGCCGTACAGACGATGGCATCGCAGCCCTCGGCAATCTGCTCGCGAACAGCCTCAAGATCGTCGGCGCCGTTCGAAGTCACCGTAACGATATGGTCACCATGTACCTGATTGGGCACGAGCAGATTATGCTCGCACTCAGTGGCGCCCATAGCTTCGAGCGCTCGACGACGATTCTCTTGAACAGCAAAGGGGTCATCGCCTACATGCGAGCCCAGGTTGAGCGAGGAGTACGCGTCTTCAGAAACGCCACCGGTGCGCTCGGTAAAGGCAAAGCGGACATCGGATGTCGCGCCCTCCACCAACGTAACTCCATCATGGTCGACACGCGAAACGTTGTCCGCACGTGCTGCCATACTAAAGCCTCCTAATAACACAAGTACCGCGGCGTCGCCGCGCAGTCCGCGTTTATACGGCTGTCATACTTCCTTAAAAGGATACCCGCAGCGGTAGGGACCAAACGTAAAGGGAACGTAAGGAGATTGGAGGCTTTCGTTTACAAACGAGAAACAAAACGGGGTGCATCCAAATGGACACACCCCGTGCAGGTCGTTGAGAAAAACGAACTAGAAGCTACCGCGCTTCAGGAAGTCGGGAAGCTCGAACTGGTCGTTGCCAAAGTTAGGCAGCTCGGTACCACCGACGTTGCGGGTCGGAGCGGCCTGAGCCGGGCTGGCAGCCGGAGCGGTGCGCTGCGGCTCAGCGGAGGCAGCGGCCTTGCTCTGAGACTGCTGAGCAGCAAAGAGCTCGTCCTGACGGTTGACGTTGGAATCGGAGAAGCCCGTAGCGATGACGGTGATACGCACCTGATCGCCCAGGGACTCGTCGACAACGGTACCGAAGATGATGTTCGCCTCGGGGTCGACGGCATTGGCGACAACGTCGGCGGCGTCGCTGATCTCCTGGATGCCCAGGTCCTTGGAACCAGCGATGGAGAGCAGCACGCGCGTGGCACCATCGATGGAGCTCTCGAGCAGCGGGCTGGAGATGGCCTGCTGAGCAGCGTCGACGGCACGTGTATCCCCAGAAGAGGTACCAATACCCATCATGGCGGTACCGGCCTGCTTCATGATGGTCTTAACATCGGCGAAGTCCAGGTTGATGATACCGGGGACGGTGATGAGGTCGGTGATGCCCTGGGTGCCCTGGGAAAGAACGCCATCGGCGATCGCGAAGGCCTCGAGCATGGTGGTCTTCTTCTCGGCGATGTCGAGCAGCTTATCGTTAGGGATGACGATCATGGTGTCGACGCAATCGGAGAGGGTCTTGATGCCCTCCTCGGCGCTCTTCTTGCGCTTGCGGCCCTCGAAGGTGAAGGGCTTGGTCACGACGGCGACGGTCAGTGCGCCGACCTCGTTCATCGCGATATCGGCAACGATGGGAGCAGCGCCGGTACCGGTGCCACCGCCCTCACCGCAGGTGATAAACACCATGTCGGCGCCAGCGAGCGCCTCGGCAATGTCGTCGCGGGACTCATCGGCAGCCTTGCGGCCAACCTCGGGGTTGGCGCCGGCGCCCAGGCCGCGGGTAAGGTCGGTGCCGATGTGCACCTTGATATCGGCATCAGAGATCGCGAGTGCCTGAGCATCGGTGTTGATGGCAACAAACTCGACGCCGCGGATGCCCTCTTCGATCATTCGATTGACCGCGTTGGTACCGCCGCCGCCGACGCCGACCACCTTAATGACGGCAAGGTAGTTGTTGATCTCTGTCTCGTGCATGTCGGTCCTCCGAACAAAGGTTATAGCCATAGCATGGGTCGACCCCTGCGCACATTAACCTTCAGGTTGAAAGTAAATGCAAAGGTAAACCGTATTATGTTTGCACATTATGAACGTATCAGTCAAATAATTGACCGTGAAAACCAAACAAACCAGATAAACGGCGTGGTATGGCCCCTCAACAAAGCATCAACCAGCGCTACGAGGTCGGAGCATTCCTAAATGTGTAGTTGCCCGGAGAGCGCACATTAATATACGTTACGCCCTCTACCTGCGAAAGCAACTTGGTGACTACGCGTTCCTTCTTGGCGATATCGTCCGAATCGCCCAGCGACACCTCAATGCCGTTATTGAGATTTGCCGAGATGGCTTCGACCGAAGGCGTGGAAATATCCTTGACTTGTCCCAAGAACTCGCTCGAAAAACCACGCACATAATCCAGGCCGGCCTTAACGGCTTTGGAGTTCACCGCCTGGCCGGAAACCGGAGCGACATCCGCCGAGACATCAGTCAACAACACCGCGCCATAATGCTTGGCGAGCGCCAGCGCGGCATCGATTCCGGTCAAGGTATTTGAGCCCTGCCCTGTCGTGATGACGTTGCCCTGGTCGTCCACTTCGACCGACGTCGACAGCGGGGCGATCCAGGTGTCATCGTCTCCGATAGCCCAGGCAAGGTCGTCGGAGCTGATATACGCAATGGCGATAACTTTACGCTCCGTCGGCGTGATGATAAGCGTATGGGGAAACTGGCGCTGGACATCCACGCCCGAGACCCACGGGTTCTGCTTGAGATCCTCGGTAATCTGGTCGGGATCGACGTTAAAAAGCGACGTTCCCTCGGGCAAGTCGATCAGCTGGATAGCATCGTGCTTCGTCACATGCTCGCTGCCTTGAATCTGAATATCAGTGGCAGTAAACAATCCAGAGTTGATCACCACGATGGCAACGACGACGAGCACGGCCAAGACGGCCAGAACGCCGCCCACGATTTTGCCTTTGCCGGTAACGACAGAAGCGGCGTCTGATGTTTTATTTGCCATCGCTCCAAGTGAAGATAACGGGTTGAAACCTTTTTTACTCGAAGGCTTCTTGGCAGTAGCCGGCACCGATGTCAGCGAGCGCGGTTTCGATGCGCCCAGCGTGCGACCTGGACGCGCCGCTTTAGTTCCCGTCGAGGGCTTGGGAGCTGCCATGGGACGGGCAGGCTTGGCGCCCATAACAGGCTTTGACGTCACCGAGGGACGCGAGGACTTTTTTGCGGCCGGACGATTACCGAGCTGCGAGCCGACGACCGGACGACTGGTCTGTCGAGCATGCCCGACAGACTTAGAGTGCGCGACGGTATTGCGTTGAGGTTTGGCAGGCGCGCCGGAACGCCCTCCGGCACGGCGGAAGGTGGGTTTCGATGCTCTAGAAGCCGAGGAATTTAACTTCCGGTCTGAGCTCGATGCCATACGCCTCCCTCACCTTTCCGTGCACATGTCTGATAACCGCGGCAACGTCATCGGCCGAGGCAGTTCCGTTATTAACGATAAAATTAGCGTGAACGGGCGAAACTTCCGCGCCGCCAATCGAAAAACCCTTTAATCCACAATCCTCGATAAGCTTGCCCACACTCGCATCGGGCGGGTTGCGAAAGACTGACCCACAGGATGCGCGACCCATGGGCTGCGTACGCTTGCGCCTCGTCAGGTACCGCTCCATGCGCTCGCGAATATCGGCCTTGGGCGCCGGTTTAAGCTTGAGCACGCACTCGAGGATGATCTCATTGCGGGGAAGGCTACATTCGCGGTAGCCCCAAGTGATCTCGGACCCCGCATAATGCTTGATACCGGATGCCGGGTCAAACGTTACGACATCCTCAACCAGCGAGCCAATCCACTCGGTCCGTGTGCCGGCATTCATAGATATCGCACCGCCGACCGAACCAGGGATGCCAACGGCAAACTCAAGGCCCGAAAGGCTACGCGACAGGGCATCGTTGACCAGGCGCGCAAACATCACGCCCGCACCGACCGTCAGCGTACAACCGTCATCGGCAACAACCGTGCGCTGAAACTCACGTCCGAGCGAAATGACGGCACCGCGATAACCACCATCGGCAACCAGCAGATTGGAGCCCTTGCCGATGATGACCCACGGCACCTGCTCGCGATCGAGCACCGCCACGGCGCGACGGAGGGCATGATAGCTATGGCACGTCACAAAGAGGTCGGCCTTGCCGCCGATACGATAGCTCGTATGACGCGCAAGGCGCTCGTCCTCGATCACATCCGTGTCGATCATGCCCGAGAGCGCCATGACGGCGTTAAACAGACCCATTAGACTTAAGCGTCTTTCTTGGCAGTCAGATACTCAATGAACTCGGGACCGACGGTCGTAACGTCACCGGCACCCATAGTGAGCAGCAGGTCGCCCTCGCCCACCATCTGCTCGAGCTCCTGATTGAGCTCAAGACGGCTGGAGCAATACACGACCTCCTTGCCAGGATGCTTGGCGCGCACGGTATCGGCGAGCATCTTAGAGGTGACACCCGGAATGGGCATTTCGCCAGCCGAGAACACATCAATCAGCAGCAGCTTATCGGCATTGGCAAATGCATCGGCAAAGTCGTCACACAGGGCCTGCAGGCGCGAATAGCGGTGCGGCTGGAACACGACGTCGACGTGCTTGTAACCCAGCGACGAGGCGGCGGCAAGCGTCGCCTTGATCTCGGTGGGATGATGGCCGTAGTCGTCGACCACGGTGATGCCGTCGATATCGCCCACATGGGTAAAGCGACGGCGAACGCCCTCAAAGCTCGACAGGGCCTTGGCGGCAGCATCGATGTCGAGGCCCAGGACGTGAGCGACGGTCAAAACGGCCGTGGCGTTGAGCATGTTGTGGCGACCGGGGTTGCTCTTGATCTCCACAGCGTGCTCGGTCCCATCCTCAAAGCGAACGGTAAAATCGCTCTGGATGCCCTTGACATCCGGATGCACGCAGACGATGTCGTTGCTCTCGGCAAAGCCATAGGAAAGCACGCGGCGGCCCGTCGACTTGGCGAGCTCGACCAGATGCGGATCCTCGCCGCAGACGATGACGGTACCGTCCTCGCCCACCAGGCTCATGAATTTGGCAAAGGTGGCTTCGATCTCCTCGATGCCCGAGTAGTGATCGAGATGGTCGGCCTCGACATTGGTCACGATGACCACGTTGGGGTTCAGGAACAGGAAAGAGCTGTCGGACTCGTCGGCCTCGGCGACAAAGTAATCGCCCGAGCCGTTTTTGCCGTTGGTGTCATAGCCCTCAACGATGCCGCCGATCAAGAAGCTGGGATCCAGGCCCATGCGATCGAGCATAGTGGCGCACATCGAAGACGTCGTGGTCTTGCCGTGCGTGCCGGCGACGGCGACGGTGGTATAGTCGTGGCCCAGGGCCGAGAGCATTTTGGCGCGAGGCCACACGGGAATACCCAGCTCGCGGGCGCGAACAAGCTCGGGGTTAGACTCGGGAATAGCGGTGGAGACCACGACCACGTCGGGCTTGACCTCGTCGATCGTCGCAGACTCGTGACCAACGTGAACCTTCACGCCGGCGCGCGTAAGCTGACGAATGTAGCGCGAAGTCTTAAGGTCGGAACCGGTAACGGCATAGCCGCGCTCGTGCAAAACGAGGGCGATGCCGCTCATGCCGGCGCCACCGATACCGATGAAGTGGGCGCTCTTAAACTCGGGCGCGGAGGTTGCAGTCTGGGAATCAGCCATGTGCTCGTGTACTCCTTGCGTAAACACTGCCTGTAACCCGTTAACTGTACCGCACCTACCTCATCAGCGCGAGGGCGACCGGCGATATCCCGTCTAACTAACGCAAACCCTCTACCGCGTCGGCCAAAAGTGCGGCGGCGCGATCCTGCGCCAAGCCGCGCGCCGCCTGGCGCATGGCATCGCGCGCCGCAGCGTCATCGACAAGGTGCAACAGCTCCTCGGCAAAAGCGGGGGCATCGATATCGGCATCGGCGCAAAGCACGCCCGCACCGGCATCGACCAGATAGCGGGCATTCGTGGTCTGGTGGTCGGCCGTGGCATGCGGATAGGGCACCAGCACCGAGGGCACGGCAAGAGCGGCGATCTCGGCCACGCTCGAGGCGCCGGAGCGCGAGAGCACCAGATCGGCCGCAGCCAGCATGTCGCCCATGTTGTCGATGTAGGGCTGCACGCGATAGCGCTTCGCCTCCTCGGGCGTCAGCGCCAGGGCACGCTCGGTCTCCTCAAAGCCGTCGGCTCCCGTCGAATGTAAGACGTAGAGGTTCTCGCGGCCCAGCAGCTCGCCCTTGAGCGAGGCCACGCGCTCGTTGAGATGCTGGGCACCGAGCGAGCCACCAAAGACCAGCAGCAGCGTCGCGTCCTCGGGCACGCCGAGCGCCTTGCGGCCGCGGGAACGATCTCCCTCAATCACCGAGCGACGCACCGGATTACCGGTCATAAGCACATGCTCGGGGTCATCTTCACGCTCAAAGACCGAGCGCGCGGCCGGCACCGAGATGCACACGCGGGCGGCATGCGAGTTCATCATCTTGTTAGCCAGGCCCGGAACGGAGTTTTGCTCGTGCAGCAAATACGGAACGCCCGCACCCTTGCACCAGCCCAACAGCGGCACCTCGACATAGGCACCGAAACCAATGGCGGCATCGGGCTTACCGACCTTTGAGAAATGATTGGCGAGCGCACGTTTGGCCTTGTTGACACGCCACAGCGAGGTCAGCGCCGTCCAAGGACGGGAGCGGTCGAAGCCCGTGACCGTAATGGGCACAAAATCAAACCCGGCCTCGGGGACCAGACGGCCCTCGAGCTTGTGCGACTGGCCCACAAACACGACGTGATGCCCGCGGTCACGCAGCTCTTCGGCCAAGGCGAGCGCGGGGTTGATATGTCCTGCCGTGCCGCCGGCTGCGATAGCAACGGTCATCTTATCGGTCATGGTAGTCCCTTCGTACGCGCGGCCCCTGGTCGTCGGTGCGCAGGCGCGCCGACGGGTCCGAATTCAAATCGATTCGATTATATCCGCCGCCCGCGTTGCGAGGCGTGGGGCGCTGCGGGCGACCCTGCGGCGCCGTTCGCGCACGCGGACGAGCAGCCGGCTCGGACGCAGAGCCATCCAAAACGGTAAAGCCATTGCGCGTAGATCGCTCACCGCGCACATGGGGCACGCCGGCAGTGCTCTCGTCCATAACGGCAAAGCTCTCGCGACGACGGTCGTACTCATCACGGCGGGCGCTCTCGTACGAAACGCGCAGGATCAACCCGGCAAGCATAAGCGACACGATAATCGACGAGCCACCGTAGCTGATAAACGGCAGCGGCTTTCCCGTCATGGGAAACACGTTGAGGATGCCCAGCGCGTTAATCAAAAACTGCACTGCGAGAATGACCGCGGAACCCGATGCCATGAGTGCCCCGCGACGGTCGGTCGCCTGCTCAGCAATGCGAAATGCCGAGTAAATCAGCATCGCAAATACCAAGAAGAACAGAACGGTCCCGACAAAGCCGACTTCCTCGCCAATGATGGCAAGGATGTAGTCGTTATGCGCCTCGGGCAAATACGAGTACTTCATGGTGGAGTTACCGATACCACGGCCGAACAGGCCACCCGATGCAAACGCCATAATGGCGAGCGTGGCTTGGTAGCCATCTCCGTACTCATCGGCCCAGGGATTCCAAGCGACCTCGACACGCGTCATACGATACGGCTCGGCGATAAGGGCGATTGCAATAACAACGATGCCACCGGCGATCGTCCAAACGATATATTTGGGGTCCAATCCCGCAAACAGCGCCATGCACACCAGCGTCAGCAAGATGATCAGGATGGTGCCGAAGTCGGGCTGGATAAAAATCAGAAGAATCGAAGGGCCCAAACAGATGCCCATCTTGCTAAGGAACTCGTTGATGTTGCCACCGGGCGAAAAGAAGCGATCGAGCATAATGGCCGAGTACGCAATGGCAAATGGCTTCAAAAACTCGGAGGGCTGGAACTGAATGCCGGCGATGTTGAGCCAGCGCGTGGCGCCACGACTGCCGCTGCCCACTAAGAACACCAACAGCAGCAAGAACATCATGACGAACAGGAAGATCCTGAGCACATCCTCCCCAAACCAGCTGTCCGGCAAATAGCGGGCTATGGCAACCATGGCCAGCACGCCAACCCCGGCAAACGCGGCTTGTCGAAACAGGAAGAACGTCGCCGAACCGTTCTCGTGCAGCGCCTCGACCGAAGATGCCGAGTACACCATCAACAAGCCAAAGCACACCAGCGAAAACAAGCAGGCCAAAAATACCAATCGGGGGCGCATGATGCGAGCGGGAACGCCGGCAATATAGCGTTCGCTGAACGTTTGCCCACCGCGGCCAGAACGCGGCGTGCTGCGCCGTGAGGAAGCACGGTCCGAGTCGGGCCTCCTCATGCTTTGTCGGGGGCTCTCCTCTCTCACCGGCAACCCCTATTCCGTTTGCGATTTCGCCGCGGCGGCAAGCTGGGCCACATAGCCCTTGAACACGCGGCCGCGCTCCTCGTAGCCCGAGAACTCGTCAAACGAAGAGCAAGCGGGCGAAAGCAGAACCACGTCGCCACGGCTCGAAAGCGAGCGGGCAACGTCCACGGCGTCGCGCAGGTCATCGGCCTGGGCGATATCCACGTCGCCATCGACATCTGCCTCGTCCATAGCGGCGGTAAAACGCTCGCGCGCATCGCCAAAGCAGACGACCGAGCGCACGTTATCCATAACGACGCGGGCAAAGTCAGCGAGCGGCGTTCCCTTGTCATGGCCACCGAGCAGCAAAATCACGTCATCGTCGGGAAACGCCGTCAGGGCCTTCTCGACGGCGTCGGTGTTCGTCGCCTTGGAGTCGTTGACATAGCGCACGCCATCGATCTCGCCGCAGGGCTCCACGCGATGCTCAAGCGGCTGAAACGTGGTCAGGCCACGACAGATTCCGTCGGCATCGGCTCCGACGGCCAGGGCCGCCGTAGCGGCGCACAGGGCATTGATGACATTGTGATGACCCGAGATCTTGAGCTCGGATGTAGCGATGAGCGGGGTCTCGACACCCTTCAGGCGCACGATCATCTTGCCGTCGCGCACAAAGGCAGCGTCCTCACCCTCAGGCTCATCAAAGGCGACCTTGCAGATGCGGCGACCCGGCGTGTAGATATACTCATCGAACTCATGGATGCCGGCATCCTCGATATCGACAACCACGAGGTCATCGTCGGACATATTGTCAAACAGCTTGATCTTGGCAAGCGCATAGTTCTTATGGCTCTTGTGCCAGCCCAAGTGATCGGGCGTGATGTTGAGCAGCACCGCCACGCGAGGATGGAGCTCGGAGCTCGTAGCAATCTGGTAGCTCGAAAGCTCCGCCACAAACCACTCATTATGCGCGCGTCCATCGACCTCATTGACCGGCGGCTCGCCGATGTTACCGACGGCCACGCTGGCCTCTCCGGCTGCCTTGAGCAGATAATCGGTCAAAGACGTGGTGGTCGTCTTGCCATTGGTGCCCGTGATGGCAATCCAATTATGGGGAGACAGGCGATAGGCAAACTCAGGCTCACCCATAATTTGAGCGGCGTGCTCGCGCCCGGCCTTGAAGAAGGCCGAGAACTCCGAGATGCCCGGGCACGTCACGCACACGTCGTAAGCGCCCTCAACCTGCTCGGTACCATAGACAAACGATGCGCCGGCAGCCTCAAGCGCACGCGTGGCGTCATTGGGCTCGGAGGTACCGCCGCCATAGACGGTAACGGCGCTCACACGCTCGGGATGTGCCAGCGCCCAGCGGGCAACATCGAGGCCGGACTTGCCCTGACCCAAAACGAGCAGGCTAAAGGAATCTGCAAGAGGCATAAATGACCACTATCCCAACTGGAAGAACAGAGCAAGGCCAACGGCGCCAAATGCCGCAGCGATAATCCAAAAACGAATAACGACCTTGGTCTCGGCCCAGCCCTTCTTTTCGAAATGATGATGGATGGGCGCCATAAGGAAGACGCGCTTGTGCGTAAAGTGGAAGTACACGACCTGAATCATGACCGACAGGGTCTCCATGATAAACAGGCCGCCGATGATGAGAGAGACGACCTCGGTGTTGGTCATGATGGACGTGCAGGCAAACGCGGCGCCCAGGGCAAGCGAACCGGTATCGCCCATAAAGATGCTCGCCGGATAGCAGTTGAACCACAAAAAGCCCAAGCAGGCACCGGCACACGCGGTGCAGAAGATGGACAGGTTCACATCGCCGTGCAAAAACGCCATGGCAGCCATGGCGAGCATGGCGATCATGGAGGTGCCGCCGGCAAGGCCGTCCAGGCCGTCGGTCAGGTTCACGGCATTAGAAAGACCGGCGATCATCAGCCAGCAAAAGACGATGTAGAGCCACGGGAAGGTAAACCCGCCGATGGTAGTCGAAAGAACGCCGAGGTCGATCGTCAGGCCACCGGGAAAACGAATCTCGGGGGCGACGCCACACCAGTTGACGGCAAGCACCGTAAACGTGACGCAAATGATGGTCAGGCCGATCATCTTGGCATGAGGCGTCAGACCGAGCGATCGCCCATGCGTGACGGAGGTCAGATCGTCGATCAGGCCCAGTACGCCGGTCGCCAGCGTGGCGAGCAGCACGAGCACGAGCTCGGTGGTGAGCCTGCCCATCAGCAGGCAAGTCAGCGAAATCGCGACGAGGATAACGACGCCGCCCATAGTGGGCGTACCCTGCTTAATCAGATGGCGCTTGGGGCCATCGGCACGAACCTGCTGGCCGATACCCTCGACCTTCAGCAGCTTGATCCACCACGGCATGAGCAGCAGCGCAATGGCGGCAGCGATGCCAAGCCCCAAAAAGGCCTGATACGTAGGATACGAGGGATTGCCGAACATGGGCTAGCACACACCTTCCACAAAGCGGTCGAGCTCAACAAAACGGGAACCCTTGACCAGTACAACATCATGATTTTCGAGTGCGCCGCCCATGCGGTCGAGCACCTGCTGATAATTGGAAAACACCTGAATGCGGTCCTCGTCCATGCCCATCATGCGCGCGGCATCGGCCATAAGCTGAGCCAGCTCGCCGCCCACGCACACCAGCATGTCGAGCTTCTTGGCGGCGGCATAGGCACCTACGAGTTCATGCATGCGGGGAGCCTCGTCGCCCATCTCGCCCATCTCGCCCAGGACCGCCATGCGCGAGCCTTTGCAGATAAGCGAGCACAGCAGATCAAGGCCGGCAGCCATGGATTCGGCACTGGCGTTATAGGAATCGTCGATGATGCGGGCGCCGCCCTTGGCGCGCTTGATCTCCTGACGGTGGCCCGTGATCGTAAGCCCCCTAAAGGCAGCATCAATCTGCTCGGGCGTTACGCCCAGGCGATAGGCAACCGCGGCGGCCTTGACGGCATTGGGGACGGACTGCACGCCGGGAATGGCGAGCATGGTTTGAATTGTCTCGCCTAGGCCAAAATCGAGCGTAAAGACCGGACGGCCCTCGTCATCGACACGGATGTCGCACGCACGGACCTCATCGTCATCCGAGATACCCGCCAACATCACGTCAACGCCGGCAGGCGCGGCAAATGTGTCACGGATGAAGGGGGTGAAGTCGTCCTCGCCGCCCAAAACGAGCAGCGGCAAGAAGTCGCCGGCGGCACGCATGCCCTGGACAATCTCGGACTTGGCGCGGGCGATGTTCTCGCGGCTGCCCAAAATACCGATATGGGACGTGCCGATCTTGCTCACGATGGCAAGGTTGGGATTGGCAGACTGGGACAGGCGCTCAATCTCGTGGAAATGGTTCATGCCCATCTCGAGCACTAGGATCTCGGTATCGGCGGGAGCGCTCAGCACCGTGAGCGGCATGCCGATCAGGTTGTTGTAATTGCCCTTGGTCGCCCAGACGCGATAGCGCTTGGCGAGCACCGCGGCAAGTACGTCCTTGGTCGTCGTCTTGCCGATCGAGCCGGTAATGCCAACGACCAGACAACCAAGCTCCAAGCGATACGCATGCGCCAGACGCAGCAGAAACTCCTCGGGATCGTCGGTCAGCAAGATGGCGCAACCCTTGTCCTGCGCCAGCGAGACCGACTCGGGGTCGGGCTCGCGCGTCATCACAACCGCACCGGCACCCGCCTCGATAGCACGGGAGGCAAAGTCATTGCCATCGACTTTTTCGCCCGGGAAGGCGACAAAGATCGTCCCCTCCTCGACCTGACGCGAGTCGATAACGCACCCGCGGCAAACACGATCGACTCCTTCCGTCACGGTTCGGGCCCCTGTTGCGGCCACGAGGTTGTTGACGGCGATCTCTATCATTGCTGCTCCCCTGTAAACCTAATAATGCTATCGGCGTATTGTATCCCAGTGCCACGCATACGTGGTGCAGGGCATGTGAACACCCCTCAGATTGAACAATGGACCACGCCCAAGATTGTAACCCCCTACTTTGTGCGCGGGATACCCAGTACATCAAGCGCGTTGGCCATGATGGACTGGAACGGCACCGCAGCAGCGTCCGAGCCGCTCGGCGTCCCGTCGAGCGTGATATAGCACAGCACCTTGGGCGACTGAGCCGGCGCAAAGCCCATAAAGGACGACATGTAGTTCTCCTTAAGGTAGCCGCCGTTTTCGTCGGCGCGCTCGGCCGTACCGGTCTTACCCGCCACGTCATAGCCATCCACCGCACCGCCCATGCCGGTGCCCTCCGAGACAACCGTCTGCATGCACGACGTCACTTGCGCGGCGGCATCCTGCGAAATCGCACGCTCGCCCTCGCCCCAATCCTTCTCATCGCCCTTGCTGGACTTATAGAAGTGCGGGGTCATCATCACGCCGCCGTTGGCGATACCGCCCACGGCACGCGCAATCTCAATCGGCGAGACGGACAGTGCCTGGCCAAAACTCATCGAGCCCAGTGTGGCGCCATCATACTGGTCGCGCTCCTTGACGATACCCAGACTCTCTCCCGGAAAATCGACGCCCGAGCTGTGTCCGATGCCCCACTTGTCCACATAGGCGGCAAAGTCGTCGGCGCCGATCTTGCGCCCCACCAGGACAAAGCCCACGTTGGACGAACGGCGCATCATCTCGCGCACATCCATGGTCATGGCGTAGTCGCGCTTATCGGCATCGGTGACGGTATCGTCGCCCACCTTGATGCTCGCCGGCACCTCAAACGACGTACTCGAGCGCACGACGCCCAAATCAAAGCCGGTGCCCGCCACGAGCGTCTTAAAGACCGAGCCGGGCTCATAGGCATCGGTGACGAGACGCAAGTTCATATCCTCGGTCTTGGCATTTTCCAGATCGGTCTGGTCATACGTCGGGTACGAGCAGGCGGCGAGGATCTCACCCGTTGTAGGATCGGTCACAAGGGCCGAGCCGTTCTTGGCCTTCGTTTTCTCGACCGCCTCGGCCAGAGCATCCTCAGCCGCACGCTGGATATTGACGTCAAGCGTCGTCACGATATCAACGCCGTCGACCGCGGCAACCTTTTTATAGGCGCCGCCTGCGATATAGCTGCCATCTCTCGCGCGCTCGCGCACAAGAGAACCGTTCGTGCCGGTCAAGAGCTTGTTGTATTGCTTTTCCAGACCCGTCAGGCCATCGTTGTCCACATTCACCACGCCCAGCACCTGCGAGGCCAGATTGCCGTAAGGGTACACGCGCTTCATAGCTTGCTCAAAGAGCACACCGGGCAGGTTTTTCTTCTCCAGCGCCGCGGCGTCGTCTTCGTCCACCTGGCGCTTGATATACACCCAGGTGCCATCGGAATCAACGAGTTTACGACAGGTCTTTTTATCGATACCCGTCGCCTTGACCAGCGCTGACACCGTCTTGTCGACATCCTCGACCAGCTGCGGGTTCACGGCGATATTGCGGCACTCGACCGAAGACGTCAGCACGTTGCCGTTACGGTCGTAGATAGTGCCGCGCTTGGCATAGAGCGTCTGGGCGAGAAGGCGACGCGCATCGGCGCGCTCACGCAGCTTGCCGGCGTTCACGATCTGATAGTCGGCAAGGCGATAGACGCCCGCAGCCAAACCGAGCCCAATGCACCCCATGACGACGTTGCGGCGAGGCAGCGGCGTGCCCGTGAGCCATTCGGTCGACGAGTTCTTGCGCGACCTGGTGTTATGCACTTGAGGACCACCCGAACCGCGAAGTCGCGATGCGGGGTCGTTGCCACGGGACGGCCCCGCGTTGTAAGATGGCCGACCCGTTCCTTGATAACCAGAACGTCCCCGCGATGAGGGACGTCCAGAACCACGGCCCCCATCGGGACCGCGGCGATAGTCATTTGTCATACTCAGCTACCGTCTTGTTACTGAGCGGTCGCGGTTGCGTTGGCGCCCGCGGCTGCATCCTGCGAAAAATCAAGTGTAACGCTCTCGCTGGGCTCCACCATGCCATAAGCGCCCGCAAGGTCGCGAATGCGCGTGTCGGCGCCATAGACCGAGTGCATGACCTCGAGGTCGGAGCTCTCATCGGTCGCCTTCTCGAGCGTGTTGGTAAGCTCGGCGTTGCTGTTGAGCACCTGGGCCGTAACGCCGGCGAGCGCCACGCGGGCGACACCGATCGTCATGAAGATGGCCGCAATGATGCAAAACGTTTTAAGAACGCTCATGAAAACCGGGCTTACCGCCTGGTTTGCCTGACGGCCCGCGCCCGTGTAGACATCAAAGCGCGGCGTGCGCTGCTCGCGGGGAGCAACGGGGGCCTGCGGTGCCTCACGATAGGCGGGCATGGCGTTCATATCATAGGCGAGTGCTGCGTTTGAGGTGTTATAGCCCATGATATGCCGCCTCCCATCCCGAGTACGTTGGTAGTGTGTTTAAGCTTCGTTTATAGTGCGAGCGGGAGGTCCAATATCGCGCGGACACGCCTACAGGCGCTGCGCCACGCGGATCTTGGCTGATCTCGCCCGAGGGTTGCGCTCAACCTCATCGGGTTGGGCAACCAGGGGTTTGCGGGTGATGACCTTGAGTATCGGCACGTTGCCGCACACGCACACCGGAATCTCCGGCGGACACGTGCACCCCTGGCTCATCTCCTTAAAGTGGTTCTTTACGATACGGTCCTCGAGCGAGTGATACGAGATGACGCAGATGCGTCCGCCCGGGTTGAGCCACCTGGTGGCGGCGTCAAGCCCTCGTTCGAGCACATCGAGCTCATGATTGACCTCGATGCGAATGGCCTGGAAACTCTTTTTGGCCGGATGACCACCATGCCGACGAGCGGCAGCCGGTATTCCAGCCTTGATGATCTCGACAAACTGGCCGGTGGTTTCGATCGGTTCTTGCTCGCGGCGGCGCACGATCTCGCGCGCAATCTGCGAGGCGAACTTCTCTTCGCCGTAGACGCGTAGAATCCGGGCGAGGTCGTGTTCGTTATAGCTGTTGATGACCTCAGCTGCGTTTAAGGTGTTGTTACCCGGATCCATCCGCATGTCCAATGGGGCGTCCTCGTTATACGAAAAGCCCCTGCCAGGGATATCGAGTTGCGGTGACGAAACGCCCAAATCGAACAGGAAGCCATCGACCCCGGGCACCTCGGCCGAGCAAAGAAGCTCGTCCAAGTCGCCGAAGTTGCCCTTCAGCAGCTGGTGCGGTACGCCGGGAACCTCGCGGTCCAGACGGGCACCAGCGGCCTCGAGGGCCATGTCGTCCTGATCGACGCCGAGCAAAAGGCCCGTCTCCCCCACCTGCGCGGCCATCTTTACCGAATGGCCGGCACCGCCAAGGGTGCAATCGCAGACGACGGAGCCGCTCTTTAGCTGCAGCGACTCAAGCACTTCGCCGAGCATGACAGGTTCATGCCGATATTCTTGTGTCAAGATCCCACGCTCCATCCGTTACTCGTGCCTTGCCCTTACGAGAAGAAGAGGTCCAGCAGGGCCTCGTCGTCATCGTCCTCATCGGCCGTAGCGCGGTCCCAGACCTCAAGGTGGTCGTAGTTGCCCACAACCGTGACCTCGCGGTCGAGGTTCGCCTGCTTGCGGAGAGACTCAGAAAGACCGATACGACCGGCGCTGTCCACATCCATCGACGTGGTGCGCTTGTTGATCGCCCTCATGAGCTTCTGGTCGTTGATGTCACGCGGGTTAAAACCCTCGTGGCCCTCACGACCCGCGAAGAGTCCTTCGACCCACTTATCGAAGGCCTCGGCAGAGAACACGTACAGAGCATCGACATCCAGGGCTTTGAACACGCGAACGTGCTCTCCAAGCTCCTCGCGAAGG
The DNA here is from genome assembly GCA_934668875.1 of uncultured Collinsella sp. Taxonomy (GTDB): domain Bacteria; phylum Actinomycetota; class Coriobacteriia; order Coriobacteriales; family Coriobacteriaceae; genus Collinsella. The sequence goes on from CAKUON010000001.1 coordinate 131,337, forward strand.
GGTGCAGGCAGGGACAGACGACCTTTTGCATCGAGATTGCGCTCGTATGCACCCGTCATTCCCATGTGCGCCCTCCCCTCGGTTACTCAGATGGCACGTACGCGGGGAACCACCCCGCCTGTCGACGACATTAATAATATGGGGAACCGCCCCATTTTTCAACACCTTTCCCCACCCCTTCCCCCACCCCGCCCCACCACTCCACCCCCAATATGTTGTAAAACACCCCCGAGCATATGTTCGAAAACACAATATGTTGTGTTTACAGCAAAGGCGGGATGCCACCTGTAGCACCCCGCCCGTGAACCTCAACCTTCAAGTTGACCTTGAGGCGATTTTTACGTCCCTTTACATGCCGTTCACATCGCTCCCAAACTCCCCCACCCACGACACACGCGACCCACCACCGCGGTAGTGCATGGCGAAAAATGGGACGGGCCCCAGATTGCCGCGTGCGTGCAAAAACGTGTCACGGCAATCTGGGGCCCGTCCCCCTAATAGTTATGAATATGCAGGTCAGCGAGGTGCTAGCGATGCGCCAGCGGATGTGCCGCCAGATAGACCTCAGTCAGCTGCGTGCGGTCGACATGCGTGTAGACCTGCGTGGTCGAAATATCGGCATGGCCCAAAATTTCCTGCAGCACGCGCAGGTCGGCACCGCCCGCGAGCATGTGGGTAGCAAAGGAGTGGCGCAAAGTGTGGGGATGGAGTCCCACCAATCCCACCTGACGCCCATAGCGTTCACATATCGCATGCACGGCCTGGCGCGACAGGCGACGTCCGTTCTTATTTAAAAAGACCGCCGAGGTTTCCGCCCCGCGAGCATGAGCAGCCAGGAGGGCGCGCCCGTCATATATATAGCGTGTCAGGGCACGTGCCGCGCTTCCCACCAGTGGAGCCAGACGCTCCTTTGAGCCCTTACCGCGCACCAGGACAAACCCATCATCGATATGGATATCGCCCACATCGAGCCCCACAAGCTCGCTCACGCGCAAGCCGCAACCGTAGAGCACTTCCAAGATAGCGTGGTCGCGCAGCCCCATCTCGCTCTTGGGAAAGTCTTGATCGAGCAGTGCCGAGACATCCTCCACCGAAAGGTATTCCGGCAGGCGCTCGGCCTTTTTGGGCAGGCGCAACGCCGCAGTCGGATTTTGGGCCACAGCCCCATCGCGCACCAAAAAGGCATGCAGACCCTTTACGGCCGCAAGCGCGCGCTCCACCGAGGCATCGGAATAGCCTCCGTCACGGCGATCGGCGACAAAGCCTTCCACGACCTGACGGCTCACATCTTTAAAAGACGCAATACCCGCCCGCTCCAGATAGGCGCAGTACGTCATCAAGTCACGGCGATAGGCCGCAATCGTGTTGCGCGCCAAACCCCGCTCAACCGCGAGGTAATCGAGATACTCCCCCGCCGCCACAGCGAGCGACGAGGGAGTAGCTTCGGTATGTTCTTTGTTCGCCGGCACCCTTAGTCCGTAGCGAGGTTCATGGGCGTCACCTGAAGACGGTCGACGCCCTCGTGCTGGCCAATCGAGGCGCGCACGAACTCGCGGAACAGCGGCTGCGGGTTGGTCGGACGGCTCTTGAACTCGGGGTGAGCCTGGGTGGCCACATACCACGGATGCACGTCACGCGGCAGCTCGACCATCTCGACCAGACGCTCGTCGGGCGAAAGACCCGAGATAACCAGACCGGCGTCCTCGAGCTGGTCGCGGAAGGCGTTGTTGAACTCAAAGCGGTGACGGTGACGCTCGTAGACAAGCTCCTCGCCATATGCCTCACGCGCGAGGGAATCGGCGGCGAGCTTGCACGGATAGGCGCCCAGACGCATGGTGCCGCCCTTCTCGGTCACATCCTCCTGCGAGCTCATCAGGTCGATTACGCTAAACGGACCGTCCGGATCGAACTCAGAGGAGCTGGCGCCGGCAAGGCCGACGACATTGCGGGCGAACTCGCACACGGCGACTTGCATACCCAGGCAAATGCCCAGATACGGAATCTTGTGCTCGCGGGCGAACTCGGCCGCGAGGATCTTACCCTCCAGGGCGCGCTTGCCAAAGCCGCCAGGGACCAAGATGCCCGAGGCGTCACCCAGGACCTCGGAGACGTTCTGCTCGTCGAGGCTCTCGCCATCGACCAGCTGCACGTCAACGTGGCGATCGTAGAACACGCCAGCGTGGTGCAGGGCCTCGATAACCGACAGGTAGGCATCGGGCAGCTGCGTATACTTGCCCACGACGGCGATCTTGACCTTGTCGGCGTGATGGTTGGCATGGTTTTGCTTGCGCAGGAACTCATTCCACTCGCTCATGTCGCGCTCGCGCGGGTCCAGACCCAGGCGCTCGCAAATGCGCAGGTCAAAGTCCTGCTCGGCAAGCAGCTGCGGGACATCGTAGATGCTCGCGCAATCCTCGTTGGTAAAGACGCAGTCGGTGTCGACGTCGCAGAAGCTCGCGATCTTGCCACGGATGGCGTCATCGATATGGTGATCGGAGCGCAACACGATGATATCGGGTTGGATACCGAAGCTGCGGAGCTCCTTGACGGAGTGCTGTGTGGGCTTGGTCTTGACCTCGTGGGCGGCGGCGATATAGGGAACGAGCGACACGTGGATGTAGCAAACGTTCTCGGGACCGGCCTCCTTACGGTACTGACGGATGGCCTCGACGAACGGCTGAGACTCGATGTCGCCAATCGTGCCGCCCAGCTCGGTGATGACCACATCGGAGCCGGTCTGCTCCTCGATGCGGCGGAACTTATCCTTGATGGCGTTCGTGACGTGCGGGATCACCTGCACGGTACCACCCAAAAAGTCGCCGCGACGCTCACGGGCGATCAGGCTCTTGTAGATGGCGCCGGTCGTAAAGTTGGAATCGCGGGTCAGGTTCTCGTCGATAAAACGCTCGTAATGGCCCAGGTCCAGGTCGGACTCATAGCCATCCTCGGTCACAAAGACCTCGCCATGCTGAAACGGGCTCATGGTGCCGGGGTCGACGTTCAGATACGGGTCGGCCTTTTGCATCGTTACCTTATAGCCGCGCGACTTGAGCAGACGGCCCAGCGAGGCCGCGGTGATACCCTTGCCCAGGGACGAAACCACGCCACCGGTCACGAACACATGCTTGGTCATATTGAGTTACCTGCGCTTCCCGTAGAAGTTGTCCATACACATCTTACGGGTCTTCATTGTAATACTTGAGCCCCGAGCCGTTCACATTTTTTCTCAGGCGCAATCGCATTTCTCAAACTCGAAACAAAACGCCGCCCGGTTTCCCAGACGGCGCTGCTGCGGCAAGGATTGCACACTGCTATCGATCAGCGGCCTCGTCCTCGAGCATATCTTGAACGAGCATGCCGGCGCGGACGCCCTTTAGATACCACTCGCCGCACTCGGTAAGGCGAATTCCATTCGCAAGCTGACCGCCATCGTCGCTATAGCGCGAGACGACATCGATCATGCCTTCCGAATCCAAGCGATCGATTGCGGCGCGGGCACGATACGGCGAAACCCCCACGCGCTCGGCAAGCGTTTTGCGCGAGAAACCATACAGCCCGCCATTGCCTTCGGTTTGCTGAGCGATCTCCATCAGCACCAGCACCTCGACACGCTTCATATCGTTGACACTCGCACGACCCTTGCCCGCCATGGCAGCCTCCTCAAACCGAGCACGAGCATCTAACGCGCCGTGCACGACCGGCGCATCCCGCAAAGGATGTTTCATCAGCGATATTGTATACCGCCCAAATCGCTTATAGGCAGGTAAACGGCCTATTTTTACCTCGAACTAAGGCTTTGTTGATAAAAAAGCCGCATGGGGCATATACCCCATGCGGCCTTATCAGACCAATAAACTCGTCTTAGCGGTGGAAGAACCCACGGCGCTCGAACTTGGGCTCGCAGCACACGTTGATGCCCAACTTGCGCAGCACCGTCTCATCCGTCGGAGAGATAATCACGCTAAAGAAGGCGTCGCAGCCGCGCAGCTGCTCCAGGCCCGAAAGAACGCGGGCCGCCGTCTCACTCGTGGCCGAGGTAATCGAAAGCGCCATGAGCGTCTCATCGGTGTGGAGGCGCGGATTCTTGCTGCCCAGGAAATGCGTCTTGAGCTTGCTGATGGGCTCGATCGCCTCGTCGCTGATAACCTCGAGCTCAAGGTCGACGCCCGAGACATGCTTGAGGGCATTCATGATGAGCGAGCTCGCGGCGCCCAGGCGCGTGGAAGTCTTACCCGTCACCACAGAGCCGTCCGGCATGACCATAGCGCCCACGGGACCGCCCGTCAGCTGCTCCCTGGTAAGGGCGGCCGAGCGCGCCGGCGAGTAATTCTTGTCGATGCCAGCCTTCTTCATAATGAGCTTGAGGCGGTCGACCTGCTCGTCGCCCACACCGGTGCGACGCACGGCCTCGACCGCGGCAAAGTAACGACGGACAATCTCCATCTTGGAGGCATCGCGGCAGGCATCGTCATCGGTGATGGCAAAGCCAACCATATTGACGCCCATATCCGTGGGGCTCTGGTAAGGGCTCTCGCCCAAGATCTTCTCCATCAGGGCACGGACCACCGGGAAGGCCTCGACGTCGCGGTTGTAGTTGACCGTGGTCTTGTTGTAAGCCTCAAGATGGAAGGAGTCGATGATGTTGGCGTCGTCGAGGTCGGCCGTGGCGGCCTCGTAGGCAATGTTGACCGGATGTGTGAGGGGCAGGTTCCAGACCGGGAAGGTCTCGAACTTGGCGTAGCCGGCGGCAGTGCCGTGCTTGTGCTCGTGATAGAGCTGCGACAGGCAGGTGGCAAGCTTGCCCGAACCGGGGCCGGGGGCGGTGACCACGACGAGCGGACGGGTGGTCTCGACGAACTCGTTCTTGCCGTAGCCGTCGTCGGACACGATCAAGTCGACGTCGTGCGGATACCCCTCGATGGGATAGTGCAGCTTGGCGGGAATACCGAGCGCGTTCAGGCGATTGCGGAACACGTCGGCAGCAGGCTGGCCGGCATACTGGGTGATGACCACGGCCGCGACGGCAAAGCCGTTACCGCGGAACAGGTCGACCAGACGCAGCACATCCTCGTCATAGGTAATGCCCAGGTCGCCACGGGCCTTGTTCTTCTCGATGTGGTTCGCGTTGATCGCGATGATGACCTCGACGTCGTTGGCGATGCTCTTGAGCATGCGGAACTTGCTATCCGGCTCAAAACCCGGCAGCACGCGGCTCGCGTGATAGTCGTCAAACAGCTTGCCGCCAAACTCCAAATACAGCTTGCCGCCAAACTGCGAGATGCGCTCCTTAATATGAGCGGCCTGCAGCTCGATATACTTCGCGTTGTCGAAACCCTGGCGCATGTATGGCTCCCGTCCCGTTTCGTAAATAAAGTTCCTACGCGATTATAACGGAGCCAGCCCCCACCAACACCCAGGCAACCAACAGGCACCAACCAAACACGTGCTCGAATAAGTTGCGGTGAAATAGTTCCTGCTTAGCCCTCAGGGCAGCCAAACAGGAACTATTCCACCGCAACTCCCCCTTTTGGTGCAAAGGGGTCAGGCTACTTTGCACCAACCTGGAGCAGACAAACCTGACCCCTTTGCACCAGGCGCCCCCTTGCACCAACAAAGGAAACATCGCAGGTTGAGCATAAGTCAGCGAAAGCCCGCCAGAGCGAGCAAGGCGCCCCCTGCACCAACAATGGCAACGCCGCTGGTAGAGCCAACGTCAGCGAGCGCCGTCCAGAACGTACAAGTTGGCATGAAAAAGGCAAGGCATAGACCTTTTGGTCATGCCTTGCCTTTTGAATGACAAATTGTCGTTCTGGGCAGCGCGCAGCGTCGAGCAGTTCCGCGGTTTGGTAAAACCGCGGAACAAAAAAGCGCCCCCTCCCGCGCACGGAACGGGAGGGGGCTAAAGGTAGGAGTCTACCGGTGGGTTGACCCCACCGGACAGACGATGACCAGGTGATCCTTTACAGGATCGTCAAGGTTTCCGTGGGGTACCCGTTGGGTACTTAGAGCATCACGCAGGCGACGGTCAGGATGACAGCGCAGACGACGGAGAGAGCGACGATGAGCTTAAGGGCGAACTTGAGCCAGGTCGTCCACTCGATCTTGGCCAGGGCGAGGCCGCCCATGATGGCACCGGAGGTCGGGGTGAACAGGTTCACGACACCGATGGCGGCGGAGAAGATCATGACCATGACCTCGGGCGAGAAGCCGAGCTTGACAGCCAGCGGTCCCATGATGGGCATGGAGACGGTGGCCATACCGGAGGTCGAGGGGATCAGGAAGGACAGGCCGAAGTAGACCAGGAAGCTCATGGGAGCGAAGATCACGCCGGATAGGCCAGCCAGAGCGTTGGCGGCAGCGTCGAGGACGTAGACGTCGAGACCGGTGTTGGCCATGAGGACGGAGATACCACGGGCGAGGGCGATGACGAGAACAACGGACATCATGTCGGCAGCGCCGGTGATGAAGGTGTTGACGATCTGCTTCTCGGACAGGCCACCGATGATACCGATCAGGATAGCCATGAGGAAGAACCAGGTGGAAGCCTCGTCGAAGTACCACTGGCCAATGGGCAGGCCGGTGATCAGGGCAGACCAGCCCTGGACGACGGTGTTACCGTCTGCGTCGTAGACAGCGCCAGCATCGAAGAAGTTGGCGACGCCCTCGTTGAGGTCGGCCAGCGGGATGAAGCCGACGATCATGACGACAAAGGTGAAGGCGAAGGCGATCAGGACACCCTTCTGACGACCGGTGAGCTTGACCTCCTTGTTAACCTCAGAAGCAGCCTTACCGTGGGCGGCCTCGGCATCCTCGAGCTCCTGCATCGAAAGGATGGTGGAACCCTTGTCGGCCTTGACCTTCTTGGCATAGTTCATCACGAAGACGATCGACATAACGGTGGTGACAAGCCACAGGACGCCGCCGAGGCCGATGATGATGGACTGGTTCACGGCGATGTCAACGCCGGTCAGAGCGTCGACGGCAGCACCGACAGCGAACGGGTTAACCGTGGAGCCCAGGCAGCCGCAGCCAGCGCCGAGCAGGACGGTAGCGGCGCCGACCATGGGGTCGAAGCCAGCGGCCATCATGGTAGCGGCAAGCAGGGCGTAGAAGGGAACGGTCTCCTCGCACATACCATAGGTGGTACCACCGAGGGAGAAGATGAGCATCAGCACAGGAACGAGCATGATCTCGTTGCCCTTAAGCTTCTGCACCAGAACGGCAATGCCGTTGTCCAGAGCGCCGGTCTCGGTCATCATACCGAGGAAGCCACCCAGGATCATAACGAAGAGGCAGACGGGCAGAGCGTCAGCGAAGCCCAAAATCGGGGCGGTGCAGAAATCACTCAGGCGGGCTGCAGTAACCTCGCCGCCGGACGTGCCGGAGACGATAACGGTAATCACTGCGACAATTGCCAGCAGAGCAAGAAGAATGGTGAACGATGAAGGCATACCGCGCTTTTTCTTAGCGGTCTCAGTCATGGTTCTCATCCCCCCTTCATAAATCATTTAACTCTTCTCGCGCAAAACGGATCTTCCGTGCCGTGCCCACCGCTCGACGCGAGATTTTTACCAGACAAAACCGCTCGGGGTGTGCAGCAATACACCCCGAGCGAGATGCTAGATGCTCTTACTTGAGCGTGGCGTACATGACAGCCTTGATGGTGTGCATGCGGTTCTCGGCCTCGTCAAAGACCTTGGAAGCGGGGCTCTCGAAGACCTCGTCGGTGACCTCCTGCTCGGTGATGCCGAACTGCTCGCACTTCTCGGCGCCAATGGTGGTGTTGGTGTCGTGGAAGCTGGGCAGGCAGTGCAGGAAGATGGCACCCGGGTTGGCCATAGCCATGACCTCGGAGGTGACACGATACGGGGTGAGCTGAGCGATGCGCTCGGCCCAGACCTCGTCGGGCTCGCCCATGGAGACCCACACGTCGGTGTAGAGAACGTCAGCGCCAGTGACGCCGTCCTTGACGTCGGTGGTCAGCTTAATGGTGCAGCCGTTGGCCTCGGCGATGGGCTTGCAGGCCTCGATGACGTCGTCAGCGGGCATGCACTCCTCGGGGCCGCAGGCCACGAAGTTCATGCCGAGCTTGGAGCAGACGACCATGAGGGAGCGAGCGACGTTGTTCTTGCAGTCGCCCATGAAGACGAGGGTCTTGCCCTTGATGTCGTAGTTGAAGTTCTCCTGGACGGTCAGGATGTCGGCGAGCATCTGGGTGGGGTGCCACTCGGTGGTCAGGCCGTTCCAGACGGGCACGCCGGACTTAGCAGCGAGCTCCTCGACGTCGTCCTGGGCAAAGCCGCGGAACTCGATGCCGTCATACATGCGGCCGAGAACGCGAGCGGTGTCCTCGATGGACTCCTTCTTGCCCATCTGCGACGAACCGGGATCGAGGTAGGTGACGCCCATGCCCAGATCCATGCCGCCGACCTCGAAGGCGCAGCGGGTACGAGTGGAGGTCTTCTGGAAGAGCAGGACGATGTTCTTGCCCTCGAGATAACGGTGCGGAACGCCAGCGCGCTTCATATCCTTGAAGTTCTTGGAGAGCTTGAGCAGGTACTCGATCTCCTCGGTGGTGAGGTCGAGGAGCTTGAGGAAGCTACGGCCGGAGAGGTTAACACCCATGGTTCGTTTCCTTTCGAAGAAATGAATTACTTAATAAAGTAGAAGCGGTGCCCGTTTGACGGGCGAAACCGGTGCGGTTGTAGGGGGACCGCACCGGAAACGGAAAGACTTAGAGGTCCTCGCGCCAGAAGGGCATGCTCATGCAGCGCGGGCCGCCGCGGCCGCGGGAGAGCTCGGCGGAGGGCACGACGAGAAGGTCCAGGCCCTCCTTGTACAGCACGTCGTTGGTGACGGTGTTGCGGGCGTAGACGCAGATCTTGCCGGGCTCGACGCACAGGGTGTTGGAGCCGTCGTTCCACTGCTCGCGGGAGGCCGCGATCGGGTCGCCGCCGCCGCAGGGGATCAGCTTGACCTGGTCGACGCCGGTGGCGTCCTCCAGGACGTGCTCGAGGGTGTCCTCGATCAGGCGGATGTTCACGTCGCCCGGGTTCTTGCCGGCGGTCAGCTCGTAGACGCGCAGGGTGCCCATGATGGCGGGGTGGATCGTGAACTTATCGACGTCGATCTGGGTGAAGACCGTGTCGAGGTGCATGAAGGCGCGGGAGACCGGGATGTCGAAGGCCAGGATGCGCTCGACCTTGGAGTCGGAGTTCCAGAAGATGTTCTGGGCCATGACGTCGATCGCGGCGGCCTGGGTGCGCTGGGAGATGCCGACGGCGAGGGTCTTCTCGTTGATGTTCAGCACGTCGCCGCCCTCGGTGTGGAACTGGCAGTCGCGGCGGAAGTACAGCGAGACGTCCTTGTAGTCGGGGTGGTACTTGAAGATGTACTTGCCGTACAGGGTCTCGCGGTTGCGGGTGACCGAGTACATGCGGTTGAGGTTGACGCCCTCGCCGACGACCGCGAACGGGTCGCGGGTGAAGTAGAGGTTGGGCATCGGGTCGATGATCAGGTCGGACTCGGACTCGGAGTTGACCAGGGAGTCGAGGGTCGTGGAGGCCGTGAGGGGCATCTCGATCTCGGACTTGGTCATGCCGGCCATGGTCTTCTTGACGAACTCGAGGTTGTCCTCGATGGAGTCCAGCTTCTCGCGGACGATCTGCGGCATGTGCTGGCCGCGGATGCCCGCCTCGGCGATGTACTGGTCGGTGAACTCGGCGCGGGCGCCGGGGACCTGGTCGAACACCTCCGCGACGAGGTTCTCGAGATAGAGGACCTCAACGCCCTGGTCCCTCAGGATCTGGGCGAAGGTGTCGTGCTCCTGCTGTGCGACCTCCAGGAACGGGACGTCGTCGAACAGGAGTCGCTCGAGCTCGTCGGGCGGCAGGTTGAGGAGCTCGTCGCCGGGACGGTGCAGGCAGACCTTCCTGAGCTTGCCGATCTCGGAAGGCACGTGCAGACCTTTCGTCATGGCCTCCTACCTTTCTTTCGGGCCCTTGTCGGGGCCGATTCGTTAGCGCCCCTCCGTGTGAGGCGTTATTGCTGACGACATATTTATATCCAAAATCAGCTCATACTTCCACCTTGCCCCCGAACGGTTTTTTATAGGGGGTGAACGGCATACACATATACTTCACGCATGGCACACTTCGTCTTAATAAAGTGTATTTACGTGCTTAAACGTGTTTTCAATCCAAATATCGAATGGAACGAATCTTTGATAAACCACCCTCAAATTGCATATTTCCAATAAAGCTATGAATAGAATTAGCGATTCATACCGCGTCTCAACCATTTTCATTTTTATTCAGAAAAAAGTTTGTCCTATTCATTTCTGGTAAACAAATTACCGTTTACCAGACGCTTGGTACCGTTCACCGGAAGCTCAGTATAAGGCCCAGCGGATACTCGCTTGTCCTACGGCTCCATTTGTAACAACTTGACTTCTCGGTATAGAAAAACAGGCCCGCTCCCCTCGTGGGGGACGGGCCTGTTTTCGATAATCGCAGGCAGTTATGAACGGCTTTCGAGGACCGAAGGAATCCTAGTGATCGAACTCCGCCAGCGCCTCGCCCAAAAGCCTCAGTCCTTCGCGCAAAACTCCCTCGCTCGCGCAGTAGCCCAGGCGTGCGCCGCAGGGAAGCTCAAAACGACTGCCGGGCACCAACAGCACTCCCCTCTCGGCCAGCAGACGCTTGCAGAACTCCTCGTCGTCCTCGGGAATATCCAGCTGGATAAACGAGGTGGACACACCCTGCGGGGCCGTCCAGGAAACGCGATGCTGCGTATCGATCCAAGCCTGCGCGATATCGCGGTTGCCAAGCACGATCTTGCGGTTGCGCTCAAGGATCTTGTCCTTGTGCTCGAGCACATAGGTCGCCAGGGCGTCGTTGAACACGCCGCCGCAGATCATGGTGTAGTCGCGATAGGTGCGGATGCGGTTGGATACTTCCTCGTCGGCCACAACCCAGCCCACGCGGGCCGCAGGCGTCGAATAGGTCTTGGACACCGAGTTGGTGACGATAGCCTTCTCGTACACGTCGGCCATCGACATAAAGGACTCGGTGTTTTCGAGCGGCAGGTACACCTCGTCGCACAACACGTAGGCGCCCACCGAACGGGCGAGCTCGGCAATCTGGCCGAGCGTATCGGCATCGAGCACCGTACCGATGGGATTCGATGCGTTGTTGATGCAGATGAGCTTGGTATTGGGGCGCACCAAGCGCTCGAGCTCCTTAATATCGGGCTTCCAGCCCAGCTCCTCGCGAAGCTCCCAGTACTCAACCTCGGCGCCCAGCGTGCGCGGAATCTCGTAGAGCGGCGCATAGGTGGGCCACTCAGCGATCACGTGATCGCCGGGCACCACCACGGCCATGATGGCGTTGAGGTTCGCACCCGTGCAGCCGTTGGTCTGTAGGATGTGGTCAGGGTTGACCTCGCGGCGATAAAGCTTGGCGACCTCGGCCTTAAAGTCTGGCGAGCCCTCGATCCAACCGTAGTTCATCTTCTCGCGGTCCAGGCGCTCGTAGAACGTGGCGCCGTCCTGCTCGTCAAGTGCGCGTAGCTCGCCCATGGTGAGCGACGAAATCGTCGACTGGGCGATATCCCACGTAGCGCTCTTCTCCCAAACGTTAAGCCACTCCTCAACGCCGATTGTCTTGATATCCATGGCTAGACTCCTGACAAAAGCGGCCATTCACATAGTGCTGTCGTTCCTCATACAAATTTGGGGCAGCACGCAAGAGCGCACCGCCCCAATGGGAGACATCTAATGGCAGCTAGATGTGTGTTTAAGACCTGTACGGGTCTTTGAAAACCTTAGAGGTCCTCGCGCCAGAAGGGCATGCTCATGCAGCGCGGGCCGCCGCGGCCGCGGGAGAGCTCGGCGGAGGGCACGACGAGAAGGTCCAGGCCCTCCTTGTACAGCACGTCGTTGGTGACGGTGTTGCGGGCGTAGACGCAGATCTTGCCGGGCTCGACGCACAGGGTGTTGGAGCCGTCGTTCCACTGCTCGCGGGAGGCCGCGATCGGGTCGCCGCCGCCGCAGGGGATCAGCTTGACCTGGTCGACGCCGGTGGCGTCCTCCAGGACGTGCTCGAGGGTGTCCTCGATCAGGCGGATGTTCACGTCGCCCGGGTTCTTGCCGGCGGTCAGCTCGTAGACGCGCAGGGTGCCCATGATGGCGGGGTGGATCGTGAACTTATCGACGTCGATCTGGGTGAAGACCGTGTCGAGGTGCATGAAGGCGCGGGAGACCGGGATGTCGAAGGCCAGGATGCGCTCGACCTTGGAGTCGGAGTTCCAGAAGATGTTCTGGGCCATGACGTCGATCGCGGCGGCCTGGGTGCGCTGGGAGATGCCGACGGCGAGGGTCTTCTCGTTGATGTTCAGCACGTCGCCGCCCTCGGTGTGGAACTGGCAGTCGCGGCGGAAGTACAGCGAGACGTCCTTGTAGTCGGGGTGGTACTTGAAGATGTACTTGCCGTACAGGGTCTCGCGGTTGCGGGTGACCGAGTACATGCGGTTGAGGTTGACGCCCTCGCCGACGACCGCGAACGGGTCGCGGGTGAAGTAGAGGTTGGGCATCGGGTCGATGATCAGGTCGGACTCGGACTCGGAGTTGACCAGGGAGTCGAGGGTCGTGGAGGCCGTGAGGGGCATCTCGATCTCGGACTTGGTCATGCCGGCCATGGTCTTCTTGACGAACTCGAGGTTGTCCTCGATGGAGTCCAGCTTCTCGCGGACGATCTGCGGCATGTGCTGGCCGCGGATGCCCGCCTCGGCGATGTACTGGTCGGTGAACTCGGCGCGGGCGCCGGGGACCTGGTCGAACACCTCCGCGACGAGGTTCTCGAGATAGAGGACCTCAACGCCCTGGTCCCTCAGGATCTGGGCGAAGGTGTCGTGCTCCTGCTGTGCGACCTCCAGGAACGGGACGTCGTCGAACAGGAGTCGCTCGAGCTCGTCGGGCGGCAGGTTGAGGAGCTCGTCGCCGGGACGGTGCAGGCAGACCTTCCTGAGCTTGCCGATCTCGGAAGGCACGTGCAGACCTTTCGTCATGGCCTCCTACCTTTCTTTCGGGCCTTACTGGCCGAATGTATCAGCGCCCCTCCGTTTGGGACGCTGCTTGCTGACAGCTCTAGTTATATCCAAAAACCACCCGCAATTCCACCTCGCCCCCGAACGGTCAACAAAGTGCGATGAACGGTATATCGCATATGATTCCCCCATGATGCACTTCGGTTCTCTAAAGCAGGTTTTCAAAGGTAAACGTTCTTTTTTCTGAGGAATTAAGCTAGATCACACAAATATTTTCATGTTTAGGAACTGCATAGCGAAAACGGTTTTCTGCATATATATAACGCTTGTCCACGATTCGATTTGGATTCGATTATATTCAGCTCTCAATCATTCTTATTCATATATCCTCACCAGTTGAGTGTGGATATAGATTGCTTGCAAAACGAAGCAGGCAGTTAGTTGTATGCCTTGGCAGCGTAAGAAGTAGGTAAAGATACCGTTCACGCGATACGTCCGTGCCACAAGTCGACTAAATTGAGACAATAGTGATTAGTGTTAGGCTACCGTCCCCTGTGGGGACTGAACGGACAGATGCATATGCCGAGCAAAATCGAAAAGAAGCAAGCCGCCGCAAAGCTGCGCAAGCCGCCGCGCGACTTCTCGTACACGCAGAATCGAGAGCTCAGCTGGCTACGCTTTGACAACCGCGTGCTCGATGAGGCTTTCGATGAGTCCGTGCCGCTGTTCGAGCGCCTAAAGTTCGTCTCAATCTTCGAGTCCAACCTCGACGAGTTCCTTATGGTCCGCGTAGGCGGCCTGTCTGACCTGGCCGAGCTCAAAAAGCAACCCGTGGACAACAAGAGCAATATGACTGCCTCTGAACAGGTCGAAGCCGTCGTGGCGGAGCTGCCCGGGCTCCTCGACCGCTGGGAGTCCATTTTCAAGAGCATCGAGGGCAAGCTCGACGCCCTGGGTGTCCACCGCGCGCGCGTCGATTCGCTTACGCCCGAGGAGCGCACCTTTGTCGCCCGCTACTTTCAGGCCTACGTGTCGCCGGTCATCTCGCCGTTGGTCATCGACCCGCGCCACCCCTTCCCCAACCTGCGCAACGGTGCACTCTACCTGGCTTGCGGCCTGGACGGTGTCACCGACGAGGAAAGCCTGCTGGGCCTCATCGAGATTCCCGCCTCAATGAACCGCGTGGTCGAGATCCCCTCGCCCACCGGCACCTACTCCTACATCTTGCTCGAAGACGTCATCCTCGCCTGCCTGGACAGTTGCTTTGGCTCCTATAAGCCGCTCGACCGCGCGCTCATCCGCGTCACCCGCAACGCCGACATCGATCCGGACGGCGAGGGCGTCGAGGAGGAAGAGGACTACCGCCAGCACATGAAGCGCATCCTCAAGAAGCGCCTGCGCCTGCAGCCGGTAGTGCTCGCCGTCTCGGGCTCGCTCGAGAAGCAAACACTCAAGACCATCCGCAAGGCGCTCGAGCTTTCGCGCCGCTCGGTCTTTACCTGCGATATCCCGCTCGACCTGGGCTACGTCTTCGGCATTGAGGGCAAGATTCCCGAGCATCTACGCAACGAGCTGCTCTTTACGCCGTTTAAGCCGCAGCCCAACCCCACCATCGATATGACCCGCTCCATCCGCGAGCAGGTGCTGCAGCACGACAAGCTGCTCTTTTACCCTTACGAGGCCATGAATCCGTTCTTGGACCTGGTGCACGAGGCCGCCTATGACCCCGAGTGCATCTCGCTGCGCATCACGCTCTACCGCGTGGCCAAGCAGAGCCGCCTGTGCGAGTCACTGATCGATGCCGCCGAGAACGGCAAAGAAGTCACGGTGCTCATGGAGCTCCGCGCGCGCTTTGACGAGCAGAACAACATCGAGTGGGCCGAGCGCCTGGAAGAGGCCGGCTGCACCGTCATCTACGGCTCCGAGGGCTTTAAGTGCCACTCCAAGATCTGCCAGCTCACCTATCGCGAAGGCATGGCGCTAACGCGTCTGACGCTGCTGGGCACCGGCAACTTTAACGAGAAGACGGCCAAACTCTACAGCGACTTTATGCTCATGACCGCCCACCCCGGCATCGGCGAGGATGCCAACCTGTTCTTCCGCAACCTGTCGCTGGGCAATCTGCGCGGCGATTACCGCTTCCTGGGTGTGGCGCCCGTAGGCCTCAAGCCGCTCATCATGCGCGGTCTGGATCGCGAGATTCAGCGCGCTCTCGCTGGCGAGCCCGCCCGCGTGTTCTTTAAGCTCAACTCGCTCACCGACCGCGAGGTCATCGACAAGATCGCCGAGGCATCGTGCGCTGGAGTCCGCGTGGACATGATCATCCGCGGCATCTCGTGCCTCAAGCCGGGCGTTCCTGGCAAGACCGAAAACGTGCATGTCCGTTCTATCGTCGGACGCTTTTTGGAGCATGCGCGCGTTTACGCCTTTGGCGTGGACTCGGACATGATCTACCTGAGCTCGGCCGACATGATGACGCGCAACACCGAGCACCGCGTGGAGATCGCCTTCCCCGTGCTCGACCCCACCTGCCGCGCCCTGGTGCACGAGTACATGGGCATGCAGCTGCGCGACAACGTGAAAGCCCGCAGTCTGACAAGTGACGGCACCTGGGTTCCCGTGGAGCGTACAGGGGGTGAGAAACCCTTCAACTCGCAGGAAGCCCTGCTGGAGCGTGCCTATCGCAACGCCGAGGCCGCGCCCGAGCCCGTCATTGAGGCAAAGCCCGCCCCTTCTCCTGAGCCGCAGCCGGTAGCACCCAAGGTCCAAAAGGTCCAGGCGACCGTCATTGAGCCCGAGCCCGCACCTCAGCCCGAGCCGCAGGCCGCTAGGCCCGCGCCCGAGACGAGCGTCCGTCGTGAGAAGCCCGTTGGCAAGACCCAGGCCATTGAGCGCCATCGTCCCGGTCGCGTGCGCATGGGTCTGGGCCTGATCGGTCTAGGCCTTAAGACGCTCATTACCGGCAAGACCAAATAGACGTTTGTAGAAGCGCCCCGCATTTGAGGAAAGCCTCGGATGCGGGGCGCTTTTCCCTGCTACCATGGTGCGGACAACAACGCGAATGACAGGCAGGAATATGAAGCTCACCATAGAATCGATGACGTACGGCGCCGACGGGCTGGCGCACGCCGACAACGGCAAGGCCGTCTTTGTCCAGGGCGCCGTGGCAGGTGACACCGTCGAGGCCGAGATCGTGCAGGACGGCAAGTCGTTTATGCGCGCCCGCACCACCGAGATTCTGGAGCCGAGCCCCGATCGCATCCAGCCTCCCTGCCCCTTCGTGGGTATTTGCGGCGGCTGCTCGTGGGGCAATCTCTCGCGCACCGCGCAGCTTGCCGCCAAGGAGCAAAACTTGCGCTCCACGCTCGAGCGCATCGGCAAGTTCAGCCCCGATCAGGTCGATGAGCTGGTGCAGCCTATCCGTCGTACCAAGGACGACTGGGGCTACCGCAATAAAATCGAGCTCGAGCCGACCGTTGTCAACGGCCGCGTGCGTCTTGGCATGCACGGCGTCGACCCCAGCAAGATCGTGACCGTTGATTCGTGCCCGTTGTTCGACAAACGCTTTCCCAAGGCACTCAAATCGGTCGTCGGCGCACTCAATTATCTGAGCGGCAGCCATGACCTTGGCCTTGAGCGCGTGGGTATTCGCGCCTCGCGTCGCACCAAGGCGCTCGAGGTGGCGCTATGGACGCCCACGGGCTCCTTCCCGCGCTCGCAGGTCTCCCGCGTGCTGGCAGACGCCGCTCATCCCACGAGCATCGTGCGCGTGA
Source organism: uncultured Collinsella sp. (assembly GCA_934668875.1). GTDB lineage: Bacteria > Actinomycetota > Coriobacteriia > Coriobacteriales > Coriobacteriaceae > Collinsella. Next base: position 148,154 of record CAKUON010000001.1, read on the forward strand.
TGAGCAAGGGCGAGAAGAAAGCCCGCCGCGTTTCCAAGGTCGAGATGCTCGCCGGCGAGGGCTCCTGGACCGAGAATATCGCCGACGGCCAGATGCGCTTGTCTGCCCCGTCATTCTTCCAGGTCAACACCAAGGGCGCCGAGATTTTAATCGAGCTCGTCATGGAAGCGCTCGACCCGCAGGAAGACGAGCTGGCCGTGGACCTGTACTGCGGCGCCGGCACCTTTACCCTGCCGCTCGCCCGCCGCTGCGATTTTGTCACCGCCGTCGAGGCCTATGGCCCCGCCGTGCGCGACCTGCGCCGTAACCTGGAAATCAACAAGCTCGATAATGTCGACGTCATTGGCGGCGACGCGGTGCGCGAGTTCCCCGATCAGGATGCCGACGTTTTGGTGGTCGACCCGCCGCGCGCAGGCCTCGCCCCCGAGGCCATCGACCTTATCGCCAGCACGAGCGCCCGCGATGTCGCCTACGTGAGCTGCGACCCTGCCACCCTAGCGCGCGACCTCAAGCGCTTTGTCGAAGAAGGCACCTTCTCCCCCGTCAAGATCACACCGGTCGACCTGTTCCCACAAACCTTCCACTGCGAGACCGTCGTCCACCTCAAGCGCAACTAGCCACTTAACCATTGCGCGGAAAAATCATTCGGCGATTGAGCGTGGCAAGCGGGCGCGTTCGGGGTATAAGACGGCTAATTGTATGCCGCCTATGAAAGGAACCCTCATGCCCAGCGTTGCCGTTCTCGCCGCCGATGGCTTTGAAACTATTGAATGCTTGACCATGGTCGATGTCATGCGTCGCGGCGGCGTGCGTGCCACGCTCGTCTCTATCATGCCCACGCGCGAGGTCGTGAGCTCGCTGCAGATCCCCGTGACCTGCGATGCGCTCTTTGACGAGATCAACTTTGACGAGTACGACTGCGTTGTGCTGCCCGGCGGTCTGCCCGGCGCTACCAATCTGCGCGCCGATCAGCGCGTCTGCGACGTGGTCTGCGAGTTCGCCGCGACCAAGCACGTTGCCGCCATCTGCGCCGCCCCGTTTATCTTGGGCGAGCTCGACCTGCTCGAGGGGCGCCACGCCACGTGCTTCCCCGGCTTTGAGAAGAGCTTCCCCGAGGGCACCTATACCGGTGAGAAGGTCACGCAGGACGGCAACATCATCACCGCCAGCGGCATGGCCCAGTCGCTCCCCTTTGCGCTTGAGCTGCTTCGCACGCTCGCCGGCGACAAGGCCGTCGAGAAGGTTGCCGAGGGCATCCAGCTATGATTTTGGCTTCGCAATCGCCGCGCCGCATCGAGCTTATGCGCGAGGCGGGCTATGACATCCGCATCATCCCTGCCGATATCGATGAAACGCCGTTTGACGGCGAGGCGCCGCTTACGCTTGTCGAGCGCCTGGCACGCGCTAAGGCCGCTGCCGTTGCCGCCGAGCACGCCGAGCCCAACGAGCTGACCGTCGCCGCCGACACGATCGTCACCTTCGACGGCAAGATCTTGGGTAAGCCGGCAAACGAGGACGAAGCACGCACTATGCTCCGTGAGCTTTCGGGCCGCACGCACCAGGTCGCAACCGGCGTCTGCATCGTTAAGGCAGGCGACACAGCCGCCCCGCATGCCGCCGAGAGCCTATCCTGTGTCGATGTGACCAACGTGACGTTCTATGAGCTCACTGACGAGCAGATTGAGCGCTACGTCAACTCGGGCGAACCCATGGATAAGGCCGGCGCCTACGGTATTCAGGGTGTCGGCGGACGCATGCTCGTGCGCGATATTTCGGGCGACTTCTACAACGTGGTGGGTCTACCCATCGCACGCGTCGCACGCGCGATTCAAAAACTCTCGTAATTGCATCTGGCGCTGGGTATCCCCCAGCGCCTACAATTTTGGCGTACCGTACGGATCCCGACCGGGCATAAGGCCCGGCGGAAAACCGATAGGAGTAAAACATGGATACACTGCTTGAGGCCATTGACGTTTGCGATGTCGATGGCTTTTGCTTTGGCAACTATACGGACGAGGAGGCCGGCACCGGTTGCACCGTAATCGTGGCAGCCGAAGGCGCCACCGGCGGTGTCGACGTTCGCGGCGGTGCCCCGGCATCGCGCGAAACCGACCTGCTGCGCCCCGAGAACACCGTCGACAAGGTTCACGCCGTCTGCCTCTCGGGCGGATCGGCCTTTGGCCTCGAGGCCGCAAGCGGTGTTGCCCGCGAGCTCGAGAGCCGCGGCATCGGCCTGCCCGTCGGCCCCACGCAGGTGCCCATCGTGTGCTCCAGCTGCATCTTCGACCTCGCCTACGGCGACCCCACGGTTCGTCCCGACATCGATGCCGGCATCGCCGCCGTACGCGAGGCGCTCGATAACACCCCCGCCACCCTTGAGCAGGGCAACGTAGGCGCCGGCACCGGTGCCACGGTGGGCAAGCTCATGGGACCTGCCACCTGCATGAAGGCCGGTCTTGGCGCCGCCGCCGTGGCACTCGGTCCCATCAAGGTGGGTGCCGTGGTCTCGGTCAACGCCTGCGGCAACGTCGTTGACCCCCTCACCGGCAAGTGGGTCGCCGGCATGCGAACCGCAGCCAATAGCGACCAGATCGTCGACATGGAGCTCGCAGCCTTTGCCGCCGCTGGCTCCATGCAAATGCCGCTCGACCGCACCAACACCACCATCAGCTGCATCGTCACCAACGTGGAGCTCACCAAGGCCCAGGCCACCAAGGTCTCCCAGATGGCCGCAGACGCCTACGCGCACGCCATTCGCCCCACGCACACCACCAACGACGGCGACACCATCTACACCCTCGCCAGCGGCAAACTGGGCACCCAGGCAAGCGCCGCCGTGCCCCTCGACCTGTTGGGCATGCTCGCTGTAAGGGTCCTACAGACCGCCATCGTAAACGGAGCCAAAACCGCCAAAACCTCCCACGGCATCCCCGGCGCCGCCAAATAACCTCACCTGACCGGTTGCCCGGCGGGTCTTGGTTATGTTTGCTGCTCTACAGTCCTGGCTCGCACGAAGAGCACATTAAGTGCTCTTCGGCTCGTGCGGAACTCGCGACAAACATAACCAAGCCCCACCGGGCAACCTACCAACTAGCTTCTTTTCAGCCCAGGCCCCTGTGTACCGCGCGTCGAAGATCTTCAAATTCAAACTGTCTGACAATCGATTCTTATAGCAAAGGCCCCTTGGCCTTTAGTTTGATACAAGTTCCGCACGAGCCGGAAAGCACTTAATGTGCTTTCCGTGCGAGCAGGACTGTTCGCAGTAGCAAACTAAAGGCCAAGGGGCCCAGTCAACCTATCAGCAGCGATTACTCAGCAGCTAGTTGAATTTGAAGATCTTTGAGGCAAGACGGTATAGGCCGAGTGTGGTTTTGTCTCCGGCCCGTCCGTGCAGATTGGTAAAGAAGCCCACCACACCATAACGTGCGCGACGATACATGCGCTCGTCGTAAGCCTTCAGATCATTCCACAGCGTCTTCAGGCGCTCATCGGCGCATTCTTCCTCGGAAAGCTTGGTGAGCACCGAACAGATCGCCATCATCATGGTGAAGTAGCCCATCATGTACGAGCGCAAGCGCGAAGACTCAACATCGCTGTACAGATGGAACGACTCCATCATAATGCGCGTAACGCGGAACTGCTGGTCCAGACGCTTGACCATCGTAGCCTCGTTGACACTCTGGCCCTCGCGGCCAATGAAGTAGCGGTAGAGGTCGATGTCGGCGTAGTACATGGTCTTGCAGCGCGGCAGCGGCACATAGGCGTAGATGTTATCCACGTAGAAGGTGTGCGGCGGCATAGGCAGGTTGGACTCGCGCAGCACGTCCGTGCGATAGCACAGACTGTGCATAAGCAGATTCTGGTCCAGACGGAAGTGCCCGATCTGATCCCAGGTGAAAATCTTTTTGCGCGGCAGGGCAAACTTGTAGCCAATAGCGGTATGCGTGCCCTCGTAGACCTTCTCGTACACGTAGTTGGAGATAAACAGGTCGACGCGCTGGTCGCGCTCCTCGAAGCCGCGCAGGATCGACAGCATGGTCGAAAGGGCCGCGCCGTCGAGCCAGTCGTCGGAGTCTACGACCTTGTAGTAGGTGCCCTGCGCCTCTCGCAGGCCCGAAAGGACGGCGATACCGTGGCCGCCGTTCTCCTGGTGTACCGCGCGGATGATACCGGGATAACGGGCCTCCCACTCGTCGGCCTTGGCGGCCGTCTCGTCCTTGGAGCCGTCGTCAACGACAATAATCTCGATATCGGTGGCGTAATTGCTCCCCTCCAGAATGGAGGTGATGCAATGGTCCATGTCCTTGGCGGCGTTATACGAGGGAATACCGAATGTTATGACTTTATGCATGGCAGGCGATAATCTCATCCGAAAGATCGAGGGCGGAATTGGTCACGGCGTCCATATCGTAGTAGCGATACTCGGCCAGGCGACCCACCGGGTGGAAGTTCGTCAGGTTCTGGACGCGCTCAAGATAGCGCTCGTAGAGCTCGCGGTTCTCGGGCTCAAGAATGGCGTAGTACGGCGTCTCGCCCGAGCCGGGCGTATAGGCCTTGGAGTATTCCTTCATGATGGTGGTCTTGCCGGGCAGGACCTGACCGGTCATGTTCTTGAACTCGGTAATGCGCGTGTAGTCCTCGCTCGTGGTGTAGTTAACGGTGCCCACGGGCTGGAACTGATCCATATCGAGCGTCTCGAACTTCATATCGAGCGTGCGGTACGGCAGAGCACCCAGGTCGAGGTTGAACAGCTCATCGAGCGGACCGGTGTAGACGATCTCGCCACCATAGACCTTGCCGTCAACTTTAACGGTGGTCTCGTCAATCTCGAACAGATCGCGAGCGTCCACGTCGCAGAATACATCGATCAGGTCGTGATCGAGCATATGCTCGAACAGCGCAGTGTAGCCGTCCTGCGGCATACCCTGGAAGGGGGCCTGCGGGAAGTAGCGATCGTCATCGCCCACAAAGACGGGAACGCGACCAGTGATCGAGGGATCGATCTGGTCGGGCGTCTGTCCCCACTGCTTCATGGTGTAATGCAAAAAGACGTTCTCGTAGACGTAGTCGGCGACCTCGGCAAGATCCGGGTCGTTCTTCTTGCGCAGCTCCATAATGGGCACCTTGACGTCCTTGCCAAAGGTCTCCACGAGCTTCTGATACAGCTCCTCGCCGCGCTCATCGCCAAAAGCAAGCTTGAGGCTCGCATGGTTGAAGGGCACGGGCATAAGAGTGCCGTTGATGTTGGCGAGCACCTTGTGCTGATAGTCCGTCCACTTGGTAAAGCGCGACAGGAAATTGTGCACGCGCTCGTTAAAGGTGTGGTAAATGTGCGGACCGTACTCGTGGATCAGGATTCCAGCCTCGTCAGCGCAGTCGTAGGCATTGCCCGCAATGTGGCTACGACGCTCCAGAACGGCAACGCGATAGCCGATAGTCTCGGCAAGACGGCGGGCACAAACGGCACCAGCGTACCCGGCACCGACAACGATCATGTCGTACGCACCGGCATTAAAGCCTTCAGGCAGGCCTGAGGTAATCTGCATCGATACTCCTTGTCAAAAGCCACACGCTTTTTAACTGGGCTTTTTCTCGAACATACGTCGAGACATATTTATCAGAGCGATTATAGCGCTAATGCGTCCTATAATGAGCTTGCCACACAAGGAAAGCTCAAGCACCGCGGCGAACATAATTGAAAGGTAAACCCGCTAGCAGCGGGTTTATTCGTGAACAGCCGGGTGCCTGGAGCTTAGCGAAACGCTTGTAAGGAGTAACATGAGCGATTTCCTAAACCGTATGAAGTCTGCCGCCAAGGCCGACCTTAAGACCATCGTCCTGCCCGAGGGCGAGGATCCGCGCACCATCGTCGCGGCTACTAAGATCATCGAGGAGGGTCTGGCCAAGATCGTCATCCTGGGCAACCCCGACGAGATCGACGTTCCCGGCGCCACCATCATCGACCCGCGCAACGCCGAGAAGCACGAGGAGTACGCGCAGAAGTTTGCCGAGCTCCGCGCTAAGAAGGGCGTCACCATCGAGCAGGCTCGCGCCCAGGTGATGGATGCCACCTACTTTGGCACCATGATGGTCAAGATGGGCGATGCCGACGGCCTGGTCTCCGGCGCTTGCCACTCCACCGCCGACACCCTGCGCCCCGCGCTGCAGATCCTCAAGACCGCCCCGGGTACCAAGCTGGTCTCGGCCTTCTTCGTGATGTGCACCGACACCCCGCAGTTTGGCACCGACGGCACGCTGATCTTCGCCGACTGCGGCCTTAACATCAACCCGTCCTCTGACGAGCTCTCCGAGATCGCCATCGCCTCGGCTCACTCCTGGTCCACCTTCATGGGCAACGTCGAGCCGCACGTAGCCATGCTCTCCTACTCCACCATGGGCTCCGCCGGCGGCGAGGTCGCCAAGAAGGTCCAGGAAGCCGTGAAGTTCTGCAAGGAGAAGGCCCCCGAGCTCGCCATCGATGGCGACCTGCAGCTCGATGCCGCTATCGTCCCCACCGTCGCCCAGCTCAAGGCTCCCGGCTCCTCCGTCGCCGGCAAGGCCAACGTGCTCGTGTTCCCCGACCTCGAGGCCGGTAACATCGGCTACAAGTTGGTCCAGCGCTTCGCCGGCGCCGACGCCTACGGCCCCATCCTGCAGGGCATTGCCAAGCCGGTCAACGACCTGTCGCGCGGCTGCTCTGCCGACGACATCGTGGGTGTCGTGGCCATCACCGCCGTCCAGGCTCAGATGGCTGAGTAGCGGACGTATCCCCTCGGGTCTCTACAGGGTAAAGCTCTGAAAACGTCCTCGGACATGTCGGAAGCCCCCGCTGCGCACTACGTGCGGCGGGGGCTTCCTCCGTCCTGCGGGATGTTTTCAGAGCTGTACCCTGTAGGGACCCTACCGCCACGTGGCATTTAGGGAATCTGGGGTGGACGGCGGCTTGGCTACGAGCTGGGGCTGAAGATCTGGATGGCTGGGTGCCGTTGCTGGGAGCGCAGGCGTTACTGGTGATGGTCACTTTGGGACTGGTATTTCCGCTTGCTAGCAAAAAGGCCTCCGGAGCTCGTTGCTCTGGAGGCCTTTCTCTCAATTGCAGACGAATGCGTTAGTTATTGCCAGTCAGACGCTCGACGTCGTGGGCGATCATGTATTCTTCGTCGGTGGGGATGACCATGACCGTGACGGTGGAGCCGGCGGCACTGATGACCTGCGGGCCGTTGCCCACGGCCTCGCGGTTCTTGTTGTTGTCGATGCGCACGCCCAGCCACTCAAAGCAGTCGCAGAAAGCCTTGCGGATCGACCAGTCGTTCTCGCCGATGCCGGCGGTAAAGGTGATGGTATCCACGCCAGCCATGGAGGCAATCATGGAACCTGCCTGCTGCATGGCCTTGTAGGCGAACATGTCGAAGGCGAGCAGGCAGCGCTCGTCACCCTCGGAGGCGCGGGTGCGGATGTCGCGGGCGTCGTTGGAGATACCCGAGATGGCAAGCAGACCGGACTGCTTGTTCATCATGTCGTCGACTTCCTGGTAGCTGTAGCCGCCCTCGCGCTGCAGGTAGCACACGGTGGCCGGGTCGATGGAACCGCAACGGGTACCCATCATCAGGCCGTCGAGCGGCGTGAGACCCATCGTGGTATCGCGGCATACGCCGTCCTCGATAGCGGCGAGCGAGGCGCCGTTGCCCAGGTGGCACGACAGCAGACGGTGGCAGCGCGTGCCCAGGATCTTCTTGGCCATCATCCACTCGTAACGGTGGCTCGTGCCGTGGGCGCCGTACTTGCGCACGTGATACTTGTCGCAGACGTCCTTGGGCAGGGCGTAGGTGTAGGCGACCTCGGGCATCGTCATATGGAACGACGTATCGAAGACGGCCACGTTGGGCAGCTCCGGATACTTCTCACGGCAATACTCAATCGCTGCGGCCTCACCGTAGTTGTGCAGCGGGGCAAGCGGCGCCACCTCAAGGATCTTGGCCATGACCTCATCGTCGACGACCGCGGAATCATCGAAGTACCAGCCGCCCTGAACGATACGGTGGCCGATGCCATCGATCGTAAAGTCGGTCTTCTCGAGCTCCTCGAGCACGCGCGCGATAGCCGAGCGGTGGTCGGGGAAAGGAATCTCCTCGGTCTGCTTGGCACCACCGTTCTCGGAGTGGCCAAAGATGCCCATCTCCGAGCCGATGCGCTCGCAGTTACCCTTGGCGAAAACCTCGCGGGTATCGGTGTCCAAAAGCTGATATTTAAGGCTCGAGCTGCCGGCGTTGACAACAAGTACGTTCATGAGACTCCTTCGTGATTACAGAACGGTCGGCAAACCCATAAGGCGGCCGTATCCTTAATAAGAAGTTATCAGAATTCAATAAATATCTATTAAACTCTTCGCCCAAAGCGCATAAAAGGGGGCTGAACGGCACAAGGCCATCCAGTCCCCTCCCCTTGCATCAATTACTTGCCGTTGACGATGCGCTCGACGTCGGAAGCGATCATGAACTCCTCGTCCGTGGGGATGACGAAGATCTTGACCTTGGAATCCTTGGCGGACAGGCACCAGGCGCCATCGCCACGCAGGGCGTTGCGAGCGTGATCCATCTTGACGCCCATAAAGGCCAGACGGTCGGCCACACCGGCGCGGACGGCCGGAGCGTGCTCGCCGATGCCGGCGGTAAAGACGAGCGTGTCCATGCCGCACATGGAGGTGGCCATCTCGGCGGCCTTGGCGGCAATCTTGTAGACGAACATGTCGAAGGCGAGCTGAGCCTCGGGGTCGCCAGCGGCGGCGAGCTCCTCGACGTTGCGGCAGTCGTTGGTCTTGCCGCCGGTCACAGCCATGAGGCCAGACTTCTTGTTCATCATCTCGTCAACCTCGTCGAAGGTGTATCCGCCCTCGCGCTGCAGGTAGCACACGGTAGCCGGGTCGATGGAGCCGCAACGGGTGCCCATCATGACGCCGTCGAGCGGGGTAAGGCCCATGGTGGTGTCCATGCACTTGCCGTCCTCGATGGCGCATAGAGAGGCGCCGGAACCGATGTGGCACACGACGACCTTGCGGGCCTCGCCGTTAGTCATCTCGGCGACCTTCTTGGAGATGTAGCGATAGCTGGTGCCGTGAGCGCCGTACTTACGGATGTGCAGCTTGTCGCAAACGTCCTTGGGCAGGGCGTAGGTCTTGGCGACCTCGGGCATGTTGAAGTGGAAAGCGGTGTCGTAGACCGTGACGTTGGGCAGGTCGGGATACTGCTCCAGGCAGTACTCGATAACGTTGGCCTCGGGGTTGTTGTGCAGCGGGGCGAGCGGGGCGACCTCGCGGATCTTGGCAAGAACGTCCTCGTCGACGAGGGAGGAATCGCCAAAGTACCAACCGCCCTGAACGATACGGTGGCCGATGCCCTCGATCTTGACGCCGTTAGCCTCGAGGTCCTTCAGGACGACCTCGATGGCGACCTTGTGGTCGGGGAACTCGATGTTCTCGGTCACCTTCTTGGAGCCGTTGGCAGCGTGGGTGAAGGTGCCGCCGGTAAAGCAGACGCGCTCGCAGGAGCCCTTTGCGGACACCTTGTGGGACTTGGTATCGATGACCTGATACTTAAGGGTCGAAGATCCTGCGTTGACGACCAGAACGTTCATGTGTCTCCCTACTAACAGGCGGTGTGGCGCCGCCAGGTTACATACGCTTCAATAATAAACCCAAACGCCCTCGCGCTCGGGTTTATTGCGTTGATATATAAGTTATCGATGCATGCATGCTCATGGTCTTTGACTTGTAAGGCGAAATAGCGCGGGGACATACGCCAGAGAAGAAATCCCAAGCGCAACAAGCAGCACAACCCGAATACCCACAACGCTACTCAACACAGCATTGAGCAGATAGAAAAGAACGGCGCCCACCGCCACCATCTGGCTTTGAACCGAAATCAACGAACAGCGCATCGATGAATCAGCAGCATTTTGAAAAACTGAGTATTTGATTGGGGCAAACAACGCGTAAGCGACCGTCTGCAGCACATAAAACACAGGCAATAAATAGGCTGGAGTAAAGGGGAGCAAAAACAAGGCGGTTAGGCAAAGACGCGCTATGCCGCAAATGCGCGCAAAACGGCCCTTGTCGACACGAGCAATCACGCTGGGCACAATGAACCCTATGGAGGCGGAGACAAAGAGCTGGACCGCAATGGTCACACCCGAAGCGATGGCATTCATTCCGCGACCCGCAAGCAGCAGCGAGAAAAAGTCTTCCAAAGCGACGAAAGCAAATGCCTGAGAACAGTCCATGATGAACGCTGAGCGAAGAATGCCGTTACCCGCAATTGCGTCCCCGATCATCTTCGGGCTAATTCCACGCCCGGGCGTCACAGTGGTGTCCCCTCTTCGTCCCCCAGGAATATAGGCAACGACAACCAACGTCAACAGCATTGCAACGATATCGATCGAAAGACCGATGAGATACGCGCTGGCAGACGAGATGAAACCGCCCACACAAGCAGAAAGGGCATAAGACGCATAGAAGACGAATCGCTCAACCACATTAAGTCTCACGAGCTGTTCTTGGGAGACGCTGTCAATATAAATCGCTTCGATGGATCCGCTCACGCATGCGACGGCAAAACCCTTGAGAACAAATGCTCCGATTAAAAGCAGAGGAGACCGGATGAGAAGCAGGGCGGCATAGTACCCGAGCATTCCCACGACGCCGACGAGGCCACTCGCCTTTCGCCCAAACCTGTCAGCAATAAAGCCAGTGGGAATCTCCAGAATGAACTTGCTCACTTGGTATGCAATCATCATGCCAGAAATCGCCACCATCGAGAATCCGACAAACTCAAGGTAAACCGTCAGAAAAAACAAGATGGTGCTGAAGTTCGATAGGAAAACGAACGCCATATAAAGCAAAACCATACGGTTTTTCATGCTTCGCCCTCCAAGAGTCAATAATCCAAACCGAAATCGTTGAAAAGTATGAGGGCGAAGCCGTCAACCATGCGTTGCAAAGCGTCAATATTCACTTGATGCCACGATACCAAATAGTCTCACGAAGCGAGATGTCGCAATAGGTGAAGGAAAACTGTCTGATGTCGATCAGTCCACGCATTTTGCCGATAGCAAAAGTAGATAGGCAGAGTTACGTCACGCGATCCTTCAATGGAACACTCGCTCACTTCTGATCCATCCGATGCGAGAGAGGACCCAGACAAACTCAATATCAATCCCCCGGCTTGAAGAAACTCAACCTGAGCCCTGCTTCCGTATTCAACATCACGGAAGCGGAAATTAACGAGCTGAGCTTCGGGGCATCGGTTGATTGCATTGAGACAGGGCGACAAATTAATTGGAACAGCGAGCCTGCCGCCCAGTAGCTCACGAATGGTCATAGCGTCCACAGATTGATGGCCCGCCGGGCACGAAAGAACCTTGAGCTCCTTTTCACCCAAGTATTTCGAAGAAAGGGCGCTGTCCCGTGGTTCTTCAAATGAGATGGCTGCATCCGAAATACCAAGCATGAGCGACTCAAAACATGTAGCCGTTGGCTGATGCCACACATCGAGGTGGATCTGAGGATGCAAGCGCTCAAACGAGTCATACCAGTTTTCGGCAAAAAGGCGCCCCCGTCCATGAAGGCAAGGGGCGTAAAGACGAAAGTGGCCGTCGGGCGAAACGCCATCGTCCCTCGATTGAGCGTACTTTTTGAGATCGTCGACTTGCGCCAGGATCACGCGTGCACGACGCGCAAATTCTCTGCCCGCCGGAGACAAAACAGCCTCCCCCGCCGATCGATCGAGCAAAACAATCTGATACTCAGATTCCAACTTCTTAATTGCCGACGAAACGGCCTGTGGACTCACATGGACGGCGCGAGCAGCCTTGCGCACGCCGCCATAGCTCGCTACCGCTTGAAGGTATTCGAGTTGAGAAAGCTGCATAGATTACTCCAAAGGCAGCCAAGGCGACGGGCTGCGCGTCCTCAGATGAGGTTCTCGCCCAGGTTCTTGCCGCCGAGGACGTGCATGTGGAAGTGCATAACGGTCTGGCCGGCGTTGACGCCCTTGTTGGAGATGACGCGGAAACCGTCCTCCAGGCCCTTGGCCTTGGCGACCTCCTGGATGGCGTGAGCCATCGCGCCCATGGTCTCGGCAGGTACGTTGTCGGCGATGTCACTGTAGTGCTTTTTGGGGATCACGAGCGTGTGGACCGGCGCTTGGGGGTTAAGGTCGTCGAACGCGATGACCTGGTCGTCCTCATAGACAACGGTCGAGGGGATCTCGTGGTTGGCAATTTTGCAAAAGATGCAATCACACATGGTTGGTTCCTTTCTAGTGACAACGCAAAAAGTCGTGTTGTTCAGTGAAACACCAGAACAGTTTAGCCCACTTCAAAGATCCCAATTGAGCGAATTCTATTCATCGGCAATCGCAATGACCAGAGGGCTTCACCCATCCATATGCTCGCACCTATTCAGAGCGTTTGACCTCGGGAATGATCAATATCGGAAGGACAGATAGGCCGTAAAGCAGAGTAATAAGCATCATTTGTTTGTCGTAATCTGAACCGGAAATAGCCGCAATCCCAATAGGAAGCATATAAGAACCCAAAAGGCTAACTTCAGCCATAATGCCGCCAGCGCTGCCTGCATAACGAGTGCCGATTTCAGCAAATGAGACTGGCAGAGCCTGAACAACTGGACCCATCATGCTCGTAACAATGCCGCACACCGCAAGCAACACTCCCATGGACCTCAAGCCCGAGGCAAACCATGCAACCGCAATTGAAATGGAACCAAGAAGCCCGACGACCACAAGGTACGGTCGCGTAAGGCGGCATTTGCCGTAAAGAATCGGAGCAATCAAGCAACCGACAATCCCAGCAGCAGTTGTCAGCGCCGCCATTTCGCCGGCCGTCGAAGCATCGGTGCCTCGCACAAGCTCAAGAGCCTGAGGTAGCACACCGGAAAAGGCGGTCGTGGCGGCAAGTGAGAAAGCGGCGCAAATCGCGCAAAGCCAAACGTTGCGCGAACGAAAAGCAGTCAGAAGAGCTTGGTCGTGCTCAACGCCACCAGGGATAAGCGAGTCATGCTGTACGTTCTTACCAAATAAACCCCAGAAGATAGTTAGAACGATCAATAACCCTTCTGCGGCCGTATAGCCCATTAGCACGGAAGGCATAAACGCCGATGACGCTTGCGCCGCCGCGATGCCAAAGCAAGTTGCCGCATAGTAAATACCCATCGCAACATCCGTCTTATTTGCAAACCAAAGTCCAAGCGTCTTTGCATTATTGGCAGTCAATGCCGCCATCCCCACGCCAATGCAAAACATCGAGACAAGTTGAGCAGGAAAGTTCGATAGGCTGATTATTCTGATCGCGCCGCCAACTAAGGAAACGCAAAACCCGCCAAGTATCACTACTTTGGGCCCAAACCTATCTCCAAGTGATCCGAACGGAAGACTAAAGAAAACCGCAGCGAGCATTGGCGCCAGAAAGAGAGACGAGAATCCGACAGGGTCGATATTCATCTGAGGCATGATGACCGTGGCGTAGGCGGCGACCTGATACTGCATATAGTTGCCCAAAAAACAGAGGCCACACGCCAACAGCAATATTAACCAGCGGTAACCGCTCGAAGCCGGCCCCTGCTCATCCCTGAGCGTTATTTCCCGTGCGTCACCGCCCATGGTGCCCACCTCACTTTAAAAATGGTCGCGTCCCCTATCATCAGGAGGCCGCGACCATGCGAAACAGCGTTCTATTATATTTCAGTGGCCTCAGGCATCTCGGCTTTTGCCGCAGCGCCAGTTTCAGGCAGCATCGCAATAGGCAAAACACTGGCGAGGAAGAGAATCGATTCGATCGTAAAGTTCAACGTCCAATTGTCGCCAGAAATTGACGAGACAATAACGGGAACAAAATAGGAGCAAAGAAGGCCAACGGTACCGATTATTCCGCCAGCGCTACCGGCATATTTTGCACCAATCTCGGGAAGGTCAGGAGTCATTGCCTGAATAATAGGGCCGGAAAGAGCCGTCATAAAACCGTTGAGGACGAGAGCCACCCACATGACGGTGCCAAGCGGCAAAAACCAGTTTGCAACCATTACAACAGCGGCAATCACCGTCGTTACAATGAGAAACGGCTTGTTCTTACCGAGCTTGAGGACGGCAGCCGGTCCCGCAAAACAGGCAAAGAAGCTGCCGACAGTAATGATTGCTGCCATAGATCCAGCAGTAGCAGTATCAACACCGCGAACGAGTTCGAGTGCAGACGGGAGAATTGCACAATATGCCGTGGTTGAAGCGAGGGTTAGGCCATAAGCCAAGGCAATGCACCAAACGCCGCGCGACTTTGCGGCAATCTTAATGTACTTCATGACCGGCTCGGGCTCGGGCATGGGCTCGCCCTCCGGGACGTTCCTCATAAAGAAGATCCACAGAGCAGCAGTTACAGCTTCGGCAATAGCAGCAACCAGATAAGACACGTCAAGCGAAGGAAAATAAGTGCTGAATGCCTGGGCTATCACGATGGACACACATGAAGCGGCATAGAAAACTCCCACGGCAAGGGAGGTCTGCTGTTTAAACCAGGAACCCAGTACCTTTGCCAGGTTGGCATTGAGCGCCGCAATGCCAAAGCCGATCATAAACATCGAAACGATCTGCATGGTAAAGTCGTTAATCATGAAATAGCGCAGAAAGCCGCCCACGGCAGAAAGCACCATGCCAATTGACACGACAAGCTTAACGCCGTAGCGATCAGCAAGAGATCCTGCTGGAATCGACAAAAACACAGCGGTGAGCATCGGCATCAGCATAAGATTGGTAAGTCCACCAGCATCGATACCGAGAGTCGTCATCACAACGACGCCCCACGCTGAAACCTGATATTGCATGAAGTTTGCCATAAAACAAATGAGACAAACTACGAATAAAATCATCCATCGATAACCCGATAGCTTTTCTTCTTGAGCCATTTCTTTCTCCTTACGCAGGGATAGTCCAAGCTGAATTCAATGGGGCTAATCAGCCCACTCCATTGCGGTTTCTTTCACTAATCGTTGAGTAGCACCTCGTACATAGGACGGAACACCGAATCTTCTTTCGCATGCAGCGAATGCACCGGCTTCCACTCGTTGTCGTCAATTACCATATGAATGTGGTTCTCAGCGGTATAGGGGTCCCATGGCGCCTTGCCCTCAACAATCGGCTTGCCCGTCTTCGCAAAGCTGAACCACGCATCGTTCACTTCATCCGCGAGATGCGCTGGAGGATTGTCGCCCGTAAACATCAGACCACTCGCGGTATCAAGATTCTTGAAAACGAACGGCACCTCGATTGCGTGGCAAGAACCCATTCCCTCGACACGAGATTTATAGCGGAACAAATAGTTGTACACGGGTTTAAACGCCGACTGCTCTTCAGCCATAAGGTCGGTGCCAACAAAGAAACCGGTTGAGTTCATAAAATTGGTGTAATTCTCGGTAAAATCGCGCTCAGGCCATGCCTCTCGATATGCCTGCTCCCAGTAATCAATATCAATCTGATCATCAAAATGAATCGGGAATTGGCCGTGCCAGAATCCGGGAAGGTCATCGAAGTAGAAATGGAAATACGTAAACTCGTCCTCGGTACACCCAATCATAATATCGATATCCTTGGCTGCGCCCTCCGCCCAGGCCTTCATCGGCTTTTTAGGAAGGAAAGTACCGTCGCAAACCGGCGAGAAAATTAGCGACACTTCGTAAGTATGACGATCGCACCACACCTGCATGCCCTCAATGAGCTCGTCTGCCGACTTCGCCAAGAGATCTTGGGCGGTTTTGCATCCCATGATTTCGGCGAACTCCCGAGCAAAGTGCTCGCCGCGCTCACGGGTCTTATAAAGCTGGATAGGGCCGGATTCCAAAATCGCACGTTGGAAATACTTATTTGCCTCTGGCAAAATGGATAGAAGAGCCTGGCTGGAAGAGCCTGCCGACTCACCGAAAAGCGTAACGCAATTGGGGTCACCGCCGAAGGCGGAAATATTCTCATGCACCCACTCGAGCGCGCGGATTTGATCAAGAATGGCAAGATAACCAGCCTCTTTGTAATCCTCTCCACCCGGCAGGCAATCGAGCAGCAGCGATCCAAACAAGTTCAGACGGTAGTTAATCGAAACAATAACGACATCCTTCGCTGCCGCGAAATTGGAGCCGTTATATAGCGGGTCGGCAGATCCACCTGAGAAGTAGGCACCTCCATGGATATACACCATGACAGGAAGGTTCTTGCGCTCGTGTCCCCTGACCCACACGTTAAGGCTCAGGCAATCCTCCCCTTGCTCATGAAGCGAAGCGAGTTCGACTTCATCGATAAACTGCCTGGCAGAATGCCCGAATTCCACGCATTCAATTTCCTCATCGGAATCGTCAAGGCGCTCGGGGGCACGCCAGCGAAGATCACCTACCGGTTGCTTTGCATAGGGGATGCCCAAAAATGCTTCAACCCCGTTTTCGAGCGTCTTGCCCGAAACTATGCCCGTCCTAGTCTTGACCTTCATTGCTTGTCCTTCCTCACAATTAAGATGCTAGATCGATATGATTTAAGCTAGCTGGCTTGAAGCCATCTTAAAATTTGGAGAAAGTCAAAGGTCAACGACGTGTTTCAATGGAATACCAACTGGAAACCAGGCGCTTAAGACCGTTCACCTCGTCAAAACGACCGCTTGCCCGACAATGACGGTGTAACAAACATTAGAATAGCTCCAAGGTTTTGAGTGGCCCTAGGGCAGTCGGAAGGTGTGGCATGGAACGCGAGTTTTCCCTTAATATCAAGCAGACGGCCGGCCTCTACGGCGTAAGTGCAGACACCCTTCGCTATTACGAGTCAATTGGTCTAGTTGCCCCAAAGCGCGGAGCGAATGCCTACCGTGAATACAGGAAGGACGATTTCGGCAGGCTTAACATCATCATGTCAATGCTCAACATGAATTACACGCTAAGCGAAATCAGGTCTTTCCTAGACAACCATTCACTCGAAACAAGCTTTGAGCTGTTCAGCAACGAACTTGACAGCATCGACGCAGCCATTGCAAAGTTATCGCAACGGCGCCGAAAGATCGAGCATTGCATGCAAAATATATCCATGTCGTTAAGAGCGCGCGAGGAGAAGCAATCGAGAGTGGTTCATAAGGGACCCCGAGGATATGTCATCGTAAGCGAAGACGAGCTAAGCGGCGACATAATTCCCTACGCCACCATTAAACGCATGAAAGAACTCGGGATGGAAATCGACTCGATACACACGGTTCCATGCTTCATCCTTGACCCATCGCGCAGGAGCACCGACGGTTGCTTGGTAGCAAAGAAGACGCTGCTTTCGCTCGGGTCAAGTGACGATAAAGGGTGTGAGATTTTCCCGGAAGGCGACTATCTTTGCAGGACAACCACCGGCCCTGCTGAAAAAACGCCGATAGTATGGAGGGAAATGAACGAATTCATGGACCGGAATCACCTCGTTGCCACGGGGCCTCTTTTAGAATTCTGGTATGTAAGCGAATACATATCCGACAATCAAGATGAGTATTTACACACGCTTGAAATAATGGTTGAACCCAATGAAATCGAGCAGCGATAGCGTCTCAACTCATCTTAAGCGCGCCAAAAGGCAAGCCACATTCACGCCTAATGGCCCAGCCACCAGGGTAGTCTTTTTGGGACGGGGCTTTTTTGACTACTTTTTCGCAAACGCAAGCGCTCGGCGAGCAACCGCCAAAAGGTAGTCAAAAAAGCCCCGTCCCAAAAAGACTACCCTAAAGTGGGCTGCGAGGTGACTAGAACGAGAGGTTGTCGTCGGTGTTGGCGGCTTCGCCGTCAGCGAGCACGTCGTTGCCGTCGACGTCCTTAAGGAGCACCGAGACCTTCTGCTCGGCATCGGCCAGGCGGGTACGCAGGCTCTTGAGGAGCTCGACGCCGCGGGTGTAGCTCTCGAGCGACTCCTCGAGCTCCATATCGCCCGACTCCAGGCTGCGGATAATGAGCTCCAGCTCCTGTGAGGCCTGCTTATACGTAAGCTGCTCGACCGGGGTCTTCTCTGCCATATCTGTTTCCTTTCCTAAAGGTCTATCACCATAAAACGCGGTCTACTCAACCGTATCGACGGTTGCTGCCACGTTACCATCCGCCATACGCACGCGGATGGCGTCACCGGGCTTAAAAGTCTTAGCGCTCGTAGCCACGCCGCCATCGCTGTATGCGATGGAGTAGCCGCGGGCAAGCACCTTAAGCGGCGACAGGGCGTCGAGCGAGGCCGCTGCGCGACCCAAGTCGGACGCGGGTTTGCTCAACATCGTGCGTCCCTGATGCTCCAGACGGGAACTCGCGAGCGTGAGCGCATGGCGCTTGCCATCGAGCCCCGAGGTGCTTGCGACCAAGCGCTCGGGCAGGCGCTCGAAGTTGGAGCGGAAGGCACCGACCGAGCGCGCAATGGCGCCCGACAGGCGATCGGCCGTCAGGGCAAGCTCCGACTCGCGACGCTCAACCATAAACGTTGGATCGTTCAGGCACGGGCGGCACGCGGCTGCATCGAGCGCATCGCCCAAGCGTGCCGTATAGGTATCCCAGGCACGCCGACCGCGCTGATCGAGCATCTCCAGATCGACTTGATCCGACCCGATCATCGATGACATCGCAGCGCCCAGACGCTGATGGCGCGTCTCGAGCACGTCGGCCAGCTCTGTCATAGCCGGTGCCACCGATTCTGCAGCCGCCGTTGGCGTGGAGGCGCGACGGTCGCTCACCATGTCGCAGATCGAGGTATCGGGCTCATGGCCAATACCTGTCACCACAGGCACGGGACAGGCCGCCACCGCGCGGGCAAGTTCCTCGTCGTTGAAGGTCATGAGATCCTCGAAGGAACCGCCTCCACGCACGAGCAAAATGCAATCGGGCGCCGGCGTAATGGCAGCGGCGCGGCGCAAGCCTTCAATAAGCTCGGCAGGCGCACCCTCGCCTTGGACCTTGGCGCCCACGCAAACGAGCTCGACGAGCGGGTTGCGACGGCGCAGCGTACGCTTGACGTCGTCGATCACGGCGCCGGAAAGCGAGGTGACGACCGCCACGCGCGAGCAAAACACCGGAATGCGACGCTTGCGGGACTCGTCCATCAGCCCCTCGCGGCGCAGCTTTTCGGCCAACTGTGCCACCTGTTGACGCAGCAGGCCCTCCCCCGCCAGCGAGAACGAACGGGCGACAAAGCTCATACGGCCCGTGGGCTTATAGAGATTAAAACTGCCCTTAAAGCTCACCTGCATGCCGTCGCGCAAATCGAAGGTGCGCTTGAGATAGGCGCCCTTCCAGATGATGCAGTCGACAGCGGCCGAGTCGTCCTTGATCTGGAAGTAGCAGTGGCCGCTTCGAGCATTGGGGCCACGAAAGCCCGTGACCTCGCCCAAAACGCTCAGCTGCGGAATGGCATCGAGCGCCCCAGCGGCGATCTCGACCGCCTGGCTCACGCTGAGCTCTTTACGCTCCTGCTCGTCCGACCCGTCAAACTCGGCGGAAACGGCATTGCCGGTTAGATTCCAGCCTGCCACGCAGCCTCCTTTCGTCATCGTGCACAAGGGCTCCGGCCCTGCGCAAATTCAAGTCCCACACATAGTACAGCGCCGCGGGGACACAAATCCCCGCGGCGCCTGTCAGTCCAAGTTCTTATCGGTTGGAGTTTCTGTTGTAACGAGCCATAAGGTAGAGCAGCTGAATGATCGAGGTGAGCGCGGCTGCCACATAGGTAAGCGCGGCTGCCGTCAGCACCTTCTTGGCACCGTTGACCTGCTTGGAGCTCATGCCCGACTGCTCAATGTAGGCCACAGCGCGGCGGCTGGCATCTATCTCGACCGGAAGCGTAACCAGCTGGAACAGCACGCTAAACGAGAAGAAAATCAGTGCGAGGGTCGTGAGCCCGGCAATGTTCATAAACAAGCCCATGAGCAGCACGATCGTCCAGGTGTTCTGGGTAAAGTTGACGACGGGGACCAAAGCGGTGCGCACCTTCATCATGGCGTAGCCGCTTTGACGCTGGGCGGCATGGCCCGCCTCGTGGCAGGCGACGGCAACGCTTGCGACCGACCCGCCCGAACGGTTAGCGTCAGACAGATACAGGTTGTTGTCCTGCGGGTTGTAGTGGTCGGTGAGCTCGCCAGCAACGCCCTTGATGCCCACGGCGTTGCAACCGTTGGCATCGAGCATGCGGCGAGCAACCACAGCGCCCGTATCGCCGTCCGAGCGCACCTTGGACCACGTCTTGTACGTCGAGTTGATATAGCTCTGCGCGGCAAAACCGAGCACCGTACAAATAAGAACAACCAGCAGGTACAGCGGGTCGATACCAAAGCCGTATCCGTAGTAATAAGGCATGCGAATTCCTCCGAATCGAGTTACACGTTGGAGGCATTTTACCCACTCAGCCGGCTAGGCTTCCCTATAACAACTCAATCTTTCCGTCCTTCACGGTGAGCCCCATATTGCCCGAAAGCAAATCGTCCAGGCGCGAGCCCACGAGCTCAAAGCGCCAGCCTTCGCGCAAGGGGCTCTGCTCGGGATGCTCAATGTAGTCGGCCAGGTCATCGCGCGATGCAATCACCGAGGTCGCCACGCCCGAGCGCTCGGCAACCAAGCGGATGAGGGCATACATAAGGTCCGTCACGCTCTCCAGCTCCGGCGAGATCTGGCGATGCCCGCGCACCATGAGCGGCAGGCGATCGTGCGGGCAGCTCGCGCCGCGCTTGATAGCCATGAGCGCGCCGTCCACGTCGCGCTCCCCCAGCTGGTCGGTACCGCGGATACTACGGAACTCCTCGACGCGCACGGGATTGCGCTTGACGAGCGCCAGCAGCGTATCGTCGGACATGACCCACTTGCGCGGGATGTTGCGGCGCTCGGCGCGGTCCTCGCGCCAGGCGGCGAGCTCGCGCGCGATGCCCAGCTGATGGCGGCTGCACGAGTTGATGCGCTTGACCTTACGGAATGCCTCGTGACGGTCGGCGCGATAGTGCGACTCGTCGGCCAGCGGGCGCAGCTCGTCGAGCACCCAGTCCACACGGCCCAGTTCGCGCAGGCGGCTCATCATCTCGGTATAGGCGACGATCAGGTACTTGACGTCATCGATCGCGTACTCAATCTGCTTGTCGGTCAGCGGACGGCGCGACCAGTCGGTCAGTGACTCGGTCTTGGGCAGCGATACGCCGCAAAACGTCTGCACGAGCGCGCCGTAGGAAATCTGCTGGCGCTCACCCAAAAAGGCGGCGGCCACCTGCGTGTCAAAAATAGGACGTGGCAGCACGCCCACGGTATGGAGCATGACCTCCATATCCTGCGAGCAGGCGTGGAACACCTTGGTCACGCTCTCGTCGGCCATAAGCTCGGCGAGCGGCGACAGGTCGTCGATCACCAGCGGATCGACCACGACACTCTCGGCAGGGGTGGCAATCTGAACCAGGCACAGACGCGGATGGAACGTGCGCTCGCGCAAAAATTCGGTATCGACGGCAATCGCGTCGAACTCGCGGGCGCGCTGGCAAAAGTCGAGTAGAGCCTGATGTGTGGAAATGTACATATCAACCCATCGAATAAGGTTAGGCCCGAAAAACACGGGTAGGATATCGGCATTGCCTTACAACTATACTCGGTTAGTCACAGAACGGGAACGTAAGTATGCGCTGCCTTATCATCCACAACCCGGCATCGGGCCCCAGCTCAGATGAAATCTTCGCATTCACGCACGCCCTCTCGCAGGGCGGCGACGAGGTCGTGATGCGCTTTATCGGCGATGGCATGGAGCCCGAGGACGCCGTGACGGACGTGCGCGAGTTCGATCGCGTGGTGGTCTCGGGTGGCGACGGCACCGTCTCCAACGTGCTCGACCAGATGCGCGGATGCGGCGTCCCCACACTCGTCTTCCCCTCTGGCACGGCATGCCTGTTCTTCAACAACATCGGCAATGCCCCCGAGGCGGCGGCACTCGCCAAGGCCTGCCGCGCCGGCCGCACGGTCAAGGTCGACATGGGTGAGCTCTTTTGGCTCGACGAGGACGGCAACGAAAAGCGCCACGGCTTTATCATCATCGCCGGCTCGGGCTTCGACGCCGAGATCATGATGAAGGCCGCCCCCACCAAAAACGACATCGGCGAGATCGCCTACTTCCTGTCGGCGCTTGCCACGCCCAATCCCACAGTGGCGCACTTTACGATTGAGCATGACGGCATTATCGAGGAGCTAGACGGCATCTGCTGCATGGCAGGCAACACCTCGGTCATCCAAAACGACATCAACCTGTTCCCCGACTGCCGTATGAACGACGGCATGGTCGACATCGCGGTCATCGAGCCCGTAAAAACCGTGCAGTTGCTGCCCACCGTGATCACCGCTGCGCTCGACCCCGCCGGCAAGGTGCTCGGTCGCCCGCAGTTCAAGATCATCCAGACTAAAGAGGCCAAAATTACCTGCACCCCGTCGCTGGGTATGCAGTTCGATGGCGAGATTATCTCCAGCAACTCCGGCGTCTTTGGCGCCCGCGCGCTTCCGCAATGTCTCGACCTGATCGTCGACGAATTCTCACCGCTCGGTAAATAGGAGGAACCCATGAACGACAATCCCCTGCTCGGCTTTATCGTCATCGTTTTGGCCATGCTCGTAGGCTATGCGATCAACGTGATCCACCGCCGGAAGAAATAATTCCACATTGGTATGATATTCATCCAATTATCGTCTCCCCCGCTGTTTATGCATTTGCCAAACAGCGGGGATTTTTCATTTCGGTATTTCCAGACGCTTTATCTAGATGCAGTAATTGCAGGGCGTCTTTATTTGGCTAAAGCTACAAACTGAGTATAATTAACCGCTCATCGTATATTTCATTACGCTTATCGAGTAAGTTTCTTTTACACGTGAATATTGTTTCCAGTTCGTTACGCTAATGGGGTGTCTTTATTGGCTGAAGCCCTCTGGCTGCAGAGGGCTTTCGCACGCTGGGAGGGAATATGAGGAAAACTCACCCCGTCAACGCGCTCAAAAAGCTTGGCATAGGCCTCGCCTTTGGAGCTGCAACCATCATGTCCATGCCGACATCTGCGCTCGCCTGCACGCAGATGTACATGGGCAAAGACCTGACGGCCGACGGCAACACGTACTATGGTCGCGCCGAGGACTATGCCAAGCGCTATCTCAAGCACTATGGCATCGAGCCCTCGCATGGTCCCGGCCATATCTACGGCTCAGACGAGTCCGACTTCGCATACACCTCGACCAAGAACACGTATCGCTATAGCTACGTGCGCGATCATCCATCGCAGTGGCATGGGCGCTGGGATGCCTACTCCGAAGCAGGCATCAATGAGAAGGGTGTATCCTGCTCTGCAACGCTGACCACATACATGAATGCAGACGCCAAGGCTGCGGACCCGCTGACCGACACTGGCATTGGCGAGTATAGCTACGGCAGCGTTATCTTGGGCGAAAGCGCAACGGCACGTGAGGGTGTCGAGCTCCTCGGCAAAATCATCGACGATCAGGGAGCCTGCGGCAACGATCAGCTGATTATCGCCGACGTTAACGAGACCTGGCTGTTCGCCGCGCTTTCCGGCCACCAGTGGATCGCCATGAAGCTCACCGACGACATCGCCTCACTCAACCCCAACATCGGCAACCTTAACTACCAAGTTAACCTCAACGACACCGAGAACTGTCTCCACTCCGAGGGCATCGAGTCCATGCCTAAAGATAAGGGCTTTGCTAAGTACTTTGACGACGGACAGTTCGACGTTGCCCAAACCTACGGCGAGGAAATTAGCGAAAAGGCTATGCATTCTTGGGCACGTTATGTCCAGGGCCGCGCCTACTTCGATGCACCGCTTGCTGAGGGCACCGACTATGAAATCGTCAAGGACACCAGCGAAAAACCGCGCGCTAAGGTTGGCGCTATGGTAAATGAAATGCAGCCGCTATTCTTCCAGCCCGGCAAGTCCAACTGGAACACCTTTGAGATGATCCGCGCGTTTGGCAACCGCGGCGAGAAGGTTCCCGGCCTCAACGCCAACACCGACGGCGCCTACGCCATCGGCACCGAAAGCAACAGCGAGATCAACCTCTTCCAGATTCGCGATGGCCTCGATCCCGAGATCGCAACCATCCAGTGGGAAATGCTCTCCCGCGCCGCGTACTCCGTCGCCATCCCCTTCTACTCCGCACTGCTCACCGAGGTTAGCCCGTATTTCAGCGACCAGACCGTCTCCTACGATCACTGCAAAGAGACGGACATCGTGAACAACGAAGAACCCGAGAACTCCATCAACTACGTCCTCATGGACATCAGCTCCCTCTGCTTCGAGCATCCCGAGCTGCTCGGCGTCAACGTCCGCACCTACCTCGACGCCCTCCAGAATGAGCTCGTCGAGCAGAACTTGGAAGTCGACGAGGTCATGCAGGCCACCGAGGGCACCGAGGCCCGTACCGCCCTGGCAAACAAGGCCGGCAATGCTGCCACCGAGAACACCTACGTCAAGTGCAAGGCCCTGCTCCAGGAGATGCGCGAATACCTGAAGGCTGAGAACTTCGACGAGCCCTTCACTCCGAGCGATCTGAACACTGAGACCAACGGCCTCAAGGTATCCATCACCTACGCCAAGGATGCTCTTGCCACCGACCCCGTCACCCCGGATCAGCCCGGTACCCCCGAGCAGCCCGGCACTCCCGAGCAGCCCGGTACCCCCGAACAGCCCGCTAAGCCCGAGCAGCCGGCCGCCAAGCCTGAGAAGCCTGGCAAGTCGGACACCACGACCACAGTAACCACCAACAAGACGAACACCAAGGGCGGCCTGCCCACCACTGGCGATCGTTTTGATGGCCGCATGGTGGCTGCATTCGCCATCGCCGGCGTTGCCGTCATCTCCGCAGGCAGTTACTTCCTCTACCGTCGCAATAAGGAGTAACGTCCTAGCTGAGTGGGCAAGGCAGCAATGGCGGCCTCGCCCACTTAACCCGCCTTTTTGACCGACGGGAAACCCGCCTGAAATCTTTTCAAAAAAGATTTCCCCGCACACACTTCGCTGTGCTATAGTGCAGCGCAACAGTAACTAGGTGCGACCGCGCCACAGCATTACGAAAGGAGCCACCAACATGAAGAACACGATGAACTCTCTTAACAACTGGTGGTGGCGTGATGCGAATACGATCGGTCGACAGTGAGTCCCTCACGCCTGTTTTTGCGCTCTAGGTGATTGGAAGGCCTCCGGTTTCGACCGGGGGCCTTTTTCTATCTCGAGCCCGATCACATTCGCATCACGCGCCTCCGCTTTTCTCTTGCACTCCCCTTCCGAAAGGATTTTCACCATGTCTCAGAACACCACCGCCACCCAGCCCCGCACCGTCCAGACCGCCGACCGTGGCAAACTCGATGTCCGCGCCCTCGTCCTGCTCGCCATCCTGCTCGCCGCCGGCTTCATCCTCAACTTCACCGTCGGCAAGGCCATCTCGGGCATCTCGGGCGGCATGATCAGCCCCGAGTTCATCATCTCGGCCTTCTGCCTCACCATCCTGGTCGTTCGCCCCAATATCGGCCAGGCGCTCGTCATTGGCCTCATCTCGGCTGCCGTGATCCAGATCACCACCACTTCGCCGTTCGTCGATTTTGCCGCCGAGGGCATCGCCGCCATGCTCATGGCCGGCATCGTCAACGCCGCCGGCAAGAACGGTCAGGTCAAGCCCGCCATCGCCATTGTCGCAACCTTCCTGACCACCTTTGTCTCGGGCGTCATCTTCATGGTCATCAAGATGGCCATGCTCGGCGTGGTAGGCGAGCTCGCCGCCGCCATGCTGCCCGTCGTCGCCATGACCGCCGTCTTTAACGCCATTCTGGTCGGTGCCCTCTACCTGCCCATCCAGAAGGCCCTGAAGCTCAACTAACCCGCTCGGCTTTACGAGCCACCCCATCTTGGCGTTCATTCGTCGCTCGCGTACCCAAGTACGCTTCGCTCCTTTTTCGCGCCAACCTGGGGCCCTCGTAAAGTCGTCTCTGTGCTCCATTATTCAAAATTGATCCCCTTTCCGATTTAGCCCCTTTCGTGGGGGTCTAGGACACGCTTATCTCAAATCCCACCTTAAGGAGAACATCATGGCCACCAACACTCAGGCTCGTACTATTTCTGCCAACGCCGCTTCCGACAAAGGCATCCTCGACATCACCTCGCTCGTCCTGCTCGCCATCCTCCTTGCCGCCGGCTTTATCCTCAACATGACCGTCGGCAACGCTCTTGCCGCAACGGGCATTAAGCCGCAGTTCATCATTGCCGCCTATGCTCTGGCCATCGCACTCACGCAGGCAAGCTTTGCCCAGGCAGCCATCTTTGGCATCCTGTCGGCCGCCGTCATCCAGATCACCACGTCAATCCCCGGCCTCAACTTTGTCACCGAGCTTGCCGGCGCGCTGACGATGGCGGCGCTCATCAAGTCCAACATCGGCGGCAGCAAGCTCAACCCCTTCATCGCCGGCCTGCTCACCACCTTGGTCTCGGGTGCCCTCTTCGCCGTCCTGGGCACCGTCATCATGGGTGCCGCGCTGCCCACAGCGCTTGCCAAGGTGCCCATCGTGCTCGGCACTGCCGTCTTCAACGCCGTCGTGGTCCAGGCCCTCTTCTTCCCCCTGCGCATGGTGCTCAACAAATAGCCTGATATGATGGACGGGCCGCACGCTAGCGGCCCCATCACCAAAGACTGTCCCAAACAGCTAGCTTTTGGGGACGTTCTTAGACGATTGGTCATTTAAGAACGTCCCCAATGACTATGAAAGGTATCCATGAAAACGATCATCAACGTCGACGATGTCTCGTTCTCCTATGGCACGCAGACCGAGCAGGCGCTTAAGCACATCTCGCTCGACGTGAACAAGGGAGATTTCATCGGCATCATCGGGCCCTCGGGCGCCGGCAAGTCCACGCTTGCTGCCTGCCTGTCGGGCGCCGTTCCCCACCACTACACCGGCACGTTCTTTGGGTCCGTCATGGTTGACGGCCGTGACACCTGCGAAGTCTCGCTCACCGACGTATCGCAGATCGTCGGCAGCGTGCTGCAGGACATCGACACGCAGATGGTCGCCTCGGTTGTCGAGGACGAGATGCTCTTTGGTCTGGAGAACTTTGGCGTCCCCCACGATCAGATCGAGCAGCGCGTGAGCGAGACGCTCGAGACGGTCGGCATCAGCGACCTGCGCGACCGCGAGATCGCCACCCTCTCGGGCGGACAGAAGCAAAAGGTGGCCATCGCCGCCATCCTCGCTATGCGCCCCCGTGTACTGGTGCTCGACGAGCCCACCGCGGCGCTCGACCCCGCCAGCTCCACGCTGGTCTTCGAGACCCTGCGCGAGGCAAACCGCGCACTTGGAATCACCATCGTCGTCGTTGAGCAAAAGGTCGCCCTGCTCTCGGAGTACTGCAACCGCGTGCTCGTGCTCAACCATGGCGAAATCGCGCTACAGGGCGAGCCGCACGAGGTCTTCGCGCATACCGATGAGCTTCGCACCATTGGCGTCGACTGCCCCCGCGTCACACGCATCTTCAATAGCCTCGAGGCCGATGGTCTGGCAAGCGGCACCCCTTGCTTGGATGTCGATGAGGCCGAGCGTCTGATTTCGGGCATCGCCGACCCCGCGCACGCGGCCAGCGAAGCCCAGGCTCCCGCGGGCTCCCCGCATGCCCCGTCGTTGCGCCCTCATGCCAAGGACGCCGAACCCGTGCTCACCTTCGATCATGTTGAGTTTGCCTATCCCAACGGCGGCGCCGCCGTACACGACCTTAGCCTGACCCTCTACCCCGGCGAGCTCGTGGGCATCGTCGGCCAAAACGGCGCCGGCAAGACCACGCTCACCAAGCTGCTCACGGGCCTGCTTAAGCCCGCCTCGGGCAGTGTGCGCGTCACGGGTCTGGACACCGCCGCGGTTCCCACGAGTCGCATTGCCCGCGAGGTCGCAACGCTCTTCCAAAACCCCGACCGTCAGATCTGCAAGGATACCGTGCTCGACGAGGTCGCTTTTGGCCTGGAACTTGCCGGCATCGACCGCGCCGAAGCCCTGCGCCGTGCCCAGCTCGTCATCGACCGCTTTGGCCTGCCCGCCGATGAGGCGCCCTTCTCGCTTTCGCGCGGCCAGCGACAAATGGTAGCGCTCGCCTCCGTCGTAGTGGTTGAGCCCAAGATCGTAGTGCTCGACGAGCCCACGAGCGGCCTTGACTACCGCGAGTGCATGACCGTCATGGAAACGGTGCGAACCATGGCAGAGCGCGGCTGTGCCGTGATCATGGTCTGCCACGATATGGAAGTCGTTTCCGACTTTGCCGAGCGCATCGTTGTGATGGCCGACGGCCGTATCCTCGACCGCGGACGCACACACGAGCTGTTCTCGAATATCGAGCTCATGCAGCGTGCCTACGTGGAACCGCCCCAGGTCATCGAGCTCTCGCGCCGCTTGGCATCCTCCGTCTCCCCCGCTTTTGCGCAGGTGAGCGAGGTCACCGATATCGTTCGCATTACCAAGGAGATGGTCCGCCGTGGTTAACGTCATCGACTACATGCCGGGCGACACGCTGCTGCATCGCTTGAACCCGGTCGTCAAACTGGGCCTTGCCGCCGCCATCATCATCGGCATCTTTTTGTCCGACACCTATGTGGCGCTGTTGGGCTTTTTGGCACTCACCCTTGCGTTGGGCGCCTATGCCGGCGTCGTCGACCGTCTGCTCTCGCTGCTCAAGCTGCTGATTCCGCTCGCACTTATCATGTTGTTGCTCCAGCTGGCCTTTATGCGCGATGGCAACGTGATATGGGGCTTTATCACCGACACGGGGCTCATCACCGGATCAAAGGCCTGCCTGCGCCTGCTGGGTGTGGCATTGCCACTCATCCTCATGCTCATGGTGACCAAGCTCAACGACCTCGCCAACGCCTGCGTCGAGGTGCTGCACGTGCCGTATCGCTATGCCTTTACCTTTACCACGGCACTGCGCTTTGTGCCGGTGTTTGGCCAGGAGATGAACGCCATCATGGAGGCGCAGACCGCACGCGGCGTCGAGTACGACACCAAGAACCCCATCAAGAAGCTTAAGCTCATGCTGCCACTGTGCGTACCGCTGCTTATCTCGAGCGTGGGCAAGACCGACGCCACCGCGCTTGCCGCCGAGCAGCGCGGCTTCTACCTGCGCACGCGCGCCAGCTCGTACAAGCGCTATCCCATCAAGGGTCTGGATATCGCCGTGCTCGCCATCGGCGTCGCTCTCATCATCTTGGGATTCCTGTTCTAGCAATCGCCAGCAGCAACCGGTACATGCAAAAGGCCTCGGCTCGCGTCAAACGAGCCGAGGCCTTTACTGTTTCCCCAGATAAAACCTGCCAAAATAAACCTGTCCCTTTTTGGTAGGTATGGGGCTAGAGGCGGTAGGGGGCGCCGCTGCGGATGATGGACTCGCGCACCAGGACGTCCATGGCGTCGAGGGTAATCTCGGGCATCTCGCGGTACTTCTGCAGCACCGAGAGCTCCGTGCAAGCCAAAATGACGCGGTCGCAGCCGCTGCGGGCGAACTCCCACATCACGCGGTCGAACTTGTCCATATCGGGCTCGCGTCCGGCCTTCACATCGTCGTAGATGAGCGACATCACGTCGGCCTGGCGCTTCTCGCTGGGGTAGACGACCTCGACGCCCGCGGCCTCGCATTCGCGCCCATAGACGCCCGCGCCCACAGTTCCGTCGGTGCCCATGATGCCGATCTTGCGCACCGGCTCGGCCGGCATGCTCAGGTTGGGATCGAACTCGCACTCCCCCATCACCGCGCCCGCTAGGGCATAGCGCACCGACTCGCGCGGCATGTGGATAATCGGCACCTTCGTAAACGACTGAATCTGGTCGTAAAAGTAGTGTGACGTATTGCAGGGAATGGCGATGTGCGCACAGCCCAGCGACTCGAGCGCCTGGGCGCACTCCTTCATGGTCGCCAGCAGCTCGGCATGCTCACCGGTCTTGATGGCCAGCGTGCGGTCGGGCATGGTCGACTTGGAAAGCACCACCATGTCGATATGCTCTTGGTCGCACGTAGCCGCCGTATGGCGCACCACCTGGTCGTAGTAATACGACGTGGCCTCGGCGCCCATGCCGCCGATAACTCCCAGCTTTTCCATCGCCGCCTCCTTGGTGACGCCCACGCAATTGCGCGTATCATACCCGCGCCCACCCGATGCAAACCGGACGGGCGCCGTACTCATCTACTTGTAATACGTCTTGAACAGCTTAAAGTGGCGCAGCTTGGTGTGCCACATGCGCAGCCAGCGGTTAAAGACAAAGTCGCCCTTCATAAACGAGGGGTCGGCGCCCTTGCCTTCCTTATCCAGGCGATGTACCTTCGCGCGCAACTCGGGATCCTTGACGTACTTGTCGACGACGCCCATGGGAACGACCATCCACAGCGCCTCGTCCTGCGCCGTCACAAACTCCGGCTCAAACGGGCGGTTGAACACATACTCATCCACCACATACTTGGCAACGTTAAAGCCGCTGTTAGTTACGTAGTAGTTGCTGCGGCCCTGGCGGGTGTTGAAGTCGAAGAA
Source organism: uncultured Collinsella sp. (assembly GCA_934668875.1). Taxonomy (GTDB): domain Bacteria; phylum Actinomycetota; class Coriobacteriia; order Coriobacteriales; family Coriobacteriaceae; genus Collinsella. The sequence goes on from CAKUON010000001.1 coordinate 178,755, forward strand.
CTTAAACGAGCCATCGCGCTCGTCGTACTTGACGTCGAAGTTGGAATAACCAACAAAGTTCAGGTCCTCAAGCAGCTTGCGCACGCCGCCCATGAGCTCGTCGTTGGGCTCGGTGATGATACAAGCATGGTTGCCAACGCCATGGGGCTGATGCTCCTCGAGCAGCACGTGGCCCAGGCACATCATGCGCACCTTGCCGTTACGGTCGGAATAGCTGGTGAGCACGCGCATGTACTCGTCGTTGCCGGGCACGCGGTCCTGCAAGATTAGGTCGTCGGTGTAGCCGCTGGCATAGGAGTCACGGATAACCTGCTCAAGCTCGGCGCGATCGGCAATCTCATAAGCCTTCTTCTGGCCCTCGAACTCATGCTGCCACCACATGATGCCGTCGGACGGCTTCAGGATCATCGGGAAGGGGAAGTCAATCTGGTCGAGCAGCTCGGCCGGCGCCTCGCCTTGCGCGTTGAGCATCTGCGCCGTAAAGGTAAAGGTATGCGGATACGGCACGCCATGCTTCTCGCACAGCTCGTAGAAGATCTCCTTCTTCTGGCACTGTTCGAGCATGCTGTAGGGTGCGTAGGGCGCGACGATGTTATCCGCCAGCTCATCGGCATCCTTTGCCTGAGCCACCAGGGCAACATAGTTATCGCCGCAGCCCATCAGGACGATCGTCTTATCGGCATGCGCCTGGGCAATGCCGTTGACGATTTTGAGCATCACGGGCATGGTATCGATGTCGACGTTGGGCGTGTAGTCGATTATCTGGCTTCGATACGCAGGGCCCGTCTGATACTTGCCAAAGACCAGACTCTTGACCTGATACTCTTCGTAGAAAGCACGCGCCACCGAATAGGCGTTGATGTCGCCGCCGAGCAGCACGGGAATGAACTCGCGCTCTGTAAATTGCAATGCCATGGAAACTTCCTATCATGAACTGCCCGCGCAACGGGCGGTCTTAGTGCAACCGATTCATTCTAGCGTGCCAAACTGCCAGTGCCCAAAGTTCCACCGTATCTATGGCAATCGGAGGAGCAAACTCGGCGCAAAGGCGGCACTCACCGCTGTACGACAACGGGCAATGAACCTACCGTTGTTGTAGGATTCAACATATTGTCAATCTCATAAGCGAAAGGCGCACGCGTGCCCCAAGAACATCTGACCGACAACCCCATCCTTGACGCTGCAAAACGCGAGCTAGCGGAACGCTCACAGACAACCGCTCCCCTACGCACCGCCAGCAACGCCTACGAAGGACCCGCCCGCATCGTCTCGATTAACACGTCGACGCACAAAGGCACACGCAAGTCGCCCGTCGCCGATGGGCACGATACCGTCATTGAACAGTTTGGTCTCGCTTCCGATGCGCACGCCGGGCACTGGCACCGCCAAGTCTCGTTTTTGGCCGCAGAATCAATCCAGACGGCACAGCATCGCGGGCTCGATGTGCACGAAGGCGACTTTGGGGAGAATTTCACCACACAAGGTGTCAACTTGCTTTCGCTCCCCTTGGGCACACAGCTCAAGATCGGCAACGACGTTCTGGTCGAGATCAGCCAGATCGGCAAGGTCTGCCACACCCGCTGTGCTATCTACTATCTCGCCGGTGATTGCATCTTTCCCCACGAGGGCATTTTCGGTGTGGTGCTTCGAGGCGGAGAGGTGCATGTCGGAGACGATATCCAAACAGTCAAGCTCGGCGACGGCACGTGTTCCTTCACCCCAGCCGAGGCGCTCGAAGAAGTTGAGCAGGCTCGCCGCGAGGGAACCCTATAGGTGCAAAACCCCATGTTGGAGTAGCTCTTAAGGCGTGAATCTGCGATCAGACAGAGTTCCGTAACGTTAAAGTTGAACTCTATGGTTTCTCAACAATTCACTATAACTGCAGGTCAAAGCCAAAGCCTCAAGTTCAACTTGACCCTTTGAAACCTTTAAGGTTCAAGTTGAGGTCGAAAGCAGTAGTAGAATACCGTTCGGACCATAACCTACGATTGATTGCAGAGGGATTGGATGCAGCATTCGAATCATCGCGTCGCAGCGCTCATCGCGTCGAAGCCGGCTCGTATCATCACGAGCGCCGCACTCGCTGTCGCACTGACTGCCACGCCGATGCTCTCCCCCGTTGCGGCGTATGCCGCCTCGCAGGCAACGCAGGATCAGCTTTCCGCCGCACAGCAAAAAATCGAAGCCGCCACGAGCGCCTACAACGATGCCCGCACCAAACTCGACGACCTGCAAAAGCAAATCGACTCCAATGAGGCGAGCATCGAGGAAATCGAGGCTAAGCTTCCCGAGCAGCAGGCCAAGGCAAGCTCCGCCATGCGCGATCTGTACAAGTACCAGAAGGGCACCAATCCCATCGTGAGCTTCCTGGTCAACGCGCAGAGCCTGGGTGAGTTCATCACCACCTGCAAATACACCAACCAGATCACGAGCTCGAGCGTCGACGAGATCGAAGAGCTCAACAACATGCAAACCGAACTCGAGCAGAACAAGGCCGAACTCCAGCAGGCCAAGTCCCAGCTTGAAGCGGAGCAAAAAAACGCCGAAGATGCGCTGGCACAGGCCCAGCAGCTCCGCAGCGAGGCGCAGGCAAAAGCCGAGCAGGAAAATGCCGCCGAGCTTGCCAAGCTTGAGGCCGACAAGGCCGCTGCCGCCGAGAAGCTCTCGGGCGAGGGCGTAAGCGGCAGCAATTCCAGCAGCCAGGCCACCAACACCAACACCACCATCGACACCACGGTGAACAACGCCAATACCGGTGACTCCGATTACGATTCGTTCATTAATGAGTGGACGAGCCGCATCGATAATTATCTTGCCGGCTCCCCCATGGCAGGTCAAGGCTATAACTTTGCCGTCGCCGCTTGGAATACCGGTGTCGACCCCCGTTGGTCCCCCGCCATCGCCTGCATCGAGAGCACCAAGGGCGCTTATTGCGCCAATTCTTACAACGCCTGGGGCTGGAGTGCCCGTGGCGGCGGTTGGCGCAGCTTTGGCAGCTGGAGCGAGGGCATCTCCGCTCATGTTGCCTACCTGGGCGCCAACTACGGCTCAACCCTTACCCCGGCAGCGGCCAAAAAGTACTGCCCGCCCACGTGGCAGGACTGGTATAACAAGGTCGCTGCTCAGATGAACCGTATCTAAGTACAGCTGAAAAGGGCCCCAAACGGGGCCCTTTTCTTTTAGGTGGTAGAGGTGTCAACGACACCGGTCGCATTGGCAACCGCAACTATGACGATCATGCACAGGAGCAGCACGCCCAATGCCTTAATCCAGAGTTTCGCGAGTTTCTTGCCGCGATAGCTGTCGAGCAGTGCGAATCGCCGACGAAGGCGGCGCTTGTCGAGCAGCGCAAAATGCATAAGCACCATAAGGCCATCGACAAAGAAAAAGTACTCGATTATAAGAAGCCACGTCGGGTAGCTTTGATTTGCTCCCGTGGGATGAAAAACGGCAAAGTGGCTTCCGGCAAAGAATACAAGCAACGAGAGGCAGACAAGCGTATTCCAAATGCGTCCCAGAGGCTCCGGAATGCGAGAAAGCAGACCGAATGCAGCGGAGGCGGCAGGCTTAGGAAGCTCTGCGGAGCTCTGGAGCCCTTGGGGCGTTAACACCGTCTCCGAGGCCGGAGTACAAACAGGCACAGGCGCAGGAGGTCGCACAGGGCAACTCAGGTCGTATGCCGCGCGCGTCGCCCGCCCCAATGCCTCCGCGCTCGCAAAGCGCTTGGCTGGGTCGAGCGCCATCGCCATGCAAATGACATCGGTCAGAGAAGAAGGAACGCCGCGCATCTCGCATTGTTCGTGCATGTCGCGTCCCGGCTTAGGGCCGGCCCCCGTCAGGCAAAAGAAGAGAAGCGCGCCGAGTGCATACACATCGCTGCGCACGCTCGTCTGCCCAAACCCATATTGCTCGGGCGGCGCGTAGGGCCGCGTACCAAACTTGACGGTATCGGCATCGGCGCCGTCGCGCCACACGCGCGCAATTCCCAAATCGATAATCACCAGCGACGAAAAGCTCATACCGGCATCGGGCGCATACCGCACACCCGACACGATGATGTTCGACGGCTTAAGGTCGCGATGGATTACCGGCGAGGCCGGCTCCCCCGCCGTCGCAAAACCAGCATGGAGCTCGCCGACTGCATCGCAGAGAGCAGGAAATAACTCATGCGCATAATCGGGCGTCGCGCCCAAGCGCCCCACCAAGGCCTCGAGCGTCTCGCCTTCAACATACTCCATCACCACGTCCAGCTCATCGCCCGCGCGGCGACAGTCAACAATTCGGGGTAGGTGCTCAAAACGGCGCCCGGCACGCTGGGCTGCAAACAGGCGCTCATACGCCCCGCCAATCTGGGCCGAAGCGTCAATGCGCTTACGGACAAAGGGGCCAAGCGACCCACCGCCGGAGCCTTCAAAGTACACGAGCTCGGTCGTCTCGACGTCCGATCGCTTAAGTATACGGTCCACGCGATAGCTGTCCTCGCGATCGAGCGACGCCAGGTGCTCGGCAAGCGCGGCGGTCAGCTCGTCGTCGGAATATGTTGGGCTCTGAGTATCCATAGCGTCCATCATAGCGCAGGGCGCGGACACCTCATGGCATCCGCGCCCTGTTCGTTTGCATCGTTGCCGCAGCAGTTCCGCCGGCGCAACCTCCAGCCGCTAACTCACCGTCTCCTCGCCAAAGCGGTACAGCTCTTCGTTGACCTTTTGCAGGCTGCACCCGCGATCGATGCAAAAAATGATGATTGCATCGCGACGATCCTTGCAGTTGAGAACACTGACCCCGGCAGCCGTCAGCGCCCGATTGGTCTCCTTCATCGACAGCGCCATCGCAAAGGCAATCTGCAGCACCTTATTGCGGCTCGGGTGGCGTGCGCCGGTAAAGATTTGATAGCCAAACGTCTCGTTGAGGTCGGCCATGCGAACCACGCGAGAGCGCTCCAAACCTTTCTCTTGCAGCAACTGCTTGAGGTAGTCCGAAAGCGAAGGGGCGGCAAAGTCGTGTTCCTTGATATAGCCATCGATGCTCGGCGCATCGAGCAGCTCGTTGAGCAGCTCCTCGGTCAACTTTTTATCGGGCATACGACTTCACCTCCCCCAAGCATATACAGCATGCTAGAAACCGCTCACATCCGAGCGCTCCCAGCTGGCGACCTGATCGGGAGATACCGTACCCAGAGCCTCAAACTTCCAGGAGCCACCCGCCTTCAGATGATTGGTGTTCGCGAGGGCAGTTCCAACCTGGTTGCCATCAGCATCATACAAAACGTACTCGATCTGAATGTAGCTCTTTTCCTTGTCCGTGTTATTGGTCAGCGTACCCGTGATCTTATAGGCGAACTGATTAGAGGTATCCTCGACCTCGTCGGCAATCGTATAAGGCTCCTGCGGCTCTTGTTGCTCTTCGGCCTGCTGCGATGCCTCGGCAGGTTTCGACACATCGCCCGTAGATGAGTCAGAGGAGTTGCCGCCCATGGAACCCACAGCGCCGACGATAACGAGCACAACGATTATGCCCAGAACGATCTTACCGATCGGCTTCTTTCCTTCTTTTGCCATTATGCATCCTTCCTACGATCCGGCCACCGTGCCGGCACACAGCCCATCGTAGGAAGGATTGAACTTGAATTCATTAGCTGAGAGCTAAGGCTGCAAATGAAATTGCCAAGCAGCGAAAGAACTAGCGGCGAGCCCGCCCCGTCTCGAGCAGCGCAAAGACAAACGAGAGCGCCATCGCGCAAACAAGCACCAGCGTCGCCGACTGCGCACCGTTTGCCGTCGCCTGCGCCATCGCCGAATCGGCAACGCCAGCCTGTGCAGCATTTACCACGGCAGCAATCACACTGGTACCGATAGCGCCCGAGAGCTGCTGCAGCGTCGTAAACATGGCATTGCCGTCTGACTTAACCTCGGCGGTCAAATAGCGCAACGCACACGTCATGTTATTGCCGTACATCAGGCTTTGCCCAGCAGCAAACATCACATATACCAACGCCAGCTGCGTTGTCGCGAGGCGCGTGATCGTCGCTGCATACAGACACGTCGCAAGCAGCGAAAGGCCAACACCAAGCATGATGGGGAGTCGAGCGCCAAATCGGTCGAGCAGCTGCCCCGAAAACGGAGCCAAGACGGCACCGACCAGACAGCCCCACAGAAGAATCGAGCCGGCCTCCGTCTGGCCCACGCCCAAAACGAACTGGGCGAAGGAAGGCAGCAGGAACGAGAAGCCCAAAACAGTAAACTGCAGCGATACCGCGACACCCAGTCCAAACACATAGCCCTGTCGACCGAAAATACTCAGATTAATCAACGGAGCATCGCACGAACGCTCGCGGCGCACAAAGAGGGTCAGCAGGATGACAAACGCGACAAACAAAACGATGATTGCCGGACTCGTCCAGCCAAGATTCGCCCCCTCATCGACCGCAAGCACCAGACACCCAAACGATGCGGCAAGACACAGCCACCCCGGAACATCAAACGACTCGCGGGAAACCTTATGGCTTTGACGAATGGAAGAAATGCCCAACACATAAGCTACGAGCAACAGGGGAAGCAGTGCGGCGAAAATCGCGCGCCAGCCAAACGTCTCGGAAAGCCATCCGCCCACTGACGGGCCCACAGCAGGCGCCACGGCCGTGACCAATGAGCCAATGCCCATCATAAGGCCCAGACGCTCCTGGGGTGCCTGCTCGGTAATGATGTTGAACATGAGTGGCAGCGCGACGCCCGTGCCGATTCCCTCGAGCACACGTCCCAGCAATAATGCCGGAAAAACCTGGGCCGTCATACCGCACACGATGCCCGCGATATAGAACGCCATGGCGAAACAAAAGACGTGCTTGGTTTTAAACCGCCGGTTCAAGAAACCCGATACGGGGACAACGGCGGCAAGCACCAGCAGATATGCCGTGGTGAGCCACTGAACAGTTGCTGTATTGACCCCAAATTCGCGCATCAGCGTTGGAAACGTGACGTTCATCGCCGTCTCTACGCACACGCCCGAAAATGACATGATGCCCGTCGCTACGATGGATAGCACGAGCCCGGCATCGAGCTTGCGCTCAAATGCATCGACCCTATTCTCTTGCATACTTTTTTCTTTCCAAAACTCGGAAATGCCCTGCGCACAGGACACGCGGCCGAAGATGTCTCTAGATTCGACCACGGCCATTGTACGAACATTCAAATGAAAGTCAAACCGCAAATCCGACGCTTGGAATACGCACGCTTACCCCACTGTGACAGATTCACCGGTAAAAGTGCTGACCATCAGCAAAACAAAGAACACAAGGTAGCTGATGCTCAACAGGTAGGCGATGACCAAAAAGATGATCCATCCAACATTGGACTTACCATTGTCACGTCGCTGCTCGCGGCAGCGATAGAGCCAGATTGTCACGCCAATGGCGACAATCAGCAACACGAGCGCCGCCGCAGCCAAACCGGCAAGCGCAAACATCATGCCAATGCTCAGCACAACAACCGGGAGCAGTAGCAAACCACACCCGCAACCACCCGGACTATATACGGCAGATTGTCGACGTCGCTTCATCGTCACTCCATACTCCGCATCGTTGGACCCTACAGCGCGATGGCCTGCTGAACAGGAGCGATTTTGTCGAGCTCAGGTTTAATCCGCCTTTTCTCGGCCTCAAGGTCAAACGCCACCTGAGCGCGCAGCCAATAACCATCCGTCAGGCCAAAATAACGGCAAAGACGGAGGTCTGTGTCGGCCGTCACACGGCGCCTCCCCAAAATAATCTGCCCGATACGCTGAGCCGGAATCCCGGTCTCCTTAGCAAGGCGATATTGAGAAATACCCATGGGAACAAGAAACTCCTCTTTGAGAAGCTCACCAGGAGTCACCGGTGACAGCAAATCAGCCGCAGCCTCCTCATTTATGATAATCGACGATTTCGACATTCCAAGCCATCCCCTGTCTCCACTCAAAGCAGACCCGATAGCGTTCGTTGACGCGAATACTGTATTGACCGGCACGATCGCCCTTCAATGCTTCAAGGCGGTTGCCTGGCGGAATGCGAAGATCATCAAGCGAAGCGCAGACCTGCAGTTGGCGGATCTTCCTCAATGCGACCCGCTCAAAAGGAATGAACTTCCTGACCCGCACACCCATGGCAAAGCGTTCGGTATCTTCATCTTTATAGGATGCAATCATAGTATCGCCTTACGTTAATAACGTCAAACGTTTCTATAGACTTACATCTTCATTATACCGTACATCTGTTCGTATTTTCTAGGCAATTACTTCTTTGCCCATTAGGCAAGCGAAAGCAATCGTTTATAGACATCGAGGCCTTTGAGCAGGATTTCCTCATCAAAGAGCATGGTATCGGTATGCAGTGCGCTGGCGGCATAGGCGGGGCAGCCCTCGGTGTCACTCGGATTGTCTTGGCCGGCAGGCACGCCCGTGCCCAATAAGAAGAACACGCCCGGCAGATGGCGCTGATAGAACGCGAAATCCTCGGCAATCAGTAGTGGCTCGTTCACCAGTTGCAACTCGGGCAAAGCAGGTGCAATGCAGGCAAACAGCTCAGGGTCGTTATCGACCGGCGGGTATCCCTCGACGAAGTCGAGGTCGTAGGTGCAGCCCGTCGACGCGCACGCCTCGTCGAGCACACGGCGCACACCCTCGCGCGCACGATCGAACATGTCGTCCGTAAACACGCGCAGGCTGCCGGCGACATGGGCCTCCCCTGCCACCGCATTGCAGACGGTGCCCGCCCGCAGCAGACCGAACTTGCCAATGCAGGGCTCGTCGGCGCCCAACTCGTCCATCAGCTCGCGCTCGGCAACCAAGAACTTGGCCGCCGCCAGCGCCGCATCGTGCGATTCCTCGACCGGAACGCCATAGGTCTTGGCAATATGGATACTCGTGCCATGGATATGAATGTGAGTCTCGCTCGAGCGCGCCAGCAGCGGACCGGAGCAGCTCGCCAGCGTACCGGCAGGCAGATCGGGCCACACGTGGAAGCCAAAGATGCGATCGGCCCCGTAGCGCTCGAACACGCCGCTCTCGCATACCGTCTTAGCGCCACCGGTCGTCTCCTCGGCCGGCTGAAACACAAAGAGCACGTTACGTTTGATGACGCCCGGCTGCTCACGAATCGTACGGTCGACATAAGTTGTTGCCGCCAGTGCCATGGCCATGTGGCCGTCGTGGCCGCAAGCGTGCATCTTGCCGGGATGCGTCGAGGCAAAGGCCGCTCCCGTTGCCTCCGCGATGGGCAGGGCGTCCATATCGGCGCGAATCGCCGTGGCATTCGTAGCGCCCACACCGGCATCGAAGAAGGCACAGACGCAGCTCGGGCAGGGATAGGTCACCTCGCAGGCAAGCGGAGCGAGCACGCCCTCGATATAGGCGATAGTTTGCTCAAGATCGAAGTCGAGCTCCGGAATGCGATGCAGGTCGCGACGATAACGACGGAGTTCTTGGAGCTCGATCATGGGGATTCCTTTCATGGGACAACTCGTTGTTACCTATTGTGACGCAGGGTTGTGGCACCCTTGTTTCTAACATGATGCTGCATTTTTTAAACGTTATATACGAATACTCTTGTTTGGTAAAGTGCAACGTGGTAGGGTCTTTACCACTTGATAGAGGCGCGGGCACGAAGAGCCGCGGGCGAGTCGGCAGACTTTGACCCTGCGGGGAGGCGAAACCCGCCGAACTGGGTTTTTCGGGCACGAACGACCTGGTGGGCCTGCGGGAAACACCCGCAGGACTGTCTGCAGCAATGCGGGAGCGCTATCCGGACATTGGGTCCACGCTATGCGGATTCGATGCGCCGATGGCGCCGTCTGGATAGCGAGGTTTACGGGACATGGCATTGACCCCCAACGAGGCATATGCGGCCAAGCGGCCGTTTGTGGACAAGGAGACGCTCGAGCATATCGTCGAGCAATTCCCCACGCCGTTTCATCTATACGACGAGGCGGGCATCCGCCGCAACATGCAAGAGGTGCGCGACGCCTTTGCGTGGAACCCGGGGTTTAAGGAGTACTTTGCCGTCAAGGCCAATCCCAATCCGGCACTTATCTCCATTCTCAACGAATACGGCTGCGGTTGCGACTGCTCGAGCTATACCGAGCTCATGATCGCCCGCTCGCTGGGTATCACGGGACACGACATCATGTTCTCGTCCAACGACACGCCGGCTGCCGACTTTGAGCTCGCCGACAAGCTGGGCGCCATCGTCAACTTTGACGACATCAGCCATATCGAGTTCTTTGAGCGTGTCGCGGGGCCCATCCCCAAGACAGTCAGTTGCCGCTTTAATCCGGGCGGCTTGTTCCAGCTCTCCAACGGCATTATGGACAACCCGGGCGATTCCAAGTACGGTATGACCACCGAGCAGCTCTTCGAGGCCTTCCGCACGCTCAAGGCAAAAGGCGCCGAGGATTTTGGCATCCACGCCTTCCTTGCCAGCAACACCGTCACCAACGACTACTATCCCAAGCTCGCACGCATCCTCTTTGAGCTTGCCGTGCGCTTGGAGCGCGAGACCGGTGCACATGTCGCCTTTATCAACCTGTCCGGCGGTGTGGGTATCCCCTACCTGCCCGAGCAGCAGGCCAATGACATCCACGCCATCGGCGAGGGCGTACACGCGGCCTACGACGAGATCCTGGTTCCTGCCGGCATGGGCGATGTGGCGATCTGCACCGAGATGGGCCGCTTTATGATGGGCCCCTACGGATGCCTGGTCACCAAGGCCATCCACAAAAAGCAGATCTACAAGGACTATATCGGCGTGGACGCCAGTGCCGTCGACCTCATTCGTCCTGCCATGTATGGCGCTTACCATCACATCACGGTGATGGGCCAGCCGGGCGGTCCCGATAAAACCGCAGCACCCGTCACAAACACGTACGACATCACGGGCAATTTGTGCGAGAACAACGACAAGTTCGCCATCGACCGTGAGCTGCCGCAGATCGACATGGGCGACCTGCTCGTGATCCACGACACCGGCGCGCATGGCTACTCCATGGGCTACAACTACAACGGGCGCCTGCGCTCTGCCGAGGTATTGCTGCGCCCCGACGGCTCGGCAGACCTTATCCGTCGTGCCGAGCGCCCGGGCGACTACTTTGCCACGCTCGACGTCCTTCCGTGCGGGCGCGAGTTGCTGGCCAAATCGCGCGCCGATGCCGCCCGCCGTCGTGCTCAGGACGAGCGCCTGGCCATCGCCGCCCAATGGAACAAACGCATCCAGATCGCAGAAGCGAAGGAGAAGAATATGGATGTCCGCAACCTCGAGGGCTCGATCGTCGCCCTCGTCACGCCGTTTAAAAAGGACGGCAGCGTCGACTTTGACGCGCTCGAGCGCCTTATTGATTTCCATCTGCAGAATGGCACCGACGCCATCCTCACCTTGGGCACCACCGGCGAAAGCGCCACGATGACCGATGACGAGGACAACTCCGTTGTTGCCGCCGTGGTCAAGCAGGTCGCAGGCCGTATCCCCGTCATCGCCGGCTCGGGCTCCAACTCCACACAGACGATGCTCACCAAGTCGCTCACCTACCAGGGTCTGGGCGCCGACGGCTTACTGCTCATCACCCCCTACTACAACAAGTCCAACGAAGAGGGCATCTACCAGCACTTTAAGACCGTGGCCGACGCCGTGGACATCCCCTGCATCCTGTACAACATTCCCGGCCGTTGCGGTTGCGGCATCAGCGAGCGCAATGTCGAGCGCCTTGCAGCACATCCCAACATCATGGGCATCAAGGAGGCCTCGGGCAACGTAGCCTATGCCGCAAAGATCGCGCACCTGCTGTCCGACGACTTCCGCATGTATTCGGGCGAGGACGCGCTGACCGTACCGCTCATGAGCCTGGGCGCCTCGGGCACCATCAGCGTGTGGGCCGATGTTCAGCCGCAACTCGTGCACGACATGTGCCGCGCCTACCTGGACGGCGACGTGGAGCGCGCCCGCGACATCCAGATTGCCGGCCAGCCGCTCATCAACGCCCTCTTTAGCGAGGTCAACCCCATCCCCGTCAAGGAAGCACTCGCCCAGATGGGCATGATCGAGGCAAACTACCGCATGCCGCTGTGCCCCATGGCAGACGACACGCGCGCCACACTTACCGATGCTCTGAAGGGAGCTGGTCTGCTTGATTAAGACTGTCATTATGGGAACGGGCCGCATGGGCTCGCTCATCCGCACCACCGCCGAGGGCATTGTCGATGCCGCCGGTCAGCCCGTCTTTGATATCGTCGCCCAGATCGGCTTTGATCTGACCGAGCTCGAGAGCGCCCCGGCGGCCGATGTGATCATCGACTTCTCGAACGTCGTGACCTTTGACGCCGTTGTCGCCTATGTCGAGCGCACGGGCGCTGCACTGGTCTCGGGCACCACGGGATATACGCCCGAGCAGATGGACCGCCTGCGCGAGCTGGGCCAAAACGCTCGCGTCATGCACTCGGGCAACTACTCCATCGGCATCGCCGCCCTGCGTCACCTGGTGGCCCAGGCCACACGCGAGCTGCCCGGCTTTGACTGCGAGATCGTCGAGACACACCACAACCAAAAGGTCGATGCCCCCAGCGGCACCGCCAAGCTGCTGCTTGACGCCGTGGTCGAAGCCGAGCCCGAGGCCGGCTACCACCCCGTCTACGGCCGTGAGGGCATGTGCGGCGCGCGCGACCCCAAAGAAATCGGCATGCATTCGCTACGCGGCGGCACCGTCGCCGGCGTGCACGAGGTGAGCTTCTTTGGCCAGGACGAGGAAGTCACGCTCAGCCATCGCGCCGCGAGCCGCCAGATCTTCGTCAACGGCGCCCTGGCCGCCGCTCAGAAGCTCGTCGCCCGCGACCCCGGCTTCTACACCTTCGATCAGGTCATGTTCGCCTAACCAATCATTAACCAAGCCCACGTAAAGGAGAAACAAGATATGAGCAACGCAGCCGAGATGGATGCACAGGAGATTATCAACTACATCGCCACCGCGCCCAAGAAGACGCCCGTCAAACTGTATGTGCGCGAGAAGCCCGGCATGAAGGTTGCCTGGGGCGATGCACACGTCTACGGCGGCCGTCGCGGCAAGACCGTCTTTGGCGACTGGGATGAGCTCAAGGCCATCCTCGACGCCAATGCCGATTCCATCGACTACTACGACGTCGAGAACGACTGCCGCAACTCCGCCGTTCCCATGCTCGACCTTAAGGGCATCAACGCCCGCATCGAGCCGGGCGCGATCATCCGCGACCGCGTCGAGATCGGCGACCGTGCTGTCATCATGATGGGCGCCATCATCAACATCGGCTCCGTTATCGGCGAGGGTTCCATGATCGATATGGGCGCCGTGCTGGGCGGCCGCGCCACCGTGGGCAAGAATTGCCACATCGGCGCCGGCACCGTACTGGCGGGCGTCGTTGAGCCCGCGAGCGCCACGCCCGTCATCATCGAGGACGATGTCATGATTGGCGCCAACGCCGTGGTCCTGGAGGGCGTGCGCGTGGGCAAGGGCGCCGTTGTGGCTGCCGGCGCCGTATGCGTCGAGGACGTCCCCGCCGGCGCCGTCGTGGCCGGCGTTCCCGCCCGCGTCATCAAGATGCGCGACGAGAAGACCGACAGCAAGACCGGCCTGGAAGAGGGTTTACGTCAACTCTAGTAATTACGGCGTTTTACCAAACGCCGTAACGGCTCGACGCTGCGAACGCCCCAGAGCGGCAATCTGACGTTCAATCGTCGGGCATGACCAGAAGGTCAATGCCCTCCTCTTTCACGTCACCTTGCTCGCTCTGGAACGTTTTCGCTGACATATGCTCAACCTGCAGATTAATTCAACTCCAAACAAGAAGGCCGAAGCCCAATTTGGGGCTTCGGCCTTTCTTTATTCTGCAGCGTCCAAGCGCGGCTTATCGGTTCTCGATGCTGCCGATGTTTTTGAGCTCGATGGAGATGAGGCCGTTGGGCTCGTTGACGAACTCGATGTACTCGGAGTTCGAGCCCATCTCGGCCGGGAAGCTGATTTCGATGCCCGTGTCAGTACGAATCTTATGATTGCGCACGGCCGCGCGCTCGACCTGTTTGCGCTCCACGGGCACGCGTTCGGGCACCTTCTCCTCGGTCAGCGCCGCACGCACGCTCTCTTTGATGACCGGCTCGTCCTCAAAGACCTCGTCGACGATATCCCAAGGCGGCAGTTCCTCGTCGTCTTCGACCTTCTCGGCAACAGCGGCCTTGACCTTGGCGAGCGCCACGGCCGTGTTGGCGCCGTGCTCCTCGGCAACCTCCTCGACCACACGCGTCACGGTGTCGATAATCTCCTTGCCCGACACGCCCGTATCGCACTGCAGCAGCCCGTCAGGAATAAGCATGCGGTCCTCGCCGGCGATCTTGCGCTTCTTGTCCACATAGCCGATCTCCATGGTGCTCGCGCGCACGATGGCGTAGCTCGGCACCTTTTGCGAGGGATTTGGCAGGATGGCGTAATGACGCGCGATATCGTTGCGCACCTCGCCCTCCTCGCGGCCCACCTCGTGCATAAAGGCCTGCTTGGAGCCCAACAGCATAACGGCAAACCACCGGGCGTCCTCGTCATCGTCAAAGTCCGCCACAAGCACGTCGGTGGACTCGGCCTTCTCGGCCTTGGTGAGCTCGGAGGAAATGAACTCCGCAATCTGCTGCGACAGGTCTACGAACTCGCGCTCGCCAAAGAAATAACCCTTGAGCTCGCCGCCGAATGCGGAGTTCTCGGCAAACGTGGCACGCTTGTTATCGGCCGAAGTGCGGGCGCGGCGCAGGTGCGTAGTCACAAAATTGCGCACGGTGCGGCTCTCGATATCGAGCTCGCGTTGGCTCATGACGTTGACGGCCGATTCAAAGTCCAGGATATGCAAGATCGCGTGATTGATTTTCATATACGGCATTCCGTTCTAGATCGATTTCAGCACGAATCAGTATAGCGGTCGAGCCCACCCCGCGTGCATCGAAGATTGGTGCATCGGGGACAGGTCGCTTTGCGCCAGTGGCTAGTGCAGAAGCTCGGACTGCCATGCCTCGAGCTGCTCCGCTAGGCTCTTGCCAGCGATGGGAACATTGAGCTCGGCGCGCTTGGGCAGCAGCGCACATTTTAGAATTGCTACGATCGTCTGCGAGATAAAGCGGCGCGTATCCTTGTCGAAGCCCTGAGCAGCCTGAAGCATCACTGGCAGGCTCTCGCGCAGATTCCCTGCGATATCCGCGAACCGTTCGGCGCCCGTGGCTTCAAACACGGAGAACAGCGCATCTACGAAGAGCTCGCGTTCGGCAGGCTCCACTGCAAGCAACATCTCACGAATGGAGCTATCGACGTATCGGGCGCCGGCAGACAGGCGCTCGCAATACACAAAGTCGCAGCCGTCAATGACCCAGCTGAAGGGATTGTGCTGCAGCAAGCTGAACTCGGTGCTCTCGACAATGGCATAGTCTTCCTGCGTCTCGAACATCATGCCAAAAATCGACGACTGGGGCAGGGTCTTATCGATGCGACCGGACAGGCCCGCAAAAGATTCGCCACTCAGGAACTCCTCGACAAAGCCGGGGCCATCATGGGAGAAGGCCCGCTCGATGCGGTCGCCAGCAGCGTCAGAGCACATTGCCGCACCATACACCGCCAAGTTTCCGCCCTTGGAATGGCCTCCGCACAAGAGCGGCCCGTCTATTGCGGCTGCCACCTCGTCCACATAACGTGCCGCAGATTTCTGAGAGGGCCCGGGACACCTGAACGCCATGTTAAAGTCCTCTTTCCAGCCCACGATCGTGCTGTCGGTCCCGCGGAAGGAAAGGTAGCTAAATCCTGCCGGAAATCGGAACGTCATGGCTGCAAATTGCTCCGTCATCGACGCATCGTTCACGGCACGATAACCGCAAACGCGCACGCCGCGGTAGCGAGGACTTGCCGCAACAGCCTCCAGCAAGGCGCGACTCTCCTCCGGATCCCACAGGTCGCCAATCATGTCCTGGTAGCACTCGGCACGCAGCAGCTCGCGCACGTCCAGCCCCTGCCAGCCGGCAAGCTCCGGCATATCACCCGGCAAGCGCAAATACGACAGCCATGCAAACACCAGGCTATCCACTGCGCAAAACGGCCGCTCATCAAACGAATCAAACACCGTCTGGGCATACGTCAAAAAGTTAGGCGAATCCGACATGGCCCTCCCATCAACAATGGTGCATTGAGGTCGGGTTTGTTTGCACCAATCGCCCCCTTTTTGGTGCAAACAAACCCGACCCCTTTGCACCAAAAAAGGCGTCCGGGCAGAAGGACCCGGACACCTTTCATTGTAGCCTGTTGCCCAAAAGAGCTTGATTTAGCAGGAGAAATCGACGCTGTCGATGATGTCCTTGAGGGCCTTTGCAGAAGCGGTAAGCTCGCTCTGCTCGGACTCGTTCAGCGGCACGGGGACGCGGCAGACAACGCCGTCGCGACCGACGACGGTCGGCATGGAGATGGCCAGATCGGACAGGCCATACTCGCCCACCATGAGCGAGGATACGGGAAGAACAGTCTGTTCGTCACGCATGACAGCGGTGCAGATACGCTTAACAGCCATGGCGACGCCATAGTAGGTGGCGTGCTTCTTCTCGATGATGGTGTAGGCGGAGTTCTTGACGTCCTCGGCGATACGCTTCTCGGCAGCCTCGTGCTCCAGATGGCCGTGAAGCTCGCAGAAGGTGCTCAGCGGCACGCCGGCAACCTGGGCGCTGGACCAAGCGACGAACTCGGAGTCGCCGTGCTCGCCCATGACGTAGGCCTGGACATCGCGCGGATCGACCTCGACGTGGGCGCCGAGCATCTGCTGCAGACGACCGGTGTCGAGCACGGTGCCGGAACCGATGACGTGGCCCTCGGGCAGGCCGGACATCTTGATAGCGGCATAGGTCAGAACGTCAACCGGGTTGGAGACGATCAGCAGAATGCCGTCAAAGCCGGACTTCTTAATCTCGGGGATGATGGACTTAAAGATGTTGACGTTCTTGTTGACCAGGTCCAGGCGGGTCTCACCGGGCTTCTGGGCAGCGCCAGCGGTGACGACGATCATAGCGGCGTCGGCGACATCGGAATAATCGCCGGCATAGATCTTCATCGGCTCGGCAAACGTCATGCCGTGCGCAATATCCAGGGCCTCGCCCTCGGCGCGGTTCTTGTCCACGTCGATGAGAACCATCTCGGAGAACAGACCACTCTGCATCAGTGCGAACGCCGAGGACGAACCGACGAAGCCGCAGCCGACAATAGCGACCTTCTTCTCGTTAACCATTACAAACTCCCATCTCTCTCCACAAACAAACCGCCCAGGGCGACCCGAGCGGCTTGCCGTAATCCCAATACATCCAATCGGGACTTTGATTATGCTCCTATTGCAGCCAAATATCGACCGTTTACCGAAATTGTTTGCAGAATTCGTAAAATAACTGCACGAAATCGGTTTCGAGCTATTGACGAGTCGAAATAGGTTTCTAATACAGGCCCGCCTCGCGAATGGCCTCGACAGCCAAAGCGATCTGATCGGGCGGCAGGACCAGTGCCATACGCACGTGCCCCTCGCCCGAAGGGCCAAAGCTCGCGCCCGGCGTCACCACAACGCCGGCCTTCTCCATAAGCTCCTCGCAAAACGCCATGGAATCGGTGCGACCACCGGGAAGCTTGGCCCACACAAACATAGAGCCATGCGCGTTGGGACGCTCCCAGCCCAGACCCTCAAGACCGTCGCACAGGGCATCGCGGCGCTCCTGGTACTTCAGACGCTGCGCCTCGACCTCATCGCGCGGACCGTTCAGGCAGGCGATAGCAGCCTTCTGGATCGGGAAGAACATACCAAAGTCGATCTGGCCGCGCAGCTTGGCAAAGGCCGAGACCACATCCTCGCGACCGACCAAAAAGCCGATGCGGGCACCGGTGACGTTAAACGACTTGGAAAGCGAGAAGAACTCCACGCCCACCTCAAGCGCACCGGGATACTGCAAGAAGCTGCCGCCGGGCTCGCCGTCAAACACGATGTCGGAGTACGCGTTGTCATGAACGATCAACAAATCATGCTCGCGGGCAAAGGCGATAATCTCCTCGTAGACCTCGGGCGTGCCCACCGAGCCGACCGGGTTCGCGGGCAGCGACACGATCATATACTTGGCACGATCGGCCACCTCGGGATCGATACCCGCCACATAGGGCAGGTAATTATGCTCGGCAACCAGCGGATAGTATTCGAGCTTGGCATCGGCGATCTTGGCACCCGCCTCAAAGACCGGGTAGCACGGATCGGGAACCAGAATGGTGTCACCCGGATCGAGCAGGGCCAGGCCCAAATGGCCCACGCCCTCCTGCGTGCCGTTGCACGACTGCACCATAGACGGCGTAATGCCCGAAACGCCAAAGCGACGCTCATAGTAATCGCACACGGCTTGCTTGAGTTCGGGCAGGTCGCGCAGGGCATACTTCCACATCTCGGGATCTTGGGCTGCCTGCGTGAGCGCCTCGACCACATGGTCGTACGGCTTAAAGTCGGGCGTGCCCACGCTCATGTTGTAAATGGTCTTGCCCTGAGCCTTCAGCGCGAGAAGCTTGTTGTTGAGCGAGGCGAAGACCTCCGCGCCAAAGCGGTCGAGACGCTGCGATGCCTGCATGGTGCCACCTTTCGATATAAAAAACGCGGCGCTCCGACAAGAGCGCCGCGCGATACGGGCCATCAGATTGCAAAAGTGTAACGCTTGCAACCCCCGTATTGGTTCAATTTAGCCAACCTTAGTCAACTGGATTGAGCGCGTCGATCTGCGCAAGCCACAGACGCGAGCTAGCGTCACTTGGCATACGCCAATCGCCGCGCGGGCTGAGCGTCACCGAACCCACCTTGGGACCATCGGGCAGGCAGCTGCGCTTAAACTGCTGGGCAAAGAAGCGACGGTAGAACGTACGTAGCCACGTGTGAATGGTCTTGACGTCGTAGACGCCCTCGAAGCTCTTGAGCGCCATGCGGTAGATCTTGCCCGGCTCAAAGCCAAAACGCAACAGGTAGTAGAGGAAGTAATCGTGCAGCTCGTACGGGCCCACCAAATCCTCGGTCTTCTGCGCAATCTCGCCGTCGCCCGTGGGCGGCAGAAGCTCGGGGGACACCGGCGTATCGAGGATATCGAGCAAGACCTCGGCAATGCGCCCGCCAAACACATCGGCCGCATAGCGCACCAGATGGCGCACAAGCGTCTTAGGCACGCTCGCGTTGACGGCGTACATGCTCATGTGGTCGCCGTTATAGGTAGCCCAGCCGAGCGCCAGCTCCGACAGGTCGCCCGTGCCAATGACAAAACCGCCAGCCTGGTTGGCCAGATCCATCAGAATCTGCGTACGCTCGCGCGCCTGGCTGTTCTCGTAGGTCACGTCTTGGACGGCCGGATCGTGCTCAATGTCCTTGAAGTGCTGCTCCACAGCCGCATGGATCGAAACCTCGCGGAAGCTCACACCCAAGTCACGAGCGAGCGACTCGGCATTGGACTTAGTGCGGTGCGTCGTGCCAAAACCTGGCATGGAGACCGCCGTGATACCCGTGCGCGGCAGCCCCAGCGCATCGAAGGCACGCACGGTCACAAGCAGTGCCAGCGTGGAGTCCAAGCCGCCTGAAAGACCGATGACAGCCGCCTTGGTACCCGTATGGGCAAGACGGGTCTTGAGGCCCGCGGTCTGCAGGTCGAGGATGGTCTCGCAACGCTCGGCCAGGTCACCATGGTCGGCCGGAACAAAGGGCGCGCGGGGGAAGACACGGTCGATGTCGCAGGCGTCGCGCAGGACGGGAGCCTCGGAGAGCGTGCCCTCAAAAGAGAACACAACGGTCGTGGCCTCCGGCGCATCGTCTGCGCGAGTCCACGTCGTCGAGCGACGGCGCTCGGCAACCAGACGGTCAAGGTCAACGTCGGCGATGGCCATATCGCAGGTAAGCAGTTTAGTCGCGGCGAGCTTGGAGCCGTTTTCGTAGACGAGGTTCTCTCCCGCAAAGACCATGTCGGTCGTGGACTCGCCCTCACTCGCGTCCGCGTAGGCATAAGCGCAGTACAGGCGCGCGCTTTGGTTAGAGATAAGGCTGCGGCGGTAATCTGCCTTACCGATGATTTCGTCCGAGGCCGACGGGTTGAGAATCACCGTCGCACCGGCAAGCGCCATCTCGGTCGAAGGGGGCGCCGGCACCCACAGGTCCTCACAGACCTCAACGCCCAGCACCAGGTCCTCGGCGCCCTCATCACAGCAACGGTAGACAAGCCCCGAACCCAGCGGGACCGGACCCTGACCGGCAAATTCAACCCACACGGGATCCGCAGGCGCCGGAGCAAACCAGCGGCGCTCGTAGAACTCGCCATAGTTGGGCAGGTACTTCTTGGCCGTGAGGCCCAAAAGCTCGCCCGCACAGCACACGGCGGCGCAGTTGTAGATATTCTCGGCCACCGCAACGGGAAGACCGACGGTAAAGACGATCGGCAGCTCACGAGTCTCGTCGAGGATATGCACCAGAGCAGCCTCGCAGGCATGCAGCAGCGTGCGATTATGGAACAGATCAGCCGCGGTATAGCCAGTCAGATTAAGCTCGGGCAAAACCAGAGCACGAACGCCGCGCTCGGTAGCCTCGCGAACAGCCGCCAGCGCAACCTCGGCATTGGCCTCGACATCGGCAACGCGAATCCGCGGCGACGCCGCCGCCACACGCAAAAAGCCATCAGACTGAGAAAGGTGAAGATTCATAAGAATGCTCCCGTGCGTAGACGCCATTCACAACAATTTGCAAGCCCTATTGTAGTTCAACCGCCGGGTGTAACCGCATCCCACCAACTTGGTGAGCTATTGATGAGTTGATGGTATCTGTTAAATGTCACGTACGATTCACATCTGGTGGGTACCCTGATGGCTACACGAAACGAAGCAGATTTACACCGGGAGGACCCCGTATGACAACCAAGTACACCGACGCGCCGCGCACGCGCGTCATGACACCGGCCGCGCTCAACAACGGCGTTCACGAAAACCATTCCATCGGACAGACCATGGCCATCGCGCCCAAAAAGGGCCTGTTCGATGACATTTCCATTCCTCAGATCATCGCTGGCGCCGCAGCCGCCGCCACAAGCGTCGCGCTTGCTTCAAAGATCGGCATTGCCGGCTCGGTGATTGGTGCCGCTGTGAGCTCAGTCATCACTGTTGTGTCCTCGCAGGTCTATCGCCACTTTATCTCCGCCAGCGCCGAAGCAATCAAGAGCACGCACGCCGCTGTCGACTACCCTGTCGGCGCCTATGAGCCCGTTGAGTTTAATGCCGAGGAGCACTTGGGCGGCGCCGCGACTACGCAGGAGATGCGCCAGATTGCGGGGCGCGCGACCACGGCGCGCGTCGCTCCCGACAGCCTGCGCGCCAAGGCGGCGGCAGAGCGCAGCCAGACGCAAAAGAAGGTCATCGTCTTCTCGATCGCCATCGCCATCGTCGCGGTCATCGCCTGCGCCGGCGCCATCCTTATCACCACCGCCGGTGAGGGTCTAGGCGAGCGCCCCGAGCCGATTCTGTCGTCGCGCACGACCGAGCACGACGCGGACAGCACTGGTCAATCGCAAAGCCAGCAGGACGACTCGCAGGGCACCTCCGCATCCACCGACTCGTCCTCGAACACCCCCGATCAGTCGCAGGGCGCCGATTCTTCTGTGAACAACAACGGTACGCAATCCGGCACAACCGACTCAAGCCAAACGACTGACGGCTCTCAACCGAGCACGGGCGACCAGACGAGCGACACCACGTCGGGAACGGGCTCAGCAGACAGCAGCAACACCAGCAACTCGAACAGCTCGAGTGGAACCGCGTCCGGCACGGCATCTGACAGCTCGAGCCTAGGCACGGCATCGGGCAACTAAGCACGTTTGCCCCTCATAGATAATCGACCTGTATAACGGGCGCGAACCGGCAACGGTCGCGCCCGTTTGCCTTGGGCGCCGAGGTAGCAAGCCCCGCGCGATGGTAAGATGCTTTGGTGTGTAAAGAGGAGATTTGCCATGAGCAAGACAATAGTTAAGCCCACGCTATCGCTGGGCAACCACATCTATCTGTATCGTCTGCTGCGTGATGCGATTGGGTGCGGCAAGCAAACGTTTATGACGCAGGTCGAGGAGGCGCTCGCTGCTGGTGACATGGCCGCTTATGACCTGGGCTTCGAGTCCACGCGCGAGCTGCTCGAGGAGCTCGACGACTGCATAAGGCTGACCGTCTTTAAGGGCGGTCGCCTGTATGCCACGCTCATCGCCAACGAGGCCTGGGATGCCGCCCTTGCCAAGGGCGAGGACAAGCCCAAGGCTGCCAAGGGTGCCAAGCAGTCCTACAAAAAGAAAAAGCGCGGCGAGAAGGACCTCAAGGCCGTGCGCCCCAAGCACGTTAAGCGCGCCGAGCCCGAGCCCGTGGCCGAAGTCGCTCCGGAGCCCGAGCCCGAGGCAGAGATCGAAGTCGCTATTGAGGTAACGGCAGAAGCCGACACCGAAATCACCGCCACGACCGATCCCGAAGTCATATCCGAGCAGGAAGCCACTGCGGAGCTCAACGAAGCTCCCAAGTCGACAACCGAAGAAGCCGCTGACCAGCCCGAAACGCCTGCGTTCCAAAACAGCGATGTCTTTGGCGACGAGACCGAGGACGATCAGCCCGACGAGCCCGACGATCAAGGCGCTACCGAGTCGGCGCCGGAGCCCGAGACGCCGCAGCCCGCCATCTCGCTCACGGTCGTCTATGACCCCGAGAACGCAAACGCCGGCATCACCACCATGGCATCCACACCCATCGAGGCAAAGTCGAGCGTCGAGAACGAGAACGCGACGCAGGTTGAGGTTGAAGCTGCAGCTGCAGACGCGCCCGTCACCGTGAAGCCCGCAGATTCCACGATCAAGCCGAAAACGACGCTGGAGCCCGCACCCGTCATCGAATCCATGCCCGCCTCTGCTTGCGACCAAATTCCCGCGCCGGCACCGGCTTCGGTACCCGCAGCGGCCCCAACCCCCGCACCTGCAGCGCCCGCCATCCCCAAGGACTTCCCCGTCGATTTCGCAACCGAGGTCTTCTGCCCCGGCCCATTGCTACACCAGCTGTCAACCTATCTCCCCTACGGCGCCGACACCCTCGGCATTGTCGGCGAGTACTACTGGATCGCCCGCGAGCGCGGTACCATCGAGGCCGCGCGAAACCGCGCAAACTTCCCCCTGTGCTACACGCAGGCCGGCGAGCGCCGCGAGGTTACCGTGCGCATCCGCCGCAACACCACCGGCGGTCTCGGAGCCGCCTGGGCCATCGACAAGGTCGAAGCCCCGGTCGAGTAAAAAACGGCCTCGGATAGCCAATTGACCATCCGAGGCCGTTTGAATTCAGGCCTTTTAGTTGTCATCGGTGCATATAGACACCAGAGAAGCAAGCTCATCCTCAAGTTGCGGAGCAAAGTATCTAAAAGAAACCTGCGCTCCAGTCGGTATCGACTCAATCATATTCGCAGCATTATCTGAAACTCGGTACGATGCAGTTTCACCTGTCTTCAAATCCTCTATTGAGCAGACAGCGTCTTCAGCATCAATCGACCTAAGCACGCCTTTTCCTTGTAACATCACATCGGCATGCCCGCCAGCTATTTCTAATGAACCTGAGTCTGTCGCAGTCACTTCTCCGGAACCTCCGCGCGATATCTCTTCCTTTGTTGAACAGCCCACCAATGAAGCCATCAGCACCAAAGACAGAGCTAGACGAATCGCCCTACTTCGAAAAAGTCGTTCCATAAGTCCACGCATAATAGCTCTGATCATACTTCAGGAAGGATAAAGATGAATTCCAGCCGTCCGCTATGCCAATCATCTGCCTTGTCTCTCCAGTTTTCTTACCAGTAAGTGTGGCGTAAGCCTCCGCTGTTACAGAATGGGCTGATCCGTTGTACAAACTCGCATGTAAAACATTCGGTCTATTAGAGTTAATCTCATTTTGAATGCTCGCGATAGCCGGAGAGGAGACAGTGCGGGCGATAAGAGTACTTCCTCTGCTTGCGCAGTAATTTGTAAACCCCGTTGCACAGGTTGATATCGGCGTTCCACCCAAAACAACGCCGGGAACAGTCTGTTCTTCATCGGAAAGAGCATGGGTATTGGTGTAATTCCATATCTGCATATATTGCGAAGGGTCGCTATATAAATTGGCAATGCCATACAGTTCCGCAACGTTCGAAAAAGCTGTCACCATACAAGCATAGTGGGCGGTAAGCCTCTTAATCTCGCTTTCATCATATGACATAAACTGAGAAATGGAACGAAATCCAGATACTGTGTAATCCTGCATTTGAGTTGCGTAAATTACAACATCGTTCCAGCTTGAAGGTTTATTCGATAAAACGACAGGCCGTCCTTCTATGGAAACAGCCGGGATTGTTCTTCCGCAATTTGTTGTTATTGAACCGTCCAAAGATTGCACGCCGAATTCGAATGGATTGATCATTACGACTGGGTTATTGAAAGAATAAGACTCGACACCAAGATCTCCTCCCCGATCCATAGGGCTGACTAAGCCGTCTCCAAAACGATATCCCGTAAGTATTTCATCATCTGAAGCATCTAAAACCAAATAGCCCGCGGCTCTATTGGATGTCACAACCGGAACAATGTAACCAAGCGGGGACCCATCAACATCTACAAAAGGAATAGGGTCAGAAGGCGTATACGAATAGCCGAGGAGTCCCTTTATATATTTATCGGCAAGCTCTTGCGCAATTTCAGAAGTAAATTGTATCTGCTCACCATCAATATTGCCCGTCGAAGCAAAAACCTCTTTCGGACGTGCGGCTAAGGCGACAATTGAAGACGCGACAAGTTGCAGAAAACGACGACGCGAAAGCATATGTTCTTCTTTCTAGAGAAGCGACTTATAAGGTACTCCTATTCTATAATCTTTTTTGTAACGTTACAGCACTGGTTATATTTCAATTCGATTTGCTTATGTCCTTGCAACCCAATGCGTCTTTACGTTTTAAACGGAATTAGAAAATCACTCATAGCAAAAACGGGCTTTAATCCCAAAGAGATGACTTTGATTATGAATCAAACCAGCAGCCAGGGCATAGCTGCAGTGCAATTGCTACAAGAAAGGCCGCCCTTGGTGGCGGCCTTTCTACTTGCTACTAGTCGCGCGTCAGCTTGCGGTGAATACGATGCGGCTGGGCTGCGTCCTCGCCCAGGCGCTCGATGCGGTTGACCTGATAGGCCTCGAAGTTGCCCTCGAACCAATACCAGTTGCCCGGATTCTCGTCGGTGCCCTCCCACGCCAGAATGTGCGTGGCGACGCGGTCCAGGAACATACGGTCGTGGCTAATGACCACCGAGCAGCCCGGGAACTCGAGCAGCGCCGCTTCGAGCGAGGACAGCGTCTCGACATCGAGGTCGTTCGTGGGCTCGTCGAGGAGCAGCAGGTTGCCGCCCTGCTTGAGCGTAAGCGCCAGGTTCAGACGGTTGCGCTCGCCACCGGAGAGTACGCCAGCGCGTTTCTGCTGGTCCTGGCCCTTAAAGCCAAAGCTCGCCACATAAGCACGGCTCGGAACCTCGGTCTCGCCGACCATCATGTGGTCCAGGCCGTCCGAGACGACCTCCCACAGGTTCTTGTCGGGGTCGATGCCGGAACGGTTCTGATCGACATAGGAGATCTTGACGGTCTCGCCCACCTCGAGCTCGCCCGAAGTCAGCGGCTCCAGGCCCACGATGGTCTTGAACAGCGTGGTCTTGCCCACACCGTTGGGGCCGATGACGCCCACGATGCCGTTACGCGGCAGGGTGAAAGAAAGGTCGTCGATGAGCACGCGACCGTCGAATTCCTTGTGCAGGTGATGGGCCTCGAGCACCTTGTTACCCAAACGCGGTCCAACGGGAATGCGGATATCGGTCCAGTCGAGCTTCTGGCTTGCGCGGGCCTCGGCCTCCATCTCCTCGTAGCGAGCCAGACGGGCCTTGTTCTTTGCCTGGCGAGCCTTGGGCGAGCTGCGTACCCACTCGAGCTCGGCCTCCATGCGCTTGGCGAGCTTGGCGTCGCGGTTGCCCTGCGCCTCGATACGGGCGGCCTTGGTCTCCAGATACGTGGAGTAGTTGCCCTTGTAGGGATAAAGGTGACCGCGGTCGACCTCGCAGATCCACTCGGCAACGTTATCCAGGAAGTAGCGATCGTGCGTGACGGCAAGCACCGCGCCCTGGTAGTTGTGCAGGAAGTGCTCGAGCCACAGGATCGACTCGGCGTCCAGGTGGTTCGTGGGCTCGTCGAGCAGCAGCAGGTCGGGAGCTTCGAGCAGCAGCTTGCACAGGGCCACGCGACGGCGCTCGCCGCCGGAAAGTACGTTGACCGGCATGTCGGAATCGGGCAGCTGCAGGGCGTCCATGGCCTGGCCGAGCTTGGAATCGATATCCCAGCCGTCGGCGGCGTCGATCTCGTCCTGGAGCTTTCCCATCTCGGCCATGAGGGCGTCCATGTCGCAATCCGGGTCGCACATCTCCTCGCCGATCTTGTTGAAGCGATCGACCTTGGCGATCATGTCGCCAAATGCCATGCGCACGTTCTCGATGACGGTCTTGTCGTCGTCGAGCGGCGGCTCCTGCTGCAGGATACCCACGGTGTAGCCGGGGGTGAGCTTGGCATCGCCGTTGGAGACCTCCTCGATGCCGGCCATGATCTTGAGCAGGGTCGACTTGCCCATACCGTTGGGGCCCACGACGCCGATCTTGGCACCGGGGTAGAAGCTCAGGGTCACGTCGTCAAGGATCACCTTGTCGCCATGGGCCTTGCGAGCCTGATACATCTGATAAATGAACTCAGCCAATGTCAGCTTCTCCTTATCTAGCTGCGGAAATCTTCTGATCCTCCCCGTGATGGAAAATCGGAGAGGCAATCCGCGCGTTCTAATAAAAAGGGGCATGGTTGCCCACACCCCCTAATACTACCTGGGAAAAGTCCCCCAGAACATACTATGAACTGCGTACGCTAGTTTTCCGCAACCTTAGCGAACGGCCCGTTGCGATTTGCGCCACAGCAGATACGAGTAGACGTAGGCAGCTCCGGCCGAACCAAACGCCAGAACCGCAATCACCGCGGCGACGACTTCACTCGAAAGCACACTACCTGCCACGCCCATCACAATCAGGCCAACACCCAGCACCATAAAGCAGGCACCACCAAAGCGCTGCGTACGGCGCCAGTTCTCGGGATCGGCAAGCGCCCAGGGCGTCTTGATACCGAGCGTATAGTTCTGCTTCACACGCGGCAAGTAGTTACCCACACCAATGAAGAGCAAGCCGATAGCGCCGGAAATCAGCACGTTGACCGAACCGACCGCCGACACCACGCCCCAGACCGTAAGCTCACCCAACCAGCTTATGGCACACATGAATACCGTGAAAGCAATTACAAAACCCTGATAGAACTTGCCCGAGGTCCGATACGCCTCGCCCTTAGGGTCGATGCGTGGCACGACGTAGAACATCGCGAGAAGTGCCAGAGGCAACACGCCGAGCGCGGAGGCCATCCAGCTAGGGCCCCAACCGTCGACGGCGCCGTTCGCGCCCCAGTGCGTGGGAATCTGCGCAGGCAAGCTCGGCATCACTATCAGATGCGCAGCAACATTAATAGCGCAGACCACAACAAGCACGGCCCACACGCGCGACGATACCCCCGCGGCGTGAATGCCCTTGTTTTCGTTATTCATCCTCATCACCTTCAGTATTTGTAAAACCCATAAACCAGCCGATCAAGTCCTGCATGACGGTGGTGTTTAAGCTGTATACGATGTTTTGGCCATGTCGTTCGTCGGTCACCAACCCGGCATTTTTGAGCGTCGCCAAATGATGGCTGAGCGACGGCTTGCTGATGTCAAAATGCTCGGCAAGCTCCCCGGCCGTGCAATTACCCTCGCGCAGCAGTTCCAAAATGCGCCGCCGTGTAGGATCGGCCAGCGCTTTAAAACCCTCTCCCGGCATAAGACCTCCTCTCAGTATTTCGTTCGACGCGCACACTATAGTCGATATTTAGATGTTTGTCTAATTGTCTAATTTTACACTCAAAAAATAGCCGCCCCCGCGTAATGCGAAGACGGCCACTTCTCACGCTACAAACGTGCATTGGAGTTGGCCAACCCGCTGCAACGGGTGCCATCTGCTTCATCTTATGCGAATCCTGGTCTCATTTCAACAAGCCCCGAGGGTTCAAATGGAATCGCGATAATACCTATAATGGCGATAGCTAAAACACGACAGCTTCCCCATCGGAGGATATCTATGACCGAAACCGCAGCCGCCGCCCCCATCGAGACGCGCGACACCAAGCTCGAGATCATCATGGGTCGCGAGGCGCTCGACAAGCTCGCCAACGCCACGGTGCTGGTACTCGGCTGCGGAGGTGTGGGCTCCAACTGCTGCGAGGCACTTGCCCGTGGCGGCATCGGTCATTTCGTCATTCTGGACAAGGACATCATCGCGCCCAGCAATATCAATCGCCAGGCCATCGCCTTTCATAGCACCGTCGGCAAGCGCAAAGTGGACGTGATGGAAGCCATGACCCACGATATCAATCCCGCCGCCACCGTTATCAAACGCACCGAATACCTGCTGAGCGACAACATCGACGAGTTCTTCGCGAGCGTTTTGGAGCAGACGGGCGGCAAGCTCGACTACGTCGTCGACGCCATCGACACCATCTCGGCCAAGCTCACCATTGCCAAATATGCTCAAGACCACGACATTCGTTTGGTTAGCTCTATGGGCGGAGCCAACAAGCTCCATCCCGAGTGCCTGCGCTTTGCCGACATCTTCGATACGGTACGTGACCCCATGAGCCGCATTATGCGCAAAGAATGTAAGAAGCGCGGAATCAAGAGCCTGCACGTGCTGTTTAGCTGCGAGGAATCGGTTAAAACCCAACCCCGCGACCCGTCCAACATCCACGAGCGTACCGAGTTGGGTACCGCCAGCTTTATGCCGCCCATCATGGGTCAGATGATTGCCGGCGAGGTTATCCGCCAGATCAGCGGGCGCGGCACCGAGCGCGTGCGCGCCGATGGCCAGCGCTTGGACTAGCGGAGCGCGCCGAGATGGAGCCCTGGTTATTTGATGCACACTGCCATCTTGATCTAATGGCTCACCCGGACGCCGTTGCCGATGAGGCAACGACGCTGGACCTGATTCTATTTGACTGCGGCGTCGATCCGCGCGACTTTGCACGCGCCAAGAAGCGCGCTTGCAACCGTTCAAATATCTTTGCCGGCATCGGCCTCCATCCCTGGTGGCTCGCCGACGGACGATGTGGCAACGCTGAAATCAATCTGCTTTGCGAAGTCGCTGCACAAGAACGCTTGATCGGCGAGGTCGGGCTCGACTTTTCCGCTCGTTTTGCCGGAAGCGAGCCGCTACAAGTACAGGCATTTGACCGGCTCTGCGATGCACTCGTGCAGCACCCTCTTGCCGGGCGCGTGATATCAATTCACGCCGTTCGTTCGGCAGGAACCGTGCTGGACGTCCTCGGGTCACATGAATTGCTCACCCCAAGCCCCGACTCCCCCGCTATCATCTTCCACTGGTTTAGCGGCACCTCGAACGAGTTCGTCCGCGCGCGAAACGCAGGCTGCTATTTTTCCGTCAACGAACGCATGCTCGCGTCTAAACGAGGACGCGAATACGCACGACAGATTCCACTCGACCGCCTGCTGCTCGAGACTGATGCGCCAGCCCGGCCGCAAGCAGATGCAAGCGCACAGCAGCTCATCACATCGCTGAAAAGCGTCTCTCGGCACATCGCCGAACTTAAAAACTGCGTCGTGGAGAGCGCCGAATCGATCGTTTTGGAAAATTCGCGCTTCATATTTGACTTCCGCTGACCCCGGTGGGCAAAAAACACCAAATATGAGTACTGTTGCAATGCTAGTAGCATTGTTTTGCGACAAATGAACACCTAGATAATGTACATCCGTTCATTATCTAGGTGTTTTAGTATGGCTAAAGCCGTTTAAAACAGGCTTTTATCGCTCCCAGGCACTCAGCTAGGGCCTCAAAGGCTTGATTTTGCTGTTACTAAAATAGTTACAGTACTCATATTTGGCATTTTTTGCCCACAGGGTCCCGGAAAGACAACAATTCGACTTCCCGGGACCGCTCAACTATTTAAAAATCGGCGCTCCGTGGCCCCAAGAACCTTCCATGCCGCACACGGTCGAGGCAAACCCGGCAGCAAAGTCGAGCGCGCGCTCGATGGCCTCGGCGCCATCCTCACCACGCTTGGCGGAATCGAGATAGCACACCAAAAACGAGGTGAGAAACGAGTCACCCGCACCCATGGTGTCCTTCATATCCGTTACCGGTTTAGCCAATTGGCGGTAATAACGATCGCCATCATAGGCAATGCAGCCCTCAGCGCCAGCCGTTGCCGATACAAAACGCGGACCTAGGCTCTTCACCCATGCCAGACGCTCGCGAATCTCATCCTCGCTCGCAGCGTCTGCCGCGCTAAAGAACGCGAAGTCAACGTAGGGAGCAATCTGCTCGTAGTACTCATCGGTCGAATCATCCGAGAAGTCAAACGAAACGGTAATACCCGACGCCTTCAGCTTAGGCAGCTCACGCTCGGTAAAGCAGTAGTTACCCGAATGGACCACATCGAACTGCTTCATATACGCCAGATCAAAACGATCGAGCACATAGCGCGCATCACCGCGGATGCCGCCCTCGTTAGACCCCAGAAATACACGATCACCATCGACCACAGTAACGCGTGCCGCACCATTCTCGCCGATGAGCTGCTTGCATTTGGCTAGTTCAACGTCCTCATCCTCAAGACTCGCAATCACATGCTCAGCAGCAGCGTCATTACCAAAGATGCCCATATACGCGGAGCGCGCGGCACCGCACTTCTTGGCATACACGGCAAAGTTCACCGCATTGCCACCCGGATACATCGTGTGGATATGCTCGTAGCGGTCGACGACGTTGTCGCCAAACCCCAGTGCGTTCACGTTAAATGCCATGACGCCGCCCCTCTCTTATGCCAACGGAATCACTGTTGTGACAGCAGTACCGCCCAGGATCTACGCGAGTTCCAGCAGGTCCGGCAGCTGATCGATAATCTTATCCGCGGCGTCCTGACTAAAGCCAAAGCGCTCCTCGCGTTTGGCGATCACCGTCAGACCCGCTCGCTTGCCGGCAGTGATGCCGGGCACCGAGTCTTCGACGCAGCAGCAGCGGTCCGCGGGCAGCCCCAGCAAATCCAACGCATGCAGGTAAATATCGGGCTCGGGCTTGCTCTCCTTAAACTGCTCGCCGCTCACCACGTACTCAAAGGCATCCGACAGACCGCACGCATCGAGCACTTCCTCGATGCTGTCCATGGGAGACGAGCTGGCCAGCGCCACGCGAACGCCGCGGCGCGGAAGCTCGCGAATCGTCTCCACGGCGCCCGGATTGATCAAGGTCTGATAATCGCGCGGTCGTTTATGTGCCCATTCATCCCAGTGGGCCAGTGCCTCCTCGCCGGTAAAGTGCCCCTTTCCGGCGCGCTCAAACCAATCGACCAGCATATGCAAAAAGAACTGATGCGAGGTGCCAACCTGCCCGTTCAGCTCCTCTTGGGTCAGGTTCAGCCCAAGCTCTTTGGCAAACGCAGCGGTCTCCCCCAGGTAGTAATACTCGGTATCGACGATGACGCCGTCCATGTCAAAGATAACGGCGTCGAACGGAAATGCGGACACGGCACCCTCCCTAACAAAAGGGCGCCTGTAAGCAGGCGCCCGAACCATGCAGTATCGGCGATTCTAGCCCAGTAGCTTATCCAGTGCCACCGCGATACCGTCTTCGTTGTTATTGGCGGTCACCATCTGGGCAACTGCCTTAACCTCATCGACGGCGTTGCCCATGGCTACACCTGTGCCGGCCCACTCAATCATGGACTTGTCATTCTGGCCGTCGCCAAACGAAACGACCTCGCTGGCATCGATGCCGAGCTTGGGCAGGGCACCCTCGAGCGCGCGGGCCTTGTCGATACCGGGCGCCGTGTACTCAAAATACCAGTCGGCCGTAAACATGCCCGAAAGCGTCTGCTTAAAGGGCGCATACATCTCCTCGTAATGCGCCTGCAGGTAGGCTGGATCGCCCGCCGTCAGTAGCTTGTCCACGGGATAAGCGTCCACGACCTCATGCAAGCTCTCGACCTCACGGATCTTAAGGTCGCACGCATCGCGCTCATACTTGACGATATTCTTCTGCGAACCGTCCGGCAGTGTGATCATGCAGCGATACGAGTCCACGACGTGCAGGTCCCGACCGAGCGAGATCATGGGAATCACGTCGAAATTGCGCAGATGATCAATCAGACGGTGCAGTTCGTCAACCGGCATGGCCTGGTCAAAAAGGACCTCATCGGTCTGAGCGTCGACCACATGCGCGCCATTAAAGGCAACTAGCAGACCATCATGGTTCTGAAGGTCGAGCTCCTGCGCCAAGGCGTGCAGCCCCCATGCGGGGCGACCCGAAGCCAGGATGAGCTTAATGCCCGACTCCTGCGCCGCGAGCAGCGTCTCGCGCGTGCGCGGACTGATGATCTTTTGATCGTTGGTGAGCGTACCGTCGATATCCATTGCGATGGCCTTGATTGCCATATGCGCCTCCTTGCATCGTTTTTCCGTGCACCATCTTATCCGAGCCAGGGCATGTTCGCGCGGCGCGACGCATGACGGTTGCAAAACCACCCCATTTGAAAGAAGTAAAAAAGTGCTTGCAAAGACGCATCCCGACATTTAAGTTAAAAAGGACCGCCGTTGCGGTTTTAAGTAGATCGAGCATATGCAGTTTGAGTTTTAGCGTGTAAGAGAAGGAAGATCGGCAAAGTACAACCCCAAGCGAAATGACAACTTAATGAGGTAACTGCCATATGTGAGGCACCCCGGGCATTGCTGTCTCGATTTTGAGCACAGTGCGCTCCGCCTTGCATGGGCAGCCCACCCCGCCCCTGCAGCAACCGCCTCACGGGCTCATTGAAAACCGCATAGCACCCCAACGTCAGCACATCACCTACGGCAAGCACATCACACCTGACAACCGACACGTCAACAAACAGCACGAACATCAACCGATTGGAGAAGCTATGACAACCTACCGTATTGGAGACGGCAATAAAGGAAGCGTCCTGGATGCCCGCATTGAGCGAGCATCCGCAAACAAATACGACGCCGCCTTTGCCGCCGCAACCATCGAGAACCTCGCGTCGCTGCCGCTCGCGACGGTCTTGGCCGGCAAGCCTCAACTGCTGAAACGCTGCATCAAAATCATGGGCGATCCCAACATTCGCAGGCTGACAGATCCCTATGCCCCAAATCGAGATAACGAGCCTCGCGTCCTTACTATGGGCTGCTTAGCCCATATGCTCACGGCGCTCGATACGAAACTCAAGCTCGAATGGACACCCGACGAACGTTGCAAGCTCAAAATCAAGCGGGACGCCCTGTGCACCGCATTGTTCCTTCCGCTGAACGACCTCAAGCGCGGCAACGTCGAGCTCGATGCGCAGACCCGGCAAATGCAAACGCCCGGCACCGCGAGGCAGAAGACCCCAAGGCCCCGCGCGACCGTTATCGACCGCAACCGCCATAACCAGTTGACCGCGCAGTTTTCCATCGATGAGGCAGCCGTTAGAGCCTTGGTCGACACATTGTGCCTCCTGAGCATCAACGAACTGTTCGAGGGCTATCTCGCCCTTGTCCCCGCGACGGCACCCAAGTCGGTGGCAAAAATCATCGAGACCTGCAGGCACCAGTTTGGGCACCATCGCAACGACGAGGAAATGAACGCCAGCATCGTGCGGTACTACAAGGCCCATTACACAAACGGCGAACGCGCCCCGGTGGAGCATCAGCTACGGCTCGCATACACCACGCCCATCGCAACGCTCCATCGCTTTGGAGCCCTTGACATCCGAGAGCCGCACGAACAGGCGGCCTGTCCCGAAACCGAGCTCGATCGCAGGCTCGGACGAACCCGATAGCTCGCCCGCCCTCGGCGGGCAGCAACCCATCCCACAACACAACCAACCAGAAAGGAGTCCTCATGGACACTTGTCAATCCCCCATCATCAGCCCCCTCACCATGCGCGAATCCGCCCGAGGCATCACGCTCACCAGCATCTATGACGAGATGCTCGCCCGTCGCGAACTCTCCGTCACGGGAAACATCGAAACCCCGATGGCCCACGACCTTTGCCAGCAGATCCGCCTGCTCGATGCCACTGACCCCTGCCGTCCCATCACCATATTCATCGCCAGCACCGGAGGAAGTGTGCGAGCGGGTCTTGCGATCTATGACACCATGCAGCTCGCATCGTGCCCCGTCCACACCGTCTGCCTCGAATTTGCCGCATCCATGGGCGCCGTGATCTTTATGGGCGGCGACGATCGCCGTATGGCTCCCCATGCAGAGCTCATGATTCACGACCCGTTGATCCCCCAAGGGGCAGGCGGCTCGGCGCTCGCGATGCAGGAGACCAGCCGGCGCCTTATGCAGACCCGCAAGACCCTCACGCAGATCCTCTCGGACCGCAGCGGCCTCCCGCTCAAGCGCATCCAATCCCTCACCGCAAAAGACACCTACCTTTCGGCCGAGTGCGCCGTCGAGCTCGGCTTTGCCCACGGAATCCTCTCGACCACCAAGGAGATCGCCCATGTCTAACCTCGCCAGCCGACTCACCGCACCCGAGTCCGCATCGACCACCATCCTCGCCAAAGGTCGTTCGCTGTCCTGCGACACCCGCCAAACGGGACTCAATAACAACGCACTTGTGATCGGCCCCTCGGGAGCCGGCAAGACCCGAAACGTCCTCAAGCCCAACCTGCTGCAAATGAACGCAAGCTACATCGTGCTCGACACCAAAGGCACGCTCTGTCGCGAAGTGGGACCCGTGCTGGCGGCCCACGGTTACCGCGTGCAATGCCTCAACTTCGCCGACCTCAACACCGTCCCGGCACTTGCGCCCGGCATCGAGCGCTGCGGCTACAACCCCCTGAGGCACATTCGCCGCAAGGCGGACGGCAGGCCCAACCAGCAGGACATCCTCTCGGTGGCAAAGGCCATCTGCCCCATCGAGGACAACAACCAGCCATTTTGGGACCATGCGGCAGCAAACCTGTTGTCGTGCTTCATCGCCTACGTCACAGAGCAGCTGCCCGCCGACGAGCAGACGATCTGCTCGGTCATCAAGCTCATCGAGCACCTGGAGGATGGCGCCACGGGTCGATTGCTTGACGACCTGATCACGACCGACCCCCAAAGCTATGCCCTATCGCTCTGGCGCCGCTACGCCATTACGCAAAGCGCCGAGCGCATGCATGCAAGTATCATCGGCATTCTTGCCGAAAAGGTCATGTGCCTGGGGTTCGACGGCGCGGCGCAGCTCTATCAGGAATGCCACCAGGTGGACTTCGTCTCCATGGGACACGCCCCTTGTGCCCTGTTTGTAACCGTGAGCGATATCGACCGCAATCTCGACCCGCTAACCAGCCTCTTTATTACGCAGGCGTTTATGGGCCTCATACGCGAGGCCGACAAGCAGCCCGATGGCAGCCTGCCCGTGCCCGTACGCTTTATGCTCGACGACTTTGCAAACCTGCAGATTCCCCAGATCGACAACGTGCTCTCGATTATCCGAAGCCGCAACATCTGGGCAACGCTGCTGCTGCAGTCGACCAATCAGCTCGATGCGCTCTACGGGGAGGCGCGTGCACGCTCCATCATGGGCAACTGCGACGCGCATCTGGTGCTGGCGTTCCAAGACCCCGAGAGCGCCCGAGTGTTTTCCGACCGAGCCGACGCATTGCCCAGCACACTTATGGCGACGCCGATCGATCGCTCATGGCTCTTTGTGCGCGGTCGCGCCCCCGAGCAGGTCGAACGCTTTAGGCTCGAAGACCATCCGCTGTACAGGGAACTGCCCGAAGCGCAGCGAGACACCACGCAGGTCGAATTAGCCCGCTAACAACGCCGCGCAGTCCGCCACACTCGACCGCAAACAGCAAGGGCCCGCATCCCAACGGATACGGGCCCTTGTCAACTATGCGTTACTTATCGCAGCAAAGCCTACTTGCGGTGAGCGCGGTAGAACTCGATGAGCGCCTGGGTCGAAGCGTCCTGCTCGGCCTTGGCGGCGTCATCGTGGAAGGCAGGGGTGATCTGCTTGGCAAGCTGCTTGCCCAGCTCGACGCCCCACTGGTCGTAGGAGTCGATGCCCCAGACCGTGCCCTCGACGAACACGATGTGCTCGTACAGGGCGATGAGCTCGCCGAGCGCAAACGGGCTCAGCGTGTCGCCGAAGATGGAGGTCGTCGGGCGGTTACCCTCAAAGCAGCGGGCCGGGACGATCTGCTCGGGCGTGCCCTCGGCACGCACCTCATCGGCTGTCTTACCAAAGGCGAGCGCCTTGGTCTGGGCCAGGAAGTTGCCCAGGAACAGCTCGTGCACGTCCTGACCGCTGTCGGTCGCAGGGTTGGCGGTATTGGCAAAGGCGATGAAATCGGCCGGGACCACCACGGTGCCCTGGTGCAGCAGCTGGTAGAAGGCGTGCTGACCGTTGGTGCCGGGCTCGCCCCAGAAGATCTCGCCGGTATCGGAGGTCACAGCGCTGCCGTCCCAGCGGACGTGCTTGCCGTTGGACTCCATGGTGAGCTGCTGCAGGTAGGCCGGGAAACGGTGCAGGTACTGGCAGTACGGAAGCACGGCGTGGCTCTTGGAACCAAAGAAGTTGACGTACCAGACGTTGAGCAGGCCCATCAGCGCGACGGCGTTGTTCTCGAGCGGCGTGTTGCAGAAGTACTCGTCGATGGCGTGGAAGCCCTCGAGGAACTGCTGGAAGCGCTCGGGGCCGAGCACGACGATCAGCGACAGGCCCACGGCGGAGTCGACGGAGTAGCGGCCGCCGACCCAGTTCCAGAAGCCGAAGGCATTGGCGGGGTCGATGCCGAAGGCCTCAACCTTCTCGAGTGCGGTGGAAACGGCGACGAAGTGCTTTGCCACGGCCTCGGCGTTCTGCTCATCGGAGCCATCGATGGCGCCCTGAGCCTTGAGCTGCTCGAGCATCCAGGTCTTGACCTCGCGGGCGTTGGTGAGGGTCTCGAGCGTGGTGAAGGTCTTGGAGACGATGATCACGAGCGTGGTCTCGGGGTCCAGACCCTTGAGCTTCTCGGCCTGATCGTTGGGGTCGATGTTGGAGATGTAGCGGCAGTCGATACCGGCGTCGGCATAGGGACGCAGGGCCTCGTAGGCCATGACCGGGCCCAGGTCAGAGCCGCCGATGCCGATGGACACCAGGTGCTCGATCTTCTTGCCGGTAATGCCCTTCCACTCACCGGAGCGCACACGCTCGGCGAAGGCATACATGCGGTCGAGGACCTCGTGCACGTCGGCGACGACATCCTGGCCGTCAACGATAAGCTGGCCCTTCTCGCTTGCCGGACGGCGGAGCGCGGTGTGCAGGACGGCACGGTCCTCGGTGGTGTTGATGTGCTCGCCGGAGAACATGGCGTCGCGGCGCTCCTCGAGCTTCACCTCGCGGGCAAGATCGCACAGCAGCTTGACGGTCTCATCGGTCACCAGGTTCTTGGACAGGTCGAAGTGCAGGTCACCGGCGTCAAAGCTCAGCTTGTTCACGCGGTCGGCGTCAGCAGCGAACCAGGCCTTAAGGTCGATGCCCTCGGCCTCGAGCTTCTCCTGATGGGCCTCGAGCGCCTTCCAAGCGGCGGTCGACGTAGCGTCGATAGGTGCGGCAACAGTTGCCATAAAGTCCTCCTCAGCATACGGGCGCACTCCTCCATGCGCCCGGATAATCAGATGCCCTTATTCTAACGCAGGTCAAGACCGTAATCAGCGAGCGTTGCCAATCTGCCCACAGACGGCGACCGACCAAAAAGGGACAGGTATATTTTGGCAGGTCAAACGCTTTACCTACCAAAATAAACCTGTCCCTTCCTGGCAGGTATTAGGCGAGCATCAGGCTGAAGATGCGTGCAACGGCATGCTCGTCGAGCGGGAGATAGCCTCCCACGGTGCCGGCGCGACCGCCGGCAAAGCACGTCTCGCTCGCCAGCGAGGGAATATCCTCGAGCTTGCCGCCCGCCTCCTCGAGTGTCGTCGGCATACCCAGTGAAACAAAGAACGAACGCTGGGCCTCAACGCCGGCACGGGCAGCGGCCATATCGTCGGTCTCGTCAACGCCCCAAACGCGGCGCGCCAACTGAGCCAAGCGCGGCACCGCGGCAGCATCGACATCCAGGTAATACGTGAGCACCGCCGGAATCACCACGGCGAGTCCCGCGCCGTGCGCCACACCGTAGCGCGACGACAGGGCGTACTCGATATCGTGACTCGCCCAGTCGTGTTTGCGATCGACGCCGGCAAGGCCGCAGTGCGCCATCGTGGCCGCCCACATGAGGTTGGCGCGTGCATCGTAGTCCCGCGGATCTTCCGCAACCGGCGCCGCCTCGTCGACGATCGATAGCATCAGGCCCTCGATCATGCGGTCGGACACCCCGACGGCGGTGCTTCTGCTCATGTATCGCTCCAGCAGATGCGAATACATATCGGTGATACCGCATGCCGTCTGATATGCCGGCAGCGTCTCGGTCAACTCGGGATTTAAGATGCTAAACGTCGGCAGCAGCACCGACGAGGATGTCTCGCGTTTGAGCATCGAGCCATCCTGCGTGATCACCGAATCGGGCGAGGCCTCGGAACCGGAAGCCGCGATGGTAAGCACGCAACCGACCGGCAAGGCCCGATCGGGCGTACGGTCGCCGCCGTAAAAGTCCCACACGTCACCCGGATAACGTGCGCCGGCAGCAATGGCCTTCGCGGTATCGATAACGCTGCCGCCGCCGAGAGCAAGAATAAAGTCAACGCGCTCGTCGCGCGCCAACGAAATGCCCTCGTAGACCGTGCTCAGTAGTGGATTGGGCTGCACGCCCTTAAGCTCAACATGGTCGAGCAGCGCACGGTCGAGCGAATCGAGCACGCGAGCCAGCAGGCCCGACCGCTCGACCGAGCCGCCGCCAAACAGCACGAGCACCTTGGTGCCGCCGTAGTGCGCGACAAGCCGGCCCGCCTCGCGCTCGGAACCATGACCGAACACGAAGTGTGTGGGCAGGCGGTACGAGAAATCCTCCATCACAACCACGCCTTAAAGCGGTCGTAACGAAACGCCGAGACATCGAGCGTCGTGGGCTCGTCGCACACCAGCTCGGAGAGCAGCAGGCCCACGATCGGCGAGATGCCAAATCCGTGTCCGGTAAAGGCGCAGGCGATGGTCAGGCCCGGGACCTCGTCGATCTTCGAGATCACCGGCACGCCATCGGCGCTCTCGTCCTCCCAGCCGGCCCAGGTTCTCACGATCTTGGCATCGGCCAGGCGCGGAATGTAACCCATGATGGCGCGACACTCAGCCGGTGCCGTAATGCTCGAGGTGGGGCGGCCGCCAAATGCGCCGTTCGACTCCTCAAGACCCGAGCTGCCGCCAAAGACAAACGAGCCGTGTGCCGTCTGATGGCCGTAAAAGTCACCCGTGGCAACGCCGAGCATCTGCGGAAACATCGTGGGCTCTGCCTCGGTGACCAAGCACTCGATAAGCGATCCCGTCATGGGGATGTCGATACCCACGCTCTCGGCGATACCGCGGCTGCCCAGGCCCGCCGCGAGCAGCACGTCGTTGGCCGTAAAGGTGCCGATGTTGCACTCGACGCCAGAAACACGGCCGCGCACCTTGCGCAGGCGCTTGACCTCGACGCCCGTTACAAAGCGCACGCCGAGCGCCTTGGCCGCGCGATAATACGCGAGCGTGGTGCGCATGGGGTTGGCATGTCCATCCGTGGGGCACCACGAGGCGCCAATGACCTGGTCGGACAGGTACGGGTTAATCTCGCGCACCTCCTCGGGCCCGATCACCTTCATGTCGAGTCCCAAGCCCTGCGACATGCTCGCCAGCTTACGAAGCGTTTGCAGATGCTCTTCGGTCTTGCCCAGGCGCAGGTTGCCGCGCTTGACGTACTCGACGTCGGCGCCCAACTCGTCGGACAGCGTGGGCCAAATGTTCTCGACGGCATACATGGCCAGCGGCAGCTCGCGGCCATCGCGGCCGCTCTGGCGAACACCGCCGCCGTTGCGCGAGCTCGCGCCCTCACCCACATTGGGCTCGCGGTCGAGCACCGTGACGCTACGGCCCTTCTTTGCCAGGTTATAGGCCGCCGCGCATCCGATCACGCCGGCACCGATAATGACGACGTCGCAGGCGACATCGATGATATCTGCATAAGTTCTCGCCATGACTACGCTCTCCCCTCTTCGCCGTTGCCGAGCACGCTCATCTCGATCGGGCGCATGGGCGCTCGCGAGGTCTCGGGCTCCAGCAGCGCCACCGCCGGCGTGCCCGCAAGCTCTGTGGCCATGATGCGGCGCACGAGCTTGGTGCAACTCTGCCCCTGGCACAGCCCCATGCCCTGGCGCAAATAGCGTCGGATCTCGGTCATGGTGTACATGCCATCGTGGATGGCGCGGCGAATATCGCCCTTGGTCACCTCTTCGCAACGGCACACGAGCACGTCGTCATCAGGCGCGGGCACGTAAGGTCCCAAGTCAATTGCCGCGCGGTCGAGCGGCTCGCCCGGCTCCTTGTAAAAGTTCACGGCCTCACTCATGGCAGGCCACCTCCTCGGTCTCCTCAGCAGGCTTGAACATGCGCGCCGTCATGGCAAACTCCTTGGGCACGCTCATGGTCACAAGCGCCGTCTTGTCAAACGCCTTGACGCTGCGCACGCGCACCACCTGGGCATCGCACACCGGCTCACCCGAG
Source organism: uncultured Collinsella sp. (assembly GCA_934668875.1). Classification (GTDB taxonomy): domain Bacteria; phylum Actinomycetota; class Coriobacteriia; order Coriobacteriales; family Coriobacteriaceae; genus Collinsella. The sequence continues at coordinate 219,647 of CAKUON010000001.1, forward strand.
CGGCTCAGCGCGCGTCCGCAATCGCCCACCTGCGGCAACGGATAGAACTCATAGGGCAAGGTGACCGTTGCGGTGCCGTCACCACAATCCTCATTGACCAAGAAAATCGACTGGCCGGGGCAGCTGGCCACGCACATACCGCAGTCGATGCAATGCGAATGCTCGACCACGATCGGCAGCGACGTGATGTGCTCGCCGATGGAGATGCAGCCCTTTTTGCAGGCATCCTGGCACGGATTACAGGGGATGTTCTGCGTGCACTCGATCACGGGGTGAACGCCAGCCATATGCGTCACGCCGGGATAGCTTTCGAGCTCGTCGTCCGCAAGATAGCCATGGCGCAGCAGGTGCTGCGAGACCGGGCAGCCCTCCTCCGTGGTCTCGATCTTCTTGCCACGGTTCTTGGGCGCAAACATGCCCTGGCGCAGCGTGTCGAGCGAAGCCTCGAGCTTATCCTCGGACTCGCCGGCGTCCGCCGCGTCGGTATAGCCCAGGTATTCGGCAATCGCCACGCCCGAGATACGGCCCTCGATCATGGCCGAGGAGGCCTCTTCAATGCCAGCGACATCGCCCGAGACATACACACCAGGCACGCTCGTCGCGCCCTTCTCGTCGCACACCGGGACATAGCCACCGCGCTTGGGGTCATCGACCATGTCGCAGCCGGCCATCGAGAGCAGCTGGCTCATGGGAGACAGGCCCACGGCCACGCAGATCGTGTCCACATCAAAATGCTTCTCGGTACCGGGCACAACCTGCCAATGCGCGTCGACCTCGCCGATCGTGACACCGGTTACACGGTCGTCGCCCTCAGCGGCCACCACGGTATGCGACAGGTAGAAGGGCACGCCGCAGCGGGCGACCTTGGCCGCATGGACGCCGTAACCACCCACGCGCGGCGCCGCATCCACCAGCGCGACCACATCGCAGCCGGCCTGCAACAGCTGGAACGAGACGACCAGGCCAACGTTACCCGAGCCGACCATGAGCACGCGGTCGCCCGGCTTTACGCCATGCAGGTTCATCATGGTCTGTGCGGCGCCGGCACCGATCACGCCGGGCAGCGTCCAACCGGGAAAGTTGAGCGTGTTCTCGGCCGCGCCCGTGGCGACCAGGACGGCATCGCCCTTCACGTGGCGCACGACATCGCCCACGCGCACCACGACCTCGCGGCCCTCGTACAGGCCGATCACCGTGGCGTCGAGCACTACGTTGACACCTGCCGCATCTGCCTCGGCAAGCAGCTCGTCGCCAATGCGAAAACCGCGAACCTTGGCGCGGTGCTCCTTGGAGCCAAAGAACTTGTGAATCTGCTTGAACAGCTGACCGCCGGGACGGGCGTTCTCGTCAAATACGACGACGTCGAGCCCGCGCTTGGCGGCTTCGATGGCAGCGGAAAGGCCGCTGGGGCCGGCGCCGACCACGACCAGATCATGACGCTCCATGCTACTCAGCCTCCTTTACGGCAGCAGGGCTCGCGGCGGCCTCGGCAACCAGAGCCTCGGCGCGTGGGTCATCCAAATCGAGCGGGGCGACGCCGTCTTGCGTGCGTACGTCCATACCGGCGGCAAGCGGCGTCATGCACGTACGCACGTTGGGCTTGCCGTCCACGACCATGACGCAGTCCGTACAACGACCGATAGCGCAAAAGATGCCGCGTGGCTCGTGGCGCTTGGCGGTGAAGCGATGAACCTCGACACCCGCGGCCTTGAGCGCCATGGCGATCGGTTCGCCCTCGTACCCTTCCATCTCAACGCCGTCATAGGTAAAAACGACTCGACCCCCCTTGCTGGGAGCACCCAAAATGGGATGTTCGACAATCCTGGACATGGCACCACCAAAACCCCTCTCGTCTATCGGTTACCAACAGCGCCTATCCTACGATTTGACCTGTTAACGAGCCGTTTCCGCTCGATTACCATTCAAAGGGAAACAAACGGATGCAAAATAAAAAACGAGGCAGGGGAACAGCCATCCCCTTGCCTCGTCCACAACGTCAACGCGCCGTGCGTGTCCTTATGCGATTTAGGCCAGCGCAGGTGTGTCCCAGAGCTTGAGCTCCTGCCCCAGGCCCATCTCAACAGCCTTGCGGTAGATCGTGGTGCCCCAGCTCACGTCCTCGGTATTGATGCCGCCGATGCTAAAGAAATAAATGTCGTCCTCGCTCGTACGGCCCGGATCGACCCCGCGCACGATATCGCCCAGGTCTACCACGCGCTCGCGCGGCAGCATGCCGTAATCGACCATATCGACCCACTCGTTGCCGAGTGTACCGCACACGTCAAAGCGGCCGATCTCATCGCGCCAGTCCTCGTACATGGGATACAGGTCGGTCACGCACTTCCACTCGCCCTCGATAAACGGCTCGCGGTCGGCATACAGATCACTCGGGGCGCAGATGAGTGCGCCGGGCTTGACCCATTCGCGCTTGACGCGCGGATATGTCTCGATGCCGCCGTTCTCGTTGGTGGCGACACTCACCAGGTCGCTGTCGCGGATGGCCTCTTCCTCGGTATCGACGATCACCACGTTTTTAATGCTCGGGAAGTTCTGGTGCACGTAGTCTACGTAGGACTCCAGCGAGCGACGGCCGCGGCCTTTGACCTTTACCGTCTCGATATCGGGACGCTCCATCAAAAACGAGCGCAGCGTGGTCTTATTCATCACGCCCGGGCCGATAATGCCCACGGTGCGGACGTCCTTGCGAGCCAGATAGCGCACACCCACGGCAGGTACGGCGGCGGTGCGATAACTGCTGATAAGGTTCGCACTCATCAGGGCCAGCGGCGCTCCGGTATCGGGATCGTTGAGCATGAGCGTCAGAATCGAGCGCGGCAAGCCCTTCTCTCGGTTATTGACATTGGAGCCGTACCACTTAAGGCCACACATGTTGTAGATGCCGCCCAGGTAGGAACACATGGCCATAAAGCGTCGATCGGGTCCGGCAACAGGCATGTTGGGAAACGGCGAACTCTCGGGAAAGTCCAGAAAGGCGCCGTGGCTGTTCTTATTCTTACCGCTCATACGGTAATCACCCAAGCTCAGCAGCTTAAACTGGTCCTCCATCACATCGATGCAGTGCGCCATATCGGTCGCGCCCGCCTTAATGATGTCGGGCTCCGAAAGAAACCTAAAATCGACTTCGGTCGAGCTACTCATATCGATCTATCCCTTCAGATTCGTCCAGATCTTGTCGTATTTGCGCAGTACCTTGGGCGGCAGGGCCTCGGTGCGGCGCCCATGCTTAAACACGTCGGAGGGCACGTTCTCAACCGGGTTGTTTTGAAAATCCTCATCGAGCAGCTTGATTGCCTCGGTATTGGGCTGCACGTAGGGATAGTCCTCCGAAACCACCTTGGCCACCTCGGGACGCAGCATGTAGTTGATAAACTGCAACGCATTGTCGTTGTGCTTGGCGCCCTTGGGGATGCACCAGTTATCGGTGCCGATGCCGCAGCCCTCGCTGGGAAACGCCACCTGGATCGCCGGGTTATCGCGCTGCGCCAGAGCAATCTCGGCCGTCCAGATGATGCCGGCAATACAATCGCCCGAAACCAGCGCGTTGCGGGGGCTATCGGAGTCGTACAGCTTAAAGTTCGGCTTGAACTTGGCCGCCTGTTTGGCAATCTTGGCGATGCTCTCGTCGTCTTTCTCGTTGCCGGTCAGGCCCACCGTCATGCCGGCGACAGCGAGCACCTCGCGAAAATCGTTCAGCGTCACGATGTTGCTGCGGAACTTCTCGTCGAGCATATCGGTAAAGCTCTCGGGCTTATCGACCTCGTCCTCGTTATAGGCAATCGCGGTGCAGCTGCCCATAAACGGGATGGAGTACTTGTTGCCCGGATCGAATTCCTGATCCATATACTGCTTGCCGATATTGCCCTTGTTGGTGAGCTTGGCAAGGTCGAGCGGCTCGAGCAAGTCCTGCGCAATCAGGCTTTTGACCATGTAGTCGGTCGGCTGCAGAATATCGTAGGTGCCCTCGTTTTCGGTCCTTACCTTGGCCAGCATGTCCTCGTTGGAGGAGTAGAGGTACTGGTTGATGTGGATACCCGTCTCCTTCTCAAAACCCTCGAGCACCGAATCGGGCACATACTCGGTCCAAATGAAGATGTTGAGCTCGTTGGGGTTGTCGGATTTTCCGCATCCCGTCAGGCCGCCCGCGGTACCGACCGCAAGTCCGGCGGCAGCCAGGCCCAGCGCACCGCGCAAAAACTGTCGGCGCGAGATTTGCTGCTTGTGGAAGGCCTCCATCACATCGAAGTCGCCCATGTCCTAGCGCCCCCTTTCCTGGCTCAGCTTGGCTGCGGCACGACGTTCACGCCATTTGTCAATCACGCCGCTCTGGGTAATCACCACGACGGCAACCGTTCCCAGCAAGATCAGCGTGGACAGCGCGTTGACGTCGGGTACCACACCGCCCTTGATGGACTGCATGACCTTGAGCGGAAAGGTCAGGTCCTGGCCGTAGACAAAGTAGGACACGACCACATCATCGATCGAAAGCGTAAAGGAGAGCAGCGCGCCTCCGGCAATGCCCGGGGCCAGCATGGGCAGCGTCACCTTAAAGAAGGTGACCAGGCGATTGGCGCCCAGGTCCATCGACGCCTCCTCGAGCGACGGGTCGTAACCGTCCAGGCGGGCACGGACGTTAAAGATCACAAAGCTCACGCAAAAGGTAACGTGCGCGATGATCAGGCCCACCATGCCACGGGGCACGCCCACCTTTACGTAAACGAGTAACAGCGAGATGCCCATGACGATCTCGGGGATAACCACCGGGATGTATAGAAGGCTGTCAATGAGGTTGCGACCGGGGAACTTGTAGCGGTAGAGGCCCACGGCCCCCAGCGTGCCCAGCGCGGTCGCCAGGGCCGTCGTGGTGATGGCGAGCACCATGGTGTTGCCAAAACTCGCCAGCAGCGGGCCGTTCTGAAACAGGTGCACATACCAGCGCAGGCTAAAGCCGCCCCAGCTCAGATACGGCTTCTCGGTGTTGCCGTTAAACGAGTTGGCAACAACAATCACAATGGGCAGAAACAAAATCGCATAGATCAGGGCGCAAAAGACAACACCCGTCCCGCGGCCCAGCTTGTGCTTGGTTTGACGCTTGATCGCCATTGCCTACACCCCCAAGCTTTCCATATCGCCGCCGGCCTTTTGGTAAATCTTGACCAGCAGCAGCGTTATTGCGATGAGCAGAATCGAAAGCGCGGCACCCAGGGGCCAGTCGTTAGCGCTTTGGAACTGACGCTGAATCAGGTTGCCGATAACGTCGGCATTACCGCCACCCAGGATGTCCGCGATATAGAACGCACCCAGGCTGGGGATGAACACCATGATGCAGCCCGAAAAGATGCCGCTCATAGTCTGGGGAATCACGACCTTAAAGATCGTGGTCAGCATATTGGCGCCGAGGTCAAAGCTCGCCTCGATCTGCGACTCGTCGAGTTTTTCGATGGCGGCGTAGAGCGGCAGCACCATAAACGGGAACATGTCGTAGGCCATGCCAAAGACCGTGCATGCCTGGTTGTACAAAAACTGAATAGGCTCGCTCGTCGCGCCGATCGCCATCAAAAAGGTGTTGAGCTGACCGGTTGCCGAAAGGAAGGTACGCCAGCCATAGATGCGTACCAGAGAGTTGGTCCAAAACGGGATGATGATCATCATATACAGCAGCGTCTTTTTGGACTTAAACGTACGACTGATCAGATAGCTAAACGGATAGGCCAGCACCAGGCAGATGGTCGTGGAGACAGCCGCGATCAGAATGGATTGCCCGTAAATCTTGAGATACTCGGGATCCAACATGGCCTGGAAGTTATCGAGCGTAAAGCTGTAGACCACGTTGTAGTACTGGTCGGTGGAACAAAAGCCCATGATCAGAATGTAGAGCAGCGGCACCGCGATAAACGCCAGCAGCCACAAGGTGACAGGGCCCACGGTAACCAACGCCGGCAGCGTGTTGGAACGAAAACGGCGGTGGCGCTCGATGCGGGCGGCCTCGACGTCGTGCTCGGTGGCGGCGACAGTCGCCGCCATAGTTGCGATATCGGACATGGCTGTCGCCCCCTAACGCATCTCGGCATTCTCGAGTGCCGAGAAAAAGACCTGGTCGAGTGTCTTGATGGTGCGGGCATCCGCCGGATCCCAGTACAGGTAGACCGGACCGTTCTCGGGCAGCTCGTCGCCGGCGAGACGTTCCAGACGGACCTCCTGGCCATCGGGCAGCACCACAATCGCCTTGATCATGGAGCCCACGTACACCTGCTCACGAACGGTTCCCATAAGCGAGAAGCCATCGCGCGGCTCGAGCGCAAACTGCATGCGCTCCGGACGCACCGATACGGCCACAAGCTCGCCAAAGTGAAAGCCCTTGGCATTGGAGCGAATCGTGCCGGATTCGAGCGAAATCTCGAGTCCATCGGGCGTGTCGGCCGAAACCATGCCCTCAAACAGGTTGGTCTCGCCGATAAACGTGGCCACGAACTTGCTTGCCGGCGCCTCGTAGATCTCCCTAGGCGTACCGATCTGCTCCAACACGCCGTCGTGCATAATCGCGATGCGGTCGCTCATGGTGAGCGCCTCTTCCTGATCGTGCGTCACATAGAGAAACGTGATGTTGAGCTTGCGCTGGAGGCGCTTGAGCTCGAGCTGCATCTGCTTGCGCAGCTTGAGATCGAGCGCACCCAGCGGCTCATCGAGCAGCAGGATCTTGGGTCGGTTGACCAGGGCGCGGGCGATGGCGACGCGCTGCTTTTGACCGCCGGACAACTGGTCGGGCTTGCGCCCCTCAAAACCGCCGAGCTGCACCAGGTCGAGCATCTCCATCACGCGCTCGCTGATCTCGTCCTTAGAGACTTTCTTCATCCTAAGGCCATAGGCCACGTTGTCGAAAATGGTCATGTGCGGAAACAGCGCGTAGCTCTGGAACACGGTGTTCACGTCGCGCTCGAACGGCTCCTTGTCGGCCACGTTGGTGCCGGCGAGCAGGATCTCGCCCGTCGTGGGCTGCTCAAAGCCGGCAACCATGCGAAGCGTCGTCGACTTGCCCGAGCCCGAAGAGCCCAGAATCGTCAGGAACTCGCCCTCCTGCACATCGATGGACAGGTCCTTGACTACATGGTTCTCGCCGTAGAACTTGTTGATGTTCTTAATCTGGACGAGCGGTTTGGTACCAGGCATGGCAATCGCCTTCTCTCGATCCGTCAACCTACAGCGCGGCGTTGCCACGCTCGCCGGTACGGATACGCACGGCATCGGCAATATCGCGGATGAAGATCTTGCCGTCTCCCACGCGGCCGTCGGCCATGCGCTCTCGAACCGCCGAGATGATGGTCTCGACATCCTGGTCGCGCACGACCACACTTGCCTGGATCTTGGGCAGCAGGTTGATGTTGATCTTGAAGCCGCGAATCTCGTTGACGCCATCGGTCGAGGCGCCCTTCTGCGTGCCGCAGCCCATAACGGACGAAACGGTCATGCCGCCGCAATGCACCTCGTCAAGAATGGCCTTCAGGCTCTCGAGCATCTCCGGGCGGATGATGAGTACCAGTTCCTTCATGGTTTTCTCCCCTCTTCGGTGGCGGTGAACGTGCCTGTGCGCGTTCGTTGTTGGGGATTATGCGTGCCAAAGCCGCCCGTTTTATTAACGGAGTGTTTTGAAACACGGGCGACGCCGAGCGTTTACGCCCGCGCAACATAGGTCGCGAGCTGGCAATATGTTCGAAATACAAACGAAACGCCGGTCGCACGGAAGCCTATCCGCACGACCGGCGTTCTTTAATTGCGCCAGAGAGGGTGCTGCCCGGCAAACTACGAAGCGCTCGCAAGGTTCACAATCACTACGCCCGCAACACACAGCCCAAGCCCCACAAGCATCATCGGGCTCAGACGGTCACCAAAAACGAGCACCGAGATGGCCGAGGTGGCGACGATGCCCGCAGCACACCATGTGGCATAGGCGCTCGCAAGATCGAGCACGTTGAGGACGAGCGAAAACAAATAGAAGCTCAAACCGTACAGCACGACCGTCGCCACACTGGGTGCCAGCACGGTAAAGCCGTGCGTTGCCTTGAGCGCCGACGACGCGCCGATTTCGCAGGCTATGGCAATAGCAAGCTGAACGTATGGCATACCGCCCTCCTACGCCGCGGCGCACACGCTGCCGAGCAACTCGCGCAGAGGAGACCCAATGCCCTCAAGCAGTTCGGGCGCGATGATGGCAAAAACGGGGACCTCGCCGGCACCCACCGCAGTGGGCACCTTGCCCTCCGAGACAATGCATCCATACGGGACAAAGCCGTCCTCACCGGCATCGAGCGCCGCCATGCGACGCGCGAGTTCGCGCGCAAAGCCGGCAGTATCGGCATCGCCGATCGCCAGGACAAAGTCCACGCCTTCGTCGGTCGCCAAGGCCACGGCTTCGTCCACCAGTCCATCTCCCCCGTCGGCTCCAACCGGGCCGCAGCGAAAGAGCACGCGCTCGAGCAGAGCCCGATCGAGCGAGCCGAGCGCCGCCGAGACGAGCTCGTCGCGCGTATGCTTGTCGCCTCCCAGCACGACCAGCGCCTTGGTACCGCCGTAGTGAGCGACCAACCGTCCGCACCAGCGAGCCACGTCTCCGTCCGCGACAAGGCGCGTCGGCATACCAAACCCATAGTTGACCATCGTTTCCACAACCCTTCCGTGCATGTAGGCGAATCCGTTCGTCAGGCTCATGCTACGAAGCGAGCTTTTCCGAGCTGTTTCGCACTCTTTAGGGCTGCGTTAAAACCCGATTCGACCCGCCGGGGCGCTCGCTTGCGGAACTAGAGGGCCAAACCCCAGGCACCGAGGCGCACAAACAAAATAAGCCAGACAAACGCCAGGCAAAAGCCGCCCAGCACATCCGAGGCATAGTGCACGCCCAGATAGATGCGGCTGGCGCCAATTGCGAGAATAGCGCAGGCAAGAGCCATGCCGACAACCACACTGGGCGAAATGCCACAAGCACCGCTCTGCACGAGCCATATCCCGTAGCCGTAAAACGCCACGGCAGCCATCGAATGCCCCGAAGGAAAGCTTAGTCCCGGGGCGCCCACAAGACGGAATCCCTGAGGACGAGATCGATGCACTAGCACTTTAAGAAGCTGATTGATGACGCTGACAGTCCCCACATTAATGGCGATCCAAATAACCTGAAACCGGCAAGGCGCCCATACAAACGCGGCAACCAACGCGCCGACGATAAACGGTGCCGATGCCAAATTCGAAACGGCTTTCATCACAACCGTCAATGCCGGCGACCGAAGCTTTTCAACGAATAGCGAATGGCACAGCCTGTCAATCCTCATAGGCTTACCCTTGAGCACCTCAACTAGCAGACAAATAAAGGCCACAAGGCACAACGCGGCCAGCACCAAAAGCGCGAGATCACCCATATCGACGGTCATTCATATCCCTTCAGCGTATCCAACACATCAAGGCTATCGACCCACCGTAAGCGTGCCGTAAACCAACCAAAAAGGGACAGGTTTGTTTTGGCAGGTCAAGCGTTTTACCGACCAAAACAAACCTGTCCCTTTTTTGGTCGGTTTTGACGGTGTCCGCGCAAGCGGGTATTATCGAACAAGTATTCGATAAGAACATGTGTTTGATGGGAGGAACGCGTGGGTCACGAGCGTCGCACCTATATCTGCATCGACCTTAAGACATTCTACGCCAGCGTCGAGTGCGTCGACCGTGGGCTCGATCCGCTCACCACCAACCTGGTCGTTGCCGACGAATCGCGCGGACGCACGACCATCTGTCTCGCCATCACGCAGGCCATGAAGGACCTCGGGATACATAACCGCTGCCGATTGTTCGAGATCCCCGATGGCATCGACTACATCAAGGCCGTGCCGCGCATGCAGCACTACATGGAAGTGTCTGCTCAAATCTACGGCATCTATCTGGAATACGTCAGCCCGCAAGACGTTCACGTCTATTCAATTGACGAGTGCTTCATCGACGTGACGCCCTATCTGGATCTCTATCACACCGATGCGGAAGGGTTCGCCTGCATGCTTCGCGACGAAGTTCTAGGGCGCACCGGCATCACGGCGACGGTCGGCATCGGCCCCAACCTATTTCAGGCCAAGGTGGCACTCGACATCACTGCCAAGCACGTAGCCAGCCGTATCGGCGTACTCGACGACGAAACCTTCCGCAAGGAAATTTGGCCCCACCGCCCCATCACCGATATCTGGGGTATCGGCCCCGGCGTGGCAGCGCGACTCGAAAAGTACGGTGTCTACGACCTGATGGGTGTTGCCGCTCTCGACGAGAACCTGCTCTACGACGAGCTCGGCGTCAATGCCGAGTATCTCATCGACCATGCCTTTGGTCGCGAGCCGACGACCATCGCCGACATCCAAGCCTATCGTCCGCAAGCGACCTCGACCACCACGGGGCAGGTCCTCTCGAAAGGCTATGCCTACGAGCAGGCTTACACCGTCTTGCGCGAGATGGTCGATGCCGCCGTGCTGGACTTGATCGACAAGCACGTGGTGTGCGACAGCATCTCGCTCTTTGTGGGCTATGCGAGCGAACGCGCCGACATCCGCCGACTCGATGCCAGCGGCACGGCGCAATACGTCGACGGGTGTGGGCATCTGCGCTCGAGCACGTCGGGCATCGAACCCGCAGCGACCGACGGCCCCAAGCTCGCGCCCCGCGCGCCCAAGCCCGTCCAGTGCGACGATGAACGCCGACGTTTGGTGCGAGAAGCCCAGGCGATTGACGGCATCTTTGTGGGCGAGCACGGCGGCAAGCCGCGCGGTGGCTATGCCGCGCTCTTTGCACACTCCAACGCCTCGCGCAAGCTGCCCGAACGCACCAATTCATTTAAGAAGATCATGGGGTATTTCGATGACCTGTGGGCGCAAACGGTCGACCCCAAGCGACCGGTCAAGCGCATCAATCTTGGCTTTGGCAACCTCATGCCCGAGGAGTTCGCCACCGTTGACCTGTTTAGCGATGTCGAGGCCGATGAGCGCGAGCGCGACCTGGCGCGCGCCGTGTTGGCCGTTAAAGGCAAATACGGCAAGAACGCCCTGGTCAAGGGATTGAGCTTTACCGCCGGCGCCACCGCACGCGAACGCAACGATCAGGTTGGAGGGCACCGTGCCTAAACCCAAACAGCAGCCCATGAGGCCGCCGACCGCCTTCGAGCGCTTGGCGGACCCCGAGGGAAGGCGCCGCGCCGCCGACCCCAACCTCACTGCCAACGGCGCCGTGCGCGCCAACCGCGCCGCACAGTTCATGCCCTTTGCCGCGTTGACGGGATACTACGAACTCGTACGCAAACAGGAGATCACCGTTGAGCCCAAGTGCGAATTGACAGAAGAAAAAGCCCTCGAGCTTTCACATAAGCTCGAGGGTCTCAAACGCGGCGATTTGGTTCGAGTCACCTATTACGATACGTACGGTTATCGTGCCCGCACCGGCATCCTCGACGAGGTGCTCCCCGCCTTCAAGCTGCTCAAGCTCAAAGACACCGCTATCGACTTCGACGATATCCAAGACGTTGAGCTGCGCGGTCGAGCCTAGCGACGTTTCCTGCGCCAAGCACGCGCCCTACAGCGTCATGACGTAGTAGCCCGCGTTCTTCACGGCCGCTTCGAGGGCACAGCGATCAACCGGCTGCTTAGAGCGCACGCGTGCCGTGTGGTCCGCATACGTCACCGTTGCCCACACGCCGTCCAGCGCATTGAGGGCATTGGCCACGTTCTGAGCGCAACCGTCACAGCTCATGCCACAGATGGGCAGCTCATCACTATAGGGATAGTGCGACGCATCGGTATCCGCCACAACGACCCTTTTGGCCTTCTTGCCGCACGCCCCATCGCTGCAGCAGCTTTTCCCGCGCGTCGAGGCGGCAATGCGGCGCAGTCCAAAAAACATGCCGATGGCAATGACGACCAGCACGATGAGATTCGCGGGGTTGAGCAAGTCGCTCATGCGCTCCCCTTTCCAAGTAGTCTTATCTAGATACCCCCATGGGGTGTCCCCATCTTACCTCAAAAACATGTCTGTTCGGTCAATTAGTTTCCCTCATCAAACTTTTTTGTTGACCATGGCTTACTTTCGTGTATAAGTTTTCCTAGGCTAACACGAAAGGACGGACAGCGACGCCATGACTCGAACCATAGACATCCCGACGTTTCAGGCGGCAGTCGTGCGCAACTGCTCCCCTACGCTCGCGGGCATCAAGCCGGCATCGCTCTTTACCTATCCAGGCACCTACGCCCACGGGGACGGCTCAACTGCAACCGAAACCATCGCAGAACGCCGAACACGTCTGCTCAACGTTATCGCCCAGTGCAATCGTGAACTTGACCCACTCGGCATCCACCTGAGCGTTTTGGTGTGGCGGCCCTGCGGAGCGCTCGTTTACGTGTACCGACCCAAAAGCCTCGCCGCCTACTTCGCGGACCCGCGCGCCCAGACGGCGCTCGCCAAGGAAGGCTACGACACGGGCGACCTCGCGACATGCCTCGTGCATCTGGCATCGCGCATCACACTCGCGAGCAATAACGCCGCGGAATGTGCCTGTAGTCAGGCTCGATGCGCGCTGGCCCAGCAAGCCAGCTGCAGCAACGACTGCACCTGCGAGTTTCCGCACGAAATAGGCTATTTCCTGGGATACCCCTACGACGACGTGCACGAGTTTATCGCCCAGCGCGGCGAGAACTACAAGGTCTTTGGGGCCTGGAAGGTCTACACCAACGTCGAACAGGCGCTTGCGACGTTTGATGCCTACCGCGCCTGTACCCAATACCTCACCTTCGTCTATCAGCAGGGCTGCAGCCTGGCGCAACTTGCCCAGGCAACCCGATAGAGCATACAAGCCGCGGTTACGCGCCGCACAACCGAAAGGACAAAACATGAGCAAGATCGCCGTCGTCTACTGGAGCGGCACGGGCAACACCGAGGCCATGGCAAATCTCGTCGCCGAGGGCGCCACGTCCGCAGGCGCCGAGGTCGAAGTTATCCCCTGTGCCGACTTCTCTGCAGATAAGGCAGCCGGCTACGATGCCTTCGCTTTCGGCTGCCCCGCCATGGGCTCCGAGGAGCTCGAGTACGATGAGTTCCAGCCGATGTGGGACGAGGTCAAGGAGAACCTCGGCGACAAGAAGGTCGTCCTCTTTGGCTCCTATTCGTGGGCCGAGGGCGAGTGGATGGACAACTGGAAGGCCGACGCCGACGAGGCCGGCGTTAACGTCGTGGACTCCGTCATCTGCTACGACGCACCCGACGATGAGGGCGAGGCGGCCTGCCGCGCCCTTGGAGCCGAGCTCGCCTAGCGGCAATGAGCTCCGCCCGTAACGTGCTCTGCACCAAAACACATTCGCATCCCAACAAAAACGGGAGCCGGATCACATCCAGCTCCCGTTTTCTGTTATGTCAGTCATATAAAGCGGCTACGAGATATTTCCCAAAAACGCCTTTGTACGTTCGCTCTTGGGATGGTCGAAGACCTCGCTCGGCGTACCCTCTTCCACAATGACGCCGCCGTCCATAAAGACGACGCGGTCGGCGACATCGCGGGCAAAGCCCATCTCGTGCGTCACCACGATCATGGTCATGCCGTCGCGCGCCAAGTCGCGCATGACGCCCAGGACGTCGCGCACGAGCTCGGGGTCGAGCGCCGAGGTGGCCTCGTCAAAGAGCATGACGTGCGGGTTCATCGACAGGGCGCGGGCGATGGCAACGCGCTGCTGCTGGCCGCCCGAGAGCTGGCTCGGCATAAAGTCGATACGCTCGGCAAGACCGACCTTGGTCAGCTCCTCGACGGCAATCTTCTCGGCCTCTTCCTTGCTGCGCTTGAGCACCTTCTGCTGCGCAAGCATGACATTCTTTTTGACTGACAGGTGCGGGAACAAATTGAACTGCTGAAACACCATACCCAGATGCGTGCGCACCTTGTTAAGGTCGACGCCCTTGGCGCACACGTCCACACCCTCAACGACAATCGAGCCGCTCGTGGGATGCTCCAGGCGATTGATGCAGCGAAGCATCGTCGACTTGCCCGAGCCCGAAGGGCCTAGGACTACGACGACCTCGCCCTTATGCACATCAAGATCGATGTCGCGCAGGACCACGTTATCGCCAAAGGCCTTCTGGAGGTTCTTGATGCTGACGACGACCTCGTTCGAGTTATTGGTTTCGCTCATGATAGGACCTCCTTACAGACCGGCGATGTGATCGGCGGGCGTCGCGACAACCTGCCCGGCGCTCTTGGTGGGACGCTTCTTCTTGGTCTCGGCCGTCCCCAGAAGCCTCGCCTCAAGACCGCTCACCAAGCGCGCAAGCGGCAGCGTAATGACCAGATAGAACAGGGCGGCAACCACATACGGCGTGATGGAACCCGTCGTGGCCACGATGGTACGAGCGTTCATGACGATCTCGACCACGCCCACGGCCGCGAGCAGCGACGTATCCTTGTAAAGCAGGATGAACTCACTGGTCAGCGTAGGCAGGACATTGCGGAACGTCTGCGGAATCATAACGTAGAGCAGCGTCTGGAAGGCGTTCATGCCCAGCGAGCGCGCGGCCTCGTTCTGGCCCTTGGGGATCGACTGAATACCGGCGCGGAAGATCTCGCACAGGTAGGCGGACGAGTTCATGGCCATGACGATGACGCCCAGCACATAGTCGTCAACCTTGACGCCGGCCAGCGGCAGGCCAAAGAACGCGATATAGATCTGCAGGAACGCCGGCGTACCACGGATGATATTCACGTAGATGCCGGCAAGGCAGCGCAGGATGCGCGACTTGGAGATGCGCATGAGCGACAGGGCGAAACCGAAGGGAATTGCCAGCGGAAACGCCACGAGCACGATCGAGAGCGACATGAGGAAGCCTTTGAAGACAATCGGCAGGCTCTGGACCAAAATGACCGGGTTCAGGAACAGGCGAAGGAACATGTTGGAATTCCATGCCTCGACCCACGGCTGCTCCTTAAGGTCGGCCAGGAAGTTATCGAATGCCGTCACGCCCTTAATCTCCACCGACGGAATCTTGGAGATCTTCTTGGTTGAACCGTCAGCCAAGGTGTAGGTGCCGCTAAAGGCCTCGTCGCCGCCCTCGACGGGGAAGGTCACGCCGTAGACCTCGACGCGGAAATAGCCGCCGGCCGGAGCCGTCTCGCCAAAATCGATCTTGAGCGTCTGGCCGTCGACCTTGCACGTAGGCTTCATGGGCGTACGGTCCATAAGGTCATCGCCCGAGAGCATCGTCAGACGCGTGTCGTCCGCACCAAAGGTCGTGCCACCGGCAAACGTCAGCGAAAGACCGCTCAGCTCCTCGTCGGCATCGGCCTGGACCTCCCAGGTGATACGAGTCTCGGTGCCACCGACTACGTCGCTACCCGAACCGGTATTGGGTCGGGCGGTGATCTTTGCGGTCTCAAGTGCCTGAGCAGTCGAGGGCACGCAGGCCCCCGCGCATACCAGGGCGAGCACCACAGCCAGGGCACAGGCCAGCTTTTGGAGCATCGAGGGCAGTGGATGGCTCTTGCCCATGGCTCCTTGGTTCAATCGAGACAAGGTGGCTCCTAACGTTTAAGTTGCCGACATAACGGGGCGGGATGACGCCCATTCAAGAAACGCAAAGGCCCTCTCCGCCAAAACGGAAAGGGCCCGCGCGCAATCAAGTAGCTATTTTACTTGATGTTGTACTTAGCCATGAGGGCGTCAACGGTACCGTCGTCGGTCAGGTCCTTGATGGCCTGGTTGATGTCGTCCTTGAGCTTGGTGTTGCCCTGGTTGATGGCGATAGCGTACTCCTCGCCGGTGCTGATCTGCTTGATGGTCTGGCAGGTGTTGAACTGCTCGGCGGTCAGCTGGCTGGCAACGGAGCGGTTGGTGACTACGGCATCGCCCTTATCGGACTGCAGGGCGCTGAAGCACTCGGTGGCGTCCTTGTAGGGGACGATCTTGGCCTTAGGGAAGTTCTCCTGGGCAAAGGCCTCGGCGGTCGATCCAGACTGGACGATGATGGTAGCGTCGGCGTTGTTGAGCTTCTCGCTGTAGTTGTCGGCCGTGATGTCGGTGTTATCGACCTTGGTCACGATAGCCTGATCGTCCATGTAGTAGGAATCGGAGAAAGTGACTTCCTTCTCACGCTCGGGCGTGTCGGTGATAGCCGCGATGGAAACGTCATACTTGGCGCCCGAAGCAACGCCGGGGACGAGCGTGTCGAAGTCGTTGTTGACGTACTCGACATCCAGACCCAGCTTGTCACCGATAGCCTTGATGAGCTCAAGGTCAAAGCCCTGGTAGTCGCCGTTGTCGTCCTTGTACTCAAACGGAGCGTACTCGGCAGAGGTGCCGACGGTCAGCGTACCGTCCTTGACGAGCGCGTACTCCTTGGAGCCGTCGACCTTCTCGACCTTCGCGTCGTCAGAGCTGCTGGAACCGGCATCGGAACCAGAGGTGGCGTTGGACGAGCCGCAACCCGTCAGTGCAAGAGCGAGTGCCATGGCACCCGTGGCGGCAAATGCGCCCAGCTTCTTAAGCTTCATGATCAGTCTCCTTCCAATGACCCCACGTGATTCAGAGGTCTGCAAAAACTGAGGGCTATTATGCACCCGCTTGTAAGAATCTGCAATTAGAAAACTGATTGAAACAAACCTATAACGTGAATGAAGTATTCCGCTTTGTGACAGTTATTACTGTTGCAATGACTTTAATAGTTTGATTTCAGCTGCATAACCTGCAAGTTCGTTCGGTGTCTCCAAAATGAACGGCAGTGCACGCAAACGGCGATTCGATACAATTTTCTGCATAACCTGCATACCGCCGCCAAATTCCTCACTGCCAAGGTATCCCTTGCCGATGCGCTCGTGGCGATCTTTATGGGCGCCACAAGGGTTCTTCGAATCGTTGATGTGTACGGCATGCAGGCGATCGATACCCACCACGCGGTCGAACTCGTCGAGCACGCCGTCCAGATCATGGATGATGTCGTAGCCAGCATCGCTCACATGGCAGGTGTCCAAACAAACGCCCAGCTTATCGGACAGCTCTGGGCACTTGGCGGCAACGCCCTCGATAATGCGCGCCAGCTCTTCAAAGCTACGGCCCACCTCGGTGCCCTTGCCCGCCATGGTCTCGAGCAATACCGTCGTCTGCTGTCCCTCAAACATCACCTGGCACAGCGTGTCGACAATCATCTGAATGCCGGCGTCTGCCCCCTGTCCCACATGCGCACCGGGATGGAAGTTGTAGTAATTGCCGGGCAGCGCTTCCAGACGCTGCAAATCTTCCGCCATAGCCTCCAAGGCAAACTCCCGCGCCCGCTCCTTAGCGGAGCAGGGGTTATAGGTATACGGGGCATGCGCCACCAGCGGTCCAAAGTCGTTTTGCGCCATAAGCTCGCGCAGAGCCGCCACGTCATCCATGTCAAGGTCTTTTGCCTTGCCACCGCGCGGGTTGCGCGTAAAGAACGCAAAGGTATTGGCACCAATGGACAACGCCGTCTCCCCCATTGCCCGATAGCCCTTCGTCGTCGAAAGATGGCACCCGATCGTTAGCATCTCCAACTCCCCCTCATCAGTTGCGGTGGAATAGTTCCTGTTTAAGCCCCATTCTGCCGCAAACAGGAACTATTCCACCGCAAGTTATAAAAGGGTCATGAGGAGCGCGTTTTGCAAAAGGCTTTAAGCGCAGCCGTCACGGGACCAGGCTGAAAACGGCGGCGTACTTCGTCCAAGCGCCCGGGGATATCGATGTGCTGCGGGCAGTGACGTGCGCATTTGCCGCACTTGACGCAATTGCTCACCAGCTTGGGCTCGTTCGTCCGCACCGCGCTCGCCGTAAAATACTGCGACAGGCCCGTAAACCAGCTGTGCGCGTAGCTCGCGTTGTAGGCGCCAAAGCAGCCGGGAATATTGATGCCCTTGGGGCACGGCATGCAGTAGCCGCACCCCGTACAGGGCACGCGATTCGATTTCTCAAACTCTCCCAGCACACGTGCGATGGTATCGAGCTGCTCTGTCGTCATCGAATCCGGCAGTGCGCGATCCGCCAATGCCACGTTCTCGTCCACCTGCGCGGTATCGGTCATGCCCGAAAGCAGCATCGTGACTTGAGGATGGTTCCACACCCACGAAAGGCCCCAAGCAGCCGGCGACTTCAGGTACGGATCGCGTACGTCATCGAGCACGGCGCGGGCCCGCGGAGGCAGCTTGCCCGCCAAGCGTCCACCCAAAAGCGGTTCCATCACAAACACCGCGAGCCCGCGCTCGGCGGCTGCCATGAGTCCCGCCGTTCCCGCTTGGTAGCGCTCTCCAGCGTAGTTGTACTGGATCTGGCAAAAATCCCAGTCATACGCGTCAAGCATCGTGAGGAAGTCCACCGCACTGCCATGGTACGAAAAACCTATCTGGCGAATACGCCCCGCAGCCTTTTGGTGCGCAATCCAGTCCTCGATACCCAACGCCACCACACGCTCCCATTGCACGGGCGAGGTGATGTTGTGCATGAGGTAGTAGTCGATATGGTCGGTCCGCAGGCGGCGCAGCTGCTCGTCAAAAAAGCGGTCGAAATCCTCCGCAGATTTGCACGAAGCGTGCGGCAGCTTGGTCGCGAGTAAAACCCGGTCGCGCAGACCCAGGCGCTCAAGCGAAGCGCCCACACAGGCTTCGTTACCGGGATAGAGATAGGCCGTGTCCAGGTAGTTAATCCCCTGCTCCACCGCACGTGCAATGATGGCATCGGCCGTCTTCGGATCCGGGCGTCCCGGCGCGCCGGGAAACCTCATGCACCCCAGCCCCAACGCCGAGATACAGTTACCACTTTTGGGGTCAACGCGGTATTGCACGGCCCCTCCTTTCGCCATCAGCGCCCCGGCAAGGCGAAACACAATGGTCACGCGGCCGAAACATCGTGGAATCGCAATCGAGAACGTATCGTAACGCAGCAGAAATCGAGCTGTCACGGCACCGCTTTAACATCAGCAAAAAGCCCGATGAAAGGAGTCACCCATGCCCACGCTCGACCTTTGGAATCTCGCATCCCAGCTCAAAAGCACCGATTATCGCTGGGTAGACCTCACCCACACGCTCTCGTGCGACACTCCGCACTGGTTTGGCTTTAAGCCCTTTGAGTCCACCAAACTCTTCGACTACCTGCCCGACACGCCCGAAGACATGCTCGCGCCCATGCGCTGCTTCCAGTATTCGGTCGCCTCGCAGTACGGCACCCACGTCGACGCGCCGCGCCACTTCCATGTCGATGGCCGCTCCCTTGGCGAGATCGAACCTATCGAGTTTATGCATCCGCTCTGCGTCATCGACAAACACGAGGAGTGCGCCGCAAACCCCGACTTTATTCTGACCGTCGATGACCTCAAGACCTGGGAGAACGAGCACGGCCGCATTCCCGAGGACGCCTTTGTCGCCTTCCGCTCCGACTGGTCCAAGCTCGCCGACCTCGAAAACAAGGACGAAGACGGCCAGCCCCACTACCCTGGCTGGGACCTCGATGCCATCAAATGGCTTGTAGAAGAGCGCAACATCGGTGCCATCGGCCACGAACCGGCAGACACCGACCCCGCAACCGTGACCACACGCGAGGATGCCTACCCCTACCCCGGCGAACAGTACATCCTCTCGGTCGACCGTTACCAGATTGAGGTCATGGACCATCTGGACGAGCTTCCCGCCACGGGCGCCGTCATCTTCTGCACCTTCCCCAAGGTGCGTGATGGCGTCGGATATCCCGCACGTGTCTTTGCGGTCTGCCCCGCGTCATAAGTTCCCATGCGTTTGTTCTTCTAAATACGGCCATCCGGTGCACGCGACATGGCCCGGCGGCATACAATCCATCAGGCGCCCCATACGCGGGCGCCTTTTTATGGGGAGATGATTCATATGCAGATCAACAAGGTCGCCTTCATCGGCAAGGGCGGCGTGGGCCTGCTCTACGGCAGCATGATCGCCCAAGCGCTCGGCAACGACGCCGTCGAATACGTTATGGACGACGCGCGCTTTGAGCGCCACGCGGGTGATGCGCTCACCGTCAACGGCAAGCCCTGCGCGCTCAAGTCCGTCCGCGCGAGCGAGGCGACGCCCGTCGACCTGGTCATCCTCACGGTCAAGACAACCGGGCTCGATGTGGCGCTCAAAACCCTGGAAAGCGTCGTGGGACCCGACACGCTGATCGCGTCGCTGTGCAACGGCATCACGAGCGAGCAGAAGATTGCCGAGCGCTTTGGCTGGGAGCACACCGTCCTTGGTATCTGCCAGGGCATGGACGCCGTATTCCTCAACGGGGAGCTCACCTATACCAATGCCGGCGAGATCCGCTTTGGTGCGGCAGCGGGCACCGACCCCGCAACCGTTATCGCCATCGACGAGCTCTACACGCGTTGCGGCATCGCCCATACCGTCGAGCACGACATCGCACATCGCATGTGGGCCAAACTCATGCTCAACGACGGCATCAACCAGACCTGTATGGCCTACGGCGGCACCTACGGAAGCGCTACGGAGCAGGGCTCCGAGCAGCTCCGCAGTTTTGTCTCCGCCATGCGCGAGACACTTGCAGTCGCCAATGCCGAGGGCATCGAGCTCACCGAGGAAGACCTGACGCAGATGGTGCGTCTCATAAAAGGGCTCGATCCCGCCGGCATGCCCTCGATGGCGCAAGACCGCATCGCTCAACGCAGAACCGAGGTCGAGGAATTTGCGGGTACCATCTGCCGCCTCGCGGCCAAGCACGGTATCCAGGTGCCGCAAAACGAATGGCTCTATCAGCGTATTCGCGATATCGAGGCAAGCTGGTAGCGCCCGATTCGCCACGTCAACAGACTCGACAGTAAAGCCGCCGCAAGGAGCACTCCCCTTGCGGCGGCTTTCATCTTCATCTATAACCAGTAGTCGATGTCCCGACGGTTAGAGCTGCGACTCCGGAGCCTCGTCCTCGTCATCGCGACAAAAGACCACGCCCGCGCTTCCCAGCAGCGCGGCCGCGATCAGCGCACCGACCACGATAGGAGCAGCCCCGCATGACCCCTGCATGCCCGCGACGAGCGCGGCGGTAGGGCCAAGACAGCCAAGCATCAATGCGACGGCGGCGGCGGCGACATCTCGAGCGTTCACAAGACCACTTCCTCCACGAGAAAGACCTTATTTCTCATGAACTAGTGTGCCCCGCGTCCATTTGCGCGACGTACCGCCACGGTAAGGGCTCTGTTAACTCAAGCGCACACATAGAACGGGCGCCTTTACGTTGCCCAAAAGCTCGGTAAAGACGCCCGTCCGCCAAATATCTGTGATGCCGAAAGATTACCAGCCGGTGTAGTAGTCGGTGGTTCCGGCAGCGCAGCCGGAGTCATAGACCTTGCACTCACCCTTGGATCCGGTAAACGTGGAGCCCTGGGCCTTATCGCCCGCAGCAACAACGTAGTAGCCATCGGAATCGCGCCAAAAGCCCTCAGAATCCTGCGTCCACTCGCCCGTGCGGTGATGATAGAGCACAT
Organism: uncultured Collinsella sp.; assembly: GCA_934668875.1. Taxonomy (GTDB): domain Bacteria; phylum Actinomycetota; class Coriobacteriia; order Coriobacteriales; family Coriobacteriaceae; genus Collinsella. The sequence goes on from CAKUON010000001.1 coordinate 241,160, forward strand.
TGCTGCTGTAATAGGTCTCGCGGCGGCCGTTATAGTTATTGACGCCGCTCGAACGTGTCAGGCCCGAGCCATTGGCGTAATACGCAGCGGACGCGTAAGACGAGCCGTAGCCGGCATTGTAATACGAAGCCTGAACGGCCTCAGCGGCCTCGGCTTCGGCTGCGGCAGCCTCGAGCGCCTCGCGCTTGGCATCCTGAAGCGTGGAGCGAAGCTCGTCGAGCTCGGTCGACTTGGCGTCGACTTCCCCCATCGTCAACAGGCTACCCGCACCGTCGATGCAACCCTGCAGCACAGCACGCTCGTCATCGGTAGCATAGTCGCCATACATATTCATAATGATCTGAGCGCGCATCTCCAGGGAATCGCGCTTTGCCCCCATCGAGGCGTTCCACTCCTGCATAGAGCCATAACCGTCGCCGCGGTAGTCAACGGGCTGCACCAGCGTCGCCTCGGACGGCGTAGATCCGACCGTATCGGATAGTGTTGCCGCATGGGCATCAGTTGCGCCGGCGCCCGCCAAAAGTGCCACGGTCAGAGCGGCGGAAAGGGCGGCGGCTTTCGGTTTTCGTGAATCGATCCTCATGTAGCTGGAAACCTCCGTAGTGCGTTTTTGCTGCGTTTAAGCTGCGTGTGATTCGATCGCGCTGCATAGTACCCCGAGCAATTCGCGACCTGCGGTTTTACTCAAAAGGTGCACGTCAATTGCGTAAAACTCACATCCTCTCAACAGGAGTTTTCCACAACTCGAATGCATAAAGCATGTCAAAAACCCTGTTTTCGCGCCCTCTCTATGCAATTAAGGCACCTGTGCAAACATTGTTCGCACAGGTGCCTTGAGCAGGCATTTTATGCAGTTATACCTATCGAGTCGCAAGGGGCCCTTGCACAAGTCGCCTTACTCGTCCAGCGCGGCGAAGGCCTGCTTCAGATCCCAAATGATATCCTCGGCGTTCTCGGTACCGATGGAAAGACGGATCGTGGAGGGCGTGATGTTCTGCTCGGCGAGCTCCTCGGCAGAGAGCTGGGAGTGCGTGGTGGTAGCCGGGTGCACGACAAGCGACTTGACGTCGGCCACGTTGGCGAGCAGCGAGAACACCTGCAGGTGATCGATGAACTTCCAAGCGGCCTCCTGGCCGCCCTTGATCTCGAAGGTAAAGATCGAGGCACCACCGTTGGGGAAGTACTCCTTGTAGAGGTCGTGATCGGGATGCTCAGGCAGGCTCGGGTGGTTCACCTTGGCGACATGGCTGTCACCAGCCAGGAACTCAACGACCTTCTTGGTGTTCTCGACATGACGGTCGACGCGCAGCGACAGAGTCTCGGTGCCCTGGAGCAGGACCCAGGCGTTGAACGGGCTGATGCAGGCGCCCTCGTCGCGCAGCAAGATGGCGCGGACATAGGTCGCGAAGGCAGCGGGACCGGCAGCCTCGGCAAACGAGACGCCATGGTAGGAGGGGTTGGGCTCGGCGATCTGCGCATACTTGCCGCTCGCCTTCCAGTCGAAGTTGCCGCCATCGACAATCACGCCGCCCAGCGAAGTTCCGTGGCCGCCAATGAACTTAGTTGCGGAGTGAACGACGATGTTGGCGCCATGCTCCAGCGGACGGAACAGATACGGGGTGCCGAAGGTGTTGTCGACGACAACCGGCAGACCGTGCTTCTTGGCGATCTCGGAGATGGCGTCGATGTTGGGGATGTCAGAGTTGGGGTTGCCGAGCGTCTCGAGATAGATGACTGTGGTGTTGTCCTTGATGGCACCCTCAACCTCTTCCAGGTTATGAGCATCGACAAACGTGGTCTCGACGCCAAACTGGGAGAGCGTATGCTCCAGCAGGTTGTAGGAGCCACCGTAGATGGTCTTCTGAGCCACCACGTGGTCACCAGCCTGGGCAAGAGCCTGCAGGGTATAGGTGATGGCAGCGGCACCGGAGGCGACGGCAAGACCGGCCACGCCACCCTCGAGCGCGGCGATACGGTCCTCAAAGACGCCCTGGGTGGAGTTGGTCAGACGACCGTAGATGTTACCGGCGTCGGCAAGACCAAAGCGATCGGCGGCGTGCTGGGAGTTGCGGAACACATAGCTCGTGGTCTGGTAGATAGGCACGGCGCGGGAGTCGGATGCAGGATCGGCGCTCTCCTGGCCAACGTGAAGCTGCAGGGTATCGAAACCAAAGGTGTGCTCGGGGTTGTTGATGAACTGGCTCATGATGATCTCCTTGATCGAACAAAAGTAAATAAAAAGAGAGAAGTAAGTCGCTGTCTCCTGATCACGCCGACGGGCGCAAACAGGAGCCCGGCATTCGTCTTGGTAAGCAATTCATATGCGGGCCTCCTTTCGCATCCCGGTTCCATGGTTGGCTTAATTACCTACCGCCTTTGTGTGTTTTGAATAGTACGAGCATTGTTTCGCTCGGTCAATCACTTAAAAGCGCTAACCTGTTATCGGTTTTTTAGATAGCTATCGAAAGGACGGGCACCGATGACCCTCCAGCAGCTTCGTTTTCTTATCGCCGTGGCAGAGTCCGGCTCAATCAACGCCGCAGCTCAGCGCCTCTATACCGCTCAGTCCAACATCTCAAACGCCGTCAAAAGCCTGGAACAGGAGCTCCATCTGGAGATCTTTACGCGCTCCAGCCGCGGCGTCACGCTCACCAACGACGGCACCGAGCTTTTGGGCTATGCGCGTCAAGTCGTAGAGCAGGCCGACATGCTCGAGGCACGCTACGAGGACGGTGGCACCCCGCAAGCCCGCCTCGCCATTTCCGCCCAGCACTACGCCTTTTCGGTCGAGGCCTTTGTCAACGTGGTCGAGCGCTGCCGCGACAGCAAGTTCGAGTTCATCATGCGCGAGACCACCACATCGCAGATCATCGATGACGTCCGTGCGTTTCGCAGCGATATCGGCATTCTGTATCTGGATGACTTTAACGCCCGCGTTCTGCAGAAGGCCTTCGCCGATACCCGCGCAAGCTTCCATCCCCTATTCGACGCGACGGTCCACGTCTTCGTTAGCGAGCGCCACCCGCTCGCACGCCGCCCTCAGCTGTCCCTTGCCGACCTCACGCCCTATACGCGCTACAGCTTTGAGCAGGGAACCTCAAACTCCTTCTATTACGCCGAGGAACCTTTTAGCTATATCCCTTGCGACCGCAACATACGAATCTCGGACCGCGGAACACTTACTAACTTACTTATCACGTCGAACGGTTACACCCTGTCGACCGGTGTCCTCTCCAATGAAATGCAATGGGGCATGGCATCGATCCCGCTAGCAGACGCCCCAACGATGCACGTTGGCTACATCATGCACGACGAGCGCAAGCCCTCTCCCCTCTTGCAGCAATACCTCGACGAGCTCAACCGCATCATCCATGCCAACTAACAGTCGGAAGACGGGGTAGAAATCGTAGATTGCTAGCCCCCGACGGGCATGGCGCTACAATGGTCACTCACATGAAATGCACTCAACGAAAGGAAGCCCGTGAAGGTCATCATCTACACCGACGGCTCGGCCCGATCAAATCCGGGACGCGGCGGCTACGGCGCCGTGCTCAAATACACCAACCCCGCCGGCAAGACCTTCACCTCCGAGCTTTCGCGCGGCTACGCCAAGACCACCAACAACCGCATGGAACTCATGGCGGTCATCGTGGCGCTCGAGGCGCTCAACCGCCCTTGCGAGGTCGAAGTCCATTCCGATTCGCAGTATGTCGTCAACGCCTTTAACAAGCACTGGATCGACGGCTGGAAAAAGCGCGGATGGAAAACCGCCAACAAGCAACCCGTCAAGAACCGCGACCTGTGGGAGCGCCTACTCACCGCCAAAAGCAAGCACAAGGTTGAGTTCATCTGGGTTAAGGGTCACGCCGGTCACGAGCTCAACGAGCGCTGTGATGAGCTCGCCACCACGGCGGCCGACGGCAGCAACCTCGATATCGACACCGGCTTTAACGAGAGCGACCTGTAATAGCGTTTTCGCGCAGCTTTATATCCCCACGCGCTACACTCATCCTGTAGACCAAACAACACAAGGGAGACGTATGCTGCGCATCGCGACCATCGGTACATCCATGATCACCGACGACTTTATCCAAGTCGTCAACGCCAACGACCAAGCCGCGTTTGTGGGCACGCTCTCGCGCGATGCCGAGCGCGGCGCCGCCTTTACCGCCGAACACGGCGGCGAGCGTAACTTCACCGCACTTGACGAGCTTGCGTCCGCCGACGACGTCGACGCCGTCTACATCGGCAGCCCCAATGCGCTTCACTACGAGCAGGCCCTTGTCTGCATCGCCGGTGGCAAGCACGTCATCGTCGAGAAGCCCTTCTGCGCCACCGAAGCGCAGGCGCTGGAAGTCTTCCGCGCTGCCGAGGCAGCAGGTGTCGTGGCCCTCGAGGCCATGCGTCCCCTCCACGACCCCGCCTTCCACGCCATCGAGGACGCCCTGGGCGAGATCGCCCCCATCCGCCGCGCCTCATTACGCTTTGGCAAATATTCCTCGCGCTACAACGAGATTCTCGCGGGACGCGCCACCAATATCTTCGACTGCAATATGGCATCGGGTTCCCTCATGGACATTGGCGTCTACACCGTCGAGCCCATGGTCGAGATTTTCGGCATGCCCTCCGGCCTTACGAGCATGGCTACTCTGCTCGACCCCGCCACGCGACAGCTCACGCACGGCCCCATCGACGGCTGCGGTTCCATCCTCGCCAGCTACGGCGGTGGCCGTATCTCCGTCGAGCTCGCGCACTCCAAAATAACGAATGACCTGCTACCCTCGCAGATCGAAGGCGAGCGTGGCACTATCCAGATCGACCATCTGTCCACGCCCCGCAATGTCCGCATCGACTATCGCGGCGATGTCGTACGCGGCTCGGCGACCGAGGCGCCGCGCGAACAGGGCGACAACGGCCGCGTGCTCGACCTGCCCAAATCGAGCAACACTATGGAATACGAACTCACAGACTTTATCACCGCCATCGGCGGCATCGATAACGTTAAGGAAGAGATTTGGGAGACCCCGGCGGGACGCCACGAGCTTGGCCACTACCGCGATGTCACGCTCGTCTCGCTGCGCATCATGGATGCCGTGCGCCAGCAGGCCGGCATAACCTTCCCGGCCGACGCAGGCAAGCAGGCATAGCGATGGGCCTCTTCGATACGTTCTTCTCCAGCGTCACCGGCGGCAGTCGAGAGCCTCAAAAACCATCAAACGTCGAGCTCGAACTGCGCCGCAGGCTTACTGTGCTCGCAAGCGACGAGGCCACTCAAGACACTCCCCTGCGCTTTTTCCTGCGCTGGGCGGGGCAAGTCCAGGGCGTCGGTTTTCGCTTTACCAACACCAACCTCGCGCAGGCACGCGCACTCACCGGCTGGGTGCGTAACATGGAAGACGGTTCAGTCGAGATGGAGATACAGGGAGCTCCGGCAAACATCCTATCTCATCTCGAGGCGCTTCACGCCTCCTACGAGCGCATGGGAACGCGCTTTCGCCTCGTAGAAGCCCAGGCCCAAGCCCCACTTGCCAATGAAGACGGTTTCATTCCTCGTTATTAGTATTGTGTGCTAAATACGGTATCATTTACCTACAACCGTTTGTAGAAAAGAGGCGAGGCGCATGGCGGTGCAAAGAAGGAATACCAGGCAGCGAAAGCTGGTTCTTGACGCCGTGCGCCAAAGCTACAACCATCCCACCGCCGACGAAATCTACAACGTCGTGCGCGCACAGGATGACAAAATCAGCCGCGGTACGGTCTACCGCAATCTCAATCTCTTGGCCGACGCCGGCGAGATCCTCTCCATCAAGACGCCGGGCGGCAGCCGCTTCGATCGCACGATCGAGCCGCATGCGCATATCATCTGCACCTCATGCAGCCGCGTCATCGACGTACCGCTCCCCTTCGATGCCCAGCTCGACGCCAAGGCGTCCGAGCAAATCGGCTGGCACGTCACGTCGCACTACACCATCTTCGAGGGTCTCTGCCCCGACTGCCGGTAGATGTTTGGGACATGCCTACTCAGCAAGTAGACGACGCAGCTCCTCTTCGACCGTGCGCACGTAGCGGACACGGTCATTGACACCGCGCATGCTGGGATTGCAGCTCTCCATCAGATAGGGATGGCCCACCACGTTGAGCATGTCGCGATCGTTTTCGTTATCGCCAAACGCCATCATTTCGTTAGGTGAGATCCCCAGCGCACAACCATAATCGGCAAGCGCGGACCCCTTGCCCGAATCAAAGCCGATAAAGTCGGTCCATTCGGTTCCCGACGTCATCACGTCAACACGGTCGCTAAAGAGGCGCTCGAAATACTCCAGGGCCGCCGGCTGATCCACCTCGGGCGTCTGGAAGGCAATCTTAATGACGTCCTCGTCGATGTCCTCGGGGCGGTCGACCACCGCCACATCGCAGTGGACCTCATAGCGCAGGTGGTCAACAAACGCATCGTTGCCGCTCATGGTGTAGAGGTGTCCCTCACACGAAAGGGTCACGTCGGCATGGGGATACGCAACCACGGCATTCGCGATATCCATAGCAAGGCTACGCTCCATGGAACGCTTGACAACGGCACGTCCCTCGCTCATCACCAGGGCTCCGTTTTCGCATACATAGGCGAGCTCATCGGCCACCGGGGCAAACAGATAGCGCAAACTCGCATATTGACGGCCGCTCGCCGGCATAAACACGATACCGTGACGATGCAGCTCATCGATGAGCTCAAAGGCCTCGGAACGCGGCTCGCGCTCCCCCGGATGCAGCAACGTGCCGTCCAAATCGCATGCAATCAGCTTGATTCCCTCAAGACCCATATGCTTCCCCCAAAGCCTCCTATCAACAGCAAGACGGACTTTGATTGGTCGCCCCTCAAAGCCCGTCTTACGCATACGCGCACTTAGCCGCGCGTCTTTTTAACGATGGTAAAGTCGGGAGCCATGCTCACGACGACCTCCGCCGCACTCGACGCAAAGCGCCGGTCCGCATCGAGTTCACGGGTAACCACCGAGAGCCGAACACCCTCGACACCCCGAAGCATGCGGCCCAAAACAGGCTGCACCGGCGTATACATGCGCACGGTATGCTCGTCCGAGTCACCCCGGAAGAGCGGCGCATGCATGTTGCCGATCTCCCAACACGCATGCGCGAGTGCAATCGGATCCATGCGGTCGACTTCGACCAAATAAACCTCGGCGCTGCGCAGGCGCACGACAACCGCCACGGACACCACGCCCGAACGGTCAATGGCGAGCACGTCGCCATCGGCAAGACGACCGCCGTCGGCAGTATCCAGCCGAACATCAATCGTGCGCCCCAGCTCCGTCACGCCCACAAACGCGCATACATCAGCCTGGTCCCAATCGAGCAGCAGCTCGTCAACTTCAAAGACACCGCCCAGCTCCCGGCGAAGCAGGAGTTCATAGGACGGATCGTTGAGATTTCCCAAGCATGTCGTCGAAACCAAGCGTTCAGGCATACTCTAGCCCTCGACCTCGACGAGCTCGATATCAAAGTTGAGGTCCTTGCCGGCCAACTCGTGGTTGGCGTCGAGCGTCACGGCCTCGGGCGTTACGTCGATGACCACGGCGGGGACGGGCATACCGCTCGGCGTGGACAGGAAAAGCTTCATGCCCTTCTCGATCTGCTCGATGTTGGGAACCTGTTCGGCCGAGAAGGTAATAACCATCTCGGGATTGTGCTCGCCGTAGGCATCGGCAGCAGGAATGTGCACGGTCTTCTTCTCGCCCACCTGCATGTCGACAACAGCGGCGTCGAAGCCCTTGATCATCTGGCCGGCGCCACAGGTGAACTCCAGCGGCTCGCCGCGATCGTAGGAGCTATCGAACTGCGTGCCGTCGTCGAGCGTGCCACGATAATGGGTCTTGACCTTCTTGCCCTGGTTGGACATGGAAACCTCCGTATATAAGGGCGGCGCACAACGCAAGCCGCCGTGAACATATGGCGCTAACTATACCCTAGTCATACAATTCAAAGACAGTTTGCAAAGAAACGCTGCAACCGGAGGAACTATGGCATATCCCGTATTTGACCTACACTGTGACACCGCCGACCGCATCGGCTGGGCCACGCTCGATCTCGACCTGCGCTTTACCGCCGGCACCGACGGTTATTTCCCCGGCGACGAAACGCATCCGCAAGATTTCGACCTCATCGAGGGCAACGCCTGCGCCATCTCGCTCGCAAAGATCGGCAAAACTCCGTGGGCACAGTGCTTCGCCACGTTTGTCCCCGACGAGATTCCCACCGCCCACGCCGCGCGCTTCCAGGCGCAGATCATGGCGCATATGAGCGGCCAGGCAATGCTCAACCACGACCGCATGGTCAACGTGCGCAGCGCCGCAGACATTCGCCCCGCGCTCAAGGACGGCAAGGTCGCTTGCATCCACACCATCGAAAACGCCACGTTCTTTGCCGAGGACCCCGCGCTGATCGAGGTACTCAAGAGCCTGGGCGTGCTCATGTCATCACTCAGCTGGAATGCGCAGGGGCCGCTCGCGAGCGGCCACGACACCCACGCCGGCCTCACCGCCGCCGGCATCGAGGCCCTTACGCAGATGGAGCACGCCGGCATGGTGCTCGACGTCTCCCACCTCAACGATGAGTGCTTTGACGAGGTTGTCGCCCACGCCACGCGCCCCTTCGTCGCCAGCCACTCCAACTCCCGCGCGGTTTGCGGCGTCAAGCGCAACCTCACCGACGACCAGTTCCGCACCATTCGCGACATGGGCGGTATCGTCGGCCTCAACTACTGCAGCGAGTTCCTTTCCAACGACGCAACCGACGAGACCGCCGCAGACGTCACCTTCGACCAGCTGGCGGCACATATCGAGCACTGGCTCGACCTGGGCGGCGAGGACGTCATCGCACTCGGTGGCGACTGGGACGGTGCCACGGTGCCCGCTTTCCTCTCCGATGCCAGCAAGATGCCCGAATTCCAGAACATGCTCTCCAAGCACTTTGGCAAGACCGTGATGCAAAAGCTCTGCAGCGATAATGCCCTTGCCTTCTTCGAGCGCTATTAATTTCGCATCCCTTGAGCGGGTCGGCATGCCGAGCAATCGACATGCCGACCCGCCCCCCAATCTGAAGGATAACTTTTGACGCAGCAATTCACGATTTCCGTACCCCGACCGGATGGGATGCCCATCCCCGTCGTCGTTACCAAAAAGTGCGTCAAGAACTTCAACCTACGCGTCACTTCGAGCGGTGAGGTCCACGCCAGCGCACCGCTCGGAGCCACCCGCGAGCGTATCGAAGCGTTTGTGAAGCGCAACAGCGCCTGGATTATCAGTCGACTTGCCCAGCGCGAGCAGCGTCAGGCGACGGCACGAGAGCCGCTCAGCCCCTCGTCCATCATTGCACTTTGGGGCAAGCCCATCACGGTACAGGATGCACTCGATCACAACTTTGCATCACCCGCACCGCGACCCAAACAGGCCACCTTCGCAAGTTTTATGGGTACCGATGAATCGGACGAAGGCCCACAGGCCAAGCGGCACGCAATCCTCGACGGCCTAACGTCCGATGAGCTCCAAGCCCGTATCGACCAGCTCTATGCAACCGAGGTCACCACGGCGCTGTACGATATGGTGCACGCGTACGAAATCGCAATGGGCGTCACCGTGGCCCGCGTCTCCGTGCGCAGCATGAAAACGCGCTGGGGATCATGCACGCCCAAGACCGGCGCCATTCGCATCGCACGCGAACTTGCCGCCTATCCCATCGAATGCCTCGACATGGTTGTCGCCCACGAGCTCGTCCACTTGCTCGAGCCAAGCCACAATCAGCGATTCCACGCCCTGCTCGACACGTACTGTCCCAACAATAAAGCTCTGTCGCAGCGGCTCAAGCAGCCACCCCTCAACAAGCTCTAGCGTCGACTAGCGCACGCGCTCGATCTCGACGCCGCAGCTTGCCAGAGGCAGGCCAACAGGAGCCCACGGCTTATCGAGCTTTATGCGCACACCAAGCAGCGAGGGATAACGGCGCAGCAGCATCTGGGCTGTCCCCTCGGCTGCCGCCTCGATGAGCTTAAACGTATGCTCGCGCAGATAGCCATCGACATCGTGGCACACCGAGCCGTAGTCAATCGAGGCATCCAGGTTATCGTGCTCCCCCGCCGCGCGCAGGTCGGCATAGAGCACCAGAGAAACGATGAACTTCTGACCCAGCGCATTCTCCTCGGGATACACGCCATGGTTGGCAAAAACCTCAAGGCCGTCAATGACAATGCGATCGGCATGGCGCAGATCGTCATAGCTCACGTGGGGCACCGCCGTTGCGGTGGATATTTCGCCCCTTCCACGGCGGGCGAGCTCGGCGCCTTCAGTCTTGGTTGCATTCTCGGGCAGTTTCTTGTTACTCATCGCGATCGTCTCCTTCGTTTAGAACCCCGACCGCGCAAACTAACTACACGCGAATCGACAGGTTCTTTTTATCATCGCTCCAGTTGCAAGCATTGCGCGCGGGGCATGCAAAGCAGGCGCGCGACGCTTTGTCGGCTGCATAGAGCAGACGCTCGAGCGGTTGGCTGTTCACGCGCAGCTTTCGATGGCCCAGAATGGCCGTCTTAATGGCCGCGGCATCGGCCGGCTCAAACGCCACGTCATCGGGCATACCGCCGAGAATCGCATCAGCGACGCGTTCGCTTGCAACATCATGGGATATACCCGATTCATACTGTTCATCTTTGCCGATATCGTGAAGAAGTGCCGTGGCGTAGATGACCTCGCGGTCAAATTCGAGCTGTTCCTCGAGATTCTTGATCCACATAATGCGAGCGACATCGAGCAGATGGTCAATACCGTGGCGGCAGAAGATGCGCCCCGATTCCAACTGTGCAATGTTGCCCAGGTGCCGCCGGAACAGCCCGTTGGCACAAATGTAATCAATGCGAGGCATGGCGCCAAAGGGGGTCAGGCCCGAAGCCATAAAGCCGCGACGCGACGTCCCCTCATCGGTCTTCGATGTAAAGTCGTTGACGACTCTCATGGTTAGCGGCCCAGCATCCTAAAGAAACGCTCCTCGAGCGCGGGATCGGTCTCAAAGACACCGCGGCGAGCGAGCGTCACGGTCTTGGTGCCGGGCTTTTGCACGCCACGCATCGTCATGCACATATGCTCAGCTTCCATGAGCACAATCGCTCCCTGGGGAGCGAGATAATCCATGAGGGCATCGGCAACCTGTGCGCACAGTTGCTCCTGCAGCTGAAGACGGCGGGCATAAACCTCAACCGTGCGGGCGAACTTGGAAAGCCCAGCCACCCGACCGTTAGGGATATAACCAATGGCGGCCTTGCCATAAAACGGCAGCAGATGATGTTCGCACAGCGAGTAGAACGTGATGTCGCGCTCGATAACCAAATCGTTCGAAGCGACGGCAAAGGTTTTGGACAGGTGTTCCTCGGCACTCTGGTCCATGCCGCCGGCGATCTCACCATACATACGGGCAACGCGCGCCGGGGTCTCCAGCAGGCCCTCACGAGTTGGGTCCTCGCCTATGCCCTCAAGCAACAGCTTAATGGCGGCCTCGACTTTTTCCTGATCGACCATCTGGGCCTCACTTTTCCGATTTCACGTTCGCGCTATGGTACCACGCCCTCCGGCATCGACCACAAGCTACATAGTATGGGTCGAATAGACCGGATCATCACGCCAAAGTTCAACCGCATCACAAAGCGCAACGCCCTCGCGCTCAGCACGGGCACGCGTGGCATTCATATCGATCACGCGCTGGTTACTCGAGCCCCTAAAACGCAACGAGATATCGTACAGATCTTGAACAAACGGGCCGTCCACCAACATGTCAAGGCAGGCAAGGATACGGTCCGTCACCTCGGTATGATGACGACCGCCCGGCATAAGCTCCTCGAGCGCATCACCGGTAAAGCACCAAATAGTCTTCCCCGACTCTACTGGATAGGCAGCGCGAACACGCTCGATAAAGTCAACAAGTCCGGCCTGATTCTCGGGCTCCATAGGCTCGCCACCCAGAATCGTCAGGCCATCAATAAAGGGATGGTCAAGACTCTCGATAATCTTGTCCTCGACGGCGTGATCGAACGGCTCGCCCGCAGCAAAGTCCCACGCGACAGAGTTAAAGCAGTTCTTGCACCCACGACGGCACCCACTCACAAACAGAGAAGTACGAACACCTTCCCCATCGGCAATGTCGAAATACTTAATGTTCGCGTAGTTCATAAGTAACCTTCCTGGGGGTCTGGAGTATATCATCCCGTCCTCAAACAGCTTCGCTCGCTGCGCTCGCTGCAGAACTGCGGGCGGGACGATATACTCCAGACCCCTCGCGAGCGATACTCGGTGAACGAAGCGAACATCGAGTATAGGGTTCGAGGTCCAATAAAAACTGGGTTGCAGCTCAACCGTCGTCACAAGCAAAACGTTGTTGCAAGTCAACTCATTTCCGCTAAGAACTTCGAGGAGCGAGCAGACCGCATGCTGCATCTCAGCTACATCAACTTGGCCGCCCCGTAGCGAGGCCCCGGACCTTTGCTCGATATGAGTTCCGCACGAACAGGAGGCGCCAGTGGCGCCTCCGTCGTGAGCCAGGACTGTCCGAAATAGCGAGTAAAGGTCCGGGGCCTCGCTACGGGGCAGCCTGGGATGGTTATTAGAGATGCAGCACGCGGTCGCGGATCTCCTCGGTTCGACCCTGGTTCCAGAATTGGGTACCGATGTAGCCGCACGTACGACGAGCGACGTTCATCTTCTCCTGGTCACGATTGCCGCAGTTGGGGCACTCCCACACCAGCTTGCCGTCATCCTCGACAATCTTGATCTCGCCATCGTAGCCGCACACCTGGCAGTAGTCGCTCTTGGTGTTGAGCTCGGCGTACATGATGTTGTCGTAGATGTACTGCATCACGCGAATGACAGCCTTGAGGTTGTCCTGCATGTTGGGAACCTCGACGTAAGAGATGGCGCCGCCCGGCGAAAGCTGCTGGAACATGCCCTCGAACTTGAGCTTGTCGAATGCGTCGATCTCCTCGGACACGTGGACGTGGTAACTGTTGGTGATGTAGCCCTTGTCCGTCACGCCCGGGATAATGCCAAAACGACGCTGCAGGCACTTGGCGAACTTGTAGGTCGTCGACTCAAGCGGGGTACCGTACAGCGAGAAGTCAATATCGCTTTCGGCCTTCCACTCGGCGCACTTGTCGTTCATGCGCTGCATGACGGCCATGGCAAAGGGCGTGCCCTCCTTCTCGGTGTGGCTGTGGCCCGTCATGTACTTGACGCACTCATACAGGCCGGCATATCCCAGGCTGATGGTGGAATAGCCGCCCACGAGCAGCTTGTCGATCGTCTCGCCCTTCTTCAGGCGAGCGAGGGCACCGTACTGCCACAAAATCGGTGCGGCGTCAGAGAGCGTACCCATCAGGCGCTCATGACGGCACAGCAGGGCACGATGGCACAGTTCGAGGCGCTCGTCGAAGATCTTCCAGAACTTGTCCATGTCCTGATGCGAGCTCAGCGCGACATCGGGCAGGTTGATGGTCACAACGCCCTGGTTAAAGCGACCGTAGTACTTGGGCTTGTTCGGGTCATAGTTCAGCGCGTTGGCCACATTGTTAAATCCGTTACCGGAGCGGTCGGGCGTCAAGAAGCTGCGGCAACCCATGCAGGTGTAGCAATCGCCGTTGCCGGCGGTCTCGCCCTTAGACAGCTTGAGCTCGCGCATCTTCTTCTCGGAGATGTAGTCGGGCACCATGCGCTTGGCGGTGCACTTGGCAGCCAGCTGGGTCAGGTAGAAGTACGGGGAATTCTCGTGAACGTTATCGTCCTCGAGTACATAGATAAGCTTGGGGAATGCCGGGGTAATCCACACACCGGCTTCGTTCTTAACGCCCTCATAGCGCTGACGAAGCGTCTCCTCCACGATCATGGCAAGGTCGTGCTTCTCCTGCGCTGAGCGAGCCTCGTTGAGATACATAAAGACCGTCACAAACGGCGCCTGGCCGTTTGTGGTCATAAGGGTCACGACCTGATACTGAATCGTCTGGACGCCGCGACGGATCTCGTCACGCAGACGGTCCTCAACGACCTCACGGACCTTTTCGGCAGATGCCGAAACACCGAGCTCCTCGAGCTCGCGGGCAACCTCGCCGCGAATCTTTTGACGGCTCACCTCAACAAAGGGGGCGAGATGGGTCAGCGAAATAGACTGGCCGCCGTACTGGGAGGAAGCAACCTGGGCGATAATCTGCGTCGCGATGTTGCAGGCAGTCGAGAAGCTGTGCGGCTTCTCGATCAGCGTGCCCGAGATAACGGTGCCGTTCTGGAGCATGTCCTCCAGGTTCACCAGGTCGCAGTTATGCATGTGCTGGGCAAAGTAGTCGGAATCGTGGAAGTGGATCAGGCCCTCATTGTGGGCATCCACGATCTCCTGGGGCAGCAGCACACGCTGAGTCAGGTCCTTGGAAATCTCGCCGGCCATATAGTCACGCTGGACGGAATTGACGGTCGGGTTCTTGTTAGAGTTCTCCTGCTTGACCTCTTCGTTATTGCACTCGATCAGCGACAGAATCTTGTCGTCGGTCGTGTTCTTCTGGCGCTTCAGGCTCTGAACATAGCGATAGATGATGTAGTGGCGGGCAACCTCGTAGCAGTCGAGACGCATGATCTCGTCCTCGACCAAATCCTGGATCTCCTCGACCGAAACGGTGTGGCCCGCGTTCTCGCATGCCTCGGCGACGTTTTGCGCCGCGTAAACCACCTGGCGGTCGGTAAGACGAGAGCTCTCCTCGACCTCCAAGTTGGCGGCGCGGATGGCATTGACGATCTTATCGATGTCAAAGACAACCTCGGTGCCGCTGCGCTTGATGATCTTCATCCTCTTGCCTCTTTCGCATCGTAGCCTCATTGCGCTTCAGAGCCAAACGATGCCCGGCAGGGCTTGCCCCTGTCTTGCGGCGCCGTCGCGCAATCTGTGTTCTCGATAAACCATAAGCCTCCATGCGGACATTCCCAGGAGCCGATCAAGCGGCTCAAGGACACGTTCAAAAGAGGCAGTTAAGGTCTTCGTTCTCTGTCCGCCATCTATCATACGACAAAGAGGCATCTATATCCTGTATTCTTTTTTTAGGTCAAACACAACATATAGTGTTTCAGCAGGTCAAAGCAATTAGTCATTTTGCAGACGCATTAAAAATGAAGGGCTCTTGGCAGAGTGCTAAAACGTTATCAGCTCGACTACCTGCACGGCAGTTTTGAAACCCCCTCAACCGCGCCGCTGACAAATCCTACCAAAACCAAGCCGCTCACGCCAAAAGAATCCAAAAGATTATGCTTGACCAACATGTTGCGGTCGTGCCTTGCCGTGCCTCATGCAACCGCGGCACGAATCCTTAAAAGATATGTGTATGCAAACGGAGAAGATGAGAGTTTCCTCGGATGACTACTGAGAAGCATCCCGGAAGATCAAAAACTCGAAATTTGGCGACCCATTTGGCGACCAAAACAAAACAGCCCAGAGGACATAGCCTCTGAGCTGCGAACATTTGGTGGGCGTTAGAAGATTTGAACTTCTGACCTCTTCCGTGTCAGGGAAGCGCTCTCCCCCTGAGCTAAACGCCCAAATGGAGCGGACAACGGGGCTCGAACCCGCGACCCCAACCTTGGCAAGGTTGTGCTCTACCAACTGAGCCATGTCCGCTTACGAGGATTAATCTTACGCGATACCCGTATCCTATGCAAGAACTTTTTTGAAAAGTTTTGCGATACCCTCGCGAAGGCATCAGCCGTCACGAAAGGCGCGGACAAACGCAGACTCGCAACGAGATGCCCCCTATATCTCGCCGAGCATAATCCAGGCCGAGCTATCCTGCGCGAGCTTGCCGTCTGCAAGCGGTGATGAGGTGAGCAGGACCCTGCCCGCCGGCAGCTCCACGGGTGCTGCACCGAAGTTCGTCACACACGCCCAGCCGTTGTCGCGGCGATAGGCGATGACGCCGCCCCCAGCGCCCTCGGCACCATCCGCAAGGCCGGTGCGCCCGTCAAGATCGAGCCACGCAAGATCGTTGGCGCACCCGCGCAGCTTGCGCCGCAGCCAGAGGGCGTCACGATAGAGCGCAAGCATCGATGTTGGGTCCGCTTCTTCCCTATCGGCAGCGTAATCGGAAAACCATGCAGGCTGCGGCAGATGGGGCGCCGCATCGGCGTCCGCCGGTGAAAACCCAAACGATCCGCCCTGCGTGGGATCGTCCGCTGCCACCCACGGCAGGGGCACGCGGCAGCCGTCGCGCCCCTTCTCGCGCTTCGGTCCGTGCGTATTGGTCGCAGTAGGATCTTCGAGTGCAGCCCACGGAATGTCAGCCACCTCAAAAAGGCCGAGCTCCTCACCCTGATACACGTATGCCGAGCCCGGAAGCGCCAGCTCGAGCAAAAGGGCCGCCCGCGCGCGGCGCTCGCCGAGTTCACGGTCCTCGTCATAAGACGACCCGTCGCGTAAGAGCCAGTCGAGCGCAATCTGGTGATAGCGCGTCGCCTTGATTTGCGGCAGGGCATAGCGCGTCGCCACGCGCGGCACGTCGTGGTTGGAAAGTACCCAGGTCGAGGCGGAGTCGGATTCGATGGCCGCCTTCAAGCCCTCCTCGATTGCAGCGTGCATGTCATCATAGGTCCAAGTGGCCTTGGCGAACTCAAAGTTGAATGTCTGGCCAAGCTCGCTGGGGCGCGCGTAGAGATACTGGCGTTCGGGCAGCACCCACGCCTCGGCAACGGCGCTGCGTGGCGGATCATAGCGGTCGAACACGCGGCGCCACTCGCGATAGATCTCGTGGACCTCGTTGCGGTCCCACAGCGGATGGGTGCCGTCCTCAACCATGTCATCGCCCTCGGCGAGATGCCACCGGTCAAGATCATCGCGGTCGAGATCCTTGGCGAGACCGTGCGCTACATCAATGCGAAAGCCATCGACGCCTCGATCGCTCCAAAACGCCAGGACGTCGCAAAAGAACGCGCGAACTTCGGGGCACGACCAGTCAAAGTCCGGCTGCTCGGGCGTAAACATGTGCAGATACCATTGACCGTCCGCGACGCGCGTCCAGGCGGGGCCGCCAAAGTTGGCATTCCAATTGGTGGGAGGCAGCTCGCCGTGCTCGCCGCGACCATCGCGGAAGATATAACGGGCGCGCTCGGGCGATCCAGGGCCGGCGGCAAGAGCGGCTTTGAACCAGGGGTGCTGGTTAGATGAATGGTTGGGCACGATGTCGACGATGACCTTGATGCCGCGCGCGTGAGCCGCAGCGATCATGTCATCGAAGTCGCCAAGCGAGCCGAGACGTGGGTCGACGTCGCAGTAGTCCGCCACATCATAGCCGCCATCGACGAGAGGCGATGGGTAAAACGGGCTCAGCCAGATGGCCTCGATACCCAGCCGCTCAAGATAGTCCATCTGCTGGGTAATGCCCGCGATATCGCCCAGACCCGAACCAGTCGAATCCTTAAACGAGCGCGGGTAAATCTGATAGATCGCGGCATCGGACATCCATGAGCGCGACGAGAACTTTTCTGTAGCCATGGGATGAGTCTCCCTTGCAACGAGGTTTTGCGAGATGCCCTCGATGATACGCCCAAAGCGGACATTCGCGGCAAACAACGCCACGGCCACGCCCCAAACGCTCGCTCCCTCTCGGGTTCGAGCCCAGACGACGGGTACGAAAAAGCCCGGCTACCGTAGTAGTCGGGCTGTTACGCTTGGAGCGGACAACGGGGCTCGAACCCGCGACCCCAACCTTGGCAAGGTTGTGCTCTACCAACTGAGCCATGTCCGCATATGTAAAACAAAACGGGCGCCGGAGCGCCCGGATGTTGCCTGGAGGCGAAGCCCGGATTCGAACCGGGGGTAAAGGCTTTGCAGGCCTCTGCCTTACCACTTGGCCACTTCGCCGAAAAAGGACCGCCTAAACGGTCCGGAAATGCAATGGAGCGGACAACGGGGCTCGAACCCGCGACCCCAACCTTGGCAAGGTTGTGCTCTACCAACTGAGCCATGTCCGCTTGCGGGTTATTAATTTACGCGAGTTGTCCAAAAGACGCAAGTACTTTTTTCAAAAAACTTGTCTGCCGCATGTTCTTAGCAGCTAAACGCGCTAAAGCGATTGGCTAGGCACACGATTCCAGCGCTCCGCCAAACAGCTTCACCATCTGCACGCGCGTGCCGGCGCCGTCCGTACGACGAGCAACCTCCACGTTATCGACGAGCATACGCATAAGCTTGATACCACGGCCGCGCTCCTCTGATGCGACCGGTTCGCTCGTTTCATCGATAGAATAGCCGGCACCTCGATCAAGCACCTCAACCACAACGCGATCGCCATAGGCCTGAACCGTCAGGACGCACCCGATACCGCCCGCATGGTCATAGGCATTACCCAGCGCCTCCCCCGACGCCAATGCGACATCGTACCGCTCGTCACGGCGCAACGGAAGCGATTCAAGGAGTTCGGCGATGCGATGTCGGTAGTATGGAAGATTCTCGATACCCTGACGGACCTCGACACTCTTACTCCAGCGAGGCAGCTCCCCCACCGGAATGGCGGGAATAGACTCCCGTGCCGGACCCGCAACATGCAGGATGTCGACAAGTCGGGCAATCTCCAAAAAGCGAATAACCTCATCGGAGGCGTTAACAAGCGAAAGCAGGCCCTCTCGCCTCATGAGCTCTCTGGCACGTGTAAGCAAAAACGCCAAACCCGTCGAGTCGATAAAGCCCACGGCCTGGCAATTGATGACAATGCGACGCACGCCCCGGTCGATCAAATTATCCAACCGTCGGCGCAGCACGGGCACCGAGGCTATGTCGACATCACCCGGTGGCGTCAAAACCGCTATGTCATTCCACTCATTCATACGACCATGGTTCCCCAAAAAAGCCCACTCGATGCATTCGTTTTCCCAACCGTACGGATTCAGCCCGCCCAGCGTCGTCTATGAACGACCCCGTAAAAACTCAAGAGACACCAATGCAATGTCATCGTCCAGCGCCGAATCGGTAAATCGGTCAAGCTCGCCCAAGACCTTGCCGCAGATTCCCGATACGCCCTCACCCGAGACAGAGAGCAGAAGGTCACGAAGGCGCTGCTCGCCAAAGAAAGCACCCGAGCGGTCACGTGCTTCGATTGTTCCGTCGGTGTACATAAATAGCATGTCACCAGGAGCGAACGTAAACACGCCTGTCTCGTACACCATGCTCTCAAAGGCACCGATTACCCCCGATTGGCATCCAAGCAGCTCGACCTCTCCCCCACGAGCCTCGTCGCCACCCAGCGGCATCGACTCTGGCCTGATGACCATGGTCGGAGGATGGCCCGCCGAACAATACGTTGCGCGTCCGGCTTTAAGGTCAATCTTGGCGATAAAGGCCGTCACGAACGTCTCGACCCTCGAAAAGCCCATGAGCATGCTATTGAGCGAACGAGCCATGCGGGCGGGCCCCGCACCCTCCCAGGCATATGCCGTCAGGGCCGTCTTGACGAGCGCGGACATCGATGCAGCCTCAATGCCTTTGCCAGACACATCGCCCAGAATCATGACGGCGCAATCGTCGGGAAGACGGATGAGCGTATAGAAATCGCCGCCGACCAACGCCGAGTTCGTGGCCGACAGGTACACCGAATCGGTTGCGATACCCGGAACATCCCCCAGTGAATTTCTCATGCCAATCTGGAGGGTCTGAGCGATATGGCGCTCCTCACGCTTTTGAGATTCGCCTTCATAGATCAGTTCAAAGTCATGAGCCAAGTGCACCAAGTAGTCATATTCAAGGTCATCAATCGGCTCTTGGCTACCATCACGAAGCAGCAGCGCGCGCGTCGTCGGGCCCTTCGCAACAGAAGCAGGAACGATCGCGTCGTTACTGTGCTTGCCATCGCCCTCAGAGCGTGGGCGCCCCGCCTCGATGCCGGCGTCGACGTAGAGACCCTGGCAAGGCAGGCCATGTGCCCTAAGCCAGCCTCCCATAGGCATCGATTCGTCAACGCGAGTTATACGGACGTGTTTAAGGTCCTCGGCACTCGTGCCGCCCAAAACAGATGCCTCAAAGCCATCGGGGGCAGCCCCCAGACGTGCCGCTGGCGCCGTCGTGGAAAAGAAAAGCTTCTCGGGATCGTCCGGCAAAGCAACGCGACTGCCGCCTTCAAAATCTATGACGTAGGAATCCAGACTGGCGTCATACTCAATAGGGCAAAAATGGCAGTTGAGCATATTGCAGATCTCGGACGATACCGCCTGGGTAGCCGCGGCGGAATCGTCTAGAAAGGTAAACAACTCATCCCGCAAGACATTGAGCGAGCGGCCAAGCTCGGCCGTGCGACGGGAGCGAAGGCTCGATGCCATGCCGACCAGCTGGATAGACAGGTAATCGCAAATGACCTCGAGCACATTAACGTCATAGGCAAGCGGTGCCTGGGGGCGTTTCCAACCAACTTCCAGCACGCCAAGGATCTGCGTACCGTAAAAAACGGGAAGACAGATTTCACTGCGGTACGGAGGCATATCCTGCATGCGCAACAGGTGCTTAGAACGATTATCCAGGTCCATGAACATACCGGAGGCGGCCTTATCGCCCTCGAGGTCCTGTTGAATCGACAAGCGACAAGCACGCGACTCGCGAAGAACATACGTCGGAATGCCAGCGCCATACGGCAAAAACTCGGGCAGGTAGCTGTCGTACAGCTCCTTGGAAACACCGCGAAGCTTAAAGCCACCGCTCTCAGAAAAATAGATAGCAGCGCCCGAAGCATCGAGCGTTCCTACAAGTTGGTTCAAAACGGTATCAAGCAGGCTGGGTAGCTCATCGGAGCCCACGGTGCTCATAATGACCGAGAGCGTGCCAGAGAGACGCTTGTTCGCCACTCTAAGCTCCGATAACGCACGCTTGAGTTGCCGGTCGTGAGAATACTGTTCCTCGATACTGTGAAGCGCCACCAGGACACGTGGTGCGCGGCGCCCAAAGATGCGTGGAGGCGTTACGGACCCCGCACGAACCAAGACGGGAATAAAAGAGCCGTCACTCAACTTGAGCATCAGTTCGTTCTCGGAGCCATCGGTTTCAAATGGCAGACGATGTTCCGTCGCACGTTCAAAAGCGGACGAGTACAGAACGTCTTTAACATCTCCACCGATGACGTCGGCGCGTTCCTCGCACATCAAACCAAGTAAGCGATTATTCACATGCAGAATGGTTCCGTCGAGCTCGCAGATGATGACAGCATCGCTCGTGATCTCGACTAGTTGGGCAACGTCTGCCCACTCGTTGCGTTCAAGCGTTTCCATCGTGGACCCCACCGTCTATCGGTAACAAAAAAGCCTCCGAAGAGGCTTCTCAAATGCGATGGTGTCGGAGGCGGGACTTGAACCCGCATGACCAAAAAGCGGTCACTAGCACCTCAAGCTAGCGCGTCTGCCAATTCCGCCACTCCGACATGCTATGTTGTTGATTCGCAGTTCGCTTTGTTCGACCCGCGCGTTCAACGAGGAAGATAATAACCTATGATTCGAGAACTGTGCAAGCACTTTTTTCAAAAAAGTTTACGAATTTGTAAATGCGCTGGTAGACGGACCTGTTCGGGCAGGAATGAGGTTGCTTTCCAACGCGTCCTCGGGCATGCGGCATTATTTTGATTCGCGCTTCGCACTACAAAATAATGCCGCCCCCTGCGGAATGCGTTGGAAAGCAACCTCATTCCGGCCCTAGGGGCACATGCTTCATGCACAGTTCTCAAACATGTTCTGGGGGCTGATGCAAATTTAGTGGCTCGGCTTTGCCGAGCCCTTATATAAGGAGGCCGGAGCTAAAGCTCCGGCCTCACTAAATTTCTTATTAGATAAAGTGAGCGATCAAGAAATCGCACCCCTCTGCAGTGGTAACACAGGGCCCGTGCTGGACTTAGTTTTCAGAACATTCCGCACTGATATCTTCTGAATTGAAGACGCCGATGGCGTATCCATATACCATTGGCGTCGACACCATCAGATGCGGACCGCGCGGTGACCCCACATTCCGCTGGCGCCCATGGGGCTGCCCTCGTTTTCTGACATGTCCCGCGCGGCCCGCGGCGAGCCGAGACCGCCGCATGACCTAATAGGAGCATGGAGCGATACCGCGGACCCGAACAACCGCATTCTATCGCGTCCCCGTCAGTGTGCCGTCTGCCCGGTCCAGGCGAGCACGGAAAGAACGGAGCGAGACATGCGAACCGAATCGACACCCGACGCCCGCGGGCCGGTCTTCTGCGGGGTCGACACCCACGCCGACACGCACTGGCTGTGCGTCCTGGACTGGAGGGGCCGCAAGGTCCTGTCCCGCCAGTTCCCCGCCGACGCGGCGGGCTACGAGGCGCTCGCCGAGGCCATCGCCGGGGCCGGGGAGCCGGCCTGCATCGCGATGGAGGGGACGTCGTCCTACGGGGCGGGCCTCACCAGGCACCTCGCGTCGCTGGGGATGCCCGTGCGCGAGGCGCTCTCCCCGGCGAGGATGCAGAGGAGGCGCCCGGGGCAGGGCAAGTGCGACGAGGCGGACGCGGAGAGGGCCGCCCGCGCGGCGATGTCCGGCTCCAAGCTCGGGACCCCCAAGAGCCAGGACGGCTGGGTCGACGGGGTGCGCTGCATGCTCGCGGCTCGCTCCGGGGCGGTGAAGGCGCGGACCTCGGCGATCAACACCGCGAGGTCGCTGCTCACCACCGCCCCGGAGGGGCTCAGGTCGAGGTTCCGCGGCATGGGCGGGCCGAGGCTGATGGAGGAGCTCCCCTCCGTGCGGTCGGAGGGCGCGCTGGGCGCCGCGCTCGGCGCCCTGGCGGACCTGTGGGCGGCGGCGCGCGACGCGGCGCTCGACATGGAGCGCGCGATCGAGGCGTCCCTGGAGGAGAACTGCCCCGCGCTGCTGGCGATGTACGGGTGCGGGCCCGTCAGCGCGGCCAAGCTCGCCGTGGCCGCCGGGGACAACCCGGGCAGGCTGCGCTCCGAGGCGTCGTTCGCGGCGATATGCGGCGCCAGCCCCATCCCCGCCTCGAGCGGCAAGACCGTGAGGCACAGGCTCAACAGGGGCGGCGACCGGCAGGCGAACAGCGCGCTGTACGAGATCGCGAGGCAGAGGGTCATGCGCGACCCCGAGACGGCCGAGTACGCCGATAGGGCCAGGGCGCGGGGGAAGAGCGACAGGGAGGTCATGAGGTGCCTCAAGCGCTACGTGGCCAGGGAGGCGTACCGGGCGCTGATGCACCCGCATGAAATCAGGAGGCCCGAGGACGCCTCGGCCCTCGTGGCGGCCAGGCGCGCGGCGAAGGTCAGCCAGGTGAGGGCGGCGTCCATACTCGGAACCAGCGAGAAGTACATCTCGATGCTGGAGAGGGGCCAAAGGGACCTGAAGCCCATAAGGAGGGCCTACGAGGCATGGGTCGAGGCGGGACTTCCGCTCGATTGGGACAGGCGGGCCTTCGAGGCGGAGCGAAAAATGAATTCCAAAAAAGACCTTGCCAAATAGGAGCGTCAGACCAGGAAACCCCCTTATCCGCAGCTCCGAAGGAGCAGGATAAGGGGGTTTCCATGGTCGAGGACGTTCTGAAAACTAAGTCCAGCACGGGCCCGGACGATAACAACCGGCTACAGGTCGATGTGCGATTCCTTGATCGGGAACGGCTCGGCGAAGTGGCACGCGCAGCAGTGGCCCGGAGCGACTTCCTTAAACTCAGGAAGCTTCTCGGAGCAGATACCCTGCGCGATCGGGCAGCGCGTGTGGAAACGGCAGCCGGTCGGCGGATCCAGCGGCGACGGCGGATCGCCGGCAAGGATGATGCGCTTACGGGTCTTCTGGATATCAGGATCGGGCACCGGCACAGCAGACAGCAGCGACTGCGTGTACGGGTGGTGCGGCTCACTGTAAAGCGTCTTCCAGTCCGAAACCTCGACCATCTTACCCAGATACATAACGGCGACGCGATCGGAGATGTGCTGCACGACGGACAGGTCGTGGGCGATAAACAGATACGCCGTACCGAACTTGTCCTGAAGTTCCTTGAGCAGGTTCAGAACCTGGGCCTGAATGGACACATCCAGAGCGGAAACCGGCTCGTCACAGATAATCAGCTTGGGCTTCAACGCAAATGCGCGGGCAATGCCGACACGCTGGCGCTGACCGCCAGAGAACTCGTGCGGATAACGGTTAATGTGCTCAGGGTTCAGACCGACGACGTCCAGCAGCTCGCGGACGCGCTCGATGCGCTCCTCCTTGGTGCCCACGCCGTGAATGGTCATGGGCTCGGAGACGATCTCGCCGATGGTCATACGAGGATTGAGCGAAGCGTAAGGATCCTGGAAGATAAACTGCATCTCGCGACGCATGTCCTTGATCTCATGCTTGCTCATCTCGGCAACATCTTTGCCCTGGAAGAACACCTTACCGGCAGTCGGCTTGGTCAGACGCATGATGGTGCGGCCCGTGGTGGACTTACCGCAACCAGACTCGCCGACCAGACCAAAGGTCTCGCCCGGATAAATCTCAAAAGAGATGTCATTTACAGCAGAGACGACGCGCTTGGAAAAACGCTTGGCGAACATGCCGGACTCTGCGGGGAACTCCTTAGAGAGGTGCTCGACCTTCAGCAGCGGAGTACGCTCGTTATTGTCTGCCATTTACGCCTCGCCTCCCTTCTTGGAATCCTTGCGCGTACGGGACGTCTCAGGAGCGTTCTTGAGGAACTCGGGGTCACCGGAGTAGTGGCACGCAGAGTAGTGACCAGACTCGGTGACAACGCGCTCGGGGCGCTGCTTGCGGCACTTGTCCGTCGCATAGGGGCAGCGAGGAGAGAAGACGCAACCCTCAGGCAGGTTCATGAGCGAAGGCGGGTTGCCGTGAATCGGCGTAAGCGGCTTCTTCTCCTCGATGGCCTGCTCCGGAATGGAACGAATAAGACCCCAGGTGTAGGGATGGCGGCTCTCGTAGAAGATTTCCTCAGCAGTACCGAACTCGACGGGACGGCCGGCATACATAACCATGATCTTATCGGCCATATCGGCGACAACACCCAGGTCGTGAGTGATCATGATGATGGCGTTGCCGTTCTTCTCCTGCATCTCCTGCATAAGCTCAATAATCTGAGCCTGGATGGTAACGTCCAGAGCAGTCGTGGGCTCGTCGGCAATCAGAATATCGGGGTCGCAGGCAAGAGCCATGGCGATCATGACGCGCTGACGCATACCGCCGGAGAACTGGTGCGGATACTCGTTGACGCGCTTCTCGGGCTCGGGAATACCGACGAGGTCCAAAAGCTCGGTGGCGCGCTTGAGCGCCTCCTGCTTGGAGTAACCACGGTGCAGACGAAGGCCCTCGCCCACCTGCTTGCCGATCTTGTAGACCGGGTTCAGGGAGGTCATAGGATCCTGGAAGATCATCGCGATATCGTTACCGCGAATGTGCTGCATCTCCTCCTCGGTCATCTCGAGGATTGAACGACCGCGATAGCGAACGTCACCGCCCTCAATCTTTCCCGGAGGCATCGAGATAAGGCCCATGATGGTCATGGCAGTCACGGACTTACCGGAACCGGACTCGCCGACGACGCCCAGGGTCTCGCCACGATCGAGCGTGTAGGACACACCGTCGACAGCGCGAACGACGCCATCCTCGGTGTGGAAATACATCTTAAGGTCATCGACCTCGAGCAGATGCTGGCCCTCGGGAACCGGCTGGTCCTTCAGGTCCACATAGTTCTTGTTCTTCTTCATCCTTATGCGTCCTTCATCTTGACGTCGAGGGCGTCGCGCAGTCCGTCACCAAGCAGGGTGAAGGCGAGCACCGTCGAGAGAATTGCCAGACCGGGCATGATCATCATCCAGGGAGCGGTCAGAAGATACTGCTGGCCGTCCTGAATCATGGAGCCCCACGAAGGCGTAGGCGGGATAACGCCCATGCCGAGGAAGGACAGAGCGGACTCGGTCAAAATAGCACCACCAATATTCATGGTCGCGTAGACCACGATGGAAGCAACGGAGTTCGGGAAGATGTGACGCATAACGATACGGGCATCGGATGCACCCATAGCGCGAGCGGCATCAACATAGTCGTTCTCTTTGACCGTCAGGATCGCGGACCGGAAGACACGCGCAATCGAAGGCCAGCCGAGGATACCAATGGCGATAAAGACGTTCTGGAGGCCACGGCCGATAACGGCGATCATAGCGACAACGAACAGCACGTACGGAAACGCAAGGAAGATATCCGCGCAGCGCATGATGATCGTATCCCAAATGCCGCCATAGAAACCGGCGAGGGCGCCCATGACCAGACCGATCACCGTGGAGATGGCAGTGGCCATGATGCCGACGGAAAGCGAAACGCGTGCACCGTAGATAACGCGGACGAGAATATCGCGACCAAGGGAGTCGGTACCAAACGGGTGATCGGCACACGGAGCCAGCAGCGAAGTCTCGGCCATGGTAGTCGAATCGGAAGCCGTCGGCGAACCGAGCCAGGGCTTAGCCCACAGATCGGCGGTCAGAGCAACCACAACGACGATGATAATCCAGCAGACACCGATAACGGCGAGCTTGTTCTTACGAAGACGCTTAAAAGCGTCGCCCCACAGCGTGCGGGACTTGGCGGGAGCAGATGCGGCCTTGGTGGCGGTAGCCTGCTCCTGAGACTGAGAATCAGTTTCCTGCATGAGACGTACCTCCCTTAGGCCTTATCCGACGGACCGCCAAGGCGGATACGCGGGTCGAGGAATGCATAGCTAATGTCGACGAGCAGGTTGATCACCATGACGACGACGACGATGAGCGTAACGCCGCCCATAACGATGGGCCAGTCGCGCATGCTAATGGCGCGATAGACCTCATAGCCGATACCGGGCCAGTTAAAGACCGTCTCGGTCAGGATGGCGCCCGAAAGCATACCGCCAAAGTCGACACCAATATAGGTAACGACAGGGATGAGTGCATTCTTAAGCGCATGCTTGATGATGATCGCGCGATTGGAGAGGCCCTTGGCCTTTGCCGTACGGATGTAATCCTGGTTCATGACATCGAGCAACTGCGAGCGCATAATGCGGGCAGCATAGGCGGTCGAAACCGAAGCAAGCGTGATGGTCGGAAGCACATAGTGCATCCAATCCTGATACTGAGAGCTAGCACCGCCGGCACCCGAAATCGGCATGGAGAATGCGCCGCCGGTGGCATCCTTGAGGATGACGCCAAAGAACAGCTGCAGCAGCATACCGAGCCAGAAAGCAGGAACGGCAACGAGGATCGACGTGGTCAGCGTTACCAAAATATCCCAGAAGGAGTAACGCTTTACCGCCGAAATGATACCCGCACCGATACCCATGATTGCCTCGAGCACGATGGCGCACGCGGCAAGTTTGACCGTATACGGATACTTTTGGGCAAAGATATCCGTAACCGGCAGCTTGCGCTGATACGAATTGCCCAAATCGCCATGAAGCAGGCCGTTCATGTAATACACGTAACGGTCCACGAGCGACGTTTGAACGGGATCGCCGTTCTCGTCAAGGATCGCGTTGCCGTCCTCGTCCGACTGGACCAGGTGATAGCGCACGCGAAGCTGAAGCTCCACCTCGGGGGACAGAGCCTTGTCTCCACCGATCAGCTTGATCGGGTCTCCCGGCACGATATTCTGGAGGGCGAACAGAATCAGCGTAACGCCCAAAAATACCGGGATGAACTGAAGCACACGTTTAACGATGTACTTACCCATACCACTCCCCTATCTAGGGATTAACCTAAATGGGATGCCGATCGCCAGACCGGCATCCCAAAATTACCATCAGCCAGTTTACCCCAGGTTAGGGGGAACTGTATGTTTCCCATGAGGTCTACGTAAATACTTGACCCTCACGGAAGCTGCAAACTCTTAGGCGAGTTCAGCGGTACCCAGCTCGGCGTGCTTCTGCGGATCAACATAGAGGTGCTTGATGCGGTCGGAACCAGCGAGGGTGTGCGTGTAGAACATCAGCGGAATAACCGGGCTGTCGGCAGCGACCATGGCGTCGGCCTCCTGCATCTTCGCGATACGCTCTTCGTCGTCAACCGTGGTACGAGCCTCGTCGACCTTGGCATCGAACTCGGGGTTGTTGTAACCGGAACGGTTGTCGCCACCGAGGGAGTCGGAGTGGAACAGCGGATACAGGAAGTTGTCCATAATCGGGTAATCGGCGATCCAGCCCAGACGACCAAACTGGTAGTTGAAGTTCTGATACTGTTCGAGCAGGGCAGACCACTCGGGGGTATCGGAGACGGCGTTGACGCCCACCTTGGCGAGGTCGCCGATGATGGACTCCATGATCTCCTTGTGGCCACCGTCCTGGTTGTAGGACAGAGTCACGTTAATGCCACGGTCACCGTTGGCGTCGGCAGGAGCAACCTTGTCGAGGTACTCGTTGGCCTTGTCGACGTCATAGGCGCAGAACTCCCATGCGCCCTCCTTGTAGCCATCGATGCCCGGAGGAACGATACCGTCGGCGGGAGTACGGGTGCCCTTGAAGATGGTCTTGCAGATGGCCTCGCGGTTGATGGCCAGGGAGATGCCCCTGCGCAGGTCGGCGTTGTTGAACGGCTCGGCCGTGGTGTTGCAAGTCAGATAGTACGTGGAAGGCTCAGCGCCGAGCAGCATACGCTGACCGTCGCTCATGGTGTAGCCATCCTTGGACTCGCCACGGTCCTTCTTGGCGGCATCGATCTGAGCAACGGGAACGTCGCAGACGTCGAGGTTACCGGCCTGGAACTCCTTGTAAGCAGTCTCCATGTCCTTGATGACCTGGAAGTGAACGCCGTCGATCTTGGCCTTGTCGCCATAGTAATCGTCGAACTTCTTGAGGTTGATCTCCTGACCATCCTCCCACTTGCCGTCCATCATGAACGGGCCGTTACCAATCGGGGCAAGGTAGAAGCTCTTGGCATCGGACTCGGCGCACTCGGGAACCGGGGCCAGAGCCGGGTGGGTGGCGACGAAGGGGAAGTCGGCGTAGGCGGAAGTCAGCTTGACGACGAGGGTCTCATCGTCGGGGCAGGTGACACCGGTGAGCTCGGTAGCGTTACCGGCAAGCAGATCGTCATAGCCCTCGACCATGGAAAGGTGATAAGCGACCTCGGAAGGACCATACTCGGTAGCGATAGCCGACTTGGTGTTGACCAAGCGCTCCCAACCGAACTTGAAGGACTTGGAGGTAACGTCGTCACCGTTGTGGAACTTAGCCTTCTTGATCTTGAAGGTGAACTCGGTGGCGTCGTCGTTAGCCTCAAAGGACTCGCAGGCCAGCGGAACGATCTCGCCCTTCTCGGCGTCGTAAGAGGTCAGAGGGTCGAAGAGCTGGTACTCGACCTGAGTGCCCTGGTCCTCCTGGACGTTGTAGGGGTCGATGCAGACCGGGTTGTTGATGTAGAAGTTCAGCGTCGAACCGGACTCAGAACCGGAAGCGTCGCCACCCTTCTTGCCGCACGCGGCAAGAAAAGCCATGGAGCTCGCAGCGAGGGTGCCGCCAACAAAGGCGCGACGACCCATAACGGGCTGGTGGAACATAGAATCAGCCATGCCATCCTCCTTATGAGATAGGACAAAGTAAGTTCGGCCAGGCATATATCGAGACAACCCGATCCGAACCGTAAAAACGCCGCCCACTGCTATGGCTGGCTATGCAATGCGGGCCAACGTTTCCCAATACAGTAGCGCACTTTATGCAAAAAAATCCCCTGATTCCGGTTAACGGTCGAGAATTTCTTTAGTTGGGCGCAGTATGTGGGGATATTTTGACCCTGTTACAGGAATGTAAACAAAAAGGGTCCCGAACTTGCGGAACCCCTCTAAAGCGTATATGCGCGGAAACTTAGTAGCCCACGATACCCTGCGGGAAAAAGAACATGCACAGGACGACACACACGGCAAACACCACGGCCATGATAACAGTCAAGCGGTCGAGGTTCTGCTCCATGACACCCGTGGCGGAGCTGGAGTTATACAAAGAGCTGGCAATCATATCCGAAACGCCAGTGCCCTTACCTGAGTGCATAAGGACAAGAATCGTCAGCGCCACAGCAGAGACGGCCCAAACGACGAACAGAAGAATCTGGAACGGACCCATAGATAAGCTCCTTAATAGAACAGTTCAAACTCCAGTACTGTACCACAATCCCCCGCTCTCCCCTACCTGCCACTCAAGGACGGGGTGGAAATGGCAGAAATACCAAAAAGGGGGTTGTCCGGTTGTGGACAACCCCCTTACTAGAAAACGGTATTTGTTTTCTACTAGGCCTCTGCGGCGAGCACGCGGCCCGTCATCTCGGCAGAAGGCTCAAGACCAGCCATGGTGAGCATAGTCGGGGCGATATCGGAGA
The DNA here is from genome assembly GCA_934668875.1 of uncultured Collinsella sp. Classification (GTDB taxonomy): domain Bacteria; phylum Actinomycetota; class Coriobacteriia; order Coriobacteriales; family Coriobacteriaceae; genus Collinsella. The sequence goes on from CAKUON010000001.1 coordinate 271,546, forward strand.
GACGACCGTCCTCGATACCGGTGAGCTGGGCCTTCTCATCAACGATGATGAACGGCACACGGTTGGTGGTGTGAGCCGTGAACGGGTGCATGGAACCGTCGGCAGCGACGTCAAACATGTGGTCGGCGTTACCGTGGTCGGCGGTGATCAGCGCAAAGCCGCCCTTGGCGAGAATCGCCGGGACAACCTTGGAGAGAGCCTCGTCAACAGCCTCAACAGCCTTGACGGCAGCGTCGAAAACGCCGGTGTGGCCAACCATGTCGCAGTTAGCGAAGTTCACGATGTAGAAATCAGCGCGATCCTCGTTGATAGCGGCGACAAGCTTCTCGGTGACCTCCGGAGCACTCATCTCAGGCTGCAGGTCGTAGGTAGCAACCTTGGGGGAAGCGACGAGCACGCGCTCCTCGCCCTCCTTGGGCTCCTCGATACCACCGTTGAGGAAGAACGTCACGTGAGCGTACTTCTCGGTCTCGGCGGTGTGCAGCTGCTTCAGGCCATTGGCAGCGATAACGTCGGCCAAAACGTTCTCGGGGAACGTCTTGGGGAAGGCGACCTCGACGTCAAACGTCGGATCGTACTCGGTCATCGTGACAAAGTGCGAAAGCTTGATCTGCTCGCGTTCAAAGCCGTCAAACTCCTTGTCCGTGAACACGCGGGTCATCTGACGGGCGCGGTCGGGACGGAAGTTGAAGAAGATGGCCGCGTCGCCCTCGTGGATGCCCTCGTTATGGGCAGCGAAGGGCTCGACGAACTCGTCGCCGCGCGGATCCTTCTCGTAGTAGGCCTTGATACCGGCAACGGGATCGGTATCGGCATCGGACGCGTTGACCATGACGTCGTAGGCGCGCTGGATGCGCTCCCAACGGTTGTCGCGGTCCATGGCCCAATAGCGGCCCGAAACGGTGGCAACGCGAGCATCGCAACCGGTCTCCTCGGAGAGCTTGGCCAGGAAGGCGCAGAACTCGCTCATGTAGCCGGCGCCGGACTGCGGGTCAACGTCGCGGCCGTCCATAAAGGCGTGGACGCGAACGGTCTTGACGCCGCGCTCGGCAGCCATCTTAACCAGAGCCTCAACGTGGTTCATGTGAGAATGAACGCCGCCAGGGCTCATAAGGCCCATGAGGTGGAGGGTCTTGCCGTCAGCCTTGACGTCGTCCATAGCCTTGACGAAGACCTCGTTCTTGGCGATGGAGCCGTCCTTGATAGCGTTGTTGATGCGCGAAAGCTCCTGGAACACGATGCGGCCGGCACCGATGTTGAGGTGGCCCACCTCAGAGTTGCCCATCTGGCCGTCGGGAAGGCCCACGTCCTCGCCCGAAGCACCGAGCGTGGTGTGAGGATACTTCTCGTACAGGCTATCAAGGAAGGGCGTCTTGGCAGCGGCGACGGCGTTCTCGCCATCGGCCGGAGCAAGGCCGCAGCCATCCATGATGATCAGGAGTGCAGGAAGATGACGCTGTGCCATATGTCCTACTCGCCTGCCTTGACAACCATAGAGGCGAAGTCGGCAGCCTTGAGCGACGCGCCGCCCACGAGGGCACCGTCGACGTCGGGCTTGGCGACGAGCTCGGCGATGTTGCCGGGCTTGGCGGAGCCACCGTACAGCACGCGGATGCCGTCGGCGAGCTCCTCGCCGAACATCTCCTTGAGGGTCTCGCGGATAGCGCCGCAGACCTCCTGAGCGTCCTCGGCGGTAGCGGTCTTGCCGGTACCGATGGCCCAGATGGGCTCGTAGGCGACGACAACCTGCTTGGGGCAGGTGATCTCGAGACCCTCGAGACCAGCCTTGACCTGGTTCACGACGTGCTCGACATAGGTGCCGGCCTCGCGGACCTCAAGGGACTCACCGCAGCAGAAGACGGGAACAAGACCGGCGGCAACGAGGGCCTTGGCCTTCTTATTCTGATCCTCGTCGGTCTCGTGGAAGTAGTCACGACGCTCGGAGTGACCGATGATGCAGTAGGTGCAGCCAGCGGACTTGAGCATGTCGCAAGAGGACTCACCGGTGAAGGCACCCTTGGCCTCCCAGTACACGTTTTGCGCACCGAGGGCGATGGGAGCAGCCTGAATGCGGTCATGAACCGTGGTGATGTCGATGGTCGGAGGGCAGACGAGCACCTCGACGCCAGCCGGAACCTCGGGCAGAGCCTGGGCCAGCTCGTCGGCGAGCTTGGCAGCCTCGGCGACGTCGTTGTTCATCTTCCAGTTACCAGCGATAAGAAGGGTGCGATTAGGCATCGAGAAGCGCCTCCACTCCGGGCAGGGCCTTACCCTCGACGAGCTCCATGGAAGCGCCACCACCGGTGGAGATCCAGCTCATCTTGTCGGCCAGGTTGAACTTGTTGACAGCTGCGACAGAGTCGCCACCGCCGATGATCGAGGTGCAGTCGGCCTCGGCGACAGCCTCGGCGATAGCCTGGGTGCCGTGAGCGAAGTTGTCGAACTCGAAGACGCCCATGGGGCCATTCCAGAAGACGGTCTTGGCGCCCTTGACGGCCTCGGCGTAGAGCTCCTCGGTCTTGGGGCCGATGTCCATGCCCTCACGATCGTCGGGGATAGCGTCGGAAGCGACAACCTCGGGGACAGCGTCCTCGCCAAAGTGATCGGCAACACGGTTATCGATGGGGAGCAGGATCTTGACGCCCTTCTCCTCGGCCTTCTTGAGCATCTCGCCAGCGCGCTCGACCCAGTCCTCTTCCTTAAGGGACTGACCGACGGTCAGGCCCTGAGCCAGGAAGAAGGTGTAGGCCATGCCGCCACCGATGATCAGGGTGTCAGCGGAGTCGATGAGGTGATCGAGAACGCCGATCTTGGAGGAAACCTTGGAGCCACCGACGATAGCGACGAAGGGGCGCTCGGGCTCGGCGAAGATGCCGGTCAGCGTGTCGACCTCCTTCTCGAGCAGGAAGCCGGCGACGGCAGGCAGGTAAGCGGCGGGGCCCACGACGGAACCCTGGGCGCGGTGAGCGGTGCCGAAGGCATCGAGAACGAAGACGTCACCATAGGAAGCGAGGGTCTTGGCGATCTCGGGATCGTTCTTCTTCTCACGCTTGTCGAAACGGACGTTCTCGAGAACCAGGACCTTGCCCGGCTCGACGGCGGCAACAGCCTCAGCAGCCTTCTCGCCGTAGGTGTCGGCGACAAAGGCAACATCGAGACCAGAGAGCTCAGCGAGCTTCTTGGCGACAGGCTCAAGGGAGAGCTCAGGCTGGAAGCCGGTGCCCTCGGGACGGCCGAGGTGGCTCATGAGGATGACGCGAGCGTTGTGCTCAACGAGGTAGTTGATGGTGGGCAGGGCAGCCTTGATGCGGGTGGTGTCGCCAACGACGCCATCCTTGATAGGCACGTTGAAGTCAACGCGGACGAGAACGCGCTTGCCGTCGACATCGATGTCGCGGACGGTCTTCTTGGTAAAGGCCATGTTTGCTTCTACCTTTCGTACGTGTCTGCCTCCCATTACGGCAGACGATTTCCTATAAAAAGGGCGCGACCCTAGGGTGTAAGCCCTATGAGGCCGCGCCCTTCTTTAGACGCTCAACGAGCTATTCGCTAAAAGCTAAATTAAGCAACGAACTTCTCGAAGTACTTGATGGTGCGGACCATCTGAGAGGTGTAGGAGTTCTCGTTGTCGTACCAAGAGGTGACCTGAACGAGGGTCTGGCCGTTGCCGAGGTCAGAGCACATGGTCTGAGTGGCGTCGAAGATGGAGCCGTGGGTCTCGCCGATGATGTCGGTGGAGACGATGTCGTCCTCGTTGTAACCGAAGGTCTCGGAGATGGTGGCAGCGTAGGCCTTCATAGCAGCGTTGACCTCGTCGACAGTGACCTTCTTGTCAACGACAGCGTAGAGGTTGGTGATGGAGCCGGTCGGCGTCGGGACGCGCTGGGCGGCACCGATGAGCTTACCGTTGAGCTCGGGGAGAACCAGGCCGATAGCCTTGGCAGCACCGGTGGTGTTGGGGACGATGTTGACGGCGCAGGCGCGGCTACGACGCTTGTTGCCCTTGCGCTGCGGGCCGTCGAGCGGCATCTGGTCGCCAGTCCAGGCGTGAATGGTGGTCATGATGCCGGACACGATGGGAGCGAAGTCGTTCAGACCCTTGGCCATCGGGGCGAGGCAGTTGGTGGTGCAGGAAGCAGCGGAGATGATGTTGTCCTCAGCGGTCAGCGTCTCGTGGTTGACGTTGTACACGATGGTGGGCAGATCGCTGCCGGCCGGAGCGGAGATGACGACCTTCTTGGCGCCAGCGTTGATGTGGGCCTGAGCCTTAGCCTTGCTGGTGTAGAAGCCGGTGCACTCGAGAACGACGTCGACGTCGAGGTCGCCCCAAGGCAGGTTGTTGGCGTCGGCCTCCTTGTAGATCTTGATCTCCTTGCCGTCAACGGTGATGGAATCCTCGCCAGCAACGACCTCGTGATCGCGAGCGTAGTTGCCCTGCGTGGAGTCGTACTTCAGCAGGTAAGCGAGCATATCGGGAGAGGTGAGGTCGTTGATAGCGACAATCTCGGAGCCCTCATGACCGAACATCTGACGGAAAGCCAGACGACCGATGCGACCGAAGCCGTTAATAGCAACCTTTACTGCCATTGTGTCTCCTTTCGTAAGGCCCCCGCGAGCTACAGCGCCCGCCGTTGAGGCCCACAAACTAACCACTCGCCTAATATACCTTTTTTTTGACTTGAATTTCACGAGAATGCTCGAAATTGAAAATCAAATTTACGTTAAAACGTTTTAAAGAATAAAGCAGCAGCTAAATCCGTATATAAGTCAATATTTTAAACTACTTGTTTGCTTCAATGAGCTTTTCAAGCCGTAAAACACGATGGTAGAGGGCCGACTTCGACAAGGGAGGGTCAGCCATCTCCCCTAAATCACGCAGCGACAGATCGGGATAGCGCTCGCGCAGGTCGCAAAAGACCGCCAAGGCATCCGGAAGCGCATCGCGAAGGCCGCGCTGCTCGATCTCATCGATAAGCGCAAGCTGATGTTGGGCAGCACCGGCGCTTCTGGTCTGGTTGGCGAGCTCGGCGTTCACGCGGCGGTTCACGTCGTTTTTGACCAGCTTGACCGCGCGCGCCTCCTCAATCTCGGCAACACTGCGCTTGGCGCCAATCATTTTTAGAAGATGCTCGATTTCCTCGGCGCTCTTAATGTAGACAGCATAGGATCCACGCCGTGCGTTGACGCGCGCATGGACCCCAATCTGTTCCAGCAGATCGCAAAGCCCCTTGGCATACTGCTCGCCCTGTACCGCAATCTCCAAGTGAAAGTCGCCACGAGGGTCAGCCACAAATCCGCCGGCGATGAGCGCACCGCGGATGTAGGCGAGCCTGCAACATGGACGGGCGACGATGTGCCGAGGAACGCCGGTGACCAGCCCTCCCCTACGATCGAGAATGCCCAGCAGCACCAGAGCCTTGTCCAGGTCGGGCTGATCGGGCAAGGTGATGAGATAGTTACGGACCTTATGCAAGACCGATTTACGGACGGTGAACTCCGTCTTGAGCTTAAGGATACGATGAGTCAGCGTGATCATCGTGCGCGCGACGGCACCCGTCTCGGTCGCAACCGTCAAGCGATATCGCCCGGAGCCGGCCAGCGAGAGCGTACCGCTCACGCGCGTCAAAGCGGCAAGCGTCGACAGGTCGCAATATTCACATTCGGGTTCGCAGCGCGCGAGCTCGTCGCGCACCTCGGCGGTAAACGACATGCAGGCCTATGCTTTCGTGTTGGCGCGCGAAAGGTCGCGGTGGGAAATGCTCACGTGATACTGGGCACCCTCCAAATAACGGGCCGTGGCCTCGGCAATGGCGACGCTGCGGTGCTGACCGCCCGTGCAGCCGATAGCGATAGAAAGCTGCGGCTTGCCTTCCGCGATATAGCCGGGCATGACCGTATCGAGCAGCTGCGTCCAGGCCTTCCAGAACTCCTGGGTCTTGGGATGGTCCAGGACAAAGTCGGAGACCTTCTTATCGAGACCGGTCATGGTGCGCATCTCGGGATCGTAGAACGGATTGGGCAGGAAGCGAACGTCGATCATAATGTCCGCCTCGACGGGCATGCCGTGCTTAAAGCCAAACGAGAACACGTGGACATCCATAAGCTGCTGGTCGGAAAGCTCAGAAAAAGCCATGCGCAGCTTGTTGCGCAGCGCAGAGGTGCGCAGGCGGCTCGTGTCGATGATCATATCGGCTCGGTCACGCACGCCCTGCAGCTGCAGGCGCTCACGCTGAATCGCATCGGCCGTGGTCTCCCCCGGCTTGGCAATGGGATGGCGGCGGCGGTTTTCGCTGTAGCGACGGATCAGCACCTCGTCGGAAGCCTCGAGAAACACGATATCGCAGCTCATCTCGCGCTCCTCGAGCGCGGCGACGGCATCGAGCAGCTCATCGAACAGGCCTTGGCTACGCAGGTCACAGGTGACGGCGAGATGCCTGCCCACGCCCGTATTGATGCCGACGAGTTCGGCGAGCTGGGCAATCAGACGCGGAGGCAAGTTATCGATGCAAAAATAGCCCATGTCCTCGAACACGTGCATGGCCTGCGTGCGGCCCGAACCGGACATTCCGGTGATGATGACGATGTCGGGGATGCGCTCCGAGCGCTCCGCTGCATCCATGGCATCTCCCTTTTGCATGTGCTGCCTCCTAAAAACAAGCGCGGGACCCAGCAACCCGGATCCCGCGCGGTCAATTGCCTTTATTGAGTATACCGCCCTGAGCGGATACGAGGTCCGTCTTACGCCTCAAGCGCGGCTTTGAACCAACTCGTAATACTCGTAGGGTGCGTGATGGCGGTGCCCACGACAACTGCCCAGGCGCCCGCATCAATCGCGGCACGAGCCTCCTCGGGCGTATGCACGCGGCCCTCGCAGATGATGGGGAGACCCGGGAACTCCTCGGTCGCCTGACGCAGGAGCGGCAGATCGGGGCCGTCGGCCATCGTGCAATCGATGGCGGCCACGCCATGGGAGAGCGTGGTAGACACCAAATCGAAGCCCATGTCGACCGCGCGACGGATATCCTCGATGGTGGCGCAGTCCGCCATCAGGAGCACGCCCTCCTCATGCAGCGGGCGGAACGTGTCCTCGAGCGTCTTGCCATCGGGACGCGGGCGATCGGTAGCGTCGATTGCCACGATATCGGCACCGGCGGCAACGCAGGCGCGAGCATGACGCAACGTCGGCGTGATGTAGACGCCCTCGTGCCCATCCTTCCACAGGCCGATGACGGGGACCTCGCAGCGGCCCTTAATGGCGGCGATGTCGGCAAGTCCCTGGCAGCGAATGGCGGCGGCACCGCCAAGCTCGCAGGCGCGAGACATCTGAGCCATAGTCTCGGGTGTACGAAGCGGCTCACCCATATAGGCCTGGACACTCACGACGAGCTTGCCCTTCAGGGATTGAATCAATGGATCAACGGCCATTTCCATCTCAACCTTTCTCAAAACGGCCTTCCGAGGCACCGCACCTTGACGTTTAAACCGTCGCTCGCGTACCGAAGTACGCTTCGCTCCTCTTTCACGTCAATCTGCGGCACCTCAGAAGGCTCACTTGGTAGTCATGTTTACTTCAACGAAGCAAGAAGATGCTCGGCGGCACCGATGAGCGGCGCGTCGCCCTCGAGAGAGCCGATGAGAATCGGCGTGTCCTGAAGCGGGTCGAGCGCCTGGCTGGCATAGCCCTCGCGCACCGAATCCTTCCACGTCTGCGAGCGCCAATCGGGACCCTGGTGAATCACGCCGCCCGAAAGCACGATGACCTCGGGGTCCAGGATATTGGCAAGCGAGCCCAAGCTGGCACCCAGCGCAAAGCCGGCGTCATGGATGACCTCGGTCGCCTTTGCGTCGCCCGCACGGCACAGGTCGTTCACATCGCGACCGACCGAAGGACGGCTGGGGTCGACACGGCCAAAGCGCTCGTCGTACATACGACCAATGGAAGTGCCCGAAGCAACCGACTCCAGATGGCCGGAACGCCCGCAGGCGCAGGGAATGCCGGCGGCAGCCGAGCACTCGATGTGGCCCATATGGCCAGCAGCACCATGGAAGCCCTGCATCACGCGGCCGTTCTCGACATATGCGCCGCCGATGCCCGTACCGATGCCAAGACACAAGACGGAGAACTTGCCCTTGCCGACGCCCCAGTGGGCCTCGCCCAGAGCATGAGCCTGCACGTCGCCTACAACAGCAACGGGAAGACCGAGATCCTCGCGCAGACGCGGCCCCAACTGAACGCCGGACCAGCCGGGCATGATCTCATTGGCATACGCGATGGCGCCCGTCTTGGGGTCGACGACACCGGCGGCGCCAATACCGACACCAAGGACCTCGACATCGGGGTTCGCCTCAATGGCGGCCTTAATAGACGCCTCGATGCGCTGGAAAACTGCCTCGCCACCCTCTTTGGCCTCGGTGGGAACCTCAGCTTCAAAGACCGGATGGGGCACGCTGCCATCAGCCGGATACTCCATAATGGCAGTCGCGATCTTAGTTCCGCCGATATCGACAGAGCAGACGTACTTGTTCTCCATGTCGTTCTCCTTCGGAGATAAAAAACAACTACAGGAAATGCGCCGTCAGGCTAGCCGTCACAGCGCGGGTAAAGGTTTTCCAGGTGCCCGAGATTGCCGAGAAACCGTGTGGCCATTGACCTAATGGGTCATGGCCACACGGTTGAACGGCGAGGTCGGGTGCCTGGGGAAGCTTTACAGGAGACCGTTGTCCTGGAGGACCTTCCTAATCGCCTCGACGTTCTCGCCGGTCATGGCCTTCACCGGGCGCGGCATGGTCGGGCTGTCGAAGATGCCCATGAGGTTCATAGCGGTCTTGAAGGCACCGACGCCACCGGCATAGCCCTGAACGCCCGAGGTGACATCCCAGATGTGGGAGATCTCGTTAAGGCGATCCTGCTCGGCCTTGACGGTAGCCCAGTCGCCGGCCTGAGCGGCCTTCCACTGGCGCACGTAGCCCTCGGGCTCAACATTGGCGAGACCCGGGACGGAACCATCGGCGCCACCGAGGTAAGCGCCGTCGACGACAACCTCATGACCGGTGAGGATGCTCATCGGATGGCCGTTCTTCTCGTTCTCCTGAACGAGGTAGCGGAACGAGATGTCATCACCCGAGGAATCCTTGACGCCAGCAAGGACGCCCTCGGCGCCGAGCTTGGCAAGGAGCTTCCAGGGGAGCTTGGTGTGAACGCAGACGGGAATGTCATAGGCAAAGATGGGCAGGTCGAGCTCCTCGTGCAGGATGCGGAAGTGCTCCTCGACCTCGGTCATGCCCTGCAGGGCATAGAACGGGCAGGTGGCGACAAGCGCATCGGCGCCCAGCTCCTGAGCGACCTTACCGTGCTCAATCATGCGCTCGGTCTCGGTATCGATGATGCCGACCAGAACAGGCACGCGGTGGTCGACGATGCGGACGGCCTCGGCGATGATCTGGCGACGACGCTCGTCGGTGGAGAAAACGACCTCACCCGAAGAGCCCAGGAAGAACAGGCCATCGACGCCGGCATCGATCATGCGGTTGATGCTGCGCTCAAAGGAGGCAACATCGAGCTGGTGATCTTCGGTATCGGGAACAACGACGGGAGGGATAACGCCGGTGAATTTCTGAGTTGCCACAAGAATCTCCTTAGTTGTCTGGCGGGCGGCCCTATGCCACCCACTCTTGTTGGCAGTGTCCAGGCCGTCTAGGCCAAAGAACACGAGTAGAACGTTTGGTTAAAAAAGTCTACGACTTCGTTTTCGAACGCATTGATGCGCTCGTGAGCGTATTTTGCATAGATGATATGCCTCCGGTCACACTCAAGACCGTTGAATACGGCAAACTGATCCTTGGGATCGCTCACGGTATCCATAAGCGATGTGCCCATGAGCACCGATCCGCGCACCCGAGACGACAGCACCTCGAGGCCGCCAGGAAGCGGATTGGCAACCGCCGTGCAGGCGAGGCCCCGCTCGTCCAGAGCGGAAACCGCCAGCGCGACTCCGCCGCCAAGACCCTCGCCCCATGCAAAGATGCGGTCGGGGTCCATGCCATCAAGATTGCGCGCGACCTCCGCCAACGCGCAGCCCCAACGGACGCGCCTGACAAAAGCAGGCGAGGTAATCCCCTGCCGCAGATCGCTGGGTCCAATCGCCTCATCGTCCAGCGCAAGCACGGCATATCCCATGGCCGCAAACCTCGTCATGTGATGCCATCCCCGCACGGGTCGGTCGATGTCGTGAAACATCAGACATAGCGGCACAAGCTCGGATGCTCGGGCGCGACCGGCAGGCTCGATCAAACGTGCGTGGACCACATCGCCACCAAGCTCAAAGGAAACCTCGGAGTAGCGGGCATACGGATTGGCGAAATCGATCGCCGTAATACTCGGCCCGCAAACCTCAAGGTCCGAAGCGGCTATCTCTAATTCGGAAACATCCGCAGAAGCATCACCGCGCCAATCCCGGAAATCAGCGAGCCTTGACGAGACCGTTCCGGGAATCCCCGCAAGGTCGGAGACAATCAGCTCATTGACATTGCTCTCGCACTTAGACATGAGCCTCCCCTCCCTCGCAGAAAAACGGAATGATCATATCGTCAAAGTCCTGTATCTCCTCGTGGCCAAAGCCCTCAAAGAACTCGTGGCGCTTCTCGCAGGACAGGTTGTTGTACACCGCAAACTGCGTTGCCGGCGGACAGACGATATCCGCCGTGCCCGTACCAAACAGGACGGGGCATTTGACCATGGGGGCGAAGTTCTTGGAATCGAAGTACGCCAGTTTGGCATAGGCTTCCTCGATACGAGTCGAATCCTCGTCAAACCAACGCGACCAATAGCGCAGGCCCTCATAGGCGATATCGTCGGCATCCAAATCCCAGACCAGGCGGAAATCTGACAGGAAGGGATAGAGGATTGCGGCGCGATTGATAAGCTCGCTGTTAAGTGCGCAGGTCGCAATGCCCAAACCACCGCCCTGCGACGCGCCGTTCACAAACACACGGGCAAGATCGATGCCCTCGAGCTCGCGAACGATGCGGCACAGGATGCGAATATCTTGATGCAAGCGGACATAGTAGAGGTTGGCCGGGTCGCCGTCGATACCGGCGACGATATGACCGGCAACCGTTGTGCCCTCAAATCCACCAATGTCCTCGGAGGGACCTCCTTGGCCGGGGCAATCGAGGGCGATGAGTGCCATGCCCATGCCCGCAAACGACGCCTGCTCAAACCAGCTGCGGCTTGCACCCGGATACCCATGGAACTGAAGTACCAATGGCACGGGCTCGTCCGAGACGGGTTTAAGGTACTTGGCATGCAGGCGAGCGCCACACATGCCGGTATACCAGAGGTCGAAAAGCTGGCAGGTCGCGGCATCGGTGACCGGTGCCGTCTCGATCGCATAGTCAAGCCCGACGGCGTCGGCCTCGGCCATGCGATCCTTCCAAAAGAGATCGAAATCTGATGGACGGGGCATGGCGCCTCGATATTCACCAAACTGATGTTGTAGCTCCTGAGCACTTGGCATGGCTCGTGAACCCAACCTTTCGAAATCGCAACGGAGGTGCGCCCGGCAAGGGAACCGGGCGCACGGGAGGGAAAGCGAGGCTACTCGCCGAGCTTGGGGTGCAGCAGCGACGGCGCAGCGCCGAGCAGCATCTTGGTGTAGGGGTCCTGGGGGTGCTGGAAAACCTGCTTGGCCTCGCCCTGCTCGACGATCTTGCCACCATTCATAACGATGATGTCGTCAGAGATATAGCGGACCGTCTGGATGTCATGGCTGATGAACACCATGGCCAGGCCGAGCTCCTTCTTAAGGTCGGTCAGCAGGTTTAGAATCTGCGCGCGGACCGAAACGTCCAGAGCCGAGGTGGGCTCGTCGGCGATGATGGCATCGGGGTTCAGCGACAGGGCACGGGCAATTGCGACGCGCTGGCGCTGGCCGCCCGAAAGCTGGCCGGGAAGAACCTCGGCGGCAGAGCTGGGCAGACCGGTGAGCTCCAGGAGCTCCTTGACGCGCTTCTCCTGCTCGGCCTCGGTACCCAGGTTGTGAACGCGCATGGGATCGAGCAGCTGCTCGCGAACGACCATGCGGGGGTTGAGCGCCGTGGCCGGGTTTTGGAACACGACCGAGATGACGCGACCCATGTGACGACGGTCCTCGGCGGTACGTTTGGTAACGTCCTTGCCCTTAAAGTAGACCTTGCCGCTCGTGGGGGCCTGCAGGCCGCACATGACGTTAGCGGTGGTGGACTTACCGCAACCGGACTCGCCGACGATGCCGATCGTCTGACCGGGCATGAGCTTAATCGTTACACCCTGGACGGCGTGAACCAGGTTGGGGTGCAGAATAGAGCCGGTACGGGTCCTAAAGGTGACGTGGACGTCATCAAGGAAGATGATCGGCTCGACGCCGTTGACTGCGGTCTCGCTCATCTACATCACCTCCGCGTGAGGGGTCAAACCATTTGCCTTGAGCACCTCGTCGGGGAGCTCGGAATAGAAGTGCTCGGTGCCGGGCACGCGCTTGAAGACCGGACGGGTGTCCAGGCCAATACGCGGATGGCTCGAGCGGGGCGCGAAGCGATCGCCCTTGGGGAAATCGCGCGGGCTCGGAACGGCGCCGGGCACCTGGTGCAGGCGGCCCGAACCGCTCTCGATGGACAGAACGGAACCCAGAAGACCGCGGGTGTACTCGTGGATCGGGTTAGTGAGCAGCTCCTTGGTGGGCGCCTGCTCGATAACCTGACCAGCGTACATAACCGTGATGTTGTGGGCGACCTCGGCGACCAGCGCCAGGTCGTGCGAAACGAAGATCATGGCAAAGCCGAGCTTGGCCTGAAGATCGTTGAGCAGCTTGATGACCTGCTTCTGGACGGTAACGTCCAGAGCGGTCGTGGGCTCGTCGCAGATGACCAGCTTGGGGTCGCGGGTAAGGGCCATAGCGATCAGGACACGCTGACGCTGGCCGCCGGAAAGCTCGTGCGGATAGCTCTCGAGCGTGCGCTTGGGATCGAGGCCGACGAGCTCCAGGAGCTCCTCGGCGCTGCGGGTTCCGCCGCGCTTGGTGAGCTGCTTCATCTGGGCAGAGATGAGCATGGAGGGGTTGAGCGAGGACAGGGCGTCCTGATAGACCATAGCGATATCGGTACCGCGTAGGCCGAACCACTCCTTCTTGCTCATCTTGAGCAGGTCACGGCCCTCCCAGAGGACCTCGCCGGAAAGGTGCTCGTCCTCATCGGTCAGACCCATGATGGCCAGCGTGGTGATGGACTTACCGCAACCGGACTCGCCCACCAAGCCCATGGTCTGACCAGGACGGACGTCAAAGTTGACATGGTCGACAACGTTAATGTCACCGTGATGCTCAAACTGAATGCAGAAGTCACGGACCGAGAGAATCGGTTCGACAGACTCGTCAGGCACATGGCGATCGTCACGCTTGAGCTCGACATCGCGCAGGGCACCAAGGCGAGCGGAGAGGGACTGGGCCTGCTCCTTGTAGGCGCGAACGGGGTCGGAGACCAGCAGGTCGGCCTCGCGACGCTTGGAGGAATCGGTCGGATCCAGGGCGGCGGAGGGAGCAGCGGCCATAGCGTCGGTAATGCCCTCGGAGAGGATGTTGAGCGCCAGGCAGGTGATCATGATGGCCAGGCCCGGGAACAGCGCCTGCCACCAACGGCCGGCGAGCACGCCGCCGCGGGCGTCGGCGAGGATGTTGCCCCAGGTAGCGGTGGGCTCCTGAATACCAGCGCCGATGAAGGTCAGCGAGGCCTCGAAGATGATGGCGTCGGCGACCAGGGTAACGGTGAAGACCATGATCGGGGCGATGCAGTTACGCAGAACATGCTTGATCAAAATCCACGGAGCCTTGGCACCGGAAACGATGACCGCGCGGACATAGTCCTCGCCGTACTCGGACACGATGTTGGCGCGCACGATACGGGCAATCTGCGGAGTGTACATAAAGCCAATGGCGAAGATGATCGACGGCACGGAGTTGCCCAGGATGGAGACGAAGACGGCCGCGAGGGCGATGCCCGGGATGGACATGATGATGTCCAAGATACGCATGATCGTCTCGGAGACGGCCTTGCGCGAAACCGCTGCAAGGGCGCCTACGACCGAGCCGCAGACCAGAGCCATGGCAGTGGCGCCAAAGCCGATAATCAGCGAGTAACGACCACCGTAGAGCATACGCGACAGAATGTCGCGACCCTTATCGTCGGTACCGAAAATAAATCCGTTGCCGGGAGCCTGGCGAGCCGTAAAGATCTCGACCGGGCTATAGGGGGCAAGAAGGGGCGCCAGAATCGCAGTCAGGGCGACCAGCACCAGCACGACGGCTGCAATCTTAGAAGACAGCGTCATCTTCTTCCAGCCACCGAGCTTGAGCCCCTTAGAGGCAGCCTTCTCGAGCTGCTCGGTTTGCTTCTCTCGAATCTTTACCATAATCTACACCGTCCTGATGCGCGGGTTGATGAGCAGGTAGAGCATGTCAACCACGATGTTGATGATGATGAAGGCAAGAGCAACGACGATAACGACGCCCTGAACCAGGTTCGCCTCGTTGCCCTGAACGCCCTGCAGAATCGCGGTGCCCATGCCGGGGAGGTTGAAGATAACCTCGATGACGACGGCGCCGCCCATGAGGTAACCGATCTTAAGACCGAGGGTGGTGACCGGGGTGATCAGCGCATTGCGAAGTACGTTGATGCCGACGACGACCTTCTCGGGAACGCCGGCGCCGCGAGCCATACGGACATAGTCCTTGTCGAGCTCCTCGACCATGGCCGTACGCACGATACGAGTCATCTGACCCGTCAGCGGGAAGGCAAGAGCAATGGCGGGCATGATCATACGTCCCAGATAGCCAGCCGGGTTGGTGGTGAAGTGAGGCAGAGCACCGGACGCCGGAAGCACCTTAAGGTAGGAAGAGAACAGCAGAATCAACAGAACGGCAAGCCAGAACGACGGGGTTGCCAAGCCGGCGATGGAAAAGACGCGGATCACTTGGTCCGGCCATTTATCGCGATACAGTGCCGCGATGACGCCGAGTAAAAACGAAACGACCGCACCGATGGCAAGACCGATGAAGGTCAACTGCATCGTGACGGGCAGGGCAGTGGAGATGCGCTTGGCAACGGAGTTGCGAGCAGCACCATAGGTGCCCATGTCGCCATGGATCAGATCGCCCATGTAGCGCACGTAGCGCACGGGCCAGGGGTCGTCCAGACCATACTTCTCATGGTACTCGGCAACCGCCTCGGGCGAGGCACCGTCACCCAACGCCGTGTAGGCGGGGTCGGTCTTGGAGAACGACATAAGGAAGAACACCAGGACGGTGACACCCAATGCCATGATCGGCAGCGCCACAAGACGCCTTCCAATCAAACGTAGCAAGTTGTTCACGTTCTCTCCCCTTTCTTTTGTCGGTAGGACCAACTGGTATATGAGTACGGATACTCATTACAAGACCCGAGCGACATCGTTGCCGCCCGGGTCTTTGTTTCAACTATGAGGATACGGTCCCAACGACCGACATCCTGCATACAGACTCAAGCGAGTCTTACGCCTTGACGGTCGCAACGCCCCTGAAGGACATGCTCGTCGTGCCGATGCCCTTGAAGCCATCGAGGGCCTCACCGTTGGGCGCAGTGGACGGATCGTCCCAGGAAGCGGAGACGGTCTTGACGTGGACAACGGGGTACAGAACGGCGTTGTCGGCAATGATGTCGAAGCACTCGTTCCACTTCTTCTGCTGCTCGTCGCCCTCGGCGGCAAGAGCCTCGTCCATGAGACTGTGGAGCTTCTGCCACTCAGCGGACTCCTTCCACGGGCAACGGGTCTGCATCCAGACGTTGTCGCCGTACCACCAGTTGAGCAGCAGGTCGGGATCGGCGCCGAAGCAGGAAGGATCGCCAGGGGCAAGGAGGATATCGTAGGCCTCGCCGCCGTCGATGGCAGCGTAGGTGGCCGGCGAGGTATCGGTCTGGATGGTCACATCGAAGCCGAGAGCGTCGAGGTCGTTCTTGACCTGGGCGGCCATGCCCTTAATCTGCTCGTTGTCGGTGGTGCGCAGGGTGATGGCACCCGGGGTGATGCCAGACTCCTCGATGAGCTTCTTAGCCTTCTTGGCGTCGGTCTTGAACACCGTGGAAGCCTCATGATAGTTGGTGAAGCTCTTGGGCAGGTAGCAGCTGGCAGCGGTGGCAAGACCGGCGAAGGTGTTGCTGACCATCTTCTCGGTGTCGAGCGCATACATGACAGCCTGACGGACCTTGACGTTGTTCCAAGGCTCCTTGGCGACGTTGAACATGATGAAGCGGGTGCCGAAACCCTGAACGTTATCGATCTTGCAGCCGGCGCTCTCGAGCTGGTCGACGGCGTCAGCGGTAACGAGCTCCATAACGAGCGTGGAGCCCTCCTGCTGAGCGGTAACGCGAGCGGTGGGGTCGGTCAGGATGCTGTACTGGATCTTCTTATCCTCGGCAGCATACTCACCGTTGTACTCGGGGTTGGGAACCAGGGTGATCTCGGTATCGGAGATAGAGTCGTACATCCAGGGGCCGGAGCCGATCGGCTGCTTGGCGCGATCCTCCTCGGTCTGGGTGGCCGGGGTAACGCGGACGATGGCCAGACGATCCTTGAGCAGGGAGAAGTTGGGGACCTTGGTCTTGACCGTCACGGTGCTGGCGTCCTTGGCCTCGATGGACTCGAAGGGCTGGAAGAACGGAGCATAGGTAGCGGAAGCGGCGCAAGCGGTGTAGGAGGCAACGACATCGTCAGCGGTGACCTCGGTGCCATCGGAGAACTTGGCGCCCTTGCGGATGGTGACCTCGAAAGTGGTGTCGTCCACAGACTTGGGATCGTCGGTGGCGAGCTCGTTGAAGGTGCTGTAGTCGTGGTAATCGATGCCGTAGAGGCCCTCGACGACGTGCCAGTTAGCACCCAGGCCCACAGCGGAGCCGGTGCTGGCGGGATCGAAGCTGGACGGAGCGTAAGCGGAGCCAGCGGTGATCACGCCGCCGCCACGGTTGGCGGAATCGGTGGAACCGGAAGCGGAACCCTCGTCGCTGGAGCTGCCACCGCAGCCGGTGAGACCAAGCCCTGCGACAGCAGCGACGCTGCCGGTGAGGCCGAGGAACGAACGCCTGGACATACCCTTGTTGATGATGGCCATGTCTTCTCCTATCAATAGAGAATCTTACCCGGGAGCACCTAGACGTGCTCCCGCGCAACTTGCGGACGATATATACCTTACCTACCGACGAGCCCAACTGAGGTGCCGCGCTCGGCGACCGATACATACATACGCTTGAACGGTATTTACTACCGTTCACCGAATTCATTGACAAACGATTCGCCAGACAGTATGTATCGACGAGGTGAGATATCAGTCTTCGTCAACCCGCAGAATAGCAGGGTTGTTCACCATGGCTAGTCAAACGTTTTAGCGTTAATAAAACCCGAAATCGGCTGGTAATCACCGTGAAATACATGATTGAAAATCACGCAATCATGTATATCAGTTGTTTAGAGGCGTGTTTAGTTTTCGGATTGCTTTGCCGCCGCCTCGGCGCGCTCGGCATTCCATGCAACGAGCGCCTCGTGAACCGCTTTGGCGACATCGGCAGGAATGCCTCGAACTTCCGCGATCTCTTGCTCGCTCGCCGCGCGCAAACGCTTCATCGAGCCAAAATGGCGCATAAGGGCACGTTTTCTGGTGGGTCCCACGCCTGGAACGTCATCGAGTACCGAAACCGTCATGGCTTTATCGCGCAATTCGCGATGGAACGTGATGGCAAAACGGTGCGATTCATCGCGCACCTGTTTAATTAGATAGAGCGACGCGGACCCGGTCGGCAGCACGACGGGAGTCTCGTCCCAAGGCACAAAAACTTCCTCATCGGCCTTTGCCAAGCCACAAACTGGTATATCGAGCCCAAGAGCCTCAAGTTGCTTGATCGCAGCGGTCAATTGCGGCTTACCGCCATCGACAACGAGCAAATCGGGGCGCGAGCCAAAGCGCTCGTCGGCCATGCGCTCGGGAGCATAGCGTCGTCCCAAAACCTCGGACATCGACACGAAGTCGTTTGCCTCGTCCAATTCGGCCTGGATTTTAAAACGACGATACTGGCTCTTGTCGGCGCGCCCGTTGGTAAACACCACCATCGAGGCGACCGTAAAGGTGCCATGCAGCGTCGAGATATCGAAGCACTCGATACGCAACGGCGGCGATGGCAGCGCCAACGCACTTTCGAGCTCCAGGAGCGCTTGATTGGTGCGGTCGTCAGCGTACCCCGTTCGCATCATGTAGCGCATGAGGGCATGGCGCGCATTTTTGGATGCCATATCGAGTAGACGGTGCTTTTCGCCACGCTGCGGCCTATGGAGATGGCAGGAACGCTCACGCTTGCCCGCAAGCCACTCCCCCAGCGCCTCCGCATCCTCAAGCTCGACGGAAAGGTTGACCTCAGCTGGAATATCAGCCGTCTCGTCGTAATAGCGCTTAAGAAAGCCCGACTGGAGCTCTTCCTCGTCAACATCAAGACCCTTGTCGAGAATGAACTCGCAGGTGCGAACTGTTCGGCCCTCGCGAACGACGAAGACGCAAGCGGCGGAGATGGTCTCCTCGCGATAGAAACCGATGACATCGATATCGACACTGGAGGGAAAAACGACTTGCTGACGATCGTCCAGACCCCTGATGACCTCCAAACGACGTTTGACGCGTGCCGCGCGCTCAAAGTCGAGCGCCTCAGCGGCATCCGCCATCTCGGAGGTCAGCTCATCGACGACATCCTTGCGATGGCCCGACAAAAAGCGCTCGACACGCTTGACGTTCTTGGCATAGTCTGCCGGGGAAATCGCGCCGACACACGCACCCGGGCCGCGCCCGACATGGTAGTCGAAGCAGGGGCGCCCGTTTTGCGCGCAAATCATATTGACGATGTCTTCCTCGCCCTTGTGGGACTCGACGATACGGCGACAACGACGCCACTCCGCACAGGATGCGGAACAAATGGGGATAACCTTGCGAAGCGTATCTATCGTCTCTCGTGCCGCACGGCTATCGGTATAGGGTCCAAAATAGCGCGTTCCCGGCTTATGACGCTCACGCGTGTATTTGATAGCGGGATACAGGTCACCCTTTGTAATGGCGATAAAGGGGTAGCTCTTGTCATCCTTGAGGTCGACGTTAAAGTACGGATGGTACTGACCAATCAAATTGCGCTCGAGCACCAACGCCTCGTGCTCGGTCTCCACCACGATATAGTCAAAGCTCGCCACCAGCTGCATCATCAGCGGGATCTTCTGGCGCTCGTCCTGCAGCGTCACGTACTGACGCATACGGGCGCGCAGGTTTTTCGCCTTGCCCACGTAGATGACATCGCCCTTGGCGTCTTTCCAAAGGTAGCAGCCGGGCTGCGTGGGAACGCGCGAAACCTGCTCGGCAAGCGTTGGAATGTTGTCGTGACCGGCCACGCGCACCTACTTGCGACGAAGCAGCGCCGAGACCTCGGGCATCTTAAGGACGACGGCAAGGCCAAAGGTAACAGCAAGCGAGACGACACCCGCAACGCAAACGTAGCCAAGAGTAATCAGAATCGAGCCGCCAAGTGCCCCGACAAAGTGCTCAAGCGCCCACATGACGCCGGCGCCTGCGGCAGCACCCTGGCCACCGAGCAAAAGGCCAAAGAAACCGCCATGCAGGATAGATTTAACCTGAAGACCACGCAGGCGACGACGCAGCCACCACAGCGAACAACCGACCAAGATCACGTAGTCGACGACATACGAAAGCGCGATTGCCGGCATACCGAAGCCCAGTGCAACGCCAAACAGCAGAACTGAGCCGGCCTGGCCGATGGCAGAATACAGGCAATAGCGACTATAGGGCTTCATGTCGAGCAAGGCAGAGAAGCTCTTCTGCATCAACACGACCACGCCGTAGAGCGGCAGGGAAAGTGCCAGGTAGATAAGGAACTCCGACACCAGCGCCACACCGGACTCATCGAACTTGCCAGCGCAGTAGATCATGTTGAGCGGACGCGCGAAGACAATCAGGTACAGCGCGAACGGAATCAGGAAGAACAGCATCTGGGCGACGCCACGCGAAATGCCCGTGCGGACGCTGTCGTAATCCTTCTCCTGTGCGTCGTGAGAGAGCTCGGTATAGAGCGCCGTCGAAAGCGAGGCGGCAATCAGCGCGTAGGGCAGCGTGTACCACAGGCGCGCATAGGCGATGACGGAAGGACCAGTCTCGGGCTGGACCACCAGCGCAGCAGCGTTGGTGATAGAAGTTGAGACAAACATGCACACCGTGGCGAGCAGCGTCGGGATACCGAGCGCAATCGTCTGGCGCAGTGCGGGGTCCTTAAAGTCGATATGGATATGGGGATGCACGCCGTGCTTGCCAAGCGCGGGGATCTGACATGCCATCTGAACAAAGACACCGAGGGTCGTACCGGCCGCAATCAAGATGATGCCGGCACGTTCGCCAAACTGTGCGGACACGGGCGCAAAGCCCATAAAGCTCGCAATGACGATCACATTGTTGAGGACCGGGGCAAACGTCGACCAGAAGTAGTCGCGGTGTGCGTTGAGGACGCCCGAAAACACCGAGCCCAAACCATAAAACAGAATCTGGATGGCAAAGAAACGGAACATGAACGCAGCGGTATCCATGCTGCCGCCGTCACCCGAAAGGAACGATTGCGTCCAGATAAAGCCCGGGGCGAACACGGTCCCCAGCAACGAAATGCCACCCAGCACCAATAGCAGAATACCGAGCAGGTTGCCCACGTACTCGTTAGAGGCCTCGCGACCCTGCTCACGCCTCACGCCCATGTACACGGGCAAAAACGCCGTCACGAGCATGCCGCCCATCACGAGTTCGTAGAGCATATTGGGCAGGTTGTTGGCGACCTGATAGGAAGACGAGAGCAGCGACATGCCGATAGCGGCCGCCATTGCCCACGTGCGGATAAAACCGGTGACGCGAGACACGATGGTCAGGATGGTCATAAGCCCGGCGGAACGACCAACCGTGGAGTAATCCGACGAGCCCATGTCGTCAGTGTCATCTCGCGACGAAGAAGCTTCGGATGAGGGTGTCTGAGGCGCAGATTCTTCTGTAAAATGAGCTCCGCGCTTCAATTCTTCCTGCGGCATCGCTCAGTCCTCTCTCGTAATCGCGGCAACTGTCGCCCCGCAAAATGCAATTAAATCATCAGGTGCAAGCTCGAGCTGATAGCCACGCTTGCCTCCCGAAATAAAAATGGTATCCCAAAGGACACATGTCTCATCAATGAGCGTCCGGTAGCGTTTTTTCATACCGACCGGACTGCAGCCGCCGCGAACGTAGCCAGTCGCCGCAAGCAAATCCTTCACATGCATCATGGCCAAGGACTTCTCCCCCGCGGCACGTGCGGCGGACTTTAGATCGAGCTCGTCGGCAACAGGGATGCAGCACACGACGTGGTCGTTGGACGGCGTCACGCAGACCAAGGTCTTAAATCCTTGACCGGGCTCCTCGCCAAGCTGCTCCGAAATCGCGACCCCCAGGCCCGCCGACTCATCACCATCGTCTTCGTACGTATGTAGAACATAGGAAATGCCGGCGCTTTCCAGCTCGCGCATCGCATTGGTTTTTGGCGTCTTTACAGCCTTTGCCATGGCATATCCTTTCCCTCGCATTCGGACGCAAAGATTAAGTATATGTCCAATTCGGCTGCATACGTCACTTCGACACAGCAAGCGCCATCGAATCACAAGGAGTCGATGGCGCCCATAAACTGAATCGCCTATTTATTGAGCATCAAGTTGAGCCTGACGCTCCCGGTCACGCCTGAGCAACGGCGCCAAAAACTTGCCCGTATAACTCTGCGGACAGTCCGCAACCTGCTCCGGTGTGCCCGAAACCACGACGGTTCCGCCGCCATTGCCGCCCTCGGGGCCCATATCGATCAGGCGGTCGGCAACCTTGATGACATCAAGGTTGTGCTCGATCACCAGCACTGTGTTGCCCGCATCGACCAGACGCTGCAACACGTCGAGCAGCTGGCGAACGTCCTCAAAGTGAAGACCGGTCGTCGGCTCATCCAGAATGTAGAACGTCTTGCCCGTCTGGCGTCGATGAAGCTCCTTGGCGAGCTTCACGCGTTGCGCCTCGCCACCCGAAAGCGTCGTCGCGGGCTGGCCAAGGCTCACATAGCCAAGGCCCACGTCATACAGGGTCTGAAGCTTGCGCTTGATCTGCGGGATATTCCCAAAGAAGGCCAGTGCCTCGGTAACGCTCATGTCGAGCACATCCGAGATGGTCTTGCCGCGATAGGTAACCTCAAGCGTCTCACGGTTGTAACGCTTACCGCCGCAGACCTCGCAAGGAACGTAGATGTCAGGCAAGAAATGCATCTCGATCTTGATCTGTCCGTCGCCCTTGCACGCCTCGCAGCGACCGCCGCTCACATTAAAGGAGAAACGTCCAGGCGAGTAACCGCGCGCCTTCGACTCCGGCGTGCTCGCAAACAAAGCGCGCAGGTCATCCCACAAACCGATATAGGTCGCCGGGTTCGAGCGCGGCGTGCGACCGATTGGCGACTGGTCGATATCGATAACCTTGTCGATGCACTCGATACCCTCGATCTTCTTGTACGGACCAACAGGACGCGTCGAACGATGTATGGCGTTCGTAAGCGCGGGTGCAATGGTATCAGTAACCAGGGAACTCTTGCCCGATCCCGATACACCGGTCACGACCGTGAGCGTACCGAACTCGATCTTGGCGGTAACGTTTTTGAGGTTGTTGGCGCGGGCGCCCGTGATCTTAAGGCAGCCGCGACCGGGTTTGCGGCGTTCTTCGGGCACACGGATCATCCGCTTGCCGGTCAGATAGGCGCCCGTCATCGATTCGGGACACGCCATGATATCGGCTGGCGTTCCCGCGGCGACCACGTGTCCGCCGTTAACGCCCGCACCGGGGCCCATATCGATCACGTAGTCGGCAGCGCGAATCGTATCCTCGTCGTGCTCGACGACGATAACGGTATTGCCGATATCGCGCAGGCGCTCGAGTGTCTTAATCAGGCGCTCGTTATCGCGCTGGTGAAGGCCGATCGACGGCTCATCCAGAATATAGAGTACGCCCATGAGGCCCGCACCGATCTGCGTTGCCAAGCGAATGCGCTGGGCTTCGCCACCGGAAAGCGTCGCCGAGGCGCGATCGAGCGTCAGATAGTCGAGTCCGACATCGACCAGAAAACGCAGACGCTCCAAGATTTCCTTGACGATGCGGCCGCCGATAAACTGTTGGCGCTCGGTGAGCTCCAGGCTCTCAAAAAACTCGAGCGACTCACGGCACGACAGGCAACAGACCTCATAAATCGACTTACCGCCCACGGTGACGGCAAGCATCTCGGGACGCAGACGGGCGCCATGGCAGCTCGAGCACGGCTCCTCGCGAATGTACTTCTCCAGGCGTGCCTTGGTGTTCTCGTTCGTCGTCTCGGTGTAGCGCTCATACAGGATGTTGCGCACGCCCGAGAATTTGGTATCCCACTGGCTGCGACGCCCGTCGAGCTTTTGATAGTCGACCGAAATCTTCGTGTCGCCCATGCCATCCAAAAACGCACGACGCACCCGCGGGGGCAGGTCCTCCCATGGCGTGTCGGCGCCCACCTTAAAGTGCTTGCAGACCGCGGCAAAGATTTGCGGATAGTAGTTGGAGTTGCCGAACAGGCTGCCAAAGACTCCGTCGGCAATCGACTTTGAGGGGTCTTCGATCAGTGCCTCGGCATCGACCGTCTTCTTAAAGCCCAGGCCATCGCACTCGGGACATGCGCCATAGGGCGCATTGAACGAGAAATCGCGCGGCTGCAGATCGTCGATGGAATGCCCGTGCTCCGGGCACGCCAGTGCCAGCGAATACTCAAGCAGCTCGCCCTCGGTTCCCTCGGGAGCATCGCGGTCGGGCAACATATACACATTCACGTTACCGTGCGCCAGCGCCGTCGCCTGCTCAACGGACTCTGCGATGCGGCCCAGGGAATTCTCTCGAATTACGATACGGTCGACCACGACCTCGATATCGTGCTTGAACTTTTTGTCCAAATCGATGGGATCATCGAGAGAGCGCACCTCGCCGTCGACGCGCACGCGGCTAAAGCCCTCCGCACGCAGATCCTCGAACAGCTTGGCATACTCGCCCTTGCGTCCACGAACCACCGGCGCCAGCACAAACGCGCGACGGCCCTCCCCCGCCGCCAGCACCTTATCGGCAACCTGATCGGTCGTCTGACGCTCGATGACACGCCCGCACTCGGGACAGTGCGGCGTGCCCACCCGAGCGAACAGCAGGCGCAGGTAGTCATAAATCTCAGTTACGGTACCAACCGTCGACCGGGGATTCTTGGACGTCGTCTTCTGATCGATCGACACGGCCGGCGACAGGCCGTCAATCGAATCCAGATCGGGCTTATCCATCTGGCCCAAAAACTGGCGCGCATAGCTGGAAAGGCTCTCGACATAGCGGCGCTGGCCCTCGGCATAGATGGTATCGAACGCCAGCGAACTCTTGCCCGAACCGGAAAGGCCGGTAATGACCACGAGCCGGTCACGCGGAATAGAGACATCGATATTGCGCAAGTTGTGCTCACGCGCACCGCGAATAACGATAGAAGAATCAGACATGGAAGCTCCTTGCCTCCTATACATCGAATCACACTGTCAGTGAGTTTAGCGCACTCAACGCGCACAGGTGTTCGTAATACAAGAATCGCAGACCTTTAGCTTTGCGTGTCGAGCGCTTTGTTTCTCGAAATGACATGGAAAGGTTACAGTAGCTAATAATGAACTTATTTTTGCTGAACCAGAGGAACGTCCATGACCGAAGATATCCCCCTTGAAATCACTTCGAGCGACATGGCCAATCTGCCCATATTCATCGCCGTCCTTATCGTAGCCGCCGTCGTCGTGCGCGTATATTTTTCAATCAAGCTAAATGAAAAGCCGCCCATCGCCCGCGCCTTTTGGTGCGCGACACTCCTCATTCCGCTCGGTGTGGTAGCTGCCTGGATTACGAATCAAGTGCTTGTAAACGAAGACAGCTCCCTATGGATCCTTTCCTATTCAGCGCTCGGTGCCGCTGCCGTCATGCTTCTTGTCGAGCCCTTGGTTTCGAGATTCATCGATCAATCCGATTTCGTAACGGGAACGATTGCTTGCACCTGTCGCGACGTTCTCGCCATCGCCGCGGTTTCGGTGCTCTCGTTCGTTTCGCTCGAAATCGCCTGCAACGACACGTTCTATCGCATTCCCGCCAATTCATTTGGTTTTTCCGTCGGACTGCTCGCGACGATCCTGCTTTCTCTTTATTTGCTAGGACAACGGCACGGAGGGGTCATGGCCCTTGTGCCCATCGCCTGCTGCATCCTTGGCATTGCCGAGCACTTCGTCGTGACATTTAAAGGTGAAGCCATCCTGCCAAGCGATATTTTGGCCCTGGGCACCGCGGCGGAGGTAAGCGAAGGATACGAGTTCACCTTTACCGCCGGCATCGTCACATCGCTTGCGCTGCTCGAAATCTCCTTTGGACTTCTTTCGCTCATCCGGCCGCGAAAACTCCGCACGCCCTCTCGCGTCTTCCCCGTCATTGCCGGCAATCTCTGTGCCTTCCTGCTGGTGACTGCCGTGGGTCTCTCTGGCTTTTCCAGCATCGACTTGGAACAGGCGCTCGACTTTGGATTTGACCGTTGGCAGCCTATTACGACGTATGCGTCTCAGGGCTTTCTCACCTCGTTCACCGAAATGGTCAACGAACTGCCCATCGAAAAGCCCGAGGGTTATACGTCCGATGGGGCTCAGGACATTGAGCGGGAGCTTGCCGCCGCCTATGACAGCACATATGGCTCGAGCGAGCAGCGTGCCGCAGCCGTTGCTCAATTCAATGAAATCAAGCCGACAATCGTCGCCGTCATGAACGAAAGCTTTAGCGACCTTTCGTGCTTTGAGCAGCTCCAGGCGGCCGGGTATACCGGCCCTGCGTTTTATAACTCGCTTCCCGACACGCTCGTGCGCGGCACTATGCTCGCCTCGGTCGCAGGCGGCGGAACGGCGAACTCCGAATTTGAGTTTTTGACCGGAGCGTCAACCGCCTTTGTCGGAGTGGGCAAGATTCCCTATCAGCTATATCAGATGAATGATGTCAACAGCTTGGCAAAGGACCTTAAAGAGCTTGGATACACCGCCACTGCCATGCATCCGCAAAACCCCGTTAACTACCATCGAGATAAAATCTATCAGCAGCTGGGCTTTGGAGACTTTCTTTCGATCGCCGATTTCGAAGGTGCGCCCTATTACCATGCCGGCGTATGCGACTACGCCACCTACGACAAGATACTCGACCTGCTAAGGACCGACGACGCCCCGCAGTTTATCTTCGATGTCACGATGCAAAACCATGGCGGCTACGACTATGGCACCGTCCCCGCCGAAGAGCTGACGAATTATTGGGTCGAGGGAGCCAGCGAGGGGACCAATAGCGCGCTCAATACCTACCTCACCTGCATCAACGCATCCGACCGAGACCTTGAGTACTTTATCAACGAGCTCCGCAATATCGGTCGACCGGTCGTTCTCGTCTTCTTTGGCGACCATCAGCCGAGCGCCGCAACGGCTCTCAACGACGAGCTGTACCCACAGGAAGACACGGCAAGCCACGCTTTCCGTATTTATCAGTCGACCTATTTTGTCTGGGCGAACTATGAAATCGCCGGCAATACCGAGCTCAACGTCTACGACACCGTCGGTGCGAACGAGATTGCAGCCATAACCCTAAATAAGATTGGCGCCCCGCTCACCGATTACCAAAAGGCCTTGCTTGCAACAAGGTCCGATGTGCCGACCATCAATGTCGCCGGCTATCTCGGAGCCGACGGGCTGCGCTATGACTTGGAATCGGAAGACAGCCCCTATGTCTCCACAATCGACAAGCTGCAGCGCATTCAATATCTTGAGTTCGCCAGCAAGGTTCAGTAAGCCCGCCCGCTCGTTGGGGTGGCATGACATTGCAACGCACACTCGCGGCCAAACGCATCACACATGACTCCCGCTCGCAAACGAGGGTACAATGACGCTCGTGTCACATCGCGGGGCTCCGGCCCCAACATATACAAAGGAGTCAAACATGGGTTGCGAGCACGCACAGGCTGCCGGCGGACAAACCGCGCCGCAGGAATTTGAAGAAAACACGCTGTCCGAGGTCAAGCGCGTTATCGCCGTGCTTTCCGGCAAGGGCGGCGTTGGCAAGTCATTCGTCACCGGCGCCATCGCCACCGAGCTTGCCCGTCACGGTCACAAGGTCGGCGTCCTCGATGCCGACATTACCGGCCCCTCTATCCCCAAAATGTTCGGCATGAGCGGTCGCCATGTCCATGCCCTCGGCAATCTTATGCTGCCCGAAATCTCCGAGCACGGCGTCAAGGTCATGAGCTCCAACCTGCTGCTCCAAAACGAAACTGACCCCGTCCTCTGGCGCGGTCCGGTTATCGCAGGTGCCATCAGGCAGTTCTGGAGTGAGACCTCCTGGGGCCCCATCGACTACCTGCTGGTCGACATGCCTCCGGGAACGGGCGACGTCGCCCTCACCGTCTTCCAGTCGCTGCCCGTCGATGGCATCGTCATCGTCACGAGCCCGCAGGATCTGGTCTCGATGATCGTCGCCAAGGCGGTCAACATGGCCGAGAAGATGAATGTCCCCATTCTGGGCATCGTCGAGAACATGAGCTATATCGAGTGCCCCGATTGCGGCAAGAAGATCGAGGTCTTTGGCAAGAGCAAGCTCCCCGAGGTCGCCGAGCGCTACAACCTCGAGATCCTGGGGCAGCTTCCCATCAATCCGGCACTCGCCGAGGCTTGCGACAAGGGCGAGGTCGAGGTCGCACTGCCCGACGGCATGCTGCCCCAGGCCGTCTCTGCCGTCGAGGCGATTGCCCCGCACGAGACCGACGAGGCCTAAGTGAACGCAAACGCCTCCTATGACGTCTTGGTAATCGGCGGCGGGGCCTCGGGTCTCGCCGCCGCTATCACGGCCGCACGCGCTGGCAAAAGCGCCTGCATTGTTGAGCGCGATGTTGCCTGCGGCCTTAAACTCCTTGCGACTGGCAACGGCCGCTGCAACCTTTCCAACGAATCAATTGATTTCCAGCGGTACAACCACCCCGCGTTTGTCGAATCCGTCATGGGTCCCCAGCCCGAAAAAGAGCTAGGGAACTTCTTCTCCTCGCTGGGCATCATGACGACCTCCGAGGAAGGCCGGCTGTATCCGCGCTCCCTTCGCGCCGAATCGGTGCGCGACGCGCTTCTCAACGCTTGCGATCGCTTGGGTATCGCCTTGATTTGCGGGGCAAACGTTGCCTCGGCATCCAAAGTTCCCAAGGGCCGGGTGCTTCAAATCGACCGTCCTGCGCGGACACTCAAGGTAAAAAAGCACGACGACCGGAAAACGGAGGTCCGTTCGCTTCGGAAGGCGCTTGCCGACGCACCTCGCAAGAACGAGACGCTGCAAGCAAAGGCTGTGATTATCGCCACGGGCGGCAGCCCTGTCGACATCGCGCGGCTGTTCAATCTTCCCCTCACGGGGCAGCGCCCCGTCCTCTGCCCCGTGTCGGCATCAGTCGTTGGCGACCAGACGGCCCTCAAGACCTTGGATGGTCTGCGCGTCCGCGCCCGTCTGACGCTCGCCCGCAATCATGAGGAACTCTGGCGCGAAGACGGCGAAGTGCTCTTCCGAACCTTTGGCATCTCGGGCGTTGCCGCCTTCAACCTCTCCCGCCGCGTCCAGCGCGGCGACACGATTCTGCTCGATTTTTTCCCCGACCTCTCCAAAGGCGAGTTACTCGATATGTTCAACCAACGAGTTGAGCTGCTCGGCGGCTTTTCGCCCCACGATCCCCGCTGGCTCGACGGCATGCTTGCCCCGCAGCTCTCTCACGTCGTCTGCACCGCATTCGAACAGTGCCATCCTGGGTCGCACGATGTCATCCATCTGGTCTCGATCCTCAAGCACTTTAAGTTGCTCGTCGAGGGAACGGCGGAGGAGCGTTCGGCCCAGGTCACGCGCGGCGGCGTGCCCATCGAGAGCGTCTCAGCTCCCAGCCTCTGTGTGAGCAACGCTGCAGGCGCCCCACTTTACATCTGTGGCGAGGCGCTCGATATCGATGCCGATTGTGGCGGCTTTAACCTTGCATGGGCCTGGACCTCGGGCATTCGCTCTGCAAGCAGTCTATAGCCGCGCAGTCTATAATCAAAACGCATTCGGGCCGTCTGGGACACCGGGCGGCCTCTTTCTTGCATCTAAGGAGACCTCGATGATCGAAATCACCCAAGTCCACGCATCCCTCGATGAGGCTGGCGATGAGGATGCCTGCCTTGCCGTTGGCAGACGCGCCGCCAAGCGAGCCCTGCGATGCAAGGATTCCCAGATTAAAGCCATCGAGCTCCATCGCAAGTCTATCGACGCCCGTAAAAAGCGAGACGTCCATTTTATTTTGAGTTTTCGAGTCGAGTTGACAAGCCCCCGCCTCGAGCAGGAAGCGCTCGACAGCGTCGCCGAACGTGACCGCTCGCGTATCCGCATGGTAGACGGCGAGGCGCCCTCATTCCCCTCCCCTGTCTCCAATGCGTCCAAGGAGCGTCCCGTCGTTGTCGGCGCCGGTTGTGCCGGCCTCTTTGCCGCCCTCACCCTTGCCGAAGCGGGCCTTAAGCCCTTGCTTATCGAGCGTGGTGACCCGGCACTTCGCCGCTCGCAGGCGATTGACCTCTTTCTTAAGGAGCGTATTCTCGACCCCGAGAGCAATATCCAGTTTGGCCTGGGCGGCGCGGGGACCTTCTCGGACGGAAAGCTCAATACGGGAACCAAGAATCCCGCCCATCGCCTGATTCTCGAGACCTTCGTCGAAGCGGGCGCGCCTCGCGATATCCTGTGGGACGCCAAGCCGCACATTGGCTCCGACATCCTTCCCTCCGTCGTCACCAACATTTCCCAGCGCATTGAACAGCTCGGCGGAACCGTTCGTTATCGCACAAAACTCATCGACATTCGCACCGATGCGTCCGGCGCAATCACCGGCATCGATGTTCAATCGCCTCGAGACACCGCGAGCGAGACAATCGTCACAAAGCACCTCATTCTCGCCTGCGGACATTCCGCTCGCGACGTATTCGAACTTCTCAAGACCCATAACGTGGCCCTCGCGCAAAAGACCTTTGCCATGGGCGTACGCATCGAGCATCCGCAGCGCGACATCGACCGTGCCCAATATGGCCCTTCGGCGGGGCATCCGGCGCTTGGAGCAGCTCCTTACAAACTCGTGGCCCATCTCCCCAACGATCGCAGCGTGTTCTCGTTTTGCATGTGCCCCGGCGGGCAGGTTGTTGCCGCCTCCTCCGAGCAGGGCTATCTGTGCGTCAACGGAGCCAGCCTCAATGCCCGCGACGGGCGCAACGCCAATGCCGCCCTACTCGTTAACGTCACGCCCGACGACCTTCCCAGCGATGACCCGCTTGCGGGCATTGAACTCCAGCGCGCCTGCGAGCAGACCGCCTATCGCCTGGGCGGCTCCAACTGGAACGCACCGGCACAGCTCGTCGGAGATTTCCTTGCGGGACGTGCCAGCACGGCACCTGGAAAAGTGAAGCCCACCTATCCACTTGGCGTGACCTGGACGGCAATCGACGAAGCCCTCCCGCAGCATATCGTTGAATCGCTTCGTTTGGGAATCCCCCTGCTTGGCAAGAAGCTGCGCGGCTACGACCGCCCCGACGCCGTCCTCACCGGCGTGGAGACGCGTTCGAGCTCGCCTGTCACCGTCACCCGCGACCCAGCGTGCCACGCCGCGTCGACCCCGGGTCTTTACCCTTGCGGTGAGGGAGCTGGATATGCCGGCGGCATCATGAGCGCCGCCACCGACGGCATTCGTTGTGCCGAAGCCCTGATCGCAGACCTCTAACGCACGAATTCCAGCGCGCAAAAGACGCATGCCCCGAGCTCCGCAGGGAACTCGGGGCATGTTCGCTATTTCTTAAACCGTGCACCCTGGCGTTTTCTGCCCGACGCGAACGTGGAACCCTTGCGGGCCTGCGAACGTAAGCGCTCAATCGTCTCGTCCTCAGACGCACCCTCGAGCATCGCCCGAATCTGAACGACGGCATCGCGCAGGCGCGCCGCCTCCTCAAAGTCCATGGCGGCAGAAGCGTTACGCATATCCTCTTCCATGGTTTCGACGATCCGCACAAGCTCGTCATGCGGCAGTTCTTCCAACTGCTCCGCAAGTGCCTGCTCGGGCGCCACCGTTTCCGGCACGCCACCCTCGTCCGACTCATCGGGCGTATAGAATGCGCCATGGCCAAGAGAGTCGCCCTTCGAGCGCCCCTTGGAACCCACGGTTTTTTCGGCCTCGGCAATAAAACTTGAGATATCGTTGATGGCCTTGCGCACCGTCTTGGGCACAATGCCATGCTCTTCGTTATATGCCATCTGAATCTCGCGACGGCGCTGCGTCTCCTCGATGGCCTCTTTCATCGAATCGGTCACAACGTCCGCATACATGATGACTTCGCCATCGGCGTTACGGGCCGCGCGGCCAATCGTCTGAATCAGCGAACGGCGGTTGCGCAAGAAGCCTTCCTTATCGGCATCGAGAATTGCCACCAGTGAGACCTCGGGAAGGTCTAGGCCCTCGCGAAGCAGGTTGATGCCAACGAGAACATCGATCTTGCCCTCGCGCAGCGTTCGCAGGATCTCGACACGGTCCATCGTCGCTGTATCGGAGTGCATGTAATTGACCTTAATGCCGGCATCAAGCAGATGGTCGGTCAGGTCCTCGGCCATGCGCTTGGTGAGCGTGGTCACCAGCACGCGCTCCTTGCGGGCAACGCGCTCGCGAATCTCGTCCTCAAGATCGTCTATCTGCCCACGAACCGGACGCACATCGATCTTGGGGTCGAGCAGGCCAGTCGGACGAATAATCTGCTCAACGTCGTTTTGGCTAACGCGCAGCTCGTAGTCGCCCGGCGTGGCGGAAACGTAGATGAACTGGGGAATCCTCGCCTCAAACTCATCGAAACGAAGCGGGCGGTTATCGAGCGCCGAGGGCAAACGAAAACCATGCTCAACCAGCGTCACCTTACGCGAACGGTCGCCTTCGTGCATACCGCGGATTTGCGGCACCGTCACATGGCTCTCGTCGATGATGCAGAGCATGTCCTTGGGAAAGTAATCGATCAGGGTAAACGGCGGTTCTCCTGGCTTGCGCCCGTCCAGGTGACGAGAGTAGTTCTCGATGCCGTTGCAAAAGCCCATGGTCTCAAGCATCTCGAGATCGTAATCGGTGCGCTGCTGTAGGCGCTGGGCCTCGAGCAGTTTATCGGTTGCCTTGAGCTCGGCCACGCGCTTCTCGCACTCTTCGCTGATTGATTTCAGGGCCGCCTTGACCTTAGGCTTCTCAGTCACGTAGTGCGACGCCGGCCACACGGGAATGGCCTCGTACTCACGCAGCATCTCGCCGGTGACCTCGTCGATCTCGGCAATCAGCTCGACCTCGTCGCCAAAGAACTCAAATCGCAACGGATGCTCGGCATAGGGCGGGTACACGTCTACGACATCGCCGCGCACGCGGAAAGTCCCGCGCGCCAGATCATAGTCATTGCGATCGTACTGGATATCGATAAGCGCATGGATAAAGTCATCGCGCTCGAGCGGCACCTTCTTGTCGACGTTCGGTGCCAAACCAGCGTAGTCCTCGGGAGAGCCAATGCCATAGATACACGAGACCGACGCGACGACGATCACGTCACGTCGAGAAAGCAGCGATGCCGTCGCCTGATGGCGCAACATCTCGACCTCTTCGTTAATCGAGGAGTCCTTCTCGATATATGTATCGCTTTGCGGCACATACGCCTCGGGCTGATAGTAGTCGTAGTACGACACAAAGTAGACCACGGCGTTGTTGGGAAAGAACTCCTTAAGCTCGCTCGCAAGCTGAGCGGCAAGTGTTTTATTGGGAGCCATGACCAGCGTCGGCTTCCCCAGAGCCTCAATGGTCTTGGCCATCGTGAAGGTCTTGCCCGAACCAGTCACACCCAGCAAAACCTGATAGCGGTCTCCATCCCTCACGCCCTGTACAAGCGACTCAATGGCCTTAGGTTGAGAACCTGCAGGCTCATAAGGAGATACGACCTTAAATGGCACCTCAGAGCCCTCAACGCCAAAGCGCTTGAGTTCTCCGCCAACACGCTCTACTTCAAATTCCGCCATGGATACTCCTAACTCATATATCTGCAGTATACGCAGGCGGCAGGCATAGTCCTATACGAACTGATCGGGATAGAGGGTCTTGTAGCGAACCCAGGCGTTATTGACGCGAATCAGATACGCCTGCGTCTCGGGGAAGGTGATCGCATTATGCAACGACGTGCTCTGTTGCGCCCACCCGTCGACATTGCCCATGCCGGCGTTATAGGCGGCAATGGCACTATCCGTCGACCCGTTGAAATAGGTTAAAAGGTACGAGAGATACGCACAGCCAAACTCGATATTCGTAGCCGGATCGTTAAGGTTGTCGGCCGAATACTCGTCACCATCGACAAGGCCCTTGGCGATCATATCCCGGGCTGTCTCGGGCATCAGCTGCATCAATCCCTGAGCACCCTGATTCGACTCGGCCTCGGGATCCCAATTCGATTCCGACTTGATGACAGCGCACACCAGATACGGATCCAGATTGTGCGAAATGCTCGATTGCTTTACGTACGCCTCGTAATCAATCGGATACAACGGCTTAAAGAAGGCGGCGGGGGCATACGAGTAGACGAATGAGATAAGGCCGAAGGCAAAAACGGCAGTCAGCGGTATAAGGCGATACCACGCAAAGAAACGTGTCTTAGGCATCGGCATCCTCCTTATTCGCAGTGTTTATAAACCCATGGCATGCAAGCCATGAGTCAAGCTGCTCAAAGAGCGAATTATCGCCTGCGGCATTATCAATCACCGTTGTAGCGAGATTGCACAGCGCAGACTCATCGGGCTGGCAAGCAGAACGGGCATCGAAATCAGATGGCTCCATGCCACGCTGAATAGCACGCTCGCGACGAACTGACAAAGGGGCGCTGATGACCAGAATTTCATCAGCCAAGCCAAATGCATCCTCAAAACCAGTCGGAGCAGAGACCTCGACCACCGCAAAGGGATAACGGGGGGATGAAACCGTACAACAAACCGGATCGAGAATCCTAAGCGAAAGCTGTTCAATCAGAACGGGATGCACAATGCCATTGAGCCGTGCGACCGAATCAGGAGAAGCGAAAGCTCGAGAAGCGAGGATGCTGCGGCGAATGCCACCATCCTCATCCAAAATGTCCCAACCGAATTCATCCGCGAGAGCATTGACGATATCAGAGCCCGGGACATACAGCGATTTTGCAAGCTCATCCAGATCGATAAGCATGGCGCCATGAGATTCGAGATAGCGGCAGGCAGTCGACTTACCCGAAGCAATATTACCCAAGACAAAAACGGTAAACATCAAGTCCTCCCTAACGCCAATGGGAGTTATTATCGCGCAAATACAAAAGAAGGACTCAAAATACAGCCAAACAGTAAGACAAGCTAAAAGAAGGCGAGTTCTTGTATTACAGCTCTCTATAAAACGCAAAAAAGGGGGAGGCCGCGAGGCCTCCCCCTTCTTCAAGTCAAGCGTACGGCTCGGTGCCGTCCACCGGTCAGCGGCGCCCTGGCCTCCCACGGGCTGGCCCCGCAGTACTCTCGGCGCGATGG
>CAKUON010000002.1 GCA_934668875.1 uncultured Collinsella sp.
GCGCCGCTCTCGCGACGCCGTCATAATCTTCTGGTGCCCCCGGGCGGATTCGAACCGTCGACACCCGCTTTAGGAGGTCGTGGTCATTTACCTTATCTGGTGAAATGCACTTTCGCTCATTTTTACATATTCGCAGGTAGACAACCTATTTCTTTGTTTTCGCTCGTTCTTATTAGAATTCTATTTCACCCTTTTTTCACCCCTAAAACCATATTGACGACTTGCAGGGGTGAAAAGTTTACGTTAGGCTCGGGGCCGGGGCCTTCAAAGCCCCGGCCCCGAGCCTAACGTAATCCCCTTGGAGGACTCTTTTGGAAACCAGAATCAAACCAACCGCAAAGGGAACCTCTGAGCCCATCAAAGGAAAGCCAGGCTCATTCAAGATTTACTTCTCCCTCGGACGAGATCCAAGCTCCGGAAAGAACGGCAGCAAGGTTAAGTATCTCAAAACGCCAAAGAGAACCATCCACTGCAAGAGTAAGAACCCCAAAAACTGGCCCAGCGAAGTCGCAAACGCTCTTGATGAGTACCGCAAGGAACTTGAGAGCTACGAACCATCTAGGGATGCACCTAGCACCGTTGCAGCGTATGCCGAAGACTTCCATGTGCTCCGAGAGAATTCTTTTGGCTCGCCCCTCTCGTATCAAAGAGAGGGTTACGACGTACGACATATTCGTGAGTTGTTCGGAGACATACCCCTAGATGACCTGAGGCCCGATGACATTAAGCGCGCCTATGCGGACGCTCGTTCAAATGGAAGATTCACCGATGCCGAGATTCGTCGTATTCACGTTAAGCTTAAGCAGGTCATGCAAGATGCCCTTGAAAACGAGCTAATTAGCCGAAATCCCTGTATAGGCATCAAGCTACCAAAACCAGACCTGCGAGCACGCAACTTTCTTCCCCCTGATGAGCTACCGAGATTCACCGAATGTTTGCTCGCCGAGCCAATGGGGCCCATGACCGTCTGCACCATGCTCATTTTCCACCTTGGACTGAGGAAAGGTGAGGCATTAGGACTCAGCTGGTTCGATTACAACCCCGATGCCATGGAGCTCCGAATTATCCGCCAGTACACCAGCGACAAGACCTTGAGGCCCCCGAAATCTGAAATGAGCAGACGCATTCTCTCTATAGACAAAACGCTGGCCGACTACTTGGACAAATGGAAGGACATGCAGCGAGACATATTCAGACGCCACGGGCTGAAACAAAAGGACACCGACCCCATCGTCCACGCGTTCAGCATAGGAAAGGATGCCGACGGTTTCCGTAGCATAAGCATCACCAGACCAAGCGGGCACAACTACTCTCGATGGTTTAGGGACTTCTGTGTCGATAACGGCTATGGAAGTTACAGCAACGTGACGAGGCAGTTCATGCGCAACGGAAAGCTTCATACGCGCGGCACTGGTTACTCGGGGCTTGTTCCCCATGGCCTTCGTCACACCGCTGCAACCGTCCTTGTGGCGAGCAACGTGGACTTAAAAACCGTTCAGGCCCGAATGGGTCATGCGTCCGCAAGTACAACGGCCAACTTCTACACCCATGCAATCAGAGCCAATGACCGAAATGCAGCTGAGGTTTTTGAATCTCTGTCCAATCATAATTAGCTAGTTTACCTTGTATTTCATGGTTTCTCCATGTGGTGGGCTATCCATTCCGTGACTTTTGGATATCCTAAGCCCTAAGTGATACGATACCGTTAGAAAGATTGGAGGTGAGATTAATGGCAATCACAAAAAAGGCCGAGAAACGCATTCGAATTCCTGATGAATTGAAAATACCCTTCTCGCAGATGGTCGCTGATGAGGCGTACCTGCGTGCTGCCGACGAATCTAAAACCATCATCGGACTCGTCTTTGATACAGTCCTCCCAGCCGCCGCCTATCCACACGAAAGGATGTATGACGTCTATTGCGGTGACAGCTTGTTCACTAGCATCTCGGATGTTCTTCGCTCGAACGTCACCGGCGCGATAGGAGTTGTTAATGATAAATATTACAAACCTATCGTCGAATTTGGAGCCGAACTTATTCGTTCGAAAAACTGCGGTACAAGCCTCTTCACTGGCGCGGCGGACATGCCGCATCTGCGTCGCTGTTTCGATTCCGTCATCGAGTACATGGAGCATGGAATGCCTCGCGATCCGGAGGACCCATTCGCCGATTACGAGGCAACCAGAGCAGCAAGGTATGGTCGCGAGCTAATGGTCGAAATGAGCAGCGAGTTTAGCCGTGCCCCCGTCGCGGCGCTCGTGTATTTCGCCATCGAATATTTCGACGAAATCGGAGCGTTAAACGCGACGTGCGCCTACTTGGCCGACGCCTTTTCCGCGCTAGAAGAAAGCGTCACTATCTCGGCCGACAAGTGCGGCAACAACCGTATACCCCCGGACACCCCGGACTTGCGCCGCAAGTGGAGTGACCTATTGGAATCGGTCTGCTCCGATTGGAAATAAAAACAGCACCCGACCCCTCTCTCTTAGTCGCCAAACCTCGAAGAGGAGCCGAGCGCCTCAAACAAGGAGTTTATCATGCATTTTGCAGATGGCCCCAAGGTTGATGCCATTTCCGCAGGCATCAACCTTCGTCACACCGGCACCGAGCGCATCTTGAGCCGTCTCGATGTCCAGATTCTCACGGGCATTGGCCAATCGAGTGCCATCCGGCTCATGAAGTCGACGCACCATTGCTTTCGCGTCGCCAACCAGTATTTCGTCATGGAGAAAGATCTCTACGACTATTTCAGAAAACTCGCTGAGGAGGCGAGCGAATAATGCAGTGTCCGACTCCCAATCCTCTCGTTTTTGAGTCCGACATGCTCGATGAGCGCGTCAACGCCCTTCAGGGCGATCGCCCCATCGCCTTCTTTGGGCTCAAGGCCCTTAACGACATTCTCGGCGGCGTCTACCCCGGGCTTAACTATGCCATCGGGACTGGACCCGGCAAGGGCAAAACTACGCTGGCCCTGCAGGAAGCCGACAAACTCGCGGCCGACGGTCACCCTGTCATCTATGTTTCTACCGAGCTCCCCGCGCACAAGCTCTTGGAAAAGAGCCTTGCGCGACTCAGCGACAACGGGCTCGCGCTCTCTGAGGTATCGAATGCGGCGGCTGCAGACCACCCTAAGCACGAGGTCTTTGAGGCCGCGCTAAACGCATATCGCGACCGCATCGCCCCCAACCTCTGCATCACCGGTCCGCTGAACACCGTCGAGCTCTCAAACCTCGTAGGACTGATGGCACGCGAGCGTAACGAAGCCCCCATCGTCTTCGCGGACTACCTTCAGCTCCTCGCCTGCGGTACCACGGCGGGCCAGCAGTTTATCGACGAACGCCTAGCAATTACGGCGTGTGTTAAGGGTTTGCGCGAAATCTCGAACCTCTACGGCTCACCCGTCATCGCCCTGAGCTCGACCACGCGCAAGTCCTACGAATCGGGGAAGTCGAATAAACCCAATCTGGGAATGTTCGGCGGCTCTTCCACGGTCGAATACAGTTTCGATTCCGTCCTCTTCCTTGCCGATGACGACGGGAAGCCCGACCATGCCTTTGAGCCGCCCGCAGTCGGCACTCCACTTAAGCTCATCGCTCTCAAGAACCGTTACGGCACGTTGGGTGAGGCCCGACTCGATTTCGACGGGGCCCATGCCACCTTTCTCGATAGGCGTTAGGCGATGCGCGGTACCAGCAGGACCGCGCATATCAACGTTCGTATGACCGACGGAGAGCGAGCCGCAATCGTAGCCCGCTCCTCCTCTTACGGCATGTCACCATCGACGTTTATGCGCGAGGCCGCGCTCAATATCGGTCAAGAGCCGGTCAAGATCGCCGACGAAGCAACCTTGCGACAAATGCTCGTAGAGATGAAACGCCAAGGAAACAACCTTAACCAAGCCGTGCGCTCCATCAACACCTACGGCATCGGCCAACAAACAGCCATCCAGCTTGCAAACACCGTCCAACTGATATCGAATACGGCTTTCGAGCTCTCAACCCTTCTATCGAAAACAAAGGAGCGACTATGAAAAGCAAGTTGCTCACCGCTCTTATATCGTCCATCGTCATCGTATTTCTCGCCTGTCCATTTCTCGCCTCCTCCATTGGTGATATCGCTTCTGGGGTCATGCCCGATGCCTCGACCTCTTCCCAAGAACTCAATGCGACAACAGTTCTCAATTGGTGGCTCTCGGGTTCATTCGTCGCACATCTCGCAGGAACCGCCCTCACGCTCCTTCTCGCGCTCTGCGCCTGCTTCCTCATCGCCTACTCAAGCTCACTTAAATCTCGTGCTGATGACGGCGGTGTGCTTGGGGACGCCCGCATCAAAACGGGCCACGAGGTCGTAAAGGGTTCCATCAAGTGGGACGGTTTCACAAACCCCTCTTCGCGCGGATTCGTATACGGTTTTACAAAGCAGCTCGGCAGGCCCTGTTATCTCTTCGAACCCAAGAAAATGATATTCATATCCGGTTCTACAGGATCAGGTAAGTCGAGGTTCCTTTATCTACCCTCTATTGATTTGCTCACGTATGGTGATGACTCCAACGGCTCCAAACCCGCCACGCTCGTCATCTCCGACGTCAAGAACGAGCTCATAGAGCTAACGGGCGACGAGCTTACCCGTCGCGGCTACCGTGTCCTCCTGCTCGATACACAGCACCCCTATCGCGGCCAAAAATTCAACCCGCTCAAGCGGGTCGTCGACCTCCACGCCGAAAGCCGCGACCAAGAGGCCGAGCAGGCGGCGGATGCTATCGCGGAGCTTGTGGTACAGGACGACGAAAAGGGCAAGGGATCGCACTGGACCGCATCCGCACGGGGCCTCCTATCCGCCCTCATCTTGTTAATCTCCATGTCCGACGAATGCCCCAAGGAGGCAAAACATCTTGCGACCGTCTGCGAAGTTCTGAACCGAGGCACCGAGGCTGAGGGCGACGACCCCGCCGAGCCGCTCAAGAGCGTCTTCCGCGCCCTGCCGAATGGGCATCCAGCCAAGAACAGGGCCTCTCAGTTCGTCTCTTCGGGCGGCAATGAGCTCAGAAGCATCCTCTCGACACTCAAGGTGGCTCTCCGCCCGTTCTCCTCGGCACCGATTGCATGGATGACCTCAGGCTCGGACATTAACCCGAGCAAGGTCCTCGCTGAGAAAACGACGCTCTTCCTCCATGTGCTCGATGAGGGCTCGCCCTACAACTGCATAGCGGCGATTTTTCTCTCGCAG
Source organism: uncultured Collinsella sp. (assembly GCA_934668875.1). Taxonomy (GTDB): domain Bacteria; phylum Actinomycetota; class Coriobacteriia; order Coriobacteriales; family Coriobacteriaceae; genus Collinsella. The sequence continues at coordinate 5,226 of CAKUON010000002.1, forward strand.
CTCTGGGCAACCGTCCAAACCGCCGCCGATTCCAACGGCGGCAGGCTTCCCCGGCCCGTCCAGATACTCGGCGACGAATGGGGCAACCTTCCCCGTGTCGAATGCCTACCCGCCCTCCTCAGTCTAGGTCGCAGTTACGGAATCTTCTGGGCAGGCGCGACACAAGACGTCAGCCAGCTGAACAAGTACGGCGAAAAAGACGGGCGCAGGAAGATTCTCGCGAACTGCGGCGTCAAGATTGCCATGAAGCTCGCTGAAGAAGAGGACCGCCGGTACTTCACCGAGCTCATCGGCAAGACCACCCGCCATACGCAAGGCACGAGCAGCAGCAAAGCGACATCGGGGTCATCAGCATCGATCTCCTACAGTGAAAGCGCCGACGACGTACTACATGCATGGGAATGGCGCGACATGGCCCCCGACCGGGACGGGATAATCGTCGTCAAACATGCAGACAACGGAATGCCCGCCAACCGCGCCGGAGTCTTCCGCACACCTGTTGTCGATTGCACCAAGACGCCCTCGAAGGGGCACTTCGACCTCGGAAGCCCGGAGCACGAAGCAGAGAAGCGCCGTGCCTATCAGAAGCGGTTGGACGAGACCGCAGACGAAAGGATGAGCGAGCGAGTCGACCTCTGGTGCCCAGAATGGCCCGGACCGAAAAGGAAGGCCGAATCCGAGTCGACCGACAAGTTCAGTGGCCTCTCACTCGACTAGGCGGAAACCCATGACAGCAATCAAACAAACAAGCGTATGCAGCGAGAAGCATCTCTCCAATCTCAAGGATTACCTCTCATGGGACAGGGATAAGGCGCTTGCGCACGACACCCGGAACATCATCGACGAAGCACGCTGGTTCCAAGAGATGGAAGACACCCGCAAGGCCATGGGACACGACAAACCGGGGAAAGCCGGGGCAAAGTGCACCTACATGCAGCACCAGATACTCGGCTTCCTCCCCGACGAGTGCGACCTCAACGGCGGAAAGATGACGCCCGACATGTGCATGAGGTACGCGCGGGACTACGTGGACGAGCGTTACCCGAACCAAGAGGTCGTGATGGTGCTTCACCGCGAGCGCTGCCGCTCCGACGGCACCGACCGCTATGCCGTGCACATCGGCATCAACCGCAGCAACCTCGAGACAGGCAGGAGGCTCGACGAGGGTCCCGCACGCAAGGCCGCAACCGCGAGGGTGAAGACCGTCCGCGCCTTGGACGAGAAGTATGGGCTCAGGCAGCTTGAGCGCGGCAAGGCCAACTCGCGCGTTCACGCGAGACAACCGGGCAGGGAGGAACGCGACATGGCCCGCAAGGGGCAGGCCGAGCGCTCCGAGAACGCCCGCGTCCGCGTGGCGGTCGCCCGCCGCGTCGAGGAGGTCGGGCGAATGAGGGACTGCCCCGACCGCATGGCCGAGCTCGACCGGCGGCTCAGGCGAGACGGCATCGAGCTCGCGAGGTCGAAGGGCGGGAGCCTCCAGTACCGATTCTTCTCGAAGACCCTCGGGGCCGTGCGGAAGGTCAACGGCGGCAGGCTCGGCTTCGCGGTCGACCGCTCGACCGGCCTCGTCGTCCGCTTCACGCTGCGCGGGATAGCGACGGCGATGAGGGCGTTCTGGGAACTTGAGCGCAAGGCGCACGAGAACCAGAACGGGCGCGGGGACTAAGCACTTGGGCCGGGACGCAACAGGCGTTCCGGCCTTTTTGGCGAGAGCGACTTAGAAGCGGTTCGCCCCCGCCGCAGGCGGCAAGATGATTCCGTGCAACGGAATCCATATCTTGCCTGCACGGAGCGAGCCGGTTGCCGAGGCAACGCGAGCCCGGGCAGGTGAGCGCCGGTTGAGCCGACGCCGAAGAGACGCGACCCATGGGGAGCGTCGCACGACGGTGCTCGGCGACCCGGCGCGAGAGGCCCCGTCCGGCGAACGGCGGAGCGATGGCGACCTCTGGAAGCCATCGAGCGCAGCCGTTCGGCGGGCGGGGCCGGCGTGAGCGGAGGCGGACGAAACGCGATCCTTGGGAGCGTTGCAGGAAGCCGTAGCGAGAGCGACGCCACGCGTCGCGGGGGTCCCGCTTATGGGCGGGACCCATCGGCCGCAAGGCCGATCGATGAACATTAAGAAAGCCCCGGTCATTTGGTCGGGGCTTTCCTTACCTGAAACAGACGATTGCTTCGCTCTTTCAAGTTACTTCGTGGCACCGCAAGAAGAGCACTTATACCCAGTGGTCACAGTCTCATCCCATGCATCGCGCACCTGCACCTGCTCGTCATAGGCCGCTTGGTCGGTCACGGTTTCATAATACCCCTGCTTTACAGTCACATAGGTAGAGTGATAGCTTCCGCAATTACCACCATTCATAAGAGAGTTGTTAATATGTCCCCAAGGGTCAGACGTGATATCCGCACCGCACTGGTTGCAGATATAGTGTTCCTCCGTCACCGCGTCATGCCATACCTGATGCGTCACCGCGTCGTGGTGGACGGTCTTGTACTGAGCGTCGTGATGAACGGTTTTTGTCTGGGCAACCCAGTTGTGCTGGTGCGCCGGGGTGTCATCCTTCTTCGTCGTGCTGCCCGAGTTCGAACCGGAGCTAGAGTTGCCACCGTTGTTGTTTCCGCTCGGCTTGCTGTCGGACTTACCGTCATCCTTCTTGGATGAGGAATCTCCCTTGCTGCCGGAACCGGAGTTCCCGTTATCCGTCTTGCCGTCGGAGGTCTCCGGTACCTTGGCATCGGACTTGTCCTCCTTGGCCGTCTCCTGCGCCTTCTCGGTCTCCTTCTCGACGGCATCGGCATCGGCGTTCGGGTTTGTATTGATGTTGACCTGGAACATCTTCACGACCTCGGCACCCTTGTCCCCGGTCAGGGTGGAATCACCCTTCTTCACGGCTTCCGCGATATCCTTGGCAATAGCTGTCAGGTCGTCCTTCGTCATCTTGTCCGCATCCACCTTTTCGAGCGTGATGACGGTACCGTTCGTTTTCTTGTCATCTTTCCCGGCCTTGACCTTACTGGACGCGGCCTTATAGGTAGAGCCGTCCGCGTTCACCGGCGGGATGAGGGTGACGATGTAGGTGCCGGACTTGCCGACCTTCACGGTCACCTGCTTGTTCGCGGCGATGGCGGTGTAGAAGTCCACCTTCCCGTCCGCATCCTTTATATGGGCGATGACGGGCGTGGAGGTGTCCGCATCCCAGCCGTCAGCCTTCACCTCAAGGATAAGTACCATGTCCTGCTCCTCATCGTCCTTCGACTGCGACACCGCAGGGGCATTGGAATCTCCCGTCCAACCGGCATGTGAGATGACGTAAGCCCCGCCGCCGATGAGAAGCGCCGCGCAGAGGATTCCCGCACCAGCCACGCAGACCTGCTTACGGGAGAACTCGCGCCCGAAGAACACTAGCGGCTTCTTAGCATTCTCCTCCTCCGTGGAATCCACGACCTTCGGGATTTCGGCGGTCTTGTCCGCCGGGATACCCTCAGTCTCGGTGCTGTTGTCATTAAACATATTGCTGTCTTTCTTCATTTCTGTCAGTCCTTTCTGTCTCATAATAGGTTCTCTCGCTCTCTATCTATCCGTATTACCGGTAGGCCTCTACACCAACACGCCCCATAGGGCATGCGCGAGGATGATGAGCACAAGGATGACCGCCATCCATTTGCTGTAGTAGAACAGCCTATCGGGCAGCGTCGCCATCGAAAGGCGCTCGATGCGCTTCTTATACTCCTCTACCATAGAATCAATGACCTTCCTGCTCCTCGCGGTCACCTCTTCGACGTTCTTTATGGTCATTTCTCCCGTCGCCTGCTGGGCGTCTGCAACTCCCATGAGCGCCATCTGATCCGTCTGATGCTGCGCGTCCGCCGCGCCGTTATCGTTCCGGTTGCCGCCCATTCGCTTGAGCATGAGGAGCCGGATTTCTTCGGTTCCGAAATCGGTGATATGAAAAATGCGACCGCAAAGATGTCGAAACAAAACGGGTCAGAACCACAGAAAGACCTGAACAACGAGCATTAGAAAAAGCCCCAGCCATTTTGCCGGGGCTTTCCTTGGAGTTATAAGAAATGTTAGATATCTACCGGCTTTTTCCTGTGACAGTTTTTATACTTCCTGCCGCTCCTATATGGTTGATAGGTTGCAAACAGCATAGGAAGTATTTCCTTAGTCCGATTACGTCTGCTATTTGCGAGCACCGCAGGAACAAGTGTAGTATGCCGCAGAATCCGTAATCGTAACCGTTTCCTCCCATGCCGCAGAATCCGTAATCGTAACCGTTTCCTCCCATGCCGCAGAATCTGTTACGGTATTGTATTCCGTATGATATGCGCCACATGCTTTATTGCCTGCCATAAGCGCATTATACGCATGAGCTCGTTCATTGCCCGTGATATCTGCTCCGCAGCCGTTGCAAATTGAGCGCTCTTCCGTATGGGTCACTGCGGGATGGTACACCTTCTCCGTATGGGTCACTGCGGGATGGTACACCTTCTCCGTATGGGTCACTGCGGGATGGTAGATATCATACTTATGAACATGCGCCGGGGTGTCATCCTTCTTCGTCGTGCTGCCCGAGTTCGAACCGGAGCTAGAGTTGCCGCCGTTGCCTCCGCTCGGCTTGCTGTCGGACTTGTCATCATCCTTCTTGGATGAGAAATCGCCCTTGCTACCGGAGCCGGAGTTCCCATCATCCTTCTTGCCCTCGGAGGTCTCCGGTGCCTTGGCATCGGACTTGTCCTCCTTGGCGGTCTCCTGCGCCTTCTCGGTCTCCTTCTCGACGGCATCGGCATCGGCGTTCGGGTTCTTCTTGATGTTGTCCTCGAACTTCTTCACGACCTCGGAACCCTTGTCTCCGGTCAGGGTGGAATCGCCCTTCTTCACGGCTTCCGCAACGTCCTTGGCGATGGCGGTCAGGTCATCCTTCGTCACCTTGTCCGCATCCACCTTATCGAAAGTCACGCCTGCGGCAACCGTCTTGTCGGCCTTCCCGGCGGTAACCTTCTTCGATGGCACCGTGTAGATGGAACCGTCCGCGTTCACCGGAGAGATGAACGTAACGGTATAAGTGCCGGACTTGCCGACCTTCACGGTCACCTGCTTGTTCGCGGCGATGGCGGTGTAGAAGTCTACTTCCCCGTCCTCATCCTCGATATGGGCGATAACGGGCGTGGAGGTTTCCGCATCCCAGCCGTCGGCCTTCACCTCAAGGATAAGCGCCATGCCCTGCTCCTCATCGTCCTTTGACTGGGACACCGCAGGGACATTCGCTTTGCCCCTCCACCCGGCATGTGTGATGGCATACCCACCGCCGCCGATGAGAAGCGCCGCACAGAGGATTCCCACACCAGCCGCGAAAACCTGCTTGCGGGAGAACTCGCGCCCGAAGAGCACGAGCGGCTTCTTTGCGTTCTCCTCCTCCGCGGAATCCAGCTCCGGTGATTTCCGAGAATCGTTCCCATCCATCTCATTGCTCCAATTCAATTCTCATGTAATTAAGCTACAAGCATTGTATTGCAAATTGTCACTTATATAGGTGTGACTCATATAGGGCTAACCCGAATCATTGGCACCACCGGCTAGGAGGTACCAATGACTCAATTAGATATAAAGATGAGAGTCGGGCTGCGGATAAAAGAACTGAGAAATGCGCTCGGCTATAGTCAAGAAACCCTTGCATACACTATAGAGATGTCCCGAACTTACTTTGCCGAGGTCGAAACCGGCAAACGGAATATATCAATTGAAAATATCGACCGGATTGCCCGGGGACTAGGCGTTTCCCTGAAAGAGTTCTTCAACTCTGACCTGTTTGCCGAATAAAACAACGGACAAATCGAAACAAGCCAAAATAGTAGTTTTACAACGGCGTTTAGCATCCCATGAGATCTCAAGAACAATCCAAAAATATCAAAGGTTGCCAAAATCTCGCCCGCCCCCGGCAACGTCGACCTAGGTTTTCAACGCTTTCCATAGCCGAAGGGCCCTACATCCAGCCCGTAGGCTGTGGGAAGGGTTGAAAACCGGCCCTGAGGATAAAATGTGAAGTTGAGATGATTTCACCATAGAAAGAACTTTCACCCCTATTTCACCCCTCAATCGAGTTTTACCCCTATTCATACAGAAGCAGGTCAGACGATTTACACCGTCTGACCTGCGATTTTCCTGGTGCCCCCGGGCGGATTCGAACCGTCGACACCCGCTTTAGGAGAGCGGTGCTCTATCCCCTGAGCTACGGAGGCATGTTGTACTAGTGTAGCAGATTTACGCCGCTGCTATGCAGCGCATAGCCACTCTTCGAAGTTGCGGCGGAATAGTTCCTGTTTGAAGCCCAGGAGGCCAATTTAGGAACTATTTCACCGCAACTGATGAAGAGCTAGTTGCCTTTGTGGAAAAGGCTCTTGATGACGGAGGGGATGCTCTTGGCGCCCTTGGCCGTCACATCGATAAAGTCGGGCGAACGCACGAGCTTATCCTCGTCAACGTACTTACGGGCCGCGCGAAGCGTCTCTTTATCGTCGCGCGTCGAAAACGTAAAGTGACCGTTGTCCTTGGTGAAGATGGCAAAGCGCGTAATCTTCTTGGTGCCGCGCAAAACCTCGGCGGCGATATAGTCGACCTCATCCCACGGGATCTGAATAAAGTCCTCGGGATTGCGCTCGTTGTAGTACTCAAATGCCTTGTTGCCCACCATCACGTTGCCGTGGCTGGTAAGTCCCATCAGGCAGGTTGCCGGCGTTGCCAGATCGACCGTGCTGTTCTGAGATTGCGCCATGCGCGCCTCGCCCTCCAAATATAACAATCGGACCGCATCCAGTGTACCCACCGGGTGCGGTCCGTTTCAATGGCTCAATAGCCCTTGCCTAGCAACTCTCGGTCTTAAGCCGAAGCGTGCTTACATGAAGCCGCAGACGCGACCGATGATGCCGACGGCGAAGAGAGCCAGGATGATGACGATCGGGCTGACCTTCTTCTTGAGGAGCTTGCAGACCAGCAGGGTCAGGCACACGGCGGCAAGGCCGGGGATGAGCTGATCGAGGTTGGCCTGAAGCGTGGTGACCTTCACCTGATCAAGGGCGGTAGCACCGACGGAGTTGTACATCGTCAGCGCTTCCTTGACGCCCTCGGAACCGGAAGGCAGGTTGGCCCAGTCGATGAAGGCACCAGCGGACTGCGTGACCTTGGAGACGACCGGGGTGAAAGAGATGGACACCCAGCGCTCGACCAGGGCACCGATGATGAACATACCCAGGATGGAAGCGCCCTCGGTGACCTTGCCCATCAGACCGCCGGAGAGGTCCTTGGCGATGGAGGAGCCGACCTTGTAGCCAAACTCCTGCGTGTACCACAGGAAAGCGTAACGGATGATGTTCCACGCGAAGAAGAACAGCAGCGGGCCGGCAATGCTGCCGGACAGGGCCATGGAAGCGCCCAGAGCGCCCAGGATCGGGCGAAGGGTGAACCAGAAGGCGGGGTCGCCGACGCCGGCGAGCGGGCCCATCATACCGACCTTGACGCCCTGGATGGCGACGTCGTCGATCGGAGCACCGTTGGCGCGCTCCTCCTCGAGAGCGAGGGTAACGCCAATGACGGGGGCGGAAACATAGGGGTGGGTGTTATAGAACTCCAGGTGGCGCTTAAGAGCGGCAATCTGGTCATCCTTGCTGGTGTAGAGCTTCTTGATCGCAGGGATCATTGCGAAGCACCAGCCGCCATTCTGCATACGCTCGTAGTTCCACGAGCCCTGAAGGAACTGATGACGGAAGCAAACCTTCTTGCGGTCAGCCTTGGTAAGCTGAATCTTGTTCTCTGCCATATGTATCACTCCCCTCCTACTCGTAATCGTTCAGAATGTCGCCGAGCGGGTCGCCGGAGCCACCGCCCATGCCGCCACCCTGCTTGGCCAGATCCTTAAGGCCAAGGTAGATGAGGGCAAGGGAGATGCCGATGAGGCCCAGGGCGATCAGCGTGAGCTGAGGGATGGCAGCAAGGACAAAGCCGAGGATGAAGAACGGCCAGGTCTCCTTGGTGGCCATCATGTTGATGACCATGGCGTAACCGACGGAAGCGACCATGCCGCCGCCGACAGCCATGCCGCCGGACAGCCAGTCAGGCATAGCGTTGAGCGCGTTGGTAACGGCCTCGGCCGGGATGATGCACAGCAGGACGGCCGGGATGGCGATACGAAGGCCCTGCATGAGGATGGCAGCGTACTGCCAGCGCTCGATGCCGGCGAAATCGCCCTTCTCGGCGCAACCGTCCATGGCGTGAGCAATAGCGGTAGCCAGAGTACGGCAGATCATGGTCAGGAACAGGCCGGCGACCGACAGCGGGACGGCGACGGCGATGGCGGCGGTAACGGCCTTCGACGGATCGGTAGCGCCGCCGTTGAGGGCGAGCACCATGATGATCGAAGAAGCGACCGATGCCAGAGCAGCGTCAGGCGCGACGGCGGCGCCGACGTTAGCCCAGCCAAGGGCCATCATCTGGAGCGAACCGCCCAGGAGGATGCCCTCCTGAAGGTGACCGGTTACGAGACCGATAAGCGTGCATGCCACGAGCGGCTGATGGAACTGGAACTCATCCAGAATGCCTTCCATACCGGCAAGCAACGCGACAATCGCAACAAGCAGAATAGTGATTGCAGACATGTATCGGACCCTCCTTTACTATGCTTGAGCGGCCAGTTCGGCCTTAGCTTTCTTCAACATGGCGTCGAGATCCTCGGAGGAATCCGAAGGAACCTTGCGGACCTCGAACTTGACGCCCTTGGCCTTGAGGGCCTCGAGAGTCTTGACGTCGTCATCGCCCATAGCGACGGCGTTGGTGACGACGACCTTGCCCTTGGAGTGGGCCATAGAACCGATGTTGACTTCCTTGATGTCGACGCCGGCCTCGATGGCCTTGAGCAGATCCTGCGGGTTCTCGAAGAGCAGCATCGCCTTGGTGTCACCAAAGCGCGTGTCCTTGACGACCTCGGCCATCTTCTTGATGGGCACGACGTTGGCATGGACTCCCGGAGGGGCAGCCTGCTCGATCATGGTCTTGCGGAGCTCGTCGTGAGCAACGCCGTCGGAAACCACGATGATGCGGTTGGGGTTGATCTGCTTCGTCCACGTGGTGGCCACCTGACCATGAAGCAGACGGGTGTCGATACGGACGTGGGCAATCTTGATGTGCCCGTCGCCGATAACCGTTCCCGGAGGAATGGCGCCTGCAGGAGCAGCGGCGGCCGCAGCCGGCTTCTTCTCCTCGGGCTCCAGAGACTCGGGCTTGACGCGCACGCCAGCCTTAGCCTCAGTCACGAGATGTTTTGCGATCGCATGTGCAGTGTTCTTTGCGTCAAAGCGCTGCGAATATGCCTCGATGAGCATAGGCAGGTTGACACCGGTGACGATAGCCCAGGAATCGTGGCCCTCGATGAGCCCGCTGATCTGGTTGAACGGCGTGCCGCCCCACAGATCAACGAGGAAGAGCACCTGCTCCTGGTCCTCGAAGGAAGCGATTGCTTCCTCGACCTTGGCACGGAAGTCGTCGGGGCCCATGCTCGGCTCGAGCGAGACCACGGCAACAGACGGCTGATCGCCAAAGACCATCGAGCCCGTCTGCTTGATTCCAGCTGCCAAGTCCCCATGGCTAGCAAGAACAATACTTACCATCACATAACCTCCTTTTTGTCTACGTATTTCCTACACGACATGAAAGGAGTATACCTGTTTGGATTGTGGAATTATAGCTAAATTCGCAAAAGGTTGGTTTATTTGTTTAAACGTCTAGTTTGTTACAAATTGATTACGTTGCTGGTTTACAGCTCATTGCCTGCTAAAACGTGATTTGCCGATTGCTTTCAAAGACATATATAGGCGAGCTGTTCGTTAAAATCGCTTTAGGTGGATCCCAATGCGTCTGCGTGCCGCTATTTTGTTTAAACAGACATGACTTGACTAACCGAAGCAAATATGTTTAGAACTCTAGCCCACGTAGTCATTGGATATTAGGCGATGCGAAGAGGGTTGGCGGCGTCGACGGCATCGGGGGCGTCGGAGAGGCCGTCGGGGGCAGCGTCTGCCGGGTCCTCGTCGGGGGTCTCGATCTGCTTGATCATGACCTCCTGGCCCTGCAGCAGGTATGTCTCGCCGCTACCGCAATGAGGGCAGGTCTTGCCGTGCTCGACCGTCGCGTAGTCGCGGCCGCACGCCTCGCAATGTGTCACAGCCTCAACGGGCTCCACGATAAGCTCCGAGCCCTCGGTGATAGGCTTTTTATCTGCTGCCCAGCGCCAAGCGTCGAGCAGCAAGTCGGGAACGACGCCCGAGACCTCGCCCAGTAGCAACGTCACGCTCGAAACGCGACGCACGCCATGAGCGCGCGCCACGTTCTCGACATCGCGAATAATGTGATAGACGATTCCCAATTCATGCAAGGCGAAACCCTTTCTGCAACAGTTGATACGATGTCAATCCAACGTCAGCGAGCGGCGCCCAGGTGCCCCAGGTTGCCCCGAAACAAGGCGTCCGCTGGGCTTTTGCCCGCGGCGCCGAAGTTGAGGGGCAAGATGGGGTGCCTGGGCGCCGCGCAGCGTCGGCAGTTCCGCCGTCCGTTAGAACGGCGGAACCTAATGACCGAACTTAATCTTGATGGCGCGCTTTAAAGCATACTTGCCGAGGCTTGGGAGCTTTTGCTCGTATTTGACCATCGTGGAGCACTCGGGGCGATCACGATCCAGATGGATGGCATCGAACGCGCACTTGGTGGTGCACAGGCCGCAGCCGATACACTTGTTGGGGTCGACGATCGAGGCACCGCAGCCCAGGCAGCGGGCGGTCTCGGCGCGCACCTGCTCCTCGGTAAAGGTCTCAACATACTCGCTAAACGGCGCAGCTTTCTCGCGCTCGCGGTCCACGTGGGCAACCTCGCGGCTCGCGTTGTCGTAGCTTTCGATCACGGCATCGTCGCGGTCGAGCGAGGTGTAGCGGCGCTGGTTGCGGCCGATGGTGAGCGTGGAGCCCGGCTGCACAAAGCGATGGATGGACACCGCGGCCTCGTGGCCGGCGGCGATGGCGTCGATGGCAAAGCTCGGACCGGTATAGACGTCACCACCCACAAAGATGTCGGGTTCGGCGGTCTGGTAAGTCTGGGGATCGGCAAGGGCGCCCTGGCCGCGGCCGAGCTCCACCTTGGAGCCAGCCAGCAGGTCGCCCCACACAATGGACTGGCCAATCGACATGACGACACGGTCGGCGTCGACACGGCGCAGATCGTTCTCGTCGTACTCGGGCGCAAAACGGCCCTCGTCGTCAAAGACACGCGTGCAGCGCTTGAAGGTGATACCGCGCACACGACCGGCCTCGTCCAGGTGAATCTCCTTGGGGCCCCAGCCGCAGCTGATGTGAGCGCCGTCCTCAACGGCCTCGCGACGCTCCTCCTCGCTGGCGGGCATCTGAGCCTCGCTCTCCAGGCAGAACATCTCAACGTGCTCAGAGCCCAGACGGCAGGCGTTCCGGGCGACATCGATAGCCACGTTGCCGCCGCCCACCACAATGGTGCGGCCGGGCAGCGCGTCGATCTTGCCACTGTTAACCTCGCGCAAAAAGTCGACGGCCACGGTCACGTCCTCGGCATCCTCACCCGGAATACCGGCAAGGCGGCCGCCCTGGCAGCCAATGGCAACGTAGAAGGCCTTAAAGCCCTGCGCGCGCAGCTCGTCGAGCGTCACATCGCGACCGACCTCAACGCCATAGCGGAACTCGGCACCCATCAGGCGAATGATCTCGACCTCGGCCTCGATAACATCCTTCTGCAGCTTAAAGCTGGGAATACCGTAGGTGAGCATGCCGCCCGGGCGCTCGTTCTTCTCGAATACGACGGGCTTGTAGCCCTTCTCGGCCAGATAGAAGGCACAGGACAGACCGGCCGGACCGGCGCCGATGATGGCGATCTTCTGGTCGAAGCCGCCGGCACGCGTCGGGGTCACCACAGGTGGGACATAGCGAGTCGCGGCATCCAGATCGCGCTGGGCGATAAACTTCTTGACCTCGTCGATAGCCACGGCGGCGTCCACACGGCCGCGTGTGCAGGCATCCTCACAGCGGCGGTTGCACACACGGCCGCAGATAGCGGGTAGCGGGTTCTCGCGCTTAATGAGTGCTAGGGCCTCGTCATAGCGACCCTGAGCCGCGAGCTTCAGATAGCCCTGAACGGCGACATGCGCGGGGCAGGCCGTCTTGCAGGGAGCGGTGCCGGACTCATGCGTCTCGATGCGGTTGTCGTTGCGGTAGTTGGGCGACCACTTGGTGTGGTCCCACTTGGTGGCATCGGGCAGCTCCTGGCGGGGATACTCGGGCACCTGTCCGCCGGCCTTTTTGCTGCAGAGCTTCTGGCCGAGCTTGGCGGCGCCGGCCGGGCACACCTCAACGCAGCGACCGCAGGCCACGCACTTGTCCTTCTCGACCTTGGCGACATAGGCCGAGCGCGACAGGTTGGGCGTGTTGAACAGCTGCGAGGTGCGCAAGGCGTAGCACACGTTGACGTTGCAGTTGCAGATGGCGAAGATCTTGTTCTCGCCGTCGATATTGGTGATCTGGTGCACAAAGCCGTTGTCCTCGGCCTGGCGCAAGATGTCGTAAACCTCGTCGCGGGTCACGTAATGGCCACGATCGGTCTCGACCACGTAGTCGGCCATATCGCCCACGGCGATGCACCAATCGGCCGGGTCGTCGGCGCAGCCCTCACCCATCACGCGACGGCTCGCACGGCAGCTGCAGGTGCTAGCGGCATACTTACCCTCGTATTTGTCGAGCCAATGCTCGATATGCTCAATAGGCACCGAGGTGCTTGCGGCGTCAATGGCCTTCTCGACCGGAATGACGTGCATGCCGATACCGGCGCCTCCGGGCGGCACCATCGGCGTAGCCTTGGACAGCGGCCCCTTGGACGCCTGCTCAAAGAACTTGGCATAGACCGGATGCTCCTCGAGCTGGCTCACGCGCATGTTGAGGAACTCGGCGGAACCCGGCACCAGCATGGGCAGTACCCACTGCTTGGCGCGCTCGGGGTTTTCCCAGTTGTACTCAAGCAGACCCGTGTAGCTCATGTCGTCGAGCATCTTCTCGATATCGGCTTCGGGCATGCCGGTGAGCTTGACCATCTCGGGCAGTGTATAGGGACGGCGCATCTTCATCTTGCAGAGCACTTCGGCCTGCTCGTCGGTTGCGGCCTCGGCAAACGACCAGTACTCGTAGCCCAACAGCTCGTCGCGATGCAGCAGACGGTTGGTGCAGTGCTCGCACAGCTTGACGATGGCCTCGCGCGGATGCTCCGGCAGCGGCGGCACGAACTCCGAACCGATGTCGGGCTCGGTGTAGCTAATCCCCGGTCCGTTGAGAATCATGGTTGTCCCTTCTCTTGCCGCAGCCCGACGAGGCCGCAGCGCCCCTCTTTTTTTGCAGGCCGGGCATGCCCCCATGCCGTTCACCCACCATTGTTGACATTGTGTCAAAAATAGTATTGACGAACCGTCAACAATATTCAAGACTGTTAGGCGAACGGTTAGGCAAAAGCGGATGAAAGGCGGCAAAACATGAGTGATAACACGGCAAACGTCCCTGCGGTCGATACCACTCCTGCCGTCGATGCCGCCGCAACAACCGACAGCGCAGCAAAGCGCCTGTCGGGCGACGAGCGCCGCCGCGAAATCCTCGATGCCGTGCGCGCCGTAAGCTCCGAGCTGGGCGTGTCCCACCTTTCGGTATCGGCCGTAACCAAACGGGCCGGCTGCACGCGCTCGCTGTTCTACCACTATTTTGCCGATATGGACGCCGCCGTCACCGCCGTCATGGACGAGGCGATCGACGGCTTTATCTCCGAGCTCGAGCAGTGGAACGCCAGCCGCACCGTCGGCGATATCGAAGGCGCACTCGACACCGTCGCCCCGCTCTTTAAGCGCCTGGTCGCCAGCGGCCACGAGCTGCCGCACACGCTGACTTCCAGCAGCGGCGCGCTCTACGGCGGCTTTCTGCACAACGTGGTCCAGCGCGTGGCGCAGTACATCTGCGACACCACCGTAGTGGATTTTGTCGCCCATCACGACCTGCGCATCGACCATGTCTACGAGACGTTCTACACCCTCATCATGGGACTTTTAATGTATATCCGCACGCATCCCGATGTGCCCGACGAGACGGTCAAGGAAATCATCGCCTCGACGCTCCACATCGAGGGCTACACCGCCAAGTATCCCGAGCGCAGGCCCGGGAACTGACGACATTTGGCCAAACTGCCCGCGATCGGAAGAGGGGCCGCGGGCGTGTGAAAGGAGAGCAGCATGCTGTTCGATGTTTGGGGTAGCGATACCCTTATCCACTGGGCCGGCTGGGCCATGGTCTTTGTTGGCCTGATCGTGCTCAACGAGGTCGGCCGCCGCACCAAGCTCGGCGCGGCCATCATCTTTGGCGTGGCTCCGCTGGCCATGACCATCTACTGCATCGCCATCGCCGTCGGCGTTTTGCAGGGCGCCGAGTGGGCGCTCACCAACCCCACGCATGTGTACCAGAACAGCTGGTTCCACTACGCCAAGGTGTACGCGGCGCTGGCCGGCTGCTGGGGCTTCATCGCCATTAAGTACCAGTGGGGCAAGATCGGCAAGGCGCACTGGTTCCGCGCATGGCCGTTTGTGATCGTCGCCATCAACATCATGATCGCCGTCGTGTCCGACTTCGAGAGCGCTTATCACTTCTTTGTCCTGGGCGAATCCACCTGGGTCACCTCCGAGGGCGCCACGCAGCTCGCCGGCTGGAACAACGTGTTCAACGGCATCGCCGGCATCATCAACATCTTCTGCATGACCGGCTGGTGGAGCGTCTACGCCTCCGAGGACAAGACCGACATGCTGTGGCCCGACATGACCTGGGTCTACATCATCGCCTACGATATCTGGAACTTCTGCTACACCTACAACTGCCTACCCACCCACTCCTGGTTCTGCGGCTTTGCGCTGCTGCTGGCGCCCACCGTCGCCGCCTTTATCTGGAACAAGGGCGGCTGGATTCAGAACCGCGCCTTTACGCTGGCCATTTGGTGCATGTTTGCCCAGGTGTTCCCCTACTTCCAGGAGGAGTCCATCTTTGTGACCCACTCCACGCTCGACCCCACCGCGGCCACCGCGGTCTCCATCGCCGCGCTGATCGCCAACATCGCCGCGATCATCTACATCGTCTACCGCGCCAAGAAGCTCGGCCGCAACCCCTACAAGCAGGATGTCTTTGAGGGCACCAGCGATTGGGAGAAGGCTACCGCCCGCCGCGCCAAGGTCGATTACGCTCACGCCGAGTAACATACCCGGCGCAAACGCCGCTTGAATGTGAAGCAGCATAGCCGGCTCCGCGCAACTCAACGCATTGCAGAGCCCCCGGAATGTGATTCGTCCGCGTTCCGGGGGCCTTTTGCTGCCGCGAGGATGCGGCCGAACGATGCGCTCAGGTTAAATCGGATCTTATATTTCGTATGCGCTTTATATGGCTCCATTTTTGGGTACAGTGTTGAGCCGATATTGCATTGGGGGATATATGAGCGATGAGACGTATGGCCGCGAGGATGCGGCCCAGGATGCGGAAGCATGTGCCGAAGCCCTGGAGAGCCTTGACCGGATCGCGCTAGACGAGCTCTCGTTTAGCGATTCGGTCGTCGACGCGCAGGACGAGGTGCACGAAGACACTGAGGACGAAGGCAGCGACGCCAAAGACGCTCCTGACGAAGCCGAAGAGGACGATATCGAGGCCGACGACCAGCCCGGATCCGACACGGGCGAGGAAACCGTCTTGCTCGACAGCTTGCCGGCCGAGGATTCGCTGACCCGCGAGCTTCCTGGCCTGGGTTCCGCACCAGCCGTGGACGAGACCATCGCCATGGGCGATATTCCCCTACCGTCCGTTCCCTCGGCACGCGAGGCCGAGGTTCGTCATCGCAAGATGTCGCCCAAGCGCCGCAATCTGATGGTCGCCGGTATCGTGGCCGCCGCGCTCGTCGCCGGCGGTGCAGGCTATGCTGCCTGGAACGGATATCAGCAAGAGCAGGCTGCCGCTGTCGCCGCCAATGCCCACACGATGATGTCGGTGCAGATTGGCGTGCATGCCGCGGGCCTCGACTGTTCCGCCGGCTCCAAGATTCCCGTACAAGTGAGCGGCCAGGATTCTGACGGATCCTCCGTGAGCGAAACGCTCTATGTTGACGAGCACGGCCGCGGCATCAAACTGCTGCCCGGCGATTACACGCTCTCCATCGCTGCCTCCCCCATCGCGGCCGACGGCACCATCTATACCGTCCCGACCACCAAGGCGCAGGTCACGATCAAGAGCGACGGACAGGACCTAAGCAGCCAGGCCGCCTTTAAGCTCAAGGTGCCTTCGGCCGACACGGTAACCGACGACCAGATCGATGCCGCCGCCAAATATGCCGAGGAGGGAGGCGCGAGCTCCGCCGCCACCGCCAAGGTGCTCCAGCAGGCGGCAACCGCGCGGCGCGACGCCGCCGTCAATGCCGTGAGCGCGCAAAAGGCACAGGCGGCCCGTGATGCCGACGCCCGCCACAAGGCAACCGACCTCTACCAGCTCGATATCCCCGTCGAGTGGTACGGCAAGGTCGAGACTTGGCAAAATGGCAGCACGCTATGCATCTATCTTGCCGGCGACAGCGATACGCCGATTGTGACGCTCGTCGCGGTACGCGAGGGCGAGAGCTTTACGCCCGATGAGGGCGATACGGTTTTGGGTGCAGCCAATCTAGGCAACGGTTATACCGTCTACGCCAGCGGCCCCGTCTATCCGTATGTGGTGCCCCAGACCATCAACGGGCGCACGCAGAATCCCGTGTCGACCTACCCCATGGACACGGCCATTGAACTTGTCGAGCTTACGACCGGCAACCGCTATACGTATAGCCAGATCAAGAACGTACTGGTCGGCAAAGACGGCAAGGCAGACGCCGCGACCAAACTTGAGACCGACTACCTCGCCCAGATTCTCCTGCCGAGCATCAAAGCCCAGGACTAGCGGACCCAAAAACAGCCGCCCAACACCCACGTCCCTAACGCAGTTGCGGTGAAATAGGGACTGTTTTTGCTGGCCAAACCGCAAAACAGTCCCTATTTCACCGCAACTTATTGGTGGCCTTTTGGGTGGCACTCAGCGCCAGGGATCGGCTTCGAACATCGGCTCGCGCTCGGGGCGGCGATCGCTGTAGGGATCGTAGCCGTCGTCGTCCTCGTTCTCGGCGCGAATGAAGGGGTCGCGCGGTTTGGGCGCCGGCTTAGGCGCAGGCTTGGGTGCCGCGGGCGCGGCATCGGTCGCCGGCGCGTTCGTCTTGGTCTCGTCGTTCATCTGCATATCTCCTTGCCATGTACTCACGTTCAACATCATCGATTGTCGCACGAAAAAGGGCGGCGGACCCAATTGGATCCGCCGCCCTTGGCGTTTAGGGCCGGGCTGGTAGATTTTAAGGCATGTCCCAAAAATCTACTCGGCGTCGGGAACCTCGTAGGTGGCCGACGGCGTGTTGTCGCACACGACGGTAAAGCCGCCGTCCTTGTCGACATCGACCGTCACCTGATCGCCCTCGCTCACCGTACCATCGATGATGGCGGCGGCGATGGCGTCCACGACCTCGCGCTGCACCAGGCGCTTGAGCGGACGAGCGCCAAAGACCGGGTCCAGGCCACCCACGGCGAGCATCTGCTTGGCCGCCGGGGTGATGGCAAGCGTCATGCGCTCCTTGGCCAGACGCGCGCGGACGTCGGCGAGCTGGATGTCGACGATCTTCTCGATCTGCGCCATACCGAGCGGATGGAACACCACGATGTCGTCGATACGGTTGAGGAACTCGGGGCGGAAGGTCTGAGCCATGGCCGCGTCGACCTGATGGCGCATCTCCTCCTCGTCCTTGCCGGACAGGTCGGCGATGGCCTTGGAGCCCACGTTGGACGTCATGATGATGATCGTGTTCTTAAAGGACACTTGGCGACCCTGGCCGTCGGTCAGACGACCGTCGTCAAGCACCTGCAGCAGCACGTTGAAGACGTCCGGATGAGCCTTCTCCATCTCGTCGAGCAAGATCACGGAGTACGGACGACGGCGCACGGCCTCGGTGAGCTGGCCGCCCTCGTCGTAGCCCACGTATCCCGGGGGCGCACCGATCAGACGCTGGACGCTGAACTTCTCCATGTACTCGGACATGTCGATACGCACGAGTGCGCGCTCGTCATCGAACAGGCACTCGGCCAGCGCCTTGGCGAGCTCGGTCTTGCCTACGCCGGTGGGGCCCAGGAAGAAGAAGCTACCGATGGGCTTGTCCGGGTCGGAGAGGCCCGCACGGCTGCGGCGCACGGCCGCGGCGACAGCGGAGACGGCCTCGTCCTGGCCGATAACGCGCTTGTGCAGCTCGCCCTCCAGGCCCTTGAGCTTGTCGAGCTCGCCCTGCATCATCTTGGACACGGGCACGCCGGTCCAGGCGCTCACGACCTCGGCGATCTCATCGGAGGTCACCTGCTCGTTGAGGCCTTCGCCATCCTGCTCCTTCTGCGCCTCGAGCGCGGCCTCGGACTCCTGAATCTGCTGCTGCAGACCCGGAATCACAGCGTAGCGCAGCTCGGACGCACGGCCCAGATCGCCGTTACGCGTCGCCCGCTCCTCCTCGCTCTTGGCCTCGTCGAGCTGGCCCTTGAGCTCCTGCACATGGTCGATGGCGTTCTTTTGGTTGAGCCAGCCGGCCTTTTGCACGTTGAGCTTTTCCTGGACCTCGGCGATCTCCTGGCGCAGGGCCTCAAGACGTTCCTTGGAGGCGTCGTCGGTCTCCTTCATGAGCGCCTGCTCCTCGATCTGCAGCTGGGTGAGCTGACGCGTGGTGGCGTCGATCTCGACCGGCATGCTGTCGAGCTCCATGCGCAGGCGGCTTGCGGCCTCATCGACCAGGTCGATAGCCTTGTCGGGCAGGAAGCGGTCGGCGATGTAGCGATCGGAGAGGTCGGCGGCGGCCACAAGCGCGCTGTCGGTGATATGCACGCCGTGGAAGATCTCGTACTTCTCCTTGAGGCCACGCAGGATCGAGATGGTGTCCTCGACGGTGGGCTCGGAGACCATGACGGTCTGGAAACGACGGGCGAGCGCCGCGTCCTTCTCGATGTACTTGCGGTACTCGTCGAGCGTGGTCGCACCGATCGCGTGTAGGTCGCCACGGGCGAGCGCCGGCTTGAGGATGTTGCCGGCGTCCATGGAGCCCTCGGTGGCACCCGCGCCCACAATGGTGTGGAGCTCATCGATGAACAGGATGACCTTGCCCTCGGACTTTTGCACTTCCTTGAGCACGGCCTTCAAGCGGTCCTCGAACTCGCCACGGTACTTGGCGCCGGCGACCAGCGCGCTCATGTCGAGCTCGATGAGGTCGCGGTCACGCAGGGTGCTCGGCACGTCGCCGGCCACGATACGCTGGGCGATGCCCTCGACGATGGCCGTCTTGCCGACGCCCGGCTCGCCGATCAGCACGGGGTTGTTCTTGGTGCGGCGGGACAGGACCTGGATGGTACGGCGAATCTCGTCGGTACGGCCGATGACCGGGTCGAGCTTGCCGGCGCGGGCCAGGTCGCAGATATTGCGGCCGTACTGCTCCAACGCCTCAAACTGAGTCTTGTCCTCGGCAGACGTCACGCGGTCATCACCACGCAGCTCCTCGTAGACCTGCTCGATGCGCTCCTTGGTGACGCCGGCGTCACGCAGCACTCGGCCTGCCTCGCCCTTGTCCTCGGCAAGTGCCATCAGCAGATGCTCGGTCACCACAAAGCTGTCACCCATCTTGGTGGCCTTCTTCTCGGCCTTTTCGATGACGCGGACGAGCTCGTTGGACAGGCCCATCTGTTGGCCCTCGCCCGAAACCTTGGGCGCGTGGTCGATGGCATCCTGTGTGGAGCGCGCGAGCTGGGCCGGGTCGGCACCGATGCGCTCGATGATCACGGAGATATTGCGCTCGCCGGCACCGAGCAGGGCGGACAGCAGGTGAATCGGCTCCACCGCGCCGGCCTGCGCGTCGGCAGCCGTGCTCATGGCGGTCTGCAGCGCCTCGCGCGACGTCATTGCTAGCTTATCGATTCTCATGGAATCACCTCTCTTGGGGTGGCCGCCCTACGGGGCGGCTTCACGTTGTTCGAGAAGTATTGTTGCCAGCTTTGCGCGATCTTATACATAAATCTAAGTCTCTATATATAAGATTTTCTGAGTGATTGATGGATAGGGTACTGAGATGTCAGCCCGCCGCTGCCCAGGCGCACTACCGTCTCGATCTGTAACATCTAGCAGCCATTTTTGATCCTAGATGTTACAGATCGAGATGAAATGACCAGCGGCAACCGTTTGTCTCAATCTGTAACATCTACTCGGCAAATTAGGGTCTAACTGTTACAGATCGAGACAAACCGAAGACACCCGAATCGAAAATCTAAATCTGTAACACCAGGCCCACTTTTAGCGGCCAAGATGTTACAGATCGAGACAAACCAAGAACCACCACAAAGGTGCCCGTCCCCTTTGTGGTGGTCCAGAGAAGAATCAACCCCGATTAAAAGAGGCGACATCAAGCCCAGTCTACGTTTGGCGATCCCAAGACCCAACGAGAACACAGCGACGAAATCGAGGACCAACGATAGCCCGTTCGCACAGATATTGATGGAGATTCAAGACATGGGTGCTGGCTTAAACGGCTTGGCTATCGTACGCCACAACGTTCTCGTCATCGTCCCTGTCGTTTTTATAGTGCTTATAGTGAAAATAGCGAGTTTAGTGAGAACAGTATTGCGCAAAACTCGTGAACTCAATTATTGACCTCTCGCCCAGAACGAGGGGAGGCAAATACTCCTATTAGAGATCAAATCGAAGCCCAATAGGGCCTTTTAGCCCCGTCATTTCGAACGATCGCTTTCTTTTGAATATTGTCGTAAGCTGGTATCATTTATCTTAATGAATGCATACTGTTTGCGAGGTGCCCGCCGTGAAACGATCCACCTATATCGGCCTGCTCGTCTTAGCGTTTGCAATTACCGCAGTCGGCGTAGGCATTATCTATCTCGCATTTCTCCCTGCCTCGGCAACGCAGGCGGCGGTTGAAACCGTAAGCTACCCCATCGAAATCCTCACCGATATCGTCAAACCCGATTCAATCACCGTCGATTTTGACGGTACGCCCGCAGCGCTTGGGGTCAGTAACTATCCCCGAATCGAACTTGGGGCCACGCGCTATACCCAAGATGAGCAGCTTATCGGCAAGGCAACCAATTTACTCAAAGGCAAGACGTTTAATCGATGGTACGGCGCCGCAATATATCGAGCCAAGAAAGGCCAAATGGTTGGCGGGTATTATTCGACCCTTGAACTCGATGCGGCAAACGGGAGTAGACTGTGCAGCGTTTCATACGACCCCGGCTACGTGGACAACGAAGGGCCGGGAGTCTATATCTCGGATGGCAACGTGATCTACGTCATGGCGGGCGATCAGACGGCAGTCGTCAATTTTATGGATCGGTGTACCGAGGATGCCTACGAACAAACCTGCGAGCCCGATCCGCAGACAGCGCGCGACAGCAGCTCAGCACGCACTTGGCTATTTGACGATGAAATAACCTGGACCCCATCGAAATAAGAACCCGCCGGACAGGCACCTTTGTGGCGGTTTTCGGCTCCGGCGCTCCGCTGTCTCAATCTGTAACAGCTAGCGGCCCTTTTGGGTCCTTGGTGTTACAGATTGAGATGAAATGACCGACGGCAACCGTTTGTCTAAATCTGTAACAACTACTCGGCAAATTGGGGCTTAGATGTTACAGATCGAGATAAACGGGACCACCACAAAGGTGCCTGTCCCCTTTGTGGTGGTCCCAGTCTTTTTTAGCGTCCCTCAAGACCCAACGAGAACGCAGAAATGTAGTCCGGGGCTTACCCTTTCCCGAACGCGACCCTCGCGAAGCGCGTGAGCGGGCGGGAAAGGGTAAGCCCCGGGCGGACAATTAAGTGCGTTACTCGGCAGCGGTCTTGAACTTGTTGTAGTTGATTAGGCAGCCGGCCTTGACGATGGCACGCTCTTCGGCCGTCATATCGGCAATATAGAGCTCAATCTGCTCAACCGCACCATCGGCACGCACCACGTAGGCAGCGATGTCCTTGAGGTCGCCGTCGAGCGCCGCACGGATACCCGGCACGAAGACGTAGTCGCCCACCTCAAAGTTAGGCTCGGCCTCCATCTGGAAGGGCACCATGCCCCAGTTCATCACGTTAGAGCGATAGCGCTTGGTGGCGTACTCGTGGACGATGTTGGCCAGGCCGCCAATTACGCGCTGGCAGCTCGCGGCCTGCTCGCGGGCGGAACCGTCACCGGGCTTCTTGGCATAGAGCATGGAGCCGTACTCGGTCGCCTTGGCATCGGCCGCGACACCCACGCCGGCCAGTGCCTCGAACACACCGGCAAGCTCGGCATCGAGTGCCGCCAGGTCGCCCGCGGCCTCGCCGGCCACGCGGCGCTTCTCCACGGCGTCGACCTCCTTGGAGCGACCCACGTATGCCGGATCGCGACGGCTCAGCGTAAACTCGGCCAGGCCCAGCGGGTTGGAGCGGAAGGAGCTCGTCTCGCCCGATGGGATCAGCTCGTCAGTCGTGGTGACCGGGTCCATGATCTTGGAGCACACCTTGAGAAGGATGTCGTCGCCGAGGGGCTCCATCGCGGGCCACGGCTTGATGTTGGGGCCCTCGACCAGCTCATCGGCCGGCTCCGCCTTGCCAAAGCCCCAGTACACGCGCTTTTTGTACGGCGCGTCGTCAAAGGTGTACTCGCAGGCCTCGTCCCAAGTCTCCTCGGGCAGGTCGGTCGCCGGCGTCAGGACGCCGCCGTTAGCAGCCGTCGCCGCAATGGAGCGGGCATCCATCAGGGCCACGGCGCTCAGCTGGCCATTGCCCGGCTTGGAACCCTCGCGGTTGGGGAAGTTGCGCGTGGTGTGGCGGATGGACAGGCCGTTGTTGGCAGGCGTGTCGCCGGCACCAAAGCACGGGCCGCAGAATGCCGTGCGCACGATCGCGCCGGCCTCCATAAGGTCGTAGATATAGCCACGGCGCGTAAGTTCGAGCGCCACGGGCTGGCTCGTGGGATAGACCGACAGCGAGAACTCGCCGCAGCCGGTGTTGGCGCCCTTGAGCACGCGGGCAGCCTGGACCACGGAGTCGTAGTTGCCGCCCGAGCAGCCGGCGATAACGCCCTGCTGCACGTGCAGCTTGCCGTCGACGACCTTGTCGAGCAGGCTAAAGTGCGTCTTGCCCTCGCCGATCTTGGCAGCCTCGAGCTCCACCTCGTGCAGGATGTCCTCGAGGTTCTCGTTGAGCTCATCGATCTCAAAGCCGTTGGAAGGATGGAACGGCAGGGCGATCATGGGCTTGATGCTCGACAGATCGACCTCGACGCAGCCGTCGTAGTAGGCGACATCGGCGGGCTTGAGCTCGCGGTAGTCGTCGCCGCGACCGTGCATGGTCAAAAACGCGTGCGTGTCCTCGTCGGTTGCCCAGATGGAGGAAAGGCAGGTGGTCTCGGTGGTCATGACGTCGACGCCGTTGCGGTAGTCGGTCGTCATGCTCGAGATGCCGGGGCCCACGAACTCCATGACCTTGTTCTTGACGTAGCCCTTGGCAAAGACGGCGCGGATGATGGCGAGCGCCACGTCGTGCGGACCAACGCCGGGGCGCGGGGAACCCGTGAGGTAGATGGCGACGACGCCGGGGTAGGCGACATCGTAGGTGTCGCGCAGCAGCTGCTTGGCCAGCTCGCCGCCGCCCTCGCCCACGGCCATGGTGCCCAGGGCGCCGTAGCGGGTGTGCGAGTCGGAGCCCAGGATCATCTTGCCGCAACCGGCAAAGTTCTCGCGCATAAAGGAGTGGATGACGGCGATGTGCGGCGGAACGAAGATGCCGCCGTACTTCTTGGCAGCCGAGAGGCCAAAGACGTGGTCGTCCTCGTTGATGGTACCGCCCACGGCGCACAGCGAGTTATGGCAGTTGGTGAGCACGTAGGGCAGCGGGAACTGCTCCATGCCCGAGGCGCGCGCCGTCTGGATGATGCCGACAAAGGTGATGTCATGGCTCGCCATGGCGTCGAAGCGAATCTTGAGCGCCTCGGGATCTCCGGACGTATTGTGTGCCTGGAGGATCGAATACGCGATAGTGCCACGCTTGGCATCCTCGGGCGTCTGCGTAATACCGCGCTCGGCAGCCTCGGCCGCAGGCACAACCTCGCTGCCGCCGCGCAGGTAGATGCCGTCCTCGTACAGCTTGACCATACTGTCTCCCACTCTGCCCAAAAGATTTGGGCGCATAGCATACATTCGTTCAATATCGTGCCATAGAACGGTTGCGCGTGGGTTACGAATCTGCGCGTTCACTTTATCTCGGTAAAGCACAGGACGAGTCCAGTGTAGGGCCGGCAGATTTGGCGCAAGAGTGTCCCTTTCGACTAGTCATTTAAGAACGTCCCCAATGACTACCCATAACAACGCCGATGTTTTGGCGCGGACAGCGAAAGCCCGCCAGAGCGAGCAAGGTGCCTTGAAACAAGGCGGCATTGATCTTTTGATCATGCCGCCGATGTTGAAAGGCAGATTGCCGCTCTGGCGGGCTTGCAGCGTCGAGCCGTTACGCGGTTTGGTAAAACCGCGTAACTATAAGTCTCCGCCGGCGCCCAGCAGCTTGCGCATGACTTGCTCGGGGTTAACCGAGCCGTCACGCGGGGCAAGGGCGGTGATCTTCTTCTGCATCTTGTACTCGTGCAGCTCATCCTCGAGTTGGCGTACGCGGGCGCGGAGCTTCTCGTTCTCGCGCTCGCGTTCCTCGGCGCGCTCCTTCATATCGAGGATACGCACCACACCGGCAAGGTTGATGCCCTCGTCGGTCAGTTGATTGATGAGTTCCAGACGCTCGATATCGGCACGCGAATACAGGCGCGTGTTACCGCCCGAGCGCTGAGGATTCACCAGGCCCTTGGACTCGTAGACGCGCAGGGTCTGCGGATGCATGCCGGTCAGCTCGGCCGCCACGCTGATCATGTACAGCGGTTTGTTCCTATTGTCCTCGGCCATGCTACCTGACCCCTTTCCGTCTCGTTATCGTCCATCATAAGCCCGCGGGCGCGGGCGTGCGCCACGACCGCCCTAGTACGTCGCCTTGTAACGGTTGACCTTCTCGCGATAGTCGCGCGTGTCGGCCTCGCGCAGCTTGGTCATGGCATCGCGCTCGTCATCGGATAGGTTCGTGGGGACCTGCACCTTGATCTCGACGAGCAACGCGCCCGTACGGCCACGGTGCTTAACGTCGGGCGCCCCCATTTCCTTAAAGCGGAACTTCTTGCCCGTCTGGGTACCCGCAGGCACCTTCAGACGAACCGTCGCACCGCCGGGCGTCGGCACGTTCACCGTGCAGCCGAGCGCCGCCTCGTAGACCGAGACCGGTACCTCCATGGTCACGTCGGCACCTTTACGCTTAAACAGCGGATGCTCCTCCACGTGCGTGGTCACGACCAGGTCGCCGCGCTCGCCGCCGGCAACGCCGTACTCGCCGCGACGCTTGTAACGCAGTTTGCCACCGTCGACCGCGCCCGCGGGCACCGAGACCGTAATGGTCTGCTGCTCGCCCGTCGAGGGAATGCGGTAGGTAACCTTGTGCGTCACACCGCGAAACGCGTCCTCAGCCGTCACATCGACGGTCAGCGACAGGTCGCCGCCCTTGCGAGCACGGCTGCGACCCGCGCCGGCATTACCCGCAGCCCCGGCAAAGCCCGAGCCCCAATCGCTGCCCCAGGCACCGTTGCCGCTAAAGATGCTGTCGAAGATATCGCCCCAGCCGCTGGCGCCCGCGCCGGCACCGTAGCCGCCGCCATACGCGCCGCCCGCGCCCGGCATGCCGCCAAACATGAGCATCTGGTCGTACTCTTTGCGCTTCTTCTCGTCCGAAAGCGTTTCGTACGCCTCGCTGATCTCCTTGAACTTGGCCTCGTCGCCGCCGGCATCGGGGTGATATTTTTGCGCGAGCTTGCGAAACGCGCTCTTGATCTCTTTGTCGGAGGCGCTCTTGGATACGCCCAGGATGTCATAGAAGGTTTTGCCTGCAGCCATCGTAGCTCCTCTCCTGTTACGTCCGCCGTCCATGCAGACGACGGCCCATGCTTTCATATGGCACTAGGCCAGAAAGGGCCCCGGGTGTTGCCCCGGGGCCCTTCTCAATTACTCCTCGGTGCTCTCGGCCGTATCGGCCGTAGCATCCTCGGGCGCCGCTTCGGGCTCCGGTGCGGGGCGCTTCTCGCCACCGTAGGTCACCGTCACCATCGCGGAACGCAGGATGCGATCCGCCATGCGGTAGCCCTTCTGGTACACATCGTTGACGGTCTCGTCGTACTGCGATGCGTCCTCGACGCGACCCACAGCCTGGTGCTCGAGCGGATCGAACGCCTCGCCCTTGGGGTCGATAGGCTCAACGCCCTCGTGCGCAAACACATCGAGCAGCTTGGCATGTACCGCGTCAACGCCATCGACGAACTGCTTAAAGTCGTCGGAAAGCTCTTGGCTGCGGGCATGGTCGATCGCGCGCTCGATATCGTCGATCACCGGCAACAGCGCGGTGACAAGCTTCTCGGTCGCGCGCTCGCGCTCGGCGATGCGCTCGTTGGCGGTGCGGCGACGGAAGTTCTCCCAGTCGGCCTGCAGACGGGCGGTGCGCTCGGTAGCGTCCTTTGCCTTGTCCTCGGCGGCCTTCTGAGCCTCTGCCGCAGCATCGAGCTCATTGCGCACGTCGGCAAGCTCCTTTTGGGCCTGCTCGAACTTGAGCTTAAAGTCGTTGTCGGCGGCTTCCTCACCGGCGCGGATAGCGGCTTCCACCATCTCGTCCTCGGTCATCGTCGCCTCCTTGTTGGAATCCTCTACCTGGTTCTCGACAGCCTCGGCGGCCGGGGCCTCGTTGGCCTCGGTATCGTCGACGGCCTCTACGGGAATCTTCACGTCCTTCTCCTCAGAGTCAACGGGGGCGGCGCCAGCGGCGGCCGCCTCCGTGCGAGCTTTACGGGCGGACATGATTACTTGTCCTCGTCGTCCACAACCTCGTAGTCGGCGTCGACAACGTCATCGTCGGCAGGCTGGGCGCCGGCGGCACCGTCGGTCTGCTGCTGAGCGTCGGCGTAGACAACCTGGGCCAGCTCGTAGGCCACGGACTGCAGGGACTCGCCGGCGGCCTTGATAGCCTCGACGTCAGAGCCCTCGAGCGCCTTCTTGGCGTCGGCGATAGCGGCCTCGGCCTTGGACTTCACATCGGCGGAAACCTTGTCGCCCAGCTCGTTGAGGGTCTGCTCGGTGGAGTAGCACAGGCTGTCGGTCTGGTTGCGGACCTCGACCTCTTCCTTCTGCTTCTTGTCCTCCTCGGCATGAGCCTCGGCGTCCTTGACCATACGATCGACTTCGTCGTCGGACAGAGCGGTGGAGCCAGAAATGGTGATCTGCTGCTCCTTGCCGGTGCCCTTGTCCTTAGCGGAGACCTTGACGATGCCGTTGGCGTCGATGTCGAAGGTGACCTCGATCTGCGGCACGCCGCGGCGGGCAGCCGGGATACCGGTCAGCTGGAACTTACCGAGCGACTTGTTGTCGCGGGCAAGCTCGCGCTCGCCCTGGAGCACGTTGATCTCGACGCTGGTCTGGTTGTCGGCAGCGGTGGAGTAGACCTCGGTCTTGGAGGTCGGGATCGTGGTGTTGCGGTCGATCATCTTGGTCATGATGCCGCCCATGGTCTCGACGCCCAGCGACAGCGGGGTAACGTCGAGCAGCAGGATGCCCTCGACGTCGCCGGTGAGCACGCCGCCCTGGACGGCAGCGCCGTCAGCAACGACCTCGTCGGGGTTCACGGACATGTTGGGCTGCTTGCCGGTCATGGTCTTGACGAGCTCCTGGACGGCGGGCATACGGGTGGAGCCGCCGACGAGGATGACCTCGGTCAGATCGGAGAGCTTAAGCTTGGCGTCACGCAGGGCGTTGGTGACAGGCTGCTTGCAGCGCTCGAGCAGGTCGCGGGTGATCTTCTCGAACTCGGCGCGGGTCAGCGTGTAGTTGAGGTGCAGCGGGCCGGACTGGTTCATGGTAATGAACGGCAGGTTGATGGTGGTCTGCTGGGCGGCGGAGAGCTCCTTCTTGGCGTTCTCGGCAGCCTCCTTCAGACGCTGCAGGGCCATGGGGTCCTGACGCAGGTCGACGCCGTTCTCCTGCTGGAACTTGTCGGCCATCCAGTCGATGACGCGCTGATCCCAGTCGTCGCCGCCCAGGTGGTTATCGCCCGAGGTGGACAGAACCTCAAACACGCCGTCGGCGAGGTCGAGGATGGAGACGTCGAAGGTGCCGCCGCCCAGGTCGAAGACCAGAATGCGCTGGTCGGTACCCTGCTTGTCCAGGCCATAGGCAAGAGCAGCAGCGGTCGGCTCGTTGACGATACGCTTGACGTTGAGGCCGGCGATCTTACCGGCGTCCTTGGTGGCCTGACGCTGGGCGTCGTTGAAGTAGGCCGGGACGGTGATGACGGCGTCGGTGACGGTCTCGCCCAGATACTTCTCGGCGTCGGCCTTCATCTTTGCGAGCGTCATAGCGCTCACCTGCTCGGCGGTGTAGTCCTTGCCCTCGATGTCGACGACGGCACGGCCACCCTGGCCCTCCTTGACCTCATACGGCACGGTCTTGATCTCGGAGGTGCACTCGGAGTACTTGCGGCCCATGAAGCGCTTGATGGAGAACACGGTGTTCTTGGGGTTGGTGACCGCCTGGTTCTTAGCGGCCTTGCCCACGACGCGGTCGCCGTCGGCACGGAAGCCCACGACGGACGGGGTGGTGCGGTCGCCCTCGGCGTTCACGATGATGGTCGGAGAACCGCCCTCGAGGACGGCCATTGCGGAGTTAGTAGTACCAAGGTCGATACCAAGAATCTTACTCATTAGAAATTCCCTCTCTCTTGTGCGTTCGCGCCGCCTCGACGGTCTGTCGCACGGCGCTTCGGCTTGTCTTTCAGGATGTAGTGTATCCCCTTATGGGCCGGAATATACAAAATCTAAGTCAATTCATATAAGATTTCTTATCTCTGAGAGTTTAGGTTCTCAAATGCGCAGGTATATGCACTGTTTGAATTCTCGGCAGATCTATTGAGATCTATGTAGAGTTGACTGAGGCTTGGATCTGGAGCCGCGCAGGGCGGCCTTGGGGCAGCCCCGGGGAAAGCGTGCCCCGTTTTGAGCGCCGATTCCGGGACGCAGTTTCCGCAAGCACGCTCAATCGTCCAATAATTCAAGTCACCTTTAGCTAACATTTACGCAGCTCAACGGCCTAACCTGCGTGTTTTTTAGTAAGCCGTGGCATACTCGGCGAACGGTATGAAGATGCCGGTCAGAGGGTATTGCAAACGGTCGCTGCCGTGGTATGTTTTTGCCCGAATCAAACCGACGCGCATCGCCTGTAGCGTCGGTCAACAGAGAGGAAACTACCATGGCTCATCCCGTAATTGATGCCGACGAGTGCATCGCTTGTGGCGTTTGCGTCGACTCCTGCCCCGCTGGCGTTCTGGAGCTCCAGGACGTCGCTACCGTCGCTGACGAGGACTCCTGCGTCGCCTGTGGCGCTTGCCAGGACGCTTGCCCCGCTGGCGCGATCACCGAGATCGTCGAGGAGTAACAACTCCCCCACTTGCACACTCAAAAGTACACCGTGCACAAAAAGGAGGCCTCCGCATCGCCGCGGAGGCCTCCTTTTGTTTACACGGGCAGCCACTATAGCAACGCCGCAGCTTGAGCATAAGTCAGCGAAAACGCCCATAAGCGAGCAAGGTGACGTGAAAGAGGAGGGAAGCGTACTCTGGTACGCGACCGACGATTGAACGTCAGATTGCCGCTTAGGGGCGTTTGCAGCGTCGGCTAAGACAAATCATCCTCGTAGGGCATGATCTCGGCCAGATAGCCCTTCTCCTTGAGCAGTGCCTCGATCTCGTCGAGGGTCTGCTCGTCTTCTGCCGCGATGCGGTGGAAGTGATAGCCGCTGGTCACCGTCAGCAACGGAAAGCTCTTGCCGCTGGCGATGTCGTGCAGGTAGCGCTCGATATCGCGGCGGTTGCGGATGTCCAGGTCGGCCGTGATCTTGCCGTACACGCGATGGTTGACGATCACGTTGAGCACGGCGCCGCCCGCATCGACGATGCTCGTGAGCTCGTCGCCCGCCTGCTCCACGCTGTGGCGCACCTTGACCAAGCGCGTGGGCACAGCCGGGCTGCTCTCGGCTTCCTGCAGCACGTAGCCGCGGTTGGTAGCGACGATATCGTGCCCGTCGGCGCGCAGCAAGGCAATGTCTTGCACCACGACCTGACGGCTCACGCCCACCTCGCGGGCAAGCGCGCTGCCCGAAACGGGATCTTTAGCCCCCTCGAGCACGGCCATGATGGCACGGCGACGCTCGCGGGCGTTCATTATTTACCGTCCAGCAGACGCAGGTGCTTAAGCGAAAGGTCGAGGATCGGCGCGGAGTGCGTCAGGGCGCCCGAGCTAATAAAATCGACGCCCAGGTCGGCCAGGGCGCGAATGTTGCCGGCGTCTACGTTGCCCGAGCACTCGGTCTTGGCGCGACCGTCGATAAGCTCGATGGCGGCGGCCATATCATCGTGAGTCATGTTGTCGAACATGATGATGTCGGCGCCGGCCTCAACAGCCTCGCGTACCATGTCCAAGTTCTCGCACTCGATCTCGACCGTCGTGGTAAACGACGCATGGGCGCGCGCCATCTCGATCGCACGTGCCACGCCACCGGCGGCGTCGATGTGATTGTCCTTGAGCATGACGGCCGTCGACAGGTTGTAGCGGTGGTTGCTGCCGCCGCCAATCTCGACTGCGGCCTTCTCGAAGACACGCATGCCCGGCGTGGTCTTGCGCGTGTCGACGAGCACGGTCTTGGTGCCTTCGAGCGCCGCGGCCATCTGATGCGTATAGGTGGCGATACCGCTCATGCGCTGCAGGTAGTTGAGCGCCACGCGCTCGCCCGAAAGCAGCACGCGCGCGTCGCCGCGTACCTGGCCCACATGGTCGCCGGCATGCACCTCGTCGCCGTCCGTGACATCAAACAGTACGGAGCTCTGCGAATCCAGTAGCTCGAAGGTGCGGGCGAACACGTCCAGACCGGCGATGATGCCGTCGGCCTTGGCGATGAGCTCAACGGTAGCGGGACGCGCCGTGGGGCACACGCTCGCCGTGCTCACGTCCTCAAACGTGATGTCCTCGCGCAGGGCCTGCAAAATCAGATCATCGACGACGAGCTTCATGGTAATGGGATTCATGGTCTACTCCTCCACGGCCTGCGTGCCGGCGGCACGGGCCAAATCATCGATTGCAAGGGTATCGGCGCTCAGGGCGCGGTGACGTCCGTCGAGCGCGGGCTCGCCCGCCTGCTCCACGGCAAGCGACTCGCCGGTGCGCATACGCCAAGCGGCGCGGCGACCCCAAACCAGGGACTCGAGCAGGCTGTTGGAAGCCAGGCGGTTCTTGCCGTGCACGCCGTTGCAGGCCGTCTCGCCGGCGGCGTAGAGCTCGGGCATCGAGGTGCAGCCGTCCTTGTCGACCCACACGCCGCCCATAAAGTAGTGCTGCGTGGGCGTGACGGGAATGGGCTCGTCCAAGATGTCGCGGCCGTCCTCCAGGCAGCGCGCGCGGATGTTGGCGAAGTGTCCGGTCACCACGTCGCGCTCGACGGGAGCAAAGCTCAGCCACTCGTGCTCGGTGCCGTCCTGCTTCATTTGCTCGCGGATGGCGGCGGCGACCACGTCGCGCGGCTGCAGCTCGTCGGTAAAGCGCTCGCCGGCGGCGTTGAGCAGAATCGCGCCCTCGCCGCGACAGCTCTCGCTGATCAGGAACGTGCGGCCCGGCTGCGGTGAGAACAGGCCCGTGGGGTGAATCTGCACGTAGTCCAGATGCTCCATCGTAATGCCATGCTCCTGAGCGATGTAGCAAGCGTCGCCCGTGAGCTGCGGATAGTTGGTCGAGTGATCGTACACGCCACCGATGCCGCCCGTCGCCCACAGCGTATGGCGCGCGTGAATCTTAAACGACTCGCCCGCATGCACGCCCTCGGCAGCATTTGCAAGCTCATCGGCGGGACGGACCGAGTCGTCCTCGTCCACGGGCACGGCAACGATGCCGGTGCATACCGTGGCGCCGCCGCGCTCGTCGGTCAGGATATCGGTCATGGCCACGTGCTCAAGAATCTGCACGTTGTCCAGCTTGCGGACGGCCTGGAGCAGCTTGGTCGTGATCTCCTTGCCCGTAATGTCGGCATGGAAGGCGATACGCGGGCGGCTGTGCGCGCCCTCGCGGGTAAAGTCGAGGCTGCCGTCGGCCGTGCGCTCAAAGTCCACGCCCATCGCCAGCAGGTCGTTGATGACCGAGCGGCTCGAGCGAATCATGATGTCGACGCTCTCGCGGCGGTTCTCGTAGTGGCCGGCGTGCATGGTGTCCTCAAAGAAGGCGTCGTAGTCCGACCCTTCGGGCAGCACGCAGATGCCGCCCTGCGCGAGCATCGAATCGCACTCGTCGACAGCGCCCTTGGAGAGCATGATCACGCGCGTGCTCGTCGGCAGATTGAGGGCCGCGTACAGGCCCGCTACGCCGCAGCCGGCAATGACGACGTCGCACTCCATGTCGGGGTATTGCTTGGTTTCCACAGGAATCCTCTCCCTTGAATGTGGCATGCGGGACCGTCCCTCATGCCACATTGTTTTAGCGCGCTGCGTACTCGAGCATGCGGTCGAGCGTGAGCTTGGCCTGGTCGGCGGCCTCGTCCGACACGCCGATCTGCACCTCGCCCTCGCCCGTCTCTAGGCAGCGCACGAGCTTTTCGAGCGTGATGAGATCCATGTTGACGCAGGTGGGCTGTACCGCGGGGAAGTAGAACTTCTTGCCGGTGCCCTGGCAGCGGCGCTCGAGCTCGTAGAGCACGCCGCGGACCGTCACGATAATGAACTCGCTCGCGTCCGACTCCTCGGCGTACTTGATGATGCCGGCGGTAGAGCCGATGTAGTCGGCCTCGGCAAGAACATCGGCCTTGCACTCGGGGTGCGCCAGCACGAGCGCATTGGGGTGCGCCTCCGTCGCATCGACGATCTGCTCGACGGTGATGATGTGGTGGCGCGGGCAGTAGCCGTTGTTGAGAATGACGTGCTTTTGCGGCACCTGCTCGGCTACGAAGCGGCCCAGGTTTTGGTCGGGAATGAACAGGATATGCTGCTGCGGCAGCTCGGACACGATCTTGACGGCGTTGGAGCTGGTGACGCACACGTCACTCCAGCTTTTGATCTCGACCGTCGAGTTGACGTAGCACACCACGGCAAGGTCATCGCCGTACTCGGCGCGTGCGGCGTCGACCGTCTCGCGCTTGACCATGTGCGCCATGGGGCAATCCGCGCCCGGCTCGGGCAGCAGCACGGTCTTGGTGGGATTGAGCAGCTTGGCGCTCTCGCCCATAAACTCCACGCCGCACAACACGATGGTCTGCTGCGGCAGGCTCTTGGCGAGCTTTGCCAGGTAGAAGCTGTCGCCGACATAATCGGCCACTGCCTGGACCTCGGGCGCCACGTAGTAATGTGCCAGGATCACCGCGTCGCGTTGGGTCTTTAGTTGCTGAATGGCCTCGACGAGCTCTGCGGGCACTAATGCCGCGCGCTCCGTTGCCGTCGTTGCCGATGCCAGGCCGGCCGCAATATCGCGTGCAAGCTCCGATGCATCCATGTTCGCGCTCTGTGCCATCAAGGCCCCTCTCTTTTGGCGAATCTTGGGGCTTTAGTATGACACCTAGGTTTACAGCTGACAAGACAGCTGTAAACCTAGGTGTAAAGTTGTAATAAAGATTCAATTTCGGGGCGACCCATTTTAGGCTTGGCAAGCTGAAAAGAGCCGAAATGGCCTCTTTCTAATAATTTGACCCCCTGTTTGATGCCCCAGTTTGAGGGCCGTGGGCAAAAAAGGGCAAATATGAGTACTGTTACCAGATTAGTAGCAGCGGTTTTCGATCCGTCAGCCCCATAAATCGCATTTTTGGACTCCGAATCCAGCGGCAGACATCCCAAAATCACGCTCGCAACGCTCCCCAGACCCGTTTTGAGCCTCATTTCGCTGTTACTAAAATAGTGACAGTACTCATTTTTGGCATTTTTGCCCACCAGGTCCCGCGGCGACACAAAAAAGGGGCCCGGATGGCGAGATCCGGGGCCCCAAGGGAATAAGGAGGCGACTAGGCGCGGCGCCTCATGGCGTATGTCAGCAGCAGAACTGCCGCGCCGGCTACAAGTACGCCACCAGCCATGGCGTACGTTCCATCGCCGACCGAAGGCAAGGTGCCCTTGCCAGTCTTCTTCTTGGACTTAGAAGACGTGGTCGTCGTGGTGGTCGCGGTCTGGCTCGGGCCGGGCGTCGGCGTCGGCTTGGCGGCCTCGGCAATGGTAAAGGTCGTCTCGGCCGTGCCCGTGGTCGAAACCACGCTCAGCTTGTGCTCACCCACACCAAGCGTCTTCACGAAGCTCGTCTTGAGCGTCACGATTGTAGAGCCCGAGGTAAGAACGAAGTTATCAGCACCGACTTCCATGTCGTCGACCAGTACCGTCTTGAAGTACTTGATCGGCGCGTTCGAACGGAAGCTCAGGTCCTTGGCGGTGTCGACCGTAATCGCCTGGCCTGCGCCCTCAATAATCGTGGGGGCCAGGATCGCGATGTCCTCGGTCTTGCCCTTCTCGCCGCAGACAGTGCACTCCTGGTGCCTCTCGCCCTTGGCCTCGGTGGTCGCCGGCCTATCGACAACCCACTCAAAGGTGTGCTCAGCCTTGTCCAGGATCTCGCCGCAGCGGCAGATGTGCCAGTGAGCCTTGGCGTCGTGCGCCCAGCCGGAGCCGTCGGGCTCGTGCTTGAGGACGCCATCGACCGTCACGTTCACATCGCCCTCGACATCCTTGAGCTCATAGGTGCCGTCGTCGGAGAGCTTAACGGCCTTGCCGTTGACGTTGACGGCGTAGTCCTTGCCCGTAAAGTACGCGCTATCGATGCTGATGGCGAGCTTTGCGGATCCGTGCCAGTCGAGCTCGGTCGCAGTCGAGGTGAGCGTGTAGCCTACCTGGTTGCCCGGCAGCGTCACGACGAGCTTGCGGCCCGCCTTCACGGTGACCTCGGTGGCAGCAGAGGCATCGTAGTTGGTCTTGACCTGATAGCGCAACTCGTACACACCGGCGGCGAGGTCCTTGAGCTCGGTCACGTCCTTGCCCACGGCCTGATACTCAGCAGCACCCTGGGCACGCCACTCCATGGTGGCATCGATACCCGTGATCTTACCGTCCTTCTTGCCGCTCACGGTCTCGGCCACAGCCTGGACCTTCGGCGCGTCCTGTGCGGCGTTCTTGATGGAGAACTCGCAGGTCAGGCCCTCGGCGGGCAGCACGTAGTTGCCCGCAGCCTTGCCCGTCAGCTCGGCGAGGGTCGCCGTATAGGTGCCGACCTCGGTCTGGGAACCGTCAACGAATGCACCAAGGTCATCCTTGCCGATAACATTGCCGAGCGTGGCCACAGGGCAGTGCTCCTTGCCGTCGTAGACGAACTCGGTGGTGCCCCACGTCACGGTGAGCAGGCGCTGGTTAATGGTGAACGTGCCGTCGACGAACGTAATGATGTAGTTGGGGTTGGCACCCTCGGGCTGCGTCAGCTGCAGAGCATAGCCGCCCTCGCGTACGTCGTCGCTATCCTCGCGCTCGATCTCGAGCTCAAGTGTCTCGTCTTTGACGAGCTCGCCACCGGTGACCGACCACTCAAAGACGGGGTCTTTCTCGCCGTAGGTCTTGGAGGCGTTCTGGGCAGCGACCGTGATCGCACGCGGCTTGACCTCGAGCGTCACCTGGCCCTCGACCGTCGCACCGCCGATCATCACCTTATAGGCAACGTCCAGCGTGCCGGCGTCCTTGATCTCGGGGGCAGCGGTAGACCAGGTCTTGCCGTCGTCGGTGCTGTACTCGGCCGTCGCGCCCTCGGGCAGCGCCGAAGCATTGACCGTGTGATACGCGCCGTCGTACTCGTCGGAGTAACCAGAAATGGCAGCAGCCGGGATCTCCTCACCGGGGAGCTCGTATCCGCAGACGACACACTGCTTGTGACCAAAGCCCTTCTCGGTCGCCGTGGGAGGCGTGTCAACAACCCACGTAAAGGTGTGCGCGGCCTCGTCGACCTTGCCGCCGCAGGTGCACTCGTGCCAGTGCGTGTTGCCATCGGAGAGCCACGTGTCCTTCACGGCCTCGTGCTTGCGCACGCCCTCGACCGTCACCTTCACGTCACCCTCGACGTCCTGGACGGTAAACTCGCCGTGGTCGTTGAGCGCCACGGCGTCTTCGTTGACCTTAACAACGTAGGCAGAGGGGTCGGCGAAGTAGCCGTCCTCGATGCTGATAGCAAGAGTAGCGGAGCCATGCCAGTCGAGCTCGGTCGCGTCAGCCGTGAGCTTGTAGCCGACCTGTTCGGCGGGCAGCGTCACGGCGAGCTTACGGCCTGCGGCAACCGTGACCTTAGTCGCGGTAGAAGCTTCGTGGTTGTCATCGGCGCGGTAGCGCACTTCGTACGTGCCCGCGGCAAGGCCGCTGAGCTCGGCCACGCCTTCGGGCACAGCCTGATACTCGCCCGAGTCCTTGGCGCGCCACTCCATGGTGGCGTCGACAGCCGTGATCTTGCCGTCAGCCTTGGCGCTGACGGTCTCGGCCACACCCTGAACCACCGGTGCGCCCTTGGGCGCCTTCTTGATAGAGAACTCGCACGTCAGGCCCGTTGCCGGCAGCTTGTAGTTGCCCTTGTCGACGCCCGTCAGCTCGGTGATGGTCGCCGTATGTTTGCCGGCCTTGACCGCGCCGCCGTCGACGTACGCACCGAGCTTATCGTCACCGACGACGTTGCCGAGGTCCGCCTGGGGGCAGTGCTCCTCGCCGTCGTAGGTGAACTCAGTGGTGGCGTCCCATTTCACGGTGAGCTCGCGCTTATCGATAGTGAACGTGCCGGGCTTGAACGTAATCTCGTAGTTGGGGTTGGCGCCCTCGGTCTGCGAAGCCGTCACGGCGTAGCCGCCCTTGCTCACGGTCTCGCCGCCCTCGCGGGAGACGGTGATGTCCTGGAGGGACTCGCCCTCGACGAGCTCGCCCTTGGTGACCTTCCAGCCCAGTCCGGGATCAACGTCGCCGTACGTCTTGGAAGCATCGGATGCCGTCACGGTGACCTTGCGAGGCGTCACCACAAGCTCGGCCTCGCCCTCGATAGCAGCTCCGTCGACGGTCGCGCTGTACTTGAACGGCAGGGTGCCGACGTTCTTGATCTCGGGGACCGTGGCAGACCAATTGACGCCACCGTCGATGCTGTACTGGACCGCCGTGCCCTCGGGCAGGGCCGAGACATCGGCAGTGTGGACCTTGCCGTCATACTCGCCGGAGTAGCCAGCAACAGAGGCTGCCGGGATTACAACCTTCTCGGAGGAGTTGTAGTCACAGACAGTGCAGTGCAAATGCTTGGATCCAGGCTTCTCGACCGTAGGCTTCTCGTCGATTATCCACTCGAAGGCATGCTCGGCAACGTCAATCCGCTCACCGCACGTGCAAACATGCCAGTGAGAAGAGCCGTCGCTCTTCCAGCCGGTGCCATCGGGCTCGTGCTTGACGATGCCCTCAACAGCAATCTCGGTGTCTTTCTCAACCTTAGAGAGTTGGTAAACGCCCTGCTCGCTAGGCTTGATGGTCTCGCCGTTTGCCTTAACAGCAAGATCCTTGGTCGCGTAATAACCATCCGCAACCGTAAGCTTAAGCGTAGCGGAGCCATGCCAGTCGAGTTCGGTCGCGTCAGCCGTGAGCGTGTAGCCCGTCTGCTCAGCCGGCAGCGTCACCTTGAGCTTTGACCCAGCGGCGATCGTAACGGTAACGGTCTCGGAGGCTTCGTAATTCGTCGTCTTCCCGTAGCACAGGCGATAGGAACCGGGCGCCAGATTCTCAAGCTTGTCACCATCGACCAGATCGCTTGTCTTGATGAACATCATCTGTTTGCCAGGCTTGCCCAGCATCATCGACGTATCGACGCCCTCAATCTTGCCGTCATGTTTGCCACTCACGGTCTCCGCCGTCACCTTTGCATTGGGGGCGCTGTCCCGTTTGGCCTGGGCAATAGCGTACGTGCATTCAATGCGCGAAGAGGGCTTCCGATAATTAGCAAGAACTGCGTCCTCACCAATAAGATTGCTCACATACGCCGTATGCGTGCCAGCATTTACCTTTGCGGCGTCAACTACCTTCAGAGACACGTCGTCGCCGTTAACCAAATTAGTTATCTCTGCCGTGGGGCCCTGTTCTTGGCCGTTGTAAACGTATTGACCAACATTCCACGTCACATCGATAGTACGGCGCGTAATGGTGAACTCGCCCGCCTCAAACGTAATGTCGTAGTTAGCGTTGGCGCCCTCTTCCTGAGAAGCCGTCACCTTATACGTCTTATAACCGGTCAGAACTTTCTCGCCCTCATCACGCTTGTACGTGATACCGGAGAGCGTATCGCCCTCCATAAGGGAGCCAGCCGTCACTTCATAGGTAAAGTCGGGATCCGGATCACCATACGTTTTAGAAGCAGTAGTGGGCGCCACCGTAATCGGGCACGGCGTCACCTCGAGCGTCACCTGCCCCTCGATGTCGGAAGCACCAGGGGTAGTCACCTTATAGCCGACCGTGGTCTTGCCGACGTTTTTGATTGTGGGGGTATCCGGTTTCCACGTGGTGCCACCGTCGATGCTGAACTGAGCCGTCGCGCCAGCCTTAAGGTCCATGCTCACGGCATGCTCCTTGCCGTCATACACGCCGACATAACCGCCGATGCACGCCGGAGGAATCTCCTCCTCGCACAGGACATAGCCGCACGTGGAGCATTGATACCGCTTTAGACCAGGCTTCTCGCTGGTAGGAGCCGTGACTTCCTCCCAGCAGAACTCATGCTTGCCTTTGTTTATTTTCTCTTTGCAACGGCACACCTGCCAGTGAGTGCCATCTGCGCCCTTGGTATTTAACCAAGTACCGTCTTTCGACGCGCAAGGACCCTCAGCAATTGTGAAGACGTTGGCCGACGAAGCGTAATGGTTGTTGTCCTCCTTAAAGCGCACTTCGTACTTCTCGGCGGACAAATGATCGATTGAAGTTTCACCGGCAGGGACGGATTTCCACCTTTTGGCCCCGAATTTTTTCCACTCATAGGTCTCATTCAGGTTGGAAAGCGACCCGTCATTGAGGAAATGCGCGCTTTCGTCCTTGACCTTGACACCCGTGCCGGCGCTAGCGATATAACTCCACGGGACAGGCTGGCTGGCCGGCGTGATCTCGATCTTAACCGACCCGCTCTTTGTCACATAGTCATTCGCGGTGATGCGGTAATTGACCGTTACGGAGCAGACCTCGTCCCCGTCATCACGCTGAACATCCGTATAACTCGGAGCCTTCGTTGTCCATTTGTCGCTCCCATCAACGTTGTACTCGATCGTCATGTCGGCAGGAGCATTTTCCACCGAGATGTTGACGCCATGCGGCTGCCCGTCATAGACGCCCTCGAATCCCTCGGCCGTCACATTTTCGAACTGCGTGCCCGTGATGGTCCAGCGTGCGAATGTCGAGCCTGTGTAGTTGCCCATGCCCTTGATATAGACCAAGTAGTACGGGTAATAGGAATTGGAGCTGGGAGGATCGACCGCACTCACCGTGCTATACGTCGGGTCACTATCAATCTCGTAGTCACCATCCTTGACGAAATACGACCAGCTTTGAGTGTCGTAGTTGTAGACCTTAACAGAGAAACTCGGCGTAATCTTCTTACCCGTCCACGGGTACGCACGAACTGTCTCACCATTGATCTTGGTGTCTTCTCCGCCATTATTGAATTCAAACGTGATCCCGCTGACATCGCGCAAATCAAGCGGCTTAATCTGGAACTCGCGAGTAAGCGTTAGGGCGTCATCCTGGCCATCGACCTTAACTTTGGACTCGATACGGTAAATACCTGCATCTTTAGGAACACATTCCAGTGCCTCGCCCTCGCCGTCGCCCCACTTCGTAAGCTTGTAATACCTGGATTCGAAGATATGAACGCTTCCTGTCGAGACGATATCGTCTCGAGCATAGCCGCTCTTATTCGACATCGTCAGTGTTGGAGTGACCTCACCGCCGCTGTACGGAATGCCGAGCTTTCCTTCGCTCACCGTCGCTCCATCGATGCCAAGCTCGACGGCATAGCCATTTTTGTAGCTGCAATCGCTCGGGCGCATCTTACCGGAGCAGGTGACCTTCAGCTGATATGAACTGTTGGCAGCCTTTTCCACCGACCACACGTGCTCATGCGGCAGGCGCGAGGCGTACACATATCCATCGCCCGTCTTTCCGATGCCGACGCTTGGGTCGTCCGTAGTAACGCGAGCGCGCAGGTCGTTCTCTTCGATGCCGCAGGTGCCAAGCTTCCACTGCGCGCCCGTATAAGCGCCCAGTTGATCGTCCTTAAGCGACAGCTGGACCTTGCCCGTGAAGGATTCTTCAATGTTCAATTTGCTAAGGTAATAAATCCCCGGAGTATCGAATGCGAGGCCTCGGGCGCCCTTATCGCCGTTAGTGGTAATGGTCGTATTACCGGCAAGCGTCACCGTTCCGCGAGCATACACAGTGTTTCGACGCGTGTTCGCATCGGCATAGTAGTACGTACCCTCGGCATAGGTGTCGGATATCTTCGTATCGTTGAGCGTGCATGAAGAGTCCTTAGCAACCGCGATTGCACTCGTCATGACCATGTCTTGCGTGTAGTTCGCCGCTTCTTGCGTCGATGTGATGGTGCAACCGTTCAGCGTAATGTCCGCATTGTTGACGACAATGTTGCCAGCATGGGTGTGCTCATTTTTATCCTGCACGTTAAGTTCTTTGCACCAGATCGATTCTTGATGATTGTTCTTGAAGGTGCAGTTGTCGAACACGACTTTGGGCTTGCACCCACGGCCCACGACACTTAGCGCACCGGCGCAGTCATCTCTATTTTCCGTAAATTCACAGTTGCTGAACGTGACATCCAAAATCTTTGCACCACTCGCCGAGCTGAGGATCGTAACCGGCGCCGGAGAGGCTTCATATTTAGTTTTGTCGTTGCCGTATTGGCTGCCGCCACCACCATAAGACGCATAGTTCCTTGTGCACTTCCAGTTGCTGACCTTGACGTTGTCGAAAGTCGCCGTTTCACCATCGAGCATCGTGCCGTACAGCGCAATTGCCCTCTTAGACTCCCCTGAGGTTACCGTCTTGAGTTCGATGCCAGAAACCTTAAGGTTCAGACTGCCGGGGGCCCTGTTTTTATCGGCACCGTCGGCGTAACCGTCTCTTCTTCCGGCATTGTCGGACAAAAAGCTCTTGCCGTTACAATAGACGGGAGTCCTGCCGTTCCCGTTGGTTCCAATGAACTCGATATAGCCGCCGTCAAGCACAAAGAGCTCGTCGTAGCCGCTAGTTCTTTTGTCCTTAATGGAACCAGGCCAGTGACCAACGCTTGCATTCTCGGTGAGATAGATGCGCGTCGGATCTTGCTCGGTACCACCCTTTACGATGTAGTGGTTGATCTTGATCTCTCCGCCGACGACGTAATCCTTGCCCGCCTCGAGCGTCACCGTATCGGCAACGTAGAGGTTGTTGCTCTTTGTTTGGGCCGGGATCGCGTCGCGCGGAATATCATCCGTAGTCGCCGCCTCGGCCACCACCGGCGACACCACGAGCGCGCATGCCACGGTGGCGATGCCCAGCAGGCGCGTCAGAGCGGCGCGCATCCCCATCTTCTTCTCCCTCATCGTGCAGCTCCCCTTATCCCTATGCTCTCGCGATACTCGGCATCGCTTGGCGCTGGCGGCTGGCATAATCCCCGGCCAGCCACCAGCATCTGTTGACATGTTTATCCACGAATTATTTTGCGGCGGCGCTTTCTAACACCCTGCCGCTTGGCGCGAGTTGCACGCCGTGGGGCGCAAATGGGATGCGCCTCGGCAAGCGGTACGTGCCCGATGTGGCAAAATCGAACTACTAAAGGGGGCCAGAATGCTCAAGATTATTGCCTGCGACGACGACGTCGCTTTTCTAGATAGACTGCACCGGATGATCGACCGTTGGTCGAGCGAGACGGGCACGGCGGTCGACCTTGCGCTCGTCACGCGTGGCGAGGACCTGCTGGCCCGCCATGTCGCATCGCGCGCCGACATCATCCTGCTCGATATGATCATGCCGCTCGTCAACGGCATGGACACCGCGCGCGAGCTGCGCCAGGCCGATACCGCCGTGCGCCTGGTGTTCCTCACCTCGTCGCCCGAGTTTGCGCTGGAGTCCTACGAGGTCCGCGCCTTCGACTACCTGCTCAAGCCCGTGGCATACGAACGCCTGGCGCAGCTGCTCGACGAGCTTTCGAGCATGCGCCCATCGGCGACCGACGAGCTCGTCATCAAAACGTCCTTTGGCTACCATGCCCTGCGCCTGTCCGACATCGAATATGCCGAGGCGCGCAACAAGCACGTGGTCTTCCATCTGCGCGACGGACGCGATATCGAGGCGCTCGAGTCGTTCCGCAGCGTAGAGGACCGCTTGGCGCAAAACGCGGTCTTCTTTAAATGCCATCGCAGCTACCAGGTCAACCTGCGCAACATCGATCATTTCGATCGGACGGAGATCGTCATGCGCTCGGGTGCGAGCATTCCGCTTTCGCGCAGCAGCAAGCAGGGATTCCAGGACGCCTACTTTGCGGTGCGCTTTGAGGGCGGGAGGCGCTGATGCCTGCATCGGTCGAAATGGTTCTTTGGGCGATTCACCACGCCACGACGCTGCTCTTTGGCGTTTTTGCCTCGGCGGCGCTCTGCGGTGTCGAAATCAATCGACGCCATGCGCTCGAATTGCTGGGGATCGGTGCCGCAACCGGCGCCGCCTTCTCGATCGCCAACGCCGTTGGCGGTGAGCTGTTTGCGCGGCAGGCTTACCCGCTCGTCGTGCACCTGCCGCTTATCGTCTACCTATGCGGGCGCTACCGCTTAAGTCCACTGCTCGCGGCATTGGGCGTCACCAGCGCCTACCTGAGCTGCCAGTTTAGCAACTGGATGGGTATCGCCGCATTCGCAGTCACCGACTCGCAGGTTGCATACTACCTTGCGCGCATTGCGACCACGCTCGGCGTCTTTGCCGTCCTCCTGCACTGGGCCGGCGATATCGGCCCGCGCCTGGCGATTAAAAGCCCCACCGAGCTGGGCATTCTTTTAATTCTGCCGCTCGTCTACTACATCTTTGACTACGCTACCAACGTCTACACCACGCTGTTCCACTCG
The DNA here is from genome assembly GCA_934668875.1 of uncultured Collinsella sp. Taxonomy (GTDB): domain Bacteria; phylum Actinomycetota; class Coriobacteriia; order Coriobacteriales; family Coriobacteriaceae; genus Collinsella. The sequence goes on from CAKUON010000002.1 coordinate 48,689, forward strand.
GGTTCGGTGGTGACCGTTGAGTTTTTGGCCTTTGCCCTTTGCGCCTTCTACCTTATGTTTCTCGCCGTCTATCTGCGCGAATACGAGGCAAAGGAAGTCGCCGAGCGTGAGCGCTGGATGCTCGAAACACGCGACAGCGCGGCCATCAAAGAGCTCGAGGCCTGGCGCCAGTCCGGACGCGAGCTGTCGATTCTTCGCCACGACATGCGGCACTTTTTGCGCGGTTTGGCCGTTTTAATTGAAGAGGGCCACACCGACGAGGCGCTCGATCGCATCGATGAGCTCTGCGAGACCAACGACCGCACCGCCGTGCGCCGCTACTGCGCCAACGAGACCGTCAACATCGTGCTTTCGTCATTTAGCTCGGACATCAACAAACACGGTATCACCGCTGACCTGCGCGCCGCCGTGCCCGAAACCGTTCGCGTGAGCGATGCCGACCTGTTCAGCGTGCTTTCGAATGCTTTGGAAAATGCCATCATCGCCGCAAGCGCCGCCCCCGAAGGCAAACGCTTTGTCGACCTTGACCTGCGGCTTGAGGACGGCCAGTTGCTGCTTTTGGTTTCCAACACGTTTGGACGCGCGCCGCGCATGGTCGACGGCATGCCCGTGAACCAACATGCCGGTCACGGTTTTGGCACCAAGAGCATTAAGCTTGCCGTTGAGCGCATGAACGGCAACTGCCAGTTCCGCATCAACGGCGACCGATTTGAGCTGCGCGCTGTGATGTAGGGGCGCGATGCGCGGCTTATGGCGCGACTCAACCGCCCTGGTCGCCTTGCCGGTGCAGGCCTGCTACAGCGGCGCGGCCGCCGGGGTCAGCTGCTTAATGTAGGCCCACATGCGCTGCTTGGCCACCTTGTCGGTGAGCGCCGCCTCAAAGCCATCGAGCGCGAGTACGCGGCGGCCCTGCACGTGGGCGACCAGGCCGGGCTTGAGCATGGCGGTGTCGAAGTCATCGATTGCCACGAGCATGTCGGCATAGGTCTCGCGCATGACATCGGCCGCGCTGTTGTCAAGCAGCAGCACCGCTTCGGGGTCCAGGGCCTCCAGCGCCTCGCGGAACAGCTCACACGGCAGGGCCTCGCCCACCGCGACCGTCCCGTCGCCCGCGCCGGCAACGCTTGCCAGCGCGCAGAAATCCTCGGGCGCATAACCGATGGCCCCGAGCGCCTTGCGCAGCGCGGCACCATCCGCGCCGGCGGCAAGCTCGCCACCCGAGCGCTCGGCCTCATCCAAATCGCCTTTGACCAGCACGATCGGCGAGCACGCATTGCCCGCGATGCGCACGCCACGCGCCGCAAGCGACGCGAGCTCCTGCTCGGTGGCCTGGGCGATGGCTTCTTTTTTCTGGCTTTGTGACGTGGGCATGCGCTCTCCAATCGTTTGCGTGCCCACCATTATATAAAAGAGCCGCCCGCGAGTGGTTGCTTTGCGGGCCGCTGGGTATAAGCACGGTCGTACTGAGTTTTACGCGGCCGAGCCGCGTCGCATTATGGAGGTCACCATGGCTGACATTAAGCAGATTACCCCCGAGAACTTCGATTCCATCGTTAACGACAGCCTGCCCGTGCTGGTTGATTTTTGGGCCCCGTGGTGCGGCCCCTGCCGCTCTCTCTCGCCCATCGTAGACGAGGTTGCCGACGAGCTGGCCGGCAAGCTGGCTGTGGCCAAGTGCAACGTCGACGACAACCAGGACCTGGCCATGAAGTTTGGCGTCATGAGCATCCCCACGTTGATCGTCTTTAAGAACGGCGAGGAGATTGACCGCTCGGTTGGCGCTCTGCCCAAGGCGAGGCTGCAGGCGCTGCTGGAGAAGCATCTGTAATACGCTTGTTACTTGCCCGCCGTCCATGAGCGGTTTTGCACCGCTCGCCGGACTGCCGGGTGCGGCGCGTGCGACCACGGATAGTATGGTAGCTACAAACAGCCCCCAGTGAACGGGTGCGAGTCGCACAGACTCGCACCCGTTTTCTTATGCAGCGGCGCGCAGAGCGGGCGTAGTAAAATCTGAACCACTGGATTACCGTCCACACAAGGAGATTTCCCATGCATGATGTTGGAATGAACATGAGCCAGCTTGCCATGAGCGTCAAGCAGGTCGACGACACCATCGAGCTCGCTCACGAGTGGAGCCATCAGTTGCTGCATGCGACCGAGAATTTTGACATGGAGCGCATCGGCGCCAAGCTCGAGGCAGCCATGGCCGCGCTGCACGAGGCCCACGACGCACTCGAGGGCTACGAAGAGGCCATCGAGGCCGACCACAACTCCGTCGGCTCCGTGAAGCTGGTGTAACGTGGCCGAACACGAGCACGGCTGCGGGTACGAGCACGAGCATCCGCACGGGGCGGACGGTGACGCAGGCTGCCACTGTAGTGGCTCCGGCTCCGAGCTGGTCCGCTTTTCGGTTACCGCACCGGACGACCTGCTGCGCCGTTTTGACGAACAGATCGCGCGCCGCGGCGACGTGGCCAACCGCTCCGAGGCCGTGCGCGACCTGATTCGCGCCTCGATCGCCAAGGAGCAGATGCGCACGCCCGATGAGCATGTTATCGGGTCGCTCACCATGATCTACGACCACCATACCGGCGACCTGACGCGCCGTCTGGACGAAGTGCAGCACGACTACACCGACGAGATCGTATCGACCATGCACGTGCATCTGGATCACCACAACTGCTTGGAGATTCTGGCGCTCAAGGGTCGCGGCGAGCGCGTCTACGAACTAGCCGACCGCCTGCTGGGCCTTCGCGGCGTTAAGCACGGCGAGCTCACCTGCGCCGCCACCGGGCAAAGCTTGGGGCTGTAGCGCACCTGCCAAAAAGGGACAGGTTTGTTTTGGCAGGTTTAACGTTTTACCTACCAAAATAAACCTGTCCCTTTTTGGCAGGTTTTGATGAGGAGAGTCGCATGCGGCATGTGCATATTCATGTGACGGGCATTGTGCAGGGCGTTGGCATGCGGCCGTTTGTGTATCGCGAGGCCATGGCGCATGGCATTTGCGGATGGGTGCTCAACGCGGGCGACGGCGTGCATATCGAAGCGCATGCTCTGGCCGGTGCGCTCGATGCTTTTGTTGCCGCGCTTTCTGAGCATGCGCCTGCGGCAGCCCGCGTAGAGCATGTCGAGGTTGTGGACCTGGCAGCCAACGGTTGGGATGCCGCCAATGAAGAGGGTTTTCGCATCGTAGCATCGCAGGACCAGACCGCGCACACGACGCTCGTCTCGCCCGATATCGCCACCTGCAACGATTGCCTGCGCGAGCTGTTCGATCCCGCCGACCGACGCTATCACTACCCCTTTATCAACTGCACTAACTGCGGCCCACGCTTTACCATCATCCGATCGCTGCCTTATGACCGAGCGGCTACCTCGATGGACCGTTTTCCCATGTGCCCTGAGTGTGCCGCGGAGTATGCCAATCCGCTCGACCGGCGTTTTCACGCGCAGCCCGATGCCTGCTTTGATTGCGGGCCGCATATCACGTGGCGCGAAGCGAGCGTGGGCGATGAGCCGGGTGAAGCCGCCGCGTCGCTGGCCGTCGGCACCACGCGCGAGACCAGCGACGCCATTATCGACCGCTGTGTTGAGCTGCTGGCCGGTGGCGGCATCGTCGCCATCAAGGGTCTGGGCGGATTCCATCTATCCTGTGACGCCTCCAACGAGCAGGCGGTAGCCGAGCTTCGCCGCCGTAAACGCCGCAGCAACAAGCCACTTGCCGTTATGGTGCGCAGCCTTGCCGACGTTGAACGCCTGTGCCGTATCGGCGACGTTGAGCGCGGCTTGCTGGCCGGCAGCATTCGCCCCATTGTGCTGCTGCGCCGACGTGCTGTTTGCGAGAGCGGCGATTCCCCCGACGCCCTCGCGCTCGCGCCGTCCGTCGCGCACGACCTTCCCGAGCTCGGTGTTATGCTCCCCTACACCCCGCTTCAGCATCTGTTGCTTGCCGCGGCAGAAGCCTGCGGTATGCACGCGCTCGTCATGACCAGCGGAAACCTGAGCGAAGAGCCCATCGAGACCGACGACGACCTTGCCTGGGAACACCTCGTTGCCGCCGGCATCGCCGATGCGTTGCTCGGCAACGACCGCGCGATCCTCTCGCGCTACGACGACTCTGTAGTGCGCGTGGTCGACGGCGCCGTTACGCCCGTTCGCCGCGCTCGCGGATATGCACCCCAGCCGCTGCCGTTGCCGGCGCTCGACGGCACTCCGTCCTGCCTGCTCGCCTGTGGGCCACAACAAAAGGCCACGATTGCGCTCACGCGTGAAGGGGCGAACGGCGAGGCAACCTGTTTTGTGTCGCAGCATATCGGCGATGTTGAAAACGGCGGGACCTTCGATGCCTGGAACGCCGCGCGCACGCGCTTGGAAGATCTCTTTGACTTGGCGCCCGCCGCCTTAGCCTGCGATGTACATCCCAGCTATCTATCGAGCCAATGGGCGCGCGAGCAGGCGCGAAAATGCAATCTGCCGCTCGTCGAGGTGCAGCACCATCATGCGCATATCGCGAGCGTAATGGCCGAGGCTATCGCCGCGGGCCAGCTTACAACCGACGCGCGCGTCCTTGGCATCGCCTTTGACGGCACTGGCGCCGGCACCGATGGAACCATTTGGGGCGGCGAGTTTCTTGTTGCCAGCCTTGGCGGCTTTGAGCGCGCCGCGCATTTGCTCACCTGGGCGCTCCCCGGCGGGGCGGCCTCCGTACGTGACGCCCGCCGCAACGCCTTTGCCCTGCTCAGCGAACTCGGCCTGCTCGAGCACCCAGGCGCCGCTCGGCTTTTGGACAGCCTCGACGAGCAAACGCGCAGCGTGACAGCCACCATGGTCGAGCGCGGCATCAACAGCCCGCATACCAGCAGCATGGGGCGTCTCTTTGATGCCGCGGCAGCAATTCTGGGCATCTGCGACAAGGCAACCTACGAGGGCGAACCCGCCATAGAACTCGAAGCCGCCGCCTGGCACGCGTTCAGCAGTGAAAGTGCCTGCCCCACCGGCAATATGGCCAGCTTTTCCGTAACCGAATCATCCCGTCCGGACGACCGCCATGTTCTGAACTCCAGACCGCTTTTTGAGGCGCTTTTGGAGGGAATCAGGACCGGCGTGCCCGCCGGCAAGCTCGCGCTCGACTTCCACGTCACCATCGCAAGCGCGTCGGCCCGCATCGCACGCGAAATCTGCGCGCGCGAAGGCCTCGATACCGTCGCGCTCTCGGGCGGTGTGTTCATGAACCGGCTTTTGCTTCAGCTTCTTACCCACGAACTCAAAGACGCCGGTCTTGCCGTCTTGGTCCCCCACGCCGTGCCCGTCAACGACGGCTGCATCGCCTACGGTCAGGCGGCGGTCGCAAGCGCTCGTCTTGCGCAGACAACATCGCGATAGGCTGTTTTGCCAGTCTGTGCGCCGCCGTCTCACAGGTGTAACGCGTTTGCTCGTGACTCCCGCGAGCGCTACCATCAACTGATGGGTAATTAGGCGCCTATCCAGCGCAAAACGTATAAAAGGGGAACATTATGTGCCTTGCCGTTCCCGGTAAAGTGGTCAAACGCGACGACGACCTTAAGGCGACCGTCGACATGATGGGCATCGAGCGCCCCGTTTCGCTGCGCCTCGTGCCGACGGCACAGGTAGGCGACTATATTCTCGTGCACGCCGGCTTTGGCATTCAGATTGTCGACGAGCAGGAGGCGCAGGAGACGCTCGACCTGGTCAACACCATGACCGAACTGGTCGAAGAAGACCAGCTGGCCACCAACCCGGCGGAGGCTTACTAGTGGCGGCCGGACAGCCGGCTCGCTCCGGTATCGACTTTTCGGCATTCCGCGATCCCAAGCTGGCTCGCGAGCTCATCGAGCGCATCCGTGAACTCGTCGGTGACCGCGCCATCAACCTTATGGAAGTCTGCGGCACGCACACCGTGAGCATCGGTCGCTATGGCTTTCGCTCCATTATGCCTGCCGGGCTCAAACTGCTGAGCGGTCCGGGTTGCCCCGTCTGTGTTACCGCCAACCGCGATATCGACCATGCAATCGCGCTCGCCAAGATGGACGGCGCCATCATCACCACCTTTGGCGACATGATGCGCGTGCCCGGGTCGTCTACCTCGCTCGCCGCGCAAAAGGCGGCGGGGCGCGATATTCGCATTGTGTACTCCCCGCTCGATGCACTCGATATCGCCGAACACAACCCCGATCGCCCGGTCATCTTTATGGGCGTCGGCTTTGAGACCACGACGCCTACCATCGCCGCCGCCATCCTGGAGGCAGACGCGCGCGGGCTGCAGAACTTCTCGGTCTACTGTGCCCATAAGACCACGCCGCCGGCGCTGCGCGCCATCGCCAACGATCCCGAGACCACTATCGACGGCTTTATCCTGCCGGGCCACGTCGCCACCATCACGGGCTTAGCCCCCTTTGACTTTTTGGTCGATGAGTTCGAGACCCCAGGCGTAGTCACCGGATTTGAGCCGGTCGATATTCTGCAGGGCATCTGCATGCTGGTCCAGATGGTTGTTGAGGGGCAGCCCGCAATCGACAACGCCTACCGCCGTGGCGTCAACGCAGACGGCAACCCCGTGGCGCGCCAGCTGGTCGAGCAGGTGTTTGAGCCATGCGACACCACGTGGCGCGGGCTGGGGCCGATTGCCAACTCGGGCCTTTCCATCCGCCCCGAGTTCTCGCGCTTTGATGCCCGCACTCGCTTTGATGTGCCCGTTGAGACGACGGTCGAGCCGCGTGGGTGCCGCTGCGGCGACGTGCTGCGCGGGGCCATTACGCCGAGCGACTGCCCTCTGTTCGGCCAAGCTTGTACACCCGAGCATCCCGTCGGCCCCTGCATGGTGAGTTCCGAGGGCAGCTGTGCAGCATATTTCCGCTACCGAGGCTAATGGGTTCCGCCGCTCTAACGAACGGCGGGCCGGTCGACGCTGCACCTCACCCATATAATTCCGTCCTCGATTGGAGTTTTCGATATGTCCCGTACTGCCACCGATAGCACTGTCCTGTTGGGCCACGGCTCTGGCGGCCAGATGATGAAACGAATCATCGATGAGGTCTTTTTGGATGCCTTTGGGTCGCCCGAGCTGCTCGAGGGCAACGATGCCGGCGTCGCCGCGCTGCCCACAAGCGGGCGTATCGCCATGTCGACCGATAGCTTTGTGGTCTCGCCGCAGTTCTTCCCCGGTGGCAATATCGGCCGCCTCGCCGTGTGCGGAACCGTTAACGACGTCGCGACCTCGGGCGCCAACGTGCGCTACCTCTCATGCGGCTTTATCCTCGAAGAGGGCTACCCCATGGACAAGCTGCGTCAAATCGTGCAGACCATGGCCGAAACGGCGCGCGAGGCGGGCGTGTCCATAATCACGGGCGATACCAAGGTGGTCGAGCGCGGCGGGGCCGACGGTGTCTATATCAATACCGCCGGCGTGGGCGAGGTGCCCGCGGGCGTGGCGCTCAGCGGCACCAACTGCCAGCCTGGCGATATCATCCTGGTGTCGGGTACACTCGGCGACCACGGCATCGCCATCATGAGCCAACGCGAGGGCCTGGCGTTTTCGAGCACCATCGAAAGCGATGCCGCGCCGCTCAACCACCTGATTGCCGATGTGCTTGCCGCAGCACCCGACACACGCTGCTTCCGCGACCCCACGCGCGGTGGCCTGGCCTCGACGCTTAACGAGTTTGCGCAGGCCAGCGGCGTTGCCATGGAGGTCGACGAGGATGCCGTGCCCGTGCGCCCCGACGTGCAGGCCGCCTGCGAGATGCTCGGCTACGATGTGCTGCAGGTGGCAAACGAGGGCAAGATGGTTGCCGTCGTGCCGACCGAGCAAGCCGATGCCGCGCTGAGCGCCATGCGCGCCGCCCGCTACGGCGAGAATGCCGCCATCGTCGGTCGCGTGCTGCCACTTGCCGAGGGCGCCCGTCCCGCCGTGCGCGTACGCACCGGCTGGGGCTCGACCCGTATCCTCGACATGCTTGTGGGAGAACAACTGCCGAGGATTTGCTAACGACAAAGGCTCAGGGCTATTAAAGATATTCAGATTCCAAACATGCCCGGCACGCATGCCCAGTATCATGGGGTGCGTTTTACAACTCAAGCGGCAGGAGCACCCATGGCAGCAGCTTTTTCCCATGTGATCTTTGATCTGGATGGCACCATCCTCAACACGCTCGAGGACCTGGCGGCCGCCAGCAACCATACCTGCGAGATGCACGGCTGGCCCACGTTTGCCGTAGACGAGTACCGCTACAAGGTGGGAAACGGCATGCTCAAGCTGGTCGAACGCTTTATGCCTGCCGAGTATGCGGGCGACGGTCGCATGTTTGAGCAGACGCTTGCCGAGTTTAGGGCCTATTACGGCGAGCACAAGGAGGACCACACTGCCCCCTATGCCGGTACTATCGAGATGCTCGACCGCCTGCGCGCCGCGGGCGTGCAGCTTGCCGTGCTCACCAACAAGGACCACGTCTCGGCGGTTCCGCTTATCGAGAAATACTTTGGTTCCGAGCGCTTTGCGCTGGTGCAGGGCCGAGTCGATGCGTTTCCTCCCAAGCCCGAGGCGCCTGTTACGCTGCATGTGATAAAAGAGCTAGGCGCCGATCCGGCAACCACACTCTATGTAGGCGATTCCAATGTCGATATCCTGACCGGTCACAATGCCGGCCTCAAGAGCGCCGGTGTCAGCTGGGGCTTCCGCGGCCGCGCAGAGCTGGAAGCCGCCGGCGCCGACTACGTGGTGGACACCCAAGACGAGCTCTCGGCGCTGATTCTGGGCGAGTAACGCTGGTGCTGCTCAACCCAACCGCCGCAATACCGTTGCGCGGAAAGTAGTCGTTGGGGACGTTCTTAAACGACTAGTCATTTAAGAACGTCCCCAATGACTGCCATGGCAACGCCGATGTTTCGGCAATGACAGACACTATGACCCAATCCGAGGGCACGGAAACGACAGGAGCCCCCGCTCGTGACCGCGGGTCGGGGCTGCGACAATGTTGTTGAAGTGCCAGAGGCGCAGCCGCGCCGCAACGAGGTTGGGAGGCTCCCGTGCCTAGATATTCTACCGCCTTCGGAATGGACGTACACCTCAGGTCCACCACCGTCTGCGCGCTCGACGCGGAGACGGGCGAGGCCGTGGCGAGGAGGTTCCGCGGCAACCCGTGGGGCGAGGTCGCGGAGTGGATGTCGGGCTTCCCGGGCCCGTCGCTCGCCGCCTACGAGAGCGGCTACCTCGGCTTCGCGCCGCAGAGGGAGCTGTCGGCCCTCGGCGTCGACTGCGTCGTCGCGGCCGTCTCCAAGGTCCCGAGGTCGGCGGCCGACCTCTCGTCCAAGAACGACCGCAACGACGCGGCCAGGATGGCCAAGGCGATACTGTCGCACGACGTCACCCCGGTATGGGTGCCGTCCCCCGAGATCGAGGGGCTCAGGGACCTCGCCGCCGCCCACGACGCGGCGACCGCCAGGCTCGCGGCGGCGAAGCAGCGGCTCCTGGCGTTCCTCGCCCGCCGGGGCTACGTCTACGGCGGCACGACGCCGGCGGGAAACCCCCGGAAGTACTGGACGTACGGCTTCCTCAGGTGGCTCGACAAGGTGCGGCCCGCCGACGACGGCGGCATCCGGGCGCTGGCGGCGCTGAGGAACGAGGTCGAGGCGGCCGGCGAGGCAAGGGAGGCCCTCCTCGCCGAGTACAGGGCCGCTGTCGCGGCGGGCCCCCTCTCGGCCGAGGTCGAGGCGCTCCAGTCCATCAAGGGGTGCGGGTTCGTGCTCGCCGCCGCCTTCGCGTCCGAGGTCGGCGACTTCTCGAGGTTCCGCTCCGGCAGGCAGGTGACGGCCTACTTCGGCCTCGCCCCGAAGCAGAGGTCGAGCGCCGACTCCGTGCGACTCGGCGGAATCAGCGGGGCCGGCAACGCGCTCGTCAGGAGGCTGGCGGTCGAGGGGTCCTGGCGCTACGCCCAGGCCGGGCACCAGCCCAAGCTGATGCCCAAGGGCTCCGGAGTCCCGCTCGAGATAAGGATGCACGGGAGGAAGGGGTCCGAGCGCCTGCTCCGGCGACGCGAGGAGATGCTCGAGAGGGGCATGCCCCAGGCGAAGGCGAACGCCGCCACCGCCGCCGAGCTCGTGAGGTGGCTGTGGGCCCTCGGCATGATGTGCAGGGAGGCCGGCGAATAGACATAGCCCCCGTCCCGGCGAGCCGGGCAGCCTTCGGGGATACCCCCGTTCTCGCTGTGCGCGCGGCGGTCGCCGCATTCGCGTCGACAGACTTGGGGAACCCCCGCCGAAGGAGAGGATTGCGGGCCGCCGGAGCGGTATCCGCGGATATGAGACTGAGCCGAAGGCGTCGACGACATGCCGGGGGCGGACCGGGACGGGTTCAACGGCAGGCCCCGCCGACCGATTGCAAGCGGTCGGCGGGGCCATTGTGGCTCTTGACAGCGGATTGGGTCATATGAGCGAGCGGGCACCAGAGCGAACAAATTGGCATGAAAAGAGGACGGCATAGACCTTCTGGTCATGCCGTCCTCTTTGAATGACAAGTTGTCGCTCTGGTGCCCGCGCAGCGTCGAGCAGTTACGGCGTTTGGTAAAACGCCGTAACAAACTACCGCGTAACTCCCCTAGCTCAGCATTGCATCCATCATCTCGGAGTTGACGGAGTCGTCGGCAGACCACTCGCCGTCGTCGTTGCAGGTGTATTTGAAGATAACCGTGGTCTTCCTGGGCTCGGTGGCCTTGGTCACATCGACCATAACCTGACCGGCCATCTTGTACAGCTCGTCATCGGAAGGAACCGTATCAAGCGCGGCGACCTTCTCCTGATACTGGGTGGAGAAGTCCTCGACGATCTTGTTCATGGACTTGCAGGTGATGGAGACCTCGGCGGTCGCGACACCCTTGTCCTCGTCGACCGTCACGTCGCCGATCTCGTAATCAAAACCCTCGAGATAGGTCTTGGCATACTCCTTGGGATCGATGCCCAGCTGCTCGAACTCGTCGCCCGAAGCCTCTTCCAGGCCAGAGAGGAAATCGTCGCCACCGTTTTTGACCTCATCGAACTGAGTCGTAAGGTCCTCGGTGATGAGTTCTTCGATCGAGGGGCCTCCGCAACCGGAAAGCACGACCACGCATGCAACCAAGACGGCCATGAGGGGCGCAAGCAGCAGCTTCTTTTTCATGTTGTCCTCCCAATAAGCGGCACCGTGCTTCCCAACACGGCGCACGTTGTAATAAGTAAGCTCATACTATCCACTTATGAACACCCCCGACAGCACGAAAGCGCGGTCGGTTCGTTTTAGCGTCCGAACGGTCTGCGAGTCCGCTCAGCGTGCAATAAAGCGCATCGGTACCGTGCAATAAAAAAGGGTGGCCGGACAATCCGACCACCCCAAAACATCCTGTGAATGCCGCGATTTACTTGCGGACAACCTTGACGATAGCATCGCCGGCGGCGACAGCGGAGTCGGCCTCGACGGCGAGCTCGACATCGGCGAACTCGGCGGTGTTGGACACGGCCACGACGACGCAGTCCTTGTAGCCGGCAGCGGCGATCTTGGCGCGGTCGATCTTGAGCATGGGCTGGCCGGCCTTCACGACATCGTCAGCCTTGACGAAACCCTCGAAGCCGTCGCCGTTCATGTTGACGGTATCGACGCCAACGTGTACCAGAACCTCGATGCCGCTATCGGACTGCAGGCCCACGGCGTGACCCATGGTGACGGTCACCTTGCCGTCGCAGGGAGCGTAAACCAGATCGTCCTCGGGCCACACGGCGCAGCCCTTGCCCAGAACCTCGCCACCAAAGACGGGATCGGGCACATCGGCCATCTTGATGACCTTGCCCTTGACGGGCGAGCACAGCACGTCGGCGCCGGCAGAAGCAGAGATGGAGGCCGGAGCAGCGGCAGCCGCGGGCTCAGCCTTCTTCTTGAACATGTCAAACAGACCCATACGTTTTCTCCTCTTGATTAAGCGCAACGTAGTGCGCATGCCTATGGTGATTATAGTGCCAAATGGTTCAAATGCTAAGGTGGGGACTCGAATCGCGAGCCCATCCCAACGCTTTTCCCCGGTGGCACTCATATTGTCGATTAATCCTCGATAAGCCCCAGATGCACAAAGGCGTTCCAGATGCCGTCATCATCGACGTCGGTGGTCACGTAATCGGCCGCCGCCTTGCACTCGTCGCCGCCCGATCCCATGGCCACGCTCGTCGCGCACGCTTCGAACATCGGGATATCGATCTTGGCGTCACCGAAGGCCACGGTATCGGCACGGTCGGCGCCCAGGTGCTCGAGCAGCGTGTTGACGGCGTGCGCCTTGGTAATGCCGCGCACGCCCATGTCGCCAAAGAGCGCCGTCTCGCCGGCGCCGCCCCAGGTATGACACTCAAGGTCGGGGAACTCCTCGATGCTATCCAGGTGATCCTGATAGCTCGACAGGATAAAGCTCACCTTGTTGAGGTCATCACGGTAGAGCGGCGCGCCGTAGACCATCCCGTGCATGACGTCGTCGGTCTCGAGCTCGTCGGCGCCCTCCACGCCCTTGCGACCGGCATAGGTCCTAAGCACCGGACGCGCGGCCTCGCGGAAGTTCTCACTTGCAAACAGGCCATTGTTGCTCTCGAGATAAAACTCGAGGCCACGGCCGTGCAGCCAGTCTACGATATGGCGGCACTGGTCAGCCGTAATGAGCTGGTGCATCACCACCTCGCCGCCGCTCTCCACGTAGCTGCCGTTGCCGCCGATCATGCCGTCGAAGCCAATGGCCTCAAGCTCGGGCGGCACCTCGGCTTTGCTGCGACCCGTGCACATATAGGCCAGATGCCCGTTAGCGCGAGCAGCTTGGATGGCCGCCACGCAAGACGCGGGAATGTTTCCCTCGTAGTCGGTGATCGTGCCATCGACATCAAGGAACAAGATTTTGCGGGAGGACATAGTAGGAACCCCTTACTCCAGACCTTCCGTGCCGTTGCTCTGGATGATCTTCTGGTAGGCGTAGAAGCTGTCCTTGCGGCGGCGCTCGTAGGTACCGGTGCCGTCGTCGTACTTATCGACGTGAATGAAGCCGTAGCGCTTGCGCATCTCGCCGGTACCGGCGGAAACCAGGTCGATGGGGCCCCACCAGGTGTAGGCGATCAGGTCGACGCCGTCGGCAATGGCCTCGCCCATGGCCTTGATGTGGCTGCGCAAGTAAGCGATACGATACGGGTCGTGGATGGAGCCGTCCTCCTCGACCTCATCGTAGGCGCCCATGCCGTTCTCGACCACCATCAGCGGAATCTCGTAGCGGGCGTAAATCTCGTTGAGCGCGATGCGCAGGCCCAGCGGATCGATCTGCCAGCCCCAGTCGGTGGACTCCAGATAGGGGTTCTTGCCGCCAAAGGTCATATTGCCCTCGGTCATCTCGTGGTCCTTGTGGGTGCCCACGGTGCCGGACATGTAGTAGCTAAAGGTGTAGAAATCGACCTTGCCGTCGGCGATATCCTGCAGGTCGCCGTCCTCCATCACGAGCTCGACATCGTTCTCGGCCCAGAAGCGCTTGGCATAGAACGGGTACTTGCCGCGCACCTGCACGTCGGAGCAGTACCAGTTCATGGTATTCATCTCCTGCTGTGTGGCGAACACGTCGGCCGGATCACACGTGGCGGCATAGGAGAGGATGAAGCAGTCCATGTTGCCCATCTTAAACTGCGGGTAGTGCTCGTGGGCATAGCGCACGACGCGGCCGCTGGCGACAAACTGGTGATGCAGCGCCTGCATACGAGCCTGCGGCGTGGTATGGACCGCCGAAGCCGGGCCCTCAAAGCCCTGAATCATGCTGGTCTCAAAGAGGTTGCCCATGTCCTGAGTGCCGCAGTTGATCTCGTTGAAGGTGAGCCAGAACTTGACCTTGTCCTGATAGCGGTCGAAGACGGTCTGGCAGTACTTCTCAAAGAAGCCGATGAGCTCGCGGCTCGCCCAGCCGTTGTACTTCTCGACCAGGTGATAAGGCATCTCGTAGTGCGACAGGGTCACGAGCGGCTCGATATTGTGAGCGCGCAGGCAATCGAAGACGCGGTCGTAGAAGGCGAGGCCGGCCTCGTTGGGCTCGGCGTCATCGCCGTTGGGGAAGATGCGGCTCCAAGAGATGGACATGCGGAACATGTTGAAGCCCATCTCGGCGAACAGCGCGATATCCTCCTCGTAGTGATGGTAGAAATCGATGCCGTCATGGTTGGGGTAGAAGCGGTTGGGGTCGATGTCGATCGTAATCTGGCGCGGCTCCTTGTAGCTGCCGCCCAAGAAGTGGTCGTCGACCGACGGACCGCGGCCGTCAACGTTCCAAGCGCCCTCAAACTGATTGGCGGCGGTAGCGCCACCCCAATAGAAACCCTCGGGGAACTTGATGTTTGCCATGAGCATCTCCTTTGCATCGCGGTTCGATAAGCCGAGTATCGCCCACGCACGCGACAGGCAGGGGCAGGGGTGCCAAACCCGACACTTCTTTTCGCAGCGGCACCCCGTCGCCACCCCGCCCCTGACACTTCCTGATACCTGCCAAAAAGGGACAGGTTTATTTTGGTCGGTTTTATCTGGGCAAACGCTGGCGATACGCTGCCGGCGTGCAGCCATAGCGCTCGGCAAACTTTTTGTAGAAGAAGCTCATGTTGGCGTAGCCGGCCTCGCGCGCCGCGGCTTCCGCAGTGGAGCCGGCGTCGAGCAGTGTTGCCGCGCGTGTCAGGCGACTCTCCTGCACGAGCTGCATAAACGTGCGCCCCGACTGCCGTTTGAGCAGCGCGCTTGCGTAGTTGGGACTCAGATGGAGGTGGCGAGCTACGTCCTCGAGCGTACAATCGCAGGCATGGCGCTCGATGTATCCCACGGCGGCCGCGACCTGCGCCGAAGGCAGCCTGGGCATGTCCGCCTGCAGCAGCGATGTCTCATAGCTTTGCATAAGTTCGACCAGCAGCAACTCAAACAGCCTCGACACGATCTGGGGACTCGCCGCCGTCGGCTCCAGAAGCTCGCACAGCATCTCCTGCATATATCGGCGCACGCGGCGGCTGTTGACCGTGCGGAAATGCACATGACCGCGGTGGTCGGTTTCGTCATTGAGGGCATTAATGAGGAACTGCGAGACGGTGCTTGACGGCGACAGGCTCTGCTCTAGGCTGCGGTGCAACATCGGCCGCGAGATGACGATGCTCAGCATAATGTCATGCTCGCCGAGCTCGCCCACGGCATGTGGACAGGCCGCGTCGAGCAAGAGCACCTCGTTTTGAGCAAGCGTAAGCTGTTCGCCGTTGACGACCTGCGGCGCGTGCCCGCGATAGACATAGCTGATTTCGACATAATCGTGCACATGCTCCGGTACAGGGTTGAAGCGCGAGTTGCGCACGATTGATAGACCCTCGGGCATGCCTTCTTGGTGCAAGGCTTGCGTCGGGTCACCGATTTTATGGATATGTTTTTCACCGATACCCTGCTGATGACCCCAGCTGAACGCATCATTCCAGTCATAGCGGGCGCCCGCGTGGTAAGCACGCTCGCTGTCGGTCAGCTCGAGCAGAAGGCTGTCTAAATGCGTAAGATCCATGGCATCACAATCGTTGATTCGGTCATATTCTGCTGTGGTTTTGATATTAGCAGGACGGCGCGCTCGGCGTACTCTGACTTCAATCGATTTAAAAGGTTGGTTTTAGAGGAGTGGATATGACGGCATGCGACAACCATGTGCTTCCGTTCTTGTGGCTCAAGGGCGAGACGCGCGAGACGATTACCGAATACTTGGAGCAGATTGCCGGTGCGGACATCCGCGAGGTCTGCCTCGAATCACGCACGCACCCCGAGTTTTGTCGCGACGGCTGGTGGGCTGACCTGCGTTTTATCATCGGCGAGTGCAAGCGCTTGGGGTTGAAGATCTGGCTGCTCGACGACGCCCATTTCCCCACGGGCTACGCCAACGGCGCGCCTGCGGGCGAGAACGTCGACCCCGCGCTTAGGAAGACCGTGCTCAAACATCGCACGGTTACGGTCGTTGGTCCCCAGCCGTCCACGGTCATTAAGCTCGGCAATCTTATGGATCCCACGGAGCGCTTTGTGGGCGCGGCGACTTTCGACGCCGCCGGCGCACCGCTCAATCTTGAGCTCTCCGTTGAGCAGGCCGACGGCACCCCCGCCCGCCTGCGTTTTGACGCGCCCGACGGCATCGCCACCGTCGAGCTCTACGTCACCAGCCAAAAAACCGGCTTTCGCGATGAGTACATCAACATGGTCGACGCCGATTCGTGCCGTGTGCTGATCGACGCCGTCTACGAGCTCACGTTTGAGCATCTGGGCGACGAATTCGGCCGCACCATCCTGGGCTTCTTTACCGATGAGCCCGGCTTTATGAACGAAAAGGGAACCACCCTCGATGACGCCTCTACCAGCAGCTTTATCGGAAGAGGCGACCTGGCGCTGCCGTGGTCGGACGAGCTTGCCCGCCGTTTGCACGAGGCGTTGGGCGCGAGCTGGCTCACCAAGCTACACGGCCTTTGGACACGCGAGGCAGATGGCGCCCGAGTCCGTCACACCTACATGGACATTGCCACGCAACTCTACCGTGCATGCTTTGACGAGCAGATTGGCGACTGGTGTCGCGAGCACGGCGTCATGCATATCGGACATGTGATTGAGGACAAGAGTTGCCACACGCGCCTGGGCCAGGGCGCCGGACACTACTTCCGCGCGGTCGCCGGGCAGGATATGGCGGGCATCGACGTTGTCATCAACCAGCTCGCCCCCGGCATCGACCACGGGCGCTACAGCTACTTCCGCGGCGCGTGGAACATGGAGTTCTTTACCTACGCGCTTGCCAAGCTGGGCTCTTCGGCCGCGCGCCTCGACCCAAAAAAGCAGGGGCGCTGCATGGCCGAGGTCTTCGGCGCCTTCGGTTGGCACGAGGGCCTGCGCGAGATGAAATGGATCGCCGACCACATGCTCGTCCGCGGTATTAACTGGTTTACGCCGCACGCGTTTAGCATGGCGCCCTTCCCCGATTGGGACTGCCCGCCGCACTTTTACGCGCACGGCAACAATCCGCAATGGCCGCACTTTGGCCAGCTCATGAGCTATATGAACCGCACTGCCACGCTGCTTTCGGGAGGCAGCGCCGCGCGTCCCGTCGCCATCCTGTACCACGCCGATGCCGAGTGGGCGGGCGATGCCATGCCCATCGAGCGCGCGGCAGCCGAGCTCACGCGTGCGCAGATCGACTTTGATTTTGTGCCCGCCGAGGCTTTTGAAGATGAGGACCGTTACGAGATTTCGATTGTCGACGGGATATTGGCCGTTAACGGCTGCCGCTACCAGGCATTTGTTATGCCAGGAGCTTCATTTATTGGCTCTGCGACGGCGCAGGCCGTAAGGTGCATGATGGCGGCGGGCGTCATGGTTCTCGCCGTCGATGAAGTGCCTGGTGCGTTTTACGACGCGGATGGCGTGGTTGAACTGGGTGAACTTGCAGCGACTCCGCTTGCCGATATGGCGGGCGTGCTGGCGAGCGTTGGGCTGCAGACGGTTGCCACCGACACGCCCCAGCCCTGGCTGCGCGCGCTTCGCTACGAGCACGCTGGCGAGACCTACGTCATGCTGGTCAACGAGCACCCGCACGAGCGCATCGACTGCACAGTTAAACTCGCGCAGGGCGAGCGACTTTGCGGCACGCGCCTCGACCTGTTGAATGGCACCGATCCCGTTGCGTTTGACGGAACGCTTGAGCTCGCACCCTTCGAGAGCTGCCTCGTTGCTTTGGAGACGGAAGGCGAGCTTGAGTCCAGGGACGGCGCGGACATGGGCTCGAGCGATGCGCTCGCCCTCGACATCAACGGCCCTTGGACCGTCGCCCTCTCCCCTGCCGGCGGCGGAACCTTTGGCGCCCCGCAGGAACTCGAGCACTTGTGCGATCTCACCGCCGAGCGATTCCCCGATGCATGCGGGACGTTCCGCTACCGCACGTTATTCGAGCTCGCGAACGACCTTGCCGATGCCACAATCGACCTGGGAGATGTCTACGAAGTCGCGACACTTACGCTCGATGGACACCCACTCGGCACACGCATCTGTCCGCCCTATCGCTTTGCCATCGATCCTCTTGCTGCCGGCACGCACGAACTCACCGTCGACGTCATCAACACGCTCGATCATGCGATTCCCGACATCTTCGCCCTCACCGAACCCATCGCCCCGAGCGGCATCCTCGGTCCCGTTACCCTTTGCGGGCAAAACCTGCCAAAATAAGCCTGTCCCTTTTTGGCAGGTTTGTTGAGTGTGGGAGTTCGCATGGATATCAAACGCAAGATTTCCGAGGCACAGGGCCTTACCCCTACCGAGCAACAACTCGGCATCTCGGCCCTTGCCATGGGCGAAGACGTCCGCGGGCTCTCTATTAAGGAATTTGCCGCGCGCACCAACGTTTCCGTTGCGAGCGTGCACCGCTTTTGCAAAAAGCTCGGCCTCGAGGGATTCAAAGACCTCAAGGTCGAGCTCATCCGCCAGGCGACCGAGGCGGGCAACCGGCGCGACGTGGACATCAACTTTCCCTTCGATGCCACCTCCGCCCCTGCGCAGGTGATGGAGCGCATGGAGGGGCTCTACCAGACCACCTTGGCCGAAACGCAGGAGCTGCTCGACCCTGCACAGCTCGACCACGCCGCCAAGCTCATCATGCGCGCCGGCACCGTGGACATCTACACGGGCTCGCATAACCTGTATCCAGCGGGAATGTTCCGCGATCGCCTGCTTTCCGCCGGCAAAAGCGCGACGTGCCACGACAGCGTCGAGGCGCAGGTGCGCACGGCGCTCGCCTCGGGTCCCGACCATGTGGCAATCGTCATCTCCTACAGCGGCCTTGCCCCCAACCTCAAGGAGATCTTGCCGATCCTTAGCAGTCGACATGTCCCGGTCATCGTCATCGGCACGCCGCACTGTGCCCGCATTCACCCCGGCTTTGCCGCCTATCTCACGGTAAGCGACCACGAGAGCATGACGCACCGCATCACGCAGTTCGCCAGCCATATCGCCGTGCAATACGTACTCGATTCGCTCTATAGCAGCTACTTTGCCAAAGATTACGCCCGCTGCTCCGAGTTCCTAGAGCGCTCGTTTCCCTACACCCGCCTGCCCGGACTCAAGTAGCGACGAGCGTGGATTTTTGGACACTCAGATAACGAGCGTGGATAATCTCCCACTTTGAGCCCACAAACAGGCTAAAAACGGGAGATTATCCACGCTCATTTTGGGTCCCCTGGGAACGCATGAGGAGGGCGGATAGACAGCCGTTATTTGCGAGGCGTCAGCGACGTAAAGAGTCCGTGTTGGTTGCAGTAAAGATATATCCTGCCGCGCCCGGTAATATGGAAGCGCGGCTGCACCGATTGCTCTGGATAGAGCTTCTTAAAGCAGATGCCGTCCATAGTCGCATATGCCACAAAGCTAATGTAGTGATCCTTGGTCATGGAATGATCGAGCGTGACGTACCAATCGTCCTCGATGCGCTCGATGGAAAAGGCGTGGTCCGCGTCCGGCTCTTCGGCCTCCTGGGGAAACATCGTGGAGCCACAGCAGCTAAAGCTGCCTTCTCCGAGCGCGTGCACAACGTTTCCGCAGATAGGGCAAACGTAAAAGACGCCTTTGAGCATATTGCCTGCACGGTTGGCGTTGGCCCGAATGTCACCAGCCAAAAGCTCGGCCACGCTTATGCCGAGTCTCTGGGCCAAAGGCTCAACGAGGGAAATGTCGGGAAGGCCGCGGCCGGATTCCCACTTGCTGACGGCTTTATCGGTCACGCCAAGGCTTTCCGCCAGGGCGCGCTGGGTGAGGCCGCGCTCTTCGCGCAGCTGCTTGATGGCATGCGCTGCCAAAAAAGTATGGGAGGCATTGGTTTGCCGTGTCTGGTTCATGGGCTGTCCAATCAAATTGAAGAAATGGAGTGAACCGGTTCGACAGTCAGTATCCATTTGAAGGCCAGGCTCGACAACCTACGCTGCGTAGACATGCGCCAATCGAACGAGCGCGGATTTTTGGACGCTCATCTCGAGCAGTCATTTAAGAACGTCCCCAATGACCACCCCAACAAGGAGTGTCCCAAACTGCCGGCAGAAAAGGAACGTCCCCAAGTGCCGCATCGCCAGCAACGGGAGTGCCGATGTCTTGGCAACGACAGCGAAAGCCCGCCAGAGCGAGCAAGGTGCCTTGAAACGAGGCGGCATTGATCTTTCGATCATGCCGCCGAAGTTGAAAGGCAGATTGCCGCTCTGGCGGGCTTGCAGCGTCGAGCCGTTACGCGGGTTGGTAAACCCGCGTAACTACCTACTCCCGAGCTCCGTACTGCTCGTAGTAGGCGTCGATAGCGGTCTTGAGCTCGTCGTCGATGACGACTTTGCCGTCGATCTCGTGGTTGTAGAGGGTCTCGACGACCTCGGCCATGGAGACGATGCTCGCGACGGGGAAACCGTACTTGGCCTCGATCTCCTTCTGCGCGGTGGTCACGCCACCCTTGCCGACCTCCATGCGGTTGAGGGACACGATGAGGCCCTTGATCTCGACATCGGCAGCAGCCTTGACCTTGGGATAGGTCTCGTCGATGGACTTACCGCTGGTAGTGACGTCCTCGACCATGACCACGCGGTCGCCGTCCTGGGGCTCGTAGCCCAGCAGGTTGCCCTTGTCGGCGCCGTGGTCCTTGGCCTCCTTGCGATCGCAGCAGTACTTGACCTCCTTGCCGTACAGCTCGTGGTAGGCAATTGCGGTCACGACGGCCAGCGGAATACCCTTGTAGGCCGGTCCAAACAGCACGTCAAAGTCGTCGCCAAAGTTATCGTGGATGGCCTGGGCGTAATACTCGCCCAGCTTCTTGAGCTGATAGCCCGTCACATAGGCGCCGGCGTTCATAAAGAACGGGGACTGACGGCCGCTCTTGAGCGTAAAGCTGCCGAATTTAAGAACGTCGGACTCAACCATGAACTTGATGAACTCTTGCTTGTAAGCCTCCATGCGGGCTCCTCTCGTAATCGCGTACGTGC
Source organism: uncultured Collinsella sp. (assembly GCA_934668875.1). Lineage (GTDB taxonomy): Bacteria > Actinomycetota > Coriobacteriia > Coriobacteriales > Coriobacteriaceae > Collinsella. The sequence goes on from CAKUON010000002.1 coordinate 69,722, forward strand.
CTTCCAGTTTAGCGCAGGCAGGGCGCGTTGCGGGCGCGCTTTGGGGCCTCGGCATTCTGTAAAGGCTTTGTCAGGGGCAATGGTTTTCCAAACATTGGGGTTGACACGGCAAACCCCCTCATCAAGAATACGGGCGGATTGTAACGGGTACGAGATACCCAAAGCGCACCGCGCCCGGCCTTAAGGAGGTGTGCCATGGAAGGCAGTCATAGTCGAAAAACCTGCATGTCGCCCTCGGCACGCCGCGAGGATTCCGCGCACGCATAAGCGCCAACAGCCGATCGTCAAAACCACCACAAAGGTGCCTGTCCCTTTGTGGTGGTTCGAAAGCATGACGTGAGCGACATCTAGGTTTTTTTGAAGCACATACGACACGTACGCTAACTCCCTTCAACAAGGAGGACCCTATGCTGATGCTCAAAACCGCCACGGTACTCGAAGCCATCTCCAAGCGCCGCCGCACGGCGCGCCCCGCCGCTCATACCGGCATGTCCAAGAACACCATATTCGCCGCCACCCATAGCGCCGAGGATGCCCTCGTGCTGCTCGACGCCACAGCCGACGGCCTCACCGCCGAGCACGCCGCCGAGCGCCTGAGCGCCGTCGGCCCCAACACCATCGAAGCGCCGACCAAGACGCTCGCCCGCCGCATCGCCGACGCGTTCGTCGATCCCTTCGCTGGCATCCTCGCCGCCCTCGCACTGGTCTCGCTCTACATCGACGTGCTCGCCGTGCCCGAGCTGCAGCGTGACCCCTCCACGGTCATCGTCATCGGCATCATGCTGCTGGTATCGGGCGGCATGAAGTTTATCCAGGAAGCCCGCAGTGGCAATGCGGCCGAGGCCCTTAAGGACCTGGTCTCCAACACCTGCTGTGCCCTGCGCGACGGCGAGCGCGTCGAGATCCCCTTCGACGAGCTCGTCCCCGGCGATGTAATCCGCCTCTCTGCCGGCGACATGGTGCCGGCAGATGCCCGCATCATCACCGCGCGCGACCTGTTTGTGATCGAGTCCGCACTCACCGGCGAGAGCGAGGCCGTCGAGAAGACCGCTGCCATCACCGTCGTCGAGGGTGCCGACGGCTCCGCGCTACCACTCTCTGCCTGCAAGAACATCGTCTTTACCGGCACCTCCGTGCAAAACGGCACCGCCATGGCGCTTGTCGTTGCCACCGGCTCGGACACCTACCTGGGCGGCATCGCCAAGATGCTCAACGGGCGCGGCGAGAAGAGCGCGTTTGACCGCGGCGTCTCGAGCGTCTCCATGCTGCTCGTGCGCCTCATGCTCGTTATGGCGCCGGCGGTCTTTGCCATCAACGCCGCCACCAAGGGCAACGTCATCGATGCGCTGTTGTTCGCCACGAGCGTGGCCGTGGGCATCACGCCGCAGATGCTTCCCGTCATCGTGACCACGAGCCTGTCGCAGGGCGCCAAGGACCTCGCCCGCCGCCAGGTTATCGTCAAGGAGCTGCCGGCGATCCAAAACCTCGGCGCGATGGACGTCCTGTGCTGCGACAAGACCGGCACCCTCACCGAAGACCGCATCGTGCTCGAGCGCTACCTCAACACCGACGGCAACGAGGATGCGCGCGTGCTGCGCCATGCGTTTTTGAACAGCTTCTTCCAGACCGGCCTCAAAAACCTTATCGACCTGGCCGTCATCGACCGTGCCGATGTGACGCCCTCGACCGTCGTGCCCGATTCTATGCTGGGCCAGAGCCTGCGCGACCGCTATACCAAGGTCGACGAGGTGCCCTTCGATTTCTCGCGCCGTCGCCTGAGCGTAGTTGTCGCCGACGCCCAGGGTAAAACCCAGATGGTTACCAAAGGAGCTGCCGAGGAAATGCTCGAGATCTGCTCCTTTGTCGAAGTCGATGGTGCCGCCCAGCCGCTCACCGAAGATAAGCTCGCCCAGATTCGCCAGCAGGTCGCCGGGCTCAATGCCGAGGGCCTGCGCGTGATTGCCGTGGCGCAGAAAACCAATCCGCGCTGCGTGGGCGAGTTTGGCATCGCCGACGAATGCGACATGGTGTTGATGGGCTTTTTGGCCTTCCTCGATCCGCCCAAGGCGAGTGCCGCGGGCGCCGTCGCCACGCTCGAGGCCAAGGGTGTGGCGGTCAAGGTCCTGACCGGCGACAACGACCGCGTTGCCGCCACCGTCTGCGAACAGATCGGTATCGACGCGAGCAACGTCTTGCTCGGCTCCGAGATCGATGCGCTCGATGACGCCGAACTTGCCGAGCGCGCCGAGCACACCCACCTCTTCGCCAAGCTCTCGCCGCTGCAGAAGGCGCGTCTGGTGCGCGTCATGCGCGAGCTGCTCGGCCACACCGTGGGCTTTATGGGCGATGGCATCAACGACGCCGCCGCCATGCGTGCGAGCGACTGCGGCATCTCGGTCGATTCGGCCGTCGACATCGCCAAGGAATCCGCCGACATCATCTTGCTCCAGAAAGACCTGGGCGTGCTCGAGCGCGGCATCATCGAAGGCCGCCGCACCTACGGCAACCTGCTCAAGTACCTCAAGACCACGGTGAGCTCCAACTTTGGCAACGTGCTATCCGTGACCGTCGCGAGCCTGTTCTTGCCATTCTTGCCCATGAGCGCTCTGCAGTTGGTGCTGCTGTCGCTGGTCTACGAGATCGTGTGCATCGCGCTGCCGTGGGACACCGTCGATGACGCCTGGACTGCCCGTCCGCGCGCCTGGGATGCCGCGTCCATTAAGGGCTTTATGCTCGAGTTGGGTCCCGTGAGCTCACTGTTTGATATCGTGACTTTCGCCGCGCTCTTCTTTGTGGTGTGCCCCGCCGCCGTGGGCGCAAGCTGGGCAGAGCTTGCCGCCGCGGGCAACGTCGCGGGCATGACGACCTTCGCCGCAATCTTCCAGAGCGGCTGGTTTGTCGAGTCCATGTGGTCGCAGACGCTCGTAATCCACATGCTGCGCTCCCCGCGTCTACCGAGCCTGCGCGACCACGCCGCGCCCGCGCTGTGCCTCCTCACCGTGCTGGGCCTGGTGCTCGTCACTTGGCTGCCGGTAAGCCCCATCGCCGATGCGCTGGGTCTCATGCCGCTGCCGCCAATCTTCTTCGCGCTGCTCATCGGCATTGTCGCCGCCTACATCGCGCTCACCCAACTGGCCAAGCGCCGCTACATCGCCCGCCACGGCGAGCTGCTTTAGCACGGTGAGCCGCCACAGTAGACAGCCCAAGGGCAAAACCACCACAAAGGCGCCTGTCCCCTTTGTGGTGGTTTTGGTGCGCTACGAGGCATTGGTCAGGCGGCTCCAGAGTTCGTCAATATCGATTTGGTCGCCGCCGCTCAGATAACCGGTGTGAATAAAAGACTCACTATAGATATAGATGTCATGCGCGCTGTCGCCATCATCTTCGGTGTCGTAGGCCGAAATCACGTAACGGCTGCCGTCGAGCGCCTTGACCAGCCAATACACGGAATCGTCGATTGTGCACTTCTCCTGCACTATCGACGCATCGCCGATTGCGCCGGTGAGCGCACGATTGCCCGTCGTATAGCCGCCCACCGAGAGCAAAATCGCCACGCTATCGTCTCCGCCGCCCGGCTCAAGTTCCTCGTACTCGGACTCCGAAAGCGGTATCGCGCTGTTCGCAAGTTCGTCCACGTCATCCGAAATCTTAGAAAAGGTAAAAGCGAAAAGTCCCGCGTCATCGGCGGCACCGTAGCCCACGCTCTCGCCTTGCCACTCATAGTTTTGATGCTTGAGCAGGCGCACCAGGTCGGCGCCGTCCAAGTTGATCGCAGCATAGACCGTCACGTTGGCGTTGTCGTCTACACAGGCGGCGTCCGCCGTGGTCGCCTTCTTGGCACCGCCCGCGCCGCCCAATCCGCCCGAGCAGCCAGCCAGCGCACAAGCCAGCGCACCCGCGCCTGCCACAAAGGCCGCACGGTTCATCGTCACTTCATTCATCATGTTCGTTCCTCGCTATGGTATTGGCCACGTCGCACCTAGCCGAGCGCGCGTCCAGTCTTTTCCTGCCAAAATTCGTCTATCGTCGGAGCACCGCCGCCCTGGGTAAACCTACCGGTCTTGATAGCCTCCTCGGTAATGAGATCCAAGCGGTAGTCACCGTTTTCCATCGGGCTCGCCATGGCAACGTGCCGCGCCATGTTGGAACCGTATACGCACGCGATCCATGAGCCCGAAGTAATCTGCGCCCGGTCCTCGACCGGCACGGAAAAGCCCGCGATAACATCCTCGCAGCTCGAATAGCCCGAAAGTTGCAGCGTGAACATCACGGTGCTTCCGGTGCCGCCCTTGTCGAGCTTTCCGATTTCGTCCTCGCCGAGCCATTCGGTCGCGCCGTCCTTGCTGATATTGCAGACGCTGAGCACGTGTCCCGCCTCGTCCTCGTACATCTCGAGCGCGTCTTGCCAGGTATAGCCCTGCTGCGAGGCAAACTCCTGCAACTGCCAGCCCTTAAGCTCGAGGAGCGCCGCGATGCTGATGTTGCGGTGCGCATCCCAGCAATCATCCGACCACGTATCGAACGCATCCGCCGAGCCGCTGTCCGCATCGCCGGAATCGCCCGACGTCGCACCCGCGTCCATCTTGTCCTTTACCGGGCGGTCGTCGTTAAAACCCGTCGCATCCTGCGTCCGCTGTCCGCCGCACCCCACAAGCGTCAGCAGCGCCGTTCCCGCCGCCGCGACAAATGCCGTGCGCGAAAGTACCGTCTCCCTCATCATTGTTCCTTTCCCGTTCTTTAGCACAATGCCGAGAAACACACCCGGCATCGATTCACACATAAGCCACCCCACGCTATTGACGAGGCAGTTCCGTCCAGCCAAAACCGGGTTCAAAACCATCGCGTGTACCGATCACATCGCCCGAACCGTTGACCCAGGCCTGGTCGGCCATCACCGAGACCTCGACATCGGTGCCGTCGGGTCTGGCGTAATGGTTGACCCCGCGAATGGCATCGGAATACGAGGCGGTGCCCGTCCCCACGCCCGCGCTGGAAAAATTGGCGGCGCTGGCAGCCATATTCGCGGCGTGCTGACGGTCGCTGCGATCGAACCACGCCTGCTGGTAGCTGTCGAACGCCGCCTGTTGCGAGGCATGCATCTGTTGCCAGGCTGCAAACTGCTGTTGCTGCTGGGCAATGTTCATCTGCGTGCGTTGGCGCTGCTCAAGCACCATCTGCTGCTTTTGAGCTGACGCTTCGCGTGCAATCGCCGGATTGAGCCGCAGAGTCGACGCCATTGATGCAAGCGCCGTGGAGGCCGCCTCGTCCAGGCGACCTTCTGGCGCAACCAAACAGAGGCTGTCCCTGATACGCCACTGCAGCAGGTCGGCCGCGCCCAGCTCGAACGACACTCCGTCCGGGCAACCGCCTCGACCCGTGGGCTGTTCTTGCGCGACGCCCTGTCCCGCCGCTGCCGCCGCCTGGCGCTCGCGCAGGCGCTTGCCCAAAACACCGCCGATCAGTCCACTCGAAAGGCCCACGCCCAGCAGCGCCTCGGCCCCAGCGGCAACACCTTTGCCCATAGAACCCGCGACGCCGCCGATTGAAAACATATAGCCCTCGACTTTGGCCGCCACCGCGAGCTCGGTGGGCACCGGAGCGCCCGTGAGCCGATATCGACGCATGCGGCACTCATAGACCACATCACTCGGCTCCATCGAAAAGCCCTGGATCGCAAAGTCGTTTGCCGCCTCGCGCTTTACACGGGCACGCTCGCGCTCGATATCGACCGCCGCGCTCGATGGGTACGGTTGCTCGGCAACAACCTCTGCCCGCGCGCCCAGCCGTGCTGCACAGGCCTGAGCCAGCTCGTCGCAAGCTGCCTCCACGTGCACAAACACCTTGCGTTCGGTTTGCGTGGGGATACGCTTGGCAACGGCGCCCGCATCCACGTAGCAGAGCTCGGAGCGGTACACAATCCGCTCACCCATCGGACCCGCCGCCGTCACGCCAACCGAAATCGGGCAGTCGAAACTGCCGCTGCGCTCAAGATGCGCCTCTTCGATATGCCAGCCCCGCGGCAGCGCCACCTGCGCGAGTGCCTGGCCGCCGGAGGTATCGCATGCGGCATGAAGCTCAAGGTCACCGATGTGAGGCATATCCGTCGTGGCCGCGTCGCGAGACGACGACGCGACGCCGGCAGTCTCCACTGGCGCATCGGCCGGCGCGTCCACACTCGGGTCGCCGCCTTCGTCCGCATCGTCATCGGCAGTCGCCCCATCTGTAGCCCCCACGGCGCCCGAGCAGCCCACAACGCCCTCAAGTCGGACGCCGCACCCCGGGCAAAATCGTACCGGCACGCCGGCGACCCGAGGCAGCTGCGCCCCACACGCTGGGCAGAATCTCAACTCACTCATCCCGTACACCCCTAATTTCGTTAGCTGTTTTTGATCGCGGCAAGCTGCCGCCATAACTCATCGGCACCGTTAAGTCGGTACGCCGTCTTATCGAGCACGATGTTTTTGCCCTCAAGTTCCACCGATTGCTCCGAGCCATCCGTATAGACAAAGACGAGCGTTCGGCCGGCATCGCTCGTCCGCTCATCCACCGCATCCCCCACGGTGCAGCCATCGAGCACAGCAAAAGTCGATGCGACCAGTTCGGCATCGTCGGTCTCATAGACCGTCCGCGCCTCCCCGTCCTCGATAAGCTTGACCGCCACCGGAACGGCAGCGCAATCGTTGAGCGACACTTGCGCGGCAGTCTTTCCCTGAGCGCCATGGTCGCCGGCAACGTAAACTCGCAAGAGTGTCACCGCCGCGGCAAAGACCACCACGGCGATAAGCGCGCCCGCAATTTTATTAGACGCGCAATCCCGAGACGCCATAGGTGCACCCCCTCCGTTCTGCCCTGCTCAGCATCACATTCATATGCCTTTGAGCACCAAAACGGCAGGTGACAAATGTCTCATATTCATATTTTTGCAGGTAAAAAACCACCACAAAGGTGCCTGTCCCCTTTGTGGTGGTTAGCTAGTCTTGGGGTGTCCAGGACCAGAAGAAGTTGATGAGGGCTACGCGCGAGGAGGCACCGGTCTTTTTGTTGATCGAAGCGATGTGGCGATAGAGCGTGGAGCGCGAAAGGAAGAGTGCCGCCGCCACGTCCTGCACGCTGTCGTCCGAAACGACCAGCGCCTCCAGAACATCGCGCTCGCGCTTGGTGAGCCCAAAGGCGGCAACGAAGCCATCGAGCCGATCGTCAAACGAAAGCTCCGGCGCCTCCAGGGGCACCGTGTCGGCCTGGCCGGGTTCACAGCTCACGCCAAGATCGTCGGTGGCAAGTGCCAGCCCGCCGTGCGTCGCCTCGCCCTCACCGTCTTGTCCAAACTGTCCCAACAGCGAAATCGCGATGCCGACAAACAGCACGAGCACGACGCTCACTGCCGCCAGCACGTTTTGACTCGAGATAATCGCCACCGCCGGAGCCGTCACGAGCATCGAGCAAACGTTGTTGACAACACGGCCCATGCACGGCCACAGATACGCCCAGCGGGCATACATCGAAATCGCGGCGAACTTCGTGGTGAAGAACACCACGAAAAAGCCCGTGCCAAGGTAAAAGATAATCGTGGCGGCAAGCGTGTTGCCACCGTTGCCATCGGTGATAAGCACAAAGAACGAGAGCGTGGACAGCATGGCGGCGCACGTCATGATGATATTCATATACGAACGCCCACGCAGGTCATACAGGACGCCGGCGGCAAGGGCGCTCACAACCAGCAGCAAGCGCGGCCAGTCGCCCAGGTCGATAGCGCCAGCGGCATGCGAGGTCGTAAGGCCGGCATTGAGGGCCGCGAACACGCCGGTGAGGCAAGCGGTCGCCACCGTCAGACGCACCACGGCACCCTGAAAGGCCGCCTTTGCCTCGGGGTCATCGTGCCACCTGGCGCCACGCTCCGACGCATCGACCGATAACTCGGCAATCTCGACCTCGAACTCGGGCGCAGGCTCATCACGCAATTTAGCGCGGCGGACACCGTGAAGCAGCCCCACCAGCGCAATCGCACAGGCAATGAGAACAGACTGCTGGGGAATGCCCGCAGGCATCACCATATGATTGAGCACCTGCACCAAAATGCCCACAGCATAGGAAACCGCCACGGCGCGCGCCAGGCAGGGCGTCTGCGCAAAACGCCGCGCAAGATTGGCATGGGCGGTCGATCCGCAATAGCCCAGGGCGCAGCACGCCACCAGGCCGCCGGCAATTACTACCTCAAACCGCACTGCCATAATCATCAGCAGCAACGCCGATACCAACAGCACGCCCGTAATATCGCTCGTCGCATCGATCGTCTGGGGACAGCGATAGTACAGAAATGGGCGCACGAAAAAGCCAATCACGCTCGCGCCGACAACGATGCTCTCGTAGATGACGACCTCACTCGATGGCACGAACTCGACCATGCGCGCATCAAAGAGATACTCGCACGCCAAAAACGTGAAGAAGAACAGCGCTAGGCACAGAATCTCCCGCATGCCCCGGCGCAAATATGCGGTTGTGTCTCCCAGGTCCCTCATGGTAACCCCCACCCGCTTTGTTGTCCGGAACACCATTTTAATAAAGAACCAATCTCAATATCGAAGCCGAGCTCGAAATACTGTAAATTCGACCCCAGCCGTCCGCATGACGCCGCGATTTTGAGCCGCATGACCCAGAAGGGGCGCGCGGTCTCTAGCTCGACAAAGAGTGTCCCCAACTGCCACTCATTTAAGTACGTCCCCAATGAGTGATTTCGTCCCCAATGAGTGCAAGTGCCGCAAGTGCCAATCAAATGACGAGAGTGGATAATCTCCCACTTTGAGCCCGCATGCAGGCCAAAAACGGGAGATTATCCACTCTCATTCTGTGGGTAGTCATTGGGGACGTTCTTAAACGACTAGTCAAACAAGAACGTCCCCAATGATTATGTCCAATGCGCTACACCAGGCGTATGGCCTCCTGGACGGCACCGTAAAGGTTGGCGTCGTTGCCGAGCTCGGCCGCCTTTATCTGCGGCACAGGAATGCCGGCAAGGGCCCCTTCGTAACTCGCGAGGGCCAGCGGCATCTGCGCACGCAGGGCATCAACGAGCTCGGGATGGCACGAGATACCGCCTGCGATCACAAAGACCTCGGGGTCGAGCACGGCCTGCAGGTTGATAAGCTGTCCGTCAAAGGCGCGAGCGTAGCGGTCGAGTGCGCGCTGCGCCGCCATGTCACCACTCGCGATCCACTCAAAGACGCGGCGGCCGTCCACCGGAGAACCCGCAGGCAGGCCCTTCTCGGCAACGGCAGCATCGCGGAGCGCACGCCAACCGCCCGAATCGGCAAAGGAGTTTCCCATGTTCGCGGCAGTCGTGACATCGTTGCGCAAGAAGCTGAACTCGCCTGCAAAGCAGTGCGCGCCGCGCAGGACCTTGCCGTCGATGACGATACCGCCGCCGATGCCCGTGCCGATAGCGAGCACCACGCCAAAACGCGTCCCGCGCAGAGCGCCAGCCGCATACTCACCGAGTGCACAGCACTTACCGTCGTTATTGACGGCAATCGGCACCCCCAGTGCCTCGCGCATGAGCTTTCCGAGCGGACAGCCATCCATAAACGTGAGCGCACCACCGCGATGGATCGTTCCTGTGACATCTCCCTCGTAGATGCCGCCGGGCGCACTCACGCCCACGGCGCTCACGCGCTCGCGATACGGCTCGACGAGCGAGATCAGCGCCGCGACCGTCTCCTCAGCCGTGGTAAAGCCCGTCGGCAGGCTTCCGCGCTCGCGGATGGAAAAATCCTCGCCCAGCACAGCCCATTTAACGGCCGTACCGCCCACATCGATTCCAAAAAACTCCTGCATGTTCACTCCTTACAAGCGTAGCCCCGGACGCGCATCGCCGCGACCATCACAGGGGCTACCCCCCTGCGATGGTCGTGCAGCAAGTCACGCCCGGTGCCGATTATCTCTGTTTTACGCCTCTAATTTGGTCAGGCGAAGCATCATATACTGCTTACTTGGGAGATCGATGCGGAACTTGCCCTCAAAGGTTCCGGGAAGCTCCTCCTCCGTCATGCCCCATGTGTCCACGACACTCACCTTGTATCGAGCGCCCGACTCGCCCTCAAACTCACGAGACCACTCATTTAAGTACGTCCCCAATGAGCGTGGCGGAATGGCTCCCCTTGGCAGCTTAAAGCCGTCATGCAGGAACCATTCCGTCGCAGCCTAATGAAAGGGACTGGGCTGTAAATGTTGGAGAAGAGCCGTTAGCGCCCGGGGGCCAGGATCACCAGGGCATCGTGCTCAAAGGGATGCTGAGCTACGCGCACGGTGCCGTCGCCGTTATCGCGAACGGGCAGCTTGGCAATGCGCTTGGCCTCCATGTCGAGGGCCGTCGCCGACCAGCCGCGCGCACTATCGAGCTTAAACGTAAGCGCCGTGGTGCGCGGCAGATAGGTGACGACACGCTCGCCGATGCGTGCCACGCGGATTGCCTCGCGCGCGTCGTCGAGCAACTCCTGTGCCGGAATAACGGCGAGGGCGTCATCGCACGCCGTGGCACCCAGGCCGGCAAGCACATGCTCGATGGCGGCAAAGTCCCACACGCCCGCAAACTGCAGGCACTCCTGCCAGCGGAACGGCATGTCGAAGCCCTCGCCCAGCACCGAGCCCTGGCTCTTGCTGGTCTGCCAGTTCCACACGCCATGCGCGCCGTAGGTCACGCCGGCGCTGGCGCCGGCAAGGATCGACGACCACACGCTCGCACGGCAGTCCTGCGCGGTAAAACGCCAGTACACATTGCGCGATGCACCCATCTGCTCGTAGCAGGGCTCGGAATTGACCATCGGCTTTTTGGGGTAGTTGGCGATAAAGTCCTGCGGCAGGCGCCAGGCCTCGGGCTGGCCCTCGTAGTTGTGGCCGGGCTGGAACATGTAGAAGTCCAGACGGTCCAGATACTGCGCGGGAATCGTGCGGTTTCCGCGGTTGATGTGCATGGTACGCAGAGCCTCGGGCGCGCGCTTTGCAACCTCGTCGAGCGCATCCTCGTAATAGGCAATCGCCTCGTCACCGGCAAAGTCCGTGTCGCCCGTCACCACATAGATGGGATCGAACTCGCCCAGGTTCTCGACGACGCGGGCAACATGGGCACGGACCTCCTCGCGCGGCATAACCTCGGCACCGCAACGCTCGGCAATCTTGGCGCCCCAGGTACCGGGCACGTAGTTGCACCACATGAGCACGATCGCCGGGCGGATGCCGTGCTCGACGGCAGCGCGGCACATGGCAGCGGCGCGGTCCCAATAGGCCTGGTTGGGACGGGACCAATCAAAGTGCACGCCGTCCTCGCTGGCATAGGGCCAAATACCCAGATCGGGGCAGCATCGATCCCACTGCGGCAGCGTGTTGATCTGCAGCACGTTCATGCCCTGCTCGGCGCGACGGGTCAGATAGTAATCCCAGTCGGCCTCGGAGATGCTGGTAAACGCACTCCAGCACGTATCGGCAAACCAAAAGAACGGCTTGCCCTCGCACAAAAAACCGTCCTGACGACCGTTGACGGTCAGCTTTCCCAAACTCATCTGCATGTCCTTTCGCTCGATAAAGGAATTGCGAACCGGCAGAAGCTTTCGCGGAAACCCCTGGTGCAAAAGCCCCTGTCGCTTAGCAAGCCCTTGTGGGCGGGCATCTCCCGTCCCAATCAGTCTACCTTGCAAGAAGGGCCCCGCCGGGCTTGCGCCTGACGGGGCCCTGTCGTGTAGGTAAGGTCGTATGCGACCGAATGGCTTGGCCTTAGGCCTCCATCTCGGCGAGCTCCTCCTTGGAGAAGCCGGCGACGAAGACGACGGCAGCGGCGATGACAAAGGAGATTGCCATACCGACGATAGCCCAGACGGTGTTCATCTGGCCACCCTGCAGGTAGTTGGTGAAGACCAGGAAGTTGGAGGCACCACCGGCGAGGTAGTAGGTAACACCCATGAGGCCGGAGAACACAGCGCCGATAGCACCGCCGATGAACATACCGAACATGGTGCGACGGAAGCGCATGAGGATACCGAAGAGCGCGGGCTCGGTGACGCCGCCGGCGATGGCGGAGATGACGTAGCCCAGAGCGAGACCCTTCTCGTCGGGGTTCTTCATCTTGAGGAAGGCACCGAAGGCGCAGCCCCAGACAGCGGCCATAGCGCAGTTGGTGGAGACGAAGACGAAGGGATCGTAGCCGGCGGCGATGATCTGAACCTGAGCGAGCAGGATGACGGGCATGTGCATGCCGCAGACCACGAAGAGCTGCCAGAAGGCGCCGAGGACGGCCATGACGAGCAGGATGCCGATGCCACCCATGTCAGCGAGACCGAAGAGGGCGTTAGCGATGAGGCTACCGATCTCGTTGCCGAGCGGGGCGAGGACGATGAAGGCGATGGGGATGGTGACGATCATGGTGCAGAACGGCGTGAAGACCGTGGAGAGCACATCGGGCATGACCTTCTTAAAGAACTTCTCGACGAAGTAGAGGACCGGCACCGAAAGGATGATCGGCAGGACGGACTGCTGATAGTTTGCAGCGGCGATCTGGATGCCGTAGACGGAGATGATTCCGCCGCCATCCTGGGTCGCGACGCTCACGACGGACGGGGCCATGAGGGCGCCGCCGAGGAGCATGCCCAGAACCGGGGAGGCGCCGAGCTTCTTAGCAGCGGCATAGCCCAGGTAGATGGGGATAAAGGTAAACGTGGCCTCGTACAGGGTGGTGTAGAGGAACGTGTAGGTCGGGTCGGTGTCGGAAAGGACGCCGAGCATGGTGGGGCCGAGGACCGCAGCGATGGTGCGGAACAGACCGCCGGCCATGAGCAGCGGGATCAGCTGGGTCATGGAGCCCGACAGATAGTCGAGGATGATGTTGGGCAGGTTCTTGAGCTCGAACTTCTCCTTGGGAGCGTCGAGGTTCTCGTCGACCGCGGCACCCTGCTTGACGCCGGAGATGGCGACGAACTCGGCAAGCACCTTGGGCACGTTCTGGCCGATGATGACCTGGAGCTGGCTGCCGGAGAACTGGCAACCCAGAACACCCTTGACCTTCTTGATCTTCTCAACGTCGGCCTTGTTGTTGTCCTTGAGCGTCAGACGCAGGCGCGTCATGCAGTTGGTGGCGATGGTGACGTTTTCCGCACCGCCCACAAGCTCGAGGACATCGGTGGCAATCTGCTTGTTATCTACTGCCATGGGACCCCTCCCCATTTCTTCGTGTGCCCACCCGTTTTGGCGCGGGCACGCCTTTGGCTCGGCGGCTATAACCCCTTACGGCTGCCGAACCCTTGGATACGCTTTCGTAAACAAAGTGTTTACTGAACGTTTACAGGCTTTAGTTTACACGGAATGCCTAATTTGTGGCAATTTTGCCGTTTGCCGTCCGGTGAACGGTAGGAAATCGGGGGTGAACGTATTTGAGTGGCAGGGGATTGTCTATTTACCGCATTATCGCTATATGCCTATTTACGTGGTCTTTTACTTTGACTGACGCCTCTGTATTTTGTTCACTCGTCAACAAAAGCCCTGATAGATAGTAATAAACGACTGTTTAGTAGTTTGTTGAGTGTTCATTTAGACCGTTTACCGAGTTTATCAGCCTGTTCTCTAATTCTGCATTACACTAAACATGTTTAGATTGTATTGCCGCAAGTGCCTGCCGCACGCGGCGCAAGGGAGGCAGCTTATGGAACTCAAATCGTGCACCTACGCAACCGTCACCAGCTTGGGTGACTTTGGCCCCTGGATCAGCAAGGTCGTGCTCGATTTGCCGTGCACCGTGCGCACCAATGACGTCGACGCGAACTCCTTCCATATATATGTAGAGCGCCACGAGCGCTCGGGCGAGGTTCTGATGCGCAAGGAGCGCGGCGCCGACCACGCCGCGCCTTCCGTGGGCTACGTCGACGTGCTCGCCGCCTACCCGTGCGACGAAAACGGCCGCAAGCTCGCCTTTGGCACCCACGTGGCGCTCGAGGTCGCCGAGCAGCGCCTGACCAAGACCATCGAGGGCGGCGTGATGGGCTCGCGCATGCTCGATGACCAGCTGCGCATCACGCAGCTTGCAGCCCTTCCCGGCAACGACGGCGACGACCCCACCTGCGGCCTGATCTTCGACGCCTGCCGCGGCGACATCTGCCCTGCGCTCAAGGGCTGGAGCAACGCCACGCAAAAGACCGCTGTCAACGGCATCGCACTCGAGTACGGCTTCTTTGAGCCGAGCTTTAAGGCCGAGGACTCGGCATGCTTCAATCCCTTCGCGCCCGAGGCCGCAGTCGTGCCCCAAAAGGCTCCGCTCGTGGTGTACCTGCACGGCGCCGGCGAGGGCAAGGGCGCCACGCAGGGCGAGGGTGCCACGCGCGCCTATATCGGCAACCGCGTGACGGCCATCAGCCAGGCGCAGATCCAGCGCTACTTTGGCGGCTTTGCCTGGGTGCTCGTGCCGCAGTCGCCCACGTTTTGGATGGACAACGGCGTCGAGCAGCTCGGCCGCTCCAACCAGAGCATCTACTCCCCCGTGCTCAAGGCGCTCATCGACGAGTTTGTTGCCGAGCATGCCGACCGCATCGACACCGACCGCATCGTGGTCGCCGGCCTTTCCAACGGCGGCTTTATGATGCTGCGCCTGTGCGCCGACTACCCCGATTTCTTCGCCGCAGGCCTTCCCTGCTGCGCGCCGTGGTACAACGCCACGGATGAGGACGTCGCCGCGCTCGCCAAGACGCCGCTGTGGTTTACGCACTCCAAGGGCGACGAGCTCGTGGCTCCGCAGGAAACCGTGCTGCCGCTCACGGCTCGCCTGCGCGCTGCCGGCGCCAACGTGCACCTCACGTACTTTAGCCATGTCGAGGATCTGACCGGGCGCTACCGCGAGACCGACGGCTCGCCCAAGAAGACGTTCAACCACGGCGTGTGGACCCACCAATTCAACGACCTGTGTTATCAAGACTTCGACGGGGGCAACGTACTCATCGACGGCGAGCCGGTGGGCTGCTGGGAGTGGTCGGCCAGGGTCGACAGGTAAACCATCCCATCGCGGGGGCCGGGGTTTAGTTTTGCAAACGTCCTCGGGCATGCATGGGCTGGCGCTTTGCGCTTCGCGCTGCGCCTGCCCATGCCCCCTGCGGAATGTTTGCAAAACTAAACCCCGGTCCCCGCTGCGTTGACGTTGCTGAGACCCTGGCCGGCCGCTTCCGGCGGCACGCCGGGTCGGTGGCGATGAGGGCGTGGGTCCCGTCTTGCCTTGCGCGTAACTGGCTGAAATGATTTTGGTTGGAGCTGTTCTTATGTCCCAGAATTTGACTCGGGTGATTGTTACTACTGATATGGAAGTCGATGATATGAACTCGCTCGTTCATTTGGCTCTGTATCTTAACTTGCTTGACGTGCAGGCTGTGGTGTATACGGCTTCGCAGTATCACTTTCTTGGGGATGGGGTTCACACGCTCGGCGAGGTGAATCCGCATTGGCGGACCAAGGGGCGTCGTTCCTATGAGTGGGATGTTGTGCCCCATGAGCCTGATCCGCTGGCTGGGGAGCTTCTTGAGTATCGGCCGTTTCCTGAGCACTGGATTGAGAGTCTCTGGAGCAATGAGTATGCCCAGGCTTGGCCTCAGCTGCAGGCGAATGCGGACGCTGCCGGTGAGCCGGCGTTTCCCACGCCGGCTCAGATGATTGAGCGTACGTTTGTAGGCAACGTTGCCTTTGAGGGTGATGTGCTCGAGGAGACTGAGGGCTCGCGCGTGATTGCTCAAGCGATTTTGGATGATGATCCGCGCACGCTTTGGCTGCTCAGTTGGGGCGGCATGAACACGATCGTTCGCGCCCTGATGAGTATTGCTGAGCGATATCGCGATACGCCTGAGTGGCCTTCTGTGCAGCAGCGTGTCTATCAGAAGGTGCGTGTGATGGGCGTTGCCGATGGCGTGGGGCAGGACAATTCTTGGCTCGACCATGGACGCGAGCTTTTTCCCGAGCTCATCTTTTGGTGCGTGCCCTATATGTACGGCGGCTACGTTGATGCCAAGATGGCTCAGCCCGATACGCTGCCGCTGTTTCAGGCTCCCTGGCCTGCACAGAATCTCACCCAAGGCAACGGCCCCCTTATGGCGCGCTATATGCTCTACGGCGATGGCAAGGTGTACGAAAACGAGCCCGAGCGATTCCAGTTTGGCAAGCATGCCCGCTTGGATTGGGGCTTGGAAGGCATGCCCGCGATGCAGTTTGAGCGCGGCGATTTTATGGCCGAGGGCGACAGCATGACCTATATCCCCCTGCTGCCGTTTGGCCTGCGTGGTATTGATAATCGTGACTTTGATACGCTGCTCGGCCGCATGTTTCTGGACGGACATCCCGATTCGGATGCGCCTGCCGGTTTTGCCGCTATGGGCGCGTCGGTGGAGGGCAACCCGAACCCATATCTGCGCGCTTATCAGGAAGACTTTGCCGCTCGAGCACAGTGGTGCGCGCATGAGCCGGCGTCCTGTTCGCATCCGGCGCATGTTGTTGAGGCTACGGCCGACCGCAGCGCCGCGGCCGGTGAGCGTGTTGACCTTGTCGCAACCATCGTCGACCCCGATAGCAAGGGCTTCGACGCGCATTGGGATGTCGCGGTGGAACCGTCGCGCTATGCAGGCGCTCAGAATCTGTCACTGTGGCAGGAATGCGCCGCGAACACCACCTTCACCGTGCCCGCCGACGCCCAGCCCGGAGACCGCTTCGTGCTCACCCTCAGCGTGCAAACCAGTGCCAAGCGCCCCTGCACCCGCTACGCCCAGGTCGCTATTACTGTCGCGTAGCAGGCGACAGGCCCACATTCGGCAAGGAGTGTCCCCAGCTGCCGGCAGGAAAGGAACGTCCCTAAGTGCCGGGTGAAAATGGGCCATGTGTCCCAGTTGTGGAGACCTCTTGAGCCGTCTGGGTATCGTGAAAGATCGCGCGCTCCCCCATCATCAAAAGTGACACACGCTACCTGTTGATGGGAGGCAACCATGGGCTTCTTTGACAAGATGTTCGAGAAGAAAGAGTGCGCGATTTGCGGTACCGAGCTAGGACTTCTAGGTAAGACCAAGATCAACGAAGGCTACCTGTGCAAAGAATGCGTCGGCAAGCTCTCCCCCTTCTTTGGCGGTTATCGCTCTAGCACCGCGGACGACATTCGCGAGCAGCTCGCCTATCGCGAGGCCAATGCCGAGCGCTTGGCATCGTTCAATCCCACGCGAACGCTCTCGGCCGGGCGCACCAATATTATGCTCGACGAAGACGCGGGCCTGCTGATCATTACATCGCAGACGCGCTGGCGCGACGCCAACCCCGACATCATCGAGTTTTCGCAGGTGCTCGGCTGCGATATGGATATCGATGAGCACCGCACCGAGATCTATCGCGAGACCAAGGACGGCGAGCGCGAGAGTTATGACCCGCCGCGCTACGACCTGGATTACGACTTCAATCTGACCATCCACGTCAACACGCCGTACTTTACCGAGATCGACCTGCGCGTGAACGACTCCACCATTGAGCAGCGCGGGTCCATCGAGTACCGCGAGGCCAAACGCCAGGCAACCGAAGTCCGCGACGCGCTGGTGCAGCTGCGTCAGGAGACGCGCGACAGCGTCGTTGCCGCTAAGGCCCCCAAGACCGCGGTCACTTGCCCCTTCTGCGGTGCCACCACTATTCCCGATGCCAGTGGGCGCTGCGAATACTGCGGCGGCGCCATCGGCGCATAGCCCCCGGCACGGAAAGGACCGATCATGGCCTTCGAAAGCGTTAACTATCAGTGCCCTGCCTGCGGCGGCCCGCTGCATTTTGCCAGCGCCGAGCAAAAGCTCGTCTGCGACTACTGCGACTCGCGTTTTGAAGTAGAAGAAGTCGAGGCTCTCTATCGCGAGCGCCAGGACAAGGCAGATGCCAAAGCCGATGCGGCGGCCGCAACATCCAAGCCTGCATCCGACGATGCGGTGCAGGAGCTTGCCGAAAACGCCGGCTATATCTGCTCGTCGTGTGGCGCCGAGCTGATTTCGGACGGCACCGTCGCCGTCACCACCTGCCCGTACTGTGGCAATCCCGCCGTGGCACCCGGCCAGCTCTCGGGCGACTTCTCCCCCGACCTGGTAATCCCGTTTAAGCTCGGGCGCGACGACGTCATGACCGCACTCAAGGAGCACTACAAGGGCAAGATCTTGCTGCCCAAGAGCTTTGTCACCGGCAACCACATCGACGAGGTCCAAGGCGTCTATGTTCCGTTTTGGCTCTACGGCGCCCGCGTGGACGGCGAAGTGTACTTTGACGCAACCAACGAGACCGTGACCGAGGAATCCGACCGCACCGTCACGACCACCGACCACTACGATGCCTACCGTAAGGGCAATATCTCGTTTGAGCGCGTGCCCGTCGACGGATCGTCCAAGATGCCCGACGGCCACATGGACGCCATCGAGCCGTTTGACTACGACGCGCTGCGCCCGTTCTCGGTCGCCTACATGCCCGGCTACATCGCCAACCGCTACGACGAAGACTGCGAAACCTGCAAGGCGCGTGCCGAGCGCCGCATGGAGGAGAGCACGATCTCGGCCCTGCGCGAGACCGTTGTCGACGAATACGACGACGCCACGGTCGAAAGCAAGCAGCTCGACTACACCTGGGAAGACAGCGACTACGCCCTGTTCCCCGTCTGGATGCTCTCCACCTCGTGGAACGGCAAGAGCTACCTGTTTGCCATGAACGGCCAGACCGGCCGTATGGTCGGCGAGCTCCCCTGTTCAAAGCCCAAGCTCGCCATCGCCTCGGTGCTGTTCTTTGTGATCGGATTTGTCCTCTCCCAGATTCTCTTTATGGGCGAGAACGCCTTCGATCCGGATTACCTCGCCTTTGATATCGAGGGCATCCTCATCAACATCATCGCGCCGCTGATCATCGTGATTATCGGAGACGTGCTACTGGTAGGCCAGCTCAAGACGGCCAACGAGGCCACCCACGCCGACGAGTACTGCGGCGAGCTCGACCTGACCGAGAAGCACGACACCTTCAGCCACACCGAGACCACCGTTGTCATGAAAGACGACAAGGACGACTAAGCAATCCAACCAATACCACCCGGCCTTTGACGAGAAAGGAAGATCACCATGGGACTCTTGAAAGCTGGATTGGGAGCTGCCGGCGGCGTCATGGCCGACCAGTGGAAGGAATTTATCTACTGCGAATCGATGCCTGCTGACGTCTTGGCCTGCAAGGGCAGCAAACGCACCGGTGGCCGCAGCTCCAACACGCGCGGCGAGGACAACGTCATCTCCAACGGCTCCGTCATCGCCGTCAACGACGGCCAGGGCATGCTCGTGGTGCAAAACGGCAAGATCATCGAAGTCGCACTGGAGCCCGGTGAGTTCGTCTTCGATACCGGCAGCGAGCCGAGCGTCTTTAGCGGCAACCTAGGCGATTCCATCAAGGAGACCTTCGCCAATATCGGCAGCCGCTTTACCTTTGGCGGCGACGCGGGCAAGGACCAGCGCGTCTACTTCATCAACACCAAGGAGATCATCGGCAACAAGTACGGCACCGCCTCGCCCGTGCCCTTCCGCGTGGTCGATAACAACATTGGCCTGGACGTTGACATCTCCGTGCGCTGCAACGGCGAGTACTCGTACCGCATCACCAACCCGCTGCTGTTCTACACCAACGTGTGCGGCAACGTGACCGATAGCTACACGCGCGATAAGATCGACAGCCAGCTTAAGTCCGAGCTGCTCACCGCCCTGCAGCCCGCCTTTGCCAAGATCTCGGAAATGGGCATCCGCTACAGCGCCATCCCCGGCCACACCACCGAGCTCGCCCGCGCGCTCAACGAGGTCCTCTCTGCCGATTGGCGTGACCTGCGCGGCGTCGAGATTGTGAGCTTTGGCGTCAACTCTATCGCCGCCTCACAAGAGGACGAGCAGATGATCAAGGATCTGCAGAAAGCCGCGGTCATGCGCGATCCCACCATGGCGGCAGCCAACATTGCCAGCGCCCAGAGCGACGCAATGCGCGCGGCAGCCGCCAACCCCAACGGCGCGATGGCAGGCTTTATGGGCATGGGCATGGCAGGTGGCATGGGCGGCATGAACGCCAGCCAGCTGTTCGCCGCCGGCCAGGCACAGCAGCAGGCCGCCCCGCAGCCGGCTCCGGCACCCGCTCCCGCACCGGCTCCTGCCGCTGCCCCCGCGGCCGGCACATGGACCTGCAGCTGCGGTGCCACCAACACCGGCAAGTTCTGCTCCGAGTGTGGCAGTCCCGCACCCGCCCCGGCACCGGCCAAGTGGTTCTGCCCCAACTGCGGCAGCGAAAACGGCGGCAAGTTCTGCAGCAACTGCGGAACGCCCAGGCCCTAGCCCCTCTATCTGGTAATTGGCGGGGGATCCGCCACCCCCGCATTTGCTTCTATGGGTTTCGTTCGATAAAGGAGGACACCATGAAGACGACGTTCAAAAAGTCCGTACTCGCATTTCTGACATGCGTCCTTGCGCTCGCCTTTGCCCTGACGGGCTGCAGCGGCGGCGGCAAAGACCCCAAGGCCAACTTCGTCGGCAGCTGGGAACTCTCGGGTGGAACCCTGGAGGGCGAAGAACTGACCGATGAGTACATGAAGATGCTCGAGGATTGGGGTGTGCACTGCGTCCTGATTCTCGATGAGGACGGTACAGGTGCCCTCGACCTGTTCCTTGAAGTCGTCGACCTTAAATGGGAGGCAAAGGACGCCACCACCGTAACCATCACCGCCGAAGACGAGTCGCATGACATGAAGCTCAAGGACGGCAAGCTCATCCTCGAAGAGGATGACGGCAATCTTGTCTTTACCAAGTCCGACAAGGACCTGTCCGGCACGGTGAAGAAGGATCGCGAGGCAGCCGAGAAGGAAGAAGAGATCGACGAGGCCGTCGAAGACGACGACGTCCAGAAGATTGAAATCTCCCCCGCCGTCACCGTTGCCGATGACGACCTGTGCACCATCACCATCACCGAGAAGTTCAAGGACGAGTGGGGCGACATCGGTTTTGTCGTCAACATCACCAACAAGAGCGACAAGGACCTGACCTTCTACGCTCCTTCCGGCAAGACCAACATCAACGGCACCATGAAGGAACCCTGGTTCTCGGCTCACCTGATGCCCGGCACCAACGCCACCGAGGAATTCACGTTCTCGAGCGGCGAGCTTGACAGCCTTGACGACCTGGTCAACACGACCATCGGCATCGACGCCTACCTGACCGATTCCTACGAGGACGTCGCCTCCTACAGCGCAACCATCGCGTAGCGGTAGACCACGACAGCCGCGGATTGGCGGACACATCCGCGCACACCAGACGGGGCCGCAGGAGATGATCCTGCGGCCCCGCCGCTTTATGTCGACAGCACTGCCCATACAAGCAGGCCGCCCGCCGTTTTTAGATGCGAAACGGTGGGCGGCCTATCCTTGCGGTGCCGGAACACGGGTGAGCGCGTCGATTACGGGCGCTCCATGTTGGGAACGATGCTACCCTCGGTCACCGCATGCACGGCCAGGCGCATGATGTTGTCGTAGCCGGTCTTGCTCAGGATCTCCGAGATGCGGCGCTTGATGGTGCCCTCGCTCATAAACAACTCGGCCGCAATCTCGCGACGGCTCTTGCCTTCGCAGGCAAGGCGCAAAATCGACAGCTCAACGTCGTCGAGCGCCGCCGTGCCCGAAAAGATGCTTTCGGGCGGCTTGGGAAACGTGCAGTAGCCCGCCAACGTGGAACGCATCACGGCAAAGAGCTCATCGATACCGACGTTCTTGTACACAAAGCTATCGACGCCCGCCTCGCGGGCCTGATCGACAAAGGTGATCTCGGGCATGCCTGTCATGATAATGATGCGACACTCGGGCAGCTGCTCCTTGATGCGTGCCGCCGCCACGATGCCGTTTGAATCGTGTTCGGTACACACGTCCATCAGTATCATGTCCGGGCGCTCCTTGAGCGCGGCACCCAAGGCCTCGGAGGCATCGGCGATCGCGGCAACGACGGTCATATCGGGCTGGTCGCCAACGGAGCGCGCCAGGCTCTCGCGCAGGATGGCCTGATCTTCGACAATTAACACGCGGATCATGAGTTTCTCCTTTGGGACGTGTCGTTGGCGTTAAGCGGAATGGATACCGTAAGCGTAAAGGGCGGGGTGGCGTGGACCTCTAGGCTGCCACCCAGATCTTGCGCGACATGCCTCATACCTGGGATACCCGTTCCCTCGCGATACGATACGGGGGCCGGGGACCCGTCGTTAGAAATCGTCATGTGCGCGACGGCGTCAGCATCCGTCCCCTCCTGCCACAAGCGCACATGGACCCGATGCGCCTGCGCATGCTTGGTGGCATTGGTCGAGGCCTCGCGGATAATCTGCAAAAAGGCGGCGGCGACACGCGCGTCCTCAGGCAGCGCACCCTCAACATCGATCTGCACACTCACCAGGCCAAAAGCATGGACGATATCGCCCAGTTGCTCTGCCGGTTCGGTGTCACCCCCGCTGCGCAGATCGGCAGCGATTGAGCGCAGCAGCGGGTCGATCTGCTCGAGTAACTCGTCATCCAGGCGCCCCTCCTCCAGATAGCGATGGAGGATGGACAGGCGCTGCCCGATCACGTCGTGCACGCGAGCGCGCATACGCAGATAGGCCGCATTGTCGGCAACTTTTTTGACTTCCTCGATCTGGGCCTGGAGCTCTTGACCCGCGAGCTCAAGCAGGTGGTTGGCTTGCGCCAAACGATCGTGAGCATGCGCGTACTCTGTTACATCCAAACCGATAATGCGCTCGAAGAGGCGGCCAGAAACCATAACGTCATCGCACACAAACAGGCGAATCTCGGCGGGAGAAACCTCGACCACCGCACGCGCCTCACCAAAACGGTCCAGGTTGATCCGCACGCGGTTCTTACCGCCTTCGGGCATTTGCATGCTGAGCGTGCGCAGGCCGTTCCATGTACCGCTCATATCGCCTAGGTCGGTGGGCATATGAAGCTCCACCAGGTTTTTGCGCATGCAGCGGTTCATGAGCAGTGGACGGCCCCTCGAGTCCAGATACAGGATGCCCACGGGAATCACGTTGATGGTTTCGATCGTCGAGAACGCGGTGATATCCTCCTGGCGGTTACGGACGTCCATCAAGAGCGCCGCGACGGAACGGAACAGGAAGAACGCTCCCTCTGCGATAAGGACAACGGCCCACACCGAGCCCATGGCAAAAACCACCGGCGGTGTCACGGCGCCAACAAGCAGCAGCTCGGCCAGCATGACAGGGCGACGATAGTGCACCATAAGGACCACGCCATAGGCAAAGATCGCGGCATTGAGCCACAGCACTCCGCCCATTGCCCTGGCGCAAACGTCAAGCGGCGCCACCAGATACGAGCCAGACGACGCGAATAAGATGAGCGCCGAAATCATCAGGTGAAGCACAAGGCTCGTCTCGTAGGCGCAAATCACCTTACGGTTATAGGACGAGCGGCGCGATGCGATGAGCGGGACGTGGATCATCTGCAGACACGCAGCCAGGGCAAAGACAACATCGAGCGCAACGATTTGGGGAAGGATGAACGAAATCTGCATCGTCACTCACCCGCCCTCGGCATCAAGACGATCATGCGCAGCTGGCCGGGCTCGCCCTCAAGGCGGTATGCCACGTTGCGCCCTTGCAGAGCGCTTTCGAGCTCTTGCGCAGCGGGCGTCTGCGAAAGATCTTCATCATCGTTGGAAAAAAGCGTGGCGCGCAGCTCGACACTGCACCGGTCATGGTCGCCCAAGTGATACATAAGCGCCGGATGGTCGGTGGTGTAGGCAAAAAACGCAAAGTCATACACGCAGTCGTACAGGGCGCTTACCGTACTGGCGTGCATCGGGCGCCGTATGGCGATAATCGAAGCGCAATCGACATCGATGGTGCGCAGGTCGCTTGCGAGCTCATTGGCAATGAGTTGAATGCGGTCGCGATCAAAACCGCTCTCCCCGTGCTGCGCCAACGTGAGCGACCCTTTGCGCTTGCAATAGGCGACGAGCATCTTGGCGCGCTGCAGCATGCGGTAACGCTCGTGTGAAGACGCCTCGTCGGTCAACGGTGGCAGCGAGCTCAGCAGGTCGTACATCTCTTCGAACGCGCGGGCAAGCGCCTGGTCCACGTCTTGGACTAGCAAGGTCTCGGCCTCTTGATCTGCCAGATGCGTCTTAAGATCGTAGTCGGCCGTGAGCAGCTCATTTTGGCGCTGCAGCTCCATGCGACGATGTGCCAGTTCACGGTTAAGCTCGTTGAGCTCCGACACGTCTTGGGCAAGCAGGGCCGATCCGCCCAGCAGTGGAAAGGCGCGATACATTGCATCGGGATCGGACGCCACGGCAAAGGCATGGGCATGCCCGTGTTCCTGGGCCCGCAGCTCTTCGCACACGCCCGCCGGCATTGGCTTTGACACCGGTGTGGCATAGACTTCCTGCAGGTCGCGCGTTAGAACTTTGAGGTCGAGCGGCAAGGTATCGAAGATGCCAGCAATGTCGTGATATGACGGAATGACACCGCAATCGAGACAGATTTCCATCGCCACCACGCACAAGACGCAATAGACGAGCGAGAAGTTGAGCCTCCATGCCCAGGGCACGCGCAGAGCATACGAGATGGCAAAGAACGCAGCGCCCAACAAAACAAGCGCCGCCGTGCCCGAAAAGCGCTGAATGCGAAAGGACGAGGACCGACCCACCAGGATAAAAAAGGCAACGAAGTTAAAGGCCGTCCACACTAAGACGGCGAAATAGCCCCAGCCGTACGTGTAATCGTTGCTCCAGGTGTCGCTTGCACGGTCAAAGTGGAATACCTGCCGGTGGAAATCGTTGGTGAGCACAAAACCGATAAGTAGGATGGCCACGACCCACAGGATGCTGCGATAGCGACGGCCCGCACGGTGTTGTTCCAGCCCCGCAAGGCGCAGGCCGCACAGCTGGTAGAGCAGCGGAATGAGCGTCATGGGCACGTAGTACAGGTACCACAGCACGGTGGCATAGAACGGTGTGAACGACTTGTATTTGAGGATGACCTCAATCATCCAGAGGGCGCAGATGGTGGCGACGGCAACAAGGCGGCGGCGCAACACATAGTCCAAACAGCGTAGATAGACCGATACACCCCAGATCGAAAATATAATTGCGGCGACAAGCAACGGGAGAGAGCTCGAGTGGACGAGCGCATCCACGACCTCTTCGGACACCTCGCTATAGGCGGGCACGACGTTGGAAAGCTTGGGGTCGGAGGCAAACAGCGCCGGCAAGACTGCCAAAAGCATGAGGAACAGCACGGTGATGGCGCCGGCGATAGCAAAGACGCGGTGACGGTACACCTGATGTGTTATACCAACAAGGAATCGCGGCATGGCGAAGAGCCTGCCGCCCCTGGGATCCGCCACGGGTGCGGATCGGGCGGCCGCGTGGCCGATATGTCGCTCGCGGGTACCCATAGTGCTTTTAGTGTACCGACAGGCGGACCCAAAAAGCGGGCCACATGTCCCAAAATCCGCCGACGGCAAGGCGCCCGGCAAGCATTAACTGCTCGCCGGGCGCCTTGATCAGGAGACTCTGAAGTCGAGTGTCTCAGCTTCCTTAGGAAAGGTCCTCACCATTAGAAGCAATAACCTTCTTGTACCAGCCGAAGCTCTTCTTCTTGGAGCGCTTGAGGGTACCGTTGCCGGCGTCGTCGCGGTCAACGTAGATAAAGCCGTAGCGCTTGGACATCTCGCCCGTGCCAGCCGAGACCAGGTCGATCGGACCCCAGGTGGTGTAGCCCAGCAGGTCGATGCCGTCCTCGGTCACCGCGTCGCGCATGGTCTGGATGTGCTGGCGCAGGTAGTCGATACGGTAATCGTCGTTGATGGAGCCGTCCTCCTCGACAACATCCTTGGCGCCCAAGCCGTTCTCGACCACAAACAGCGGCTTCTGATAGCGGTCGTACAGGTCGTTGAGGGTGATGCGAAAGCCCAGCGGATCGATGGCCCAGCCCCACTGGCTCTGCTGCAGATAGGGGTTCTTGGCGCCGGCGAAGGCATTGCCCTGGGTCTTCTCGACCTCG
Source organism: uncultured Collinsella sp. (assembly GCA_934668875.1). Classification (GTDB taxonomy): domain Bacteria; phylum Actinomycetota; class Coriobacteriia; order Coriobacteriales; family Coriobacteriaceae; genus Collinsella. The sequence continues at coordinate 95,801 of CAKUON010000002.1, forward strand.
GGGTTGTCGGCACCGGCGGAGCAACGGGTGCTGTAGTAACTAAAGCTGATGAAGTCGACGGTGTTGGCGGCCAGGATCTCGCGGTCCTCGTCGGTCATGCCCACATCGATGCCCAGGCGCTCAAGCTTCTTGACGGCATAGGCCGGGTAATAGCCGCGGCTCTGGACGTCAACGAAGAAATAGTTGCTCTGGTTGTCAATCTGCGCCTGGCGCACATCGCCCGGACGGCAGCTGTAGGGGTAATAGCTACCCGCGGCGAGCATGCAGCCGATCTTGACCTCGGGGTCGATCTCGTGAGCGATCTTGGTTGCCCAGGCGCTGGCGACGAGCTCGTTGTGGGCGGCCAGGTACTCGACGGCCTCCTTGTTCTCGCCCTCCTCAAAGACCAGACCGGCACCCATAAACGGTAGGTGCAGGATCATATTGATCTCGTTGAAGGTGAGCCAGTACTTCACCAGGCCCTTGTAGCGAGTGAAGATCGTGGTCGCGAGGTTCTTGTAGAAGTCGATGAGCTTGCGGTTGCGCCAGCCGCCGTACTCCTTGATGAGGTGAATCGGGCAGTCGAAGTGCGTGATGGTCACGAGCGGCTCGATGCCGTGCGCCTGGCACTCGCGGAACACGTCCTCGTAAAAAGCCAGGCCAGCCTCGTTGGGCTCGGTCTCGTCACCGTTGGGGAAGATGCGGGTCCACGCCAGGCTCATGCGGAAGGTCTTAAAGCCCATCTCGGCAAAGAGGGCGATGTCCTCCTTGTAGTGGTGGTAGAAATCGATGCCGGTCTGCGCGGGATAGTAATAGCCGTCCTCGAAGTCGAGCATCTTGCGCTGGCCGGAGACCACCGCATAGCGCTCGGGGCCGTGCGGCGCCACATCCACGTTGGCCAGGCCGCGGCCATCCACGTCGTAAGCGCCCTCGCACTGGTTGGCAGCCGTCGCGCCGCCCCACAGGAAGTCTTTACGGAAAGCCATGCATCAATCCTTTCACACGCTGTTTGTCGTGATTTCAGTATCCCCGCAAACAGCGCGCCGCTCAACGGCAACGGCGCAGGTCGACACTTCTTTTCGTGCGCAGACGCCCGGCAGCTGCCCCGTCTGACACTTTTTGATACCCGCCCGCCCAACCACCACAAAGTGGACAGGCACCTTTGTGGTGGTTGGGGGCGGTTTGTCTCGATCTGTAACAGGTAGGTCGCCAAAACCGGTCCTGGTGTTACAGATCGAGATTTTCGGGCGGGCCCCTACAGTTTGTCTAAATCTGTAACAGGTAGAGACGATTTAGCCCGCTAGATGTTACAGATCGAGACGGAAGATACTAGTCGCAGGTGATGTCGAGATTTTTGTTTAGGACAGGAGGCCACGAGTCGGGCCACCAGCCGCCAATCAATCGCACTCGCCAAGCGAGCGGCGCAGCGTGCGCACAGCGCCAAGCAAATTGGCATCGTTGCCGTTCTGTGCTGGCTTGATGCAGGGCCTCGGTATGATGGGAAGAACGTGAGCCTGATCCATCATGCGCTCAAATGCCTCAAACAGCTCGGGACGGGCGCTGATTCCGCCGCCGACCACGATGACCTCAGGGTCGATGACCGACTGCAACCCCATCAGCATGTTGTCGAAGACCAACGCGTATGCATCCAGACCGCGACGAGCGTCCTCATCCCCCTCTTCAATCCAAGAGAAAATCCGATATCCGTCGATATCATCGGTCGGATCAATCCCCTTCGCCGCACACACCTGGTCTCGGAGCGCCCGCCAGCTGGTGACATCACCGTACACCGACCCAAAGGTCACGGGCTTGCGCACATCGTTGCTCACAAAGCACACGGTGCCGGCGAGATTGTGCGCGCCTCGCAAGATGTGACCGTCAACAACGATGGCACCGCCGAGACCCGTACCGATCACCACCATCAACCCCAGGGAGACCCCCTTCAGCGCGCCGACGGCATATTCTCCCAGTGCCGCGCACATCGCATCGTTCTCGATGGTTACGGGAAGCCCCGTGCTCTCGCGCAAGATGCGACCGAGCGGATATCCGTCCAAACAGTGAAGGGCGCCGCCTCCCCCAACCACGCCATCGGAATCGCCTTCGGAAAAGACTCCGGGCATACTTATTCCCACACCCCTCACCCGGGCGCGATGGGGCTCGATCACCGAGCGGAACGTTTCGATAACCTGGTCGGCGGGCGAGGTGCATGTTGGGATACTTCCGTGCTCCTCAATGTGGTAGTCGGCGTTCACCACCGCCCATTTCACCTGAGTGCCGCCCGCATCTATACCGAAATAGCAGTCCATAATCTTATCCCCTGTCCCATAGGGTTAGTCCAGGTCCTCGCCGTTGCTCTCGATGACCTTCTTGTACCAATAGAAGCTGTCCTTGCGGCTGCGCGCGAGCGTGCCCTTGCCCTCGTCGTCGCGGTCGACGTAGACGAAGCCGTAGCGCTTGCGCATCTCGCCCGTGCCGGCGCTGACCAGGTCGATGCAGCCCCACATGGTGTAGCCCATGAGGTCCACGCCGTCGAGTTCCACGGCATCCTTCATGCTCTGGATGTTCTTGCGCAGGTAGTCGATGCGGTAGCCGTCATGGATGGAGCCGTCGGCCTTCACCTCGTCGCTCCAGCCGATACCGTTCTCCACGATCCAAAGCGGCTTGTGATAGCGGTCGTAGAGCTCGTTCAAGGCGATGCGCAGGCAGTACGAATCGGTCGCCCAGCCCCAGGCGTTGGTCTCGAGGTAGGGGTTTTTCACCATGCCGAAAGCGAGATTGCCGGACGCGACCTCGAGCTCCTTCTGGCGCAACGATACCGTCGAGCCTCCGTAGCACGAGAACGACAGGAAATCTGCCGGATAGGTTGCGAGAAGCTCGAGGTCGTTCTCGCCCATTTCCAGCTTGATGCCCGCGCGCTCCATCTCCCTCAAGCGATAGGCGGGATAGTGGCCGCCCACCTGCACGTCGGCATACCACAGCGCGTCACGCTCGCGTTCCATGGCGAGCAGATGATCGGCGGGGTCGGCGGAATAGGAGTAGATGGGGTTGTACGCGAGCATCTGACCCACCATGATCTTAGGGGAGATTTGGTGCGCCGACCGAACCGTAAGGGCAGACGCCACGAACTGGTTGTGCGCCGCCTGGGCCTTCGCATGGGGGCTCCCATCCGTAAGCCCGCCCGCCATGAAGCTCCCCATGCTCATCATGTTGATCTCGTTGAAGGTGAGCCAGTACTTCACCTTGCCCTGATAGTGCTTCATGACGCAGGTGGCGTAGCGCACGAACAGGTCGATGAGCTCGCGGCTCTTCCAACCGCCGTACTTGTTCACGAGCGCGAGCGGGGTCTCGTAGTGCGAGAGCGTCACGAGCGGTTCGATGCCGTACTTAGCGCACTCGTCAAACACGGCGTCGTAGAACGCTAGACCCTCGGTGTTGGGCTCAGCCTCCTCGCCCGTGGGGAAGATGCGCGCCCAGTTCATGGACAGGCGGAAGCACTTGAAGCCCATCTCGCCCATGAGGGCGATGTCCTCGGCGTAGTGGTGGTAGAAGTCGGTGGCCGTGTGGCTGGGATAGTAGTAGCCATCAACCACCGCCACCTCCAGCCCTTCAGGAAGTCCCTCCTCGCAAACCGCATACACGGGAAGCGCGCCGGTTTCCCCTGTCGCGGTATTACGCCACGTTATCTGCCGTGACACCGTATGGCTACCGCTGGTCATGGCGTCCGAGGTGTTCGGTCCCTTGCCGCCCTCTTCCCAGCCGCCCTCATACTGGTTGGCGGCGGTGGCGCCACCCCACAGGAAACCTTCCGGAAATGCCATTGGGTACCTCCTCGATCGTGAAAACATCTTCATGAAACGGGAAGACGGGCTACATGGCAGTCCCGGCTTCCCGTCAGATAATCAGTTAGGCGCTTGCACCCATGCGTTGATAGACCGTGATGAAGCGCTCGGCAAGGATACGGAAGCCCTCAGCGCTCATGAGCTGATCCTCCGCATGCAGCAAGATGATGCGAAACGGCAGCTCCTCGCCGCTGGCCTCTTGCTGAAGCAGTTTCATGTGAGCGTCGTGGCCTGCGTTGAACACCACGTTGCCCTCGTCGATAAGTTTCCGGGCGGCCTCAAAATCACCATTCTCGGCACAGGTTATCGCTTCGAGGTAGCAGCTGCGCGCGCTCCCCACCTGAGCGACGATAGAGAAGCACGTCATTTCAAACTGATCGATCGCTTCTTGTTTGATCTCTGACATGGCTATGCCCCCAGCAACTTTCGAGCCTGTTTGAGCACGGCCTCGCCGTTCATTGTCCCATACGCTGTCATATCAATCGGCTCCACCGGACAGTTCACTTGATTCTTCACCTTGTTGAGTTCAAAGCGAACCTGCGGTCCCAGCAGGATAACGTCGCTATCCGCATATTCCGCCGCTTGGTTGACAGGGTGCGCCTCGATGGTGCACGCGAAACCGTCTTTTTCAGCCGCCTGTTGCATGCGCCGTACCAGCATGCTCGTCGAAGCGCCCGCGGCGCACATAAGTACGATATGTTTCATCCTACGCTCCCAACCTCATGGAAAATGATGGTGTGAATATGAAAATCCCTATGCGGCCGATTCCTCGAGAGCGGCCTGCTCCTCTCGCAACGCCTGGCGATCAGCCATAAGGGTGAAGGGGGTATACATGAGCACCGACACCGCCAAAACCGCAACCGAGATCACCAGGCACCCGATGCCGCCCTGCATGAATGCGATGACCGGCTGGGGAAGCACCCAGGGAAGCTGAATCGTGGGATTGAACGCAGCCCCAAGACCGAGGGCGTAAAGCGCCTGGACCACGATGGCGCAGACCGGGATGTTCAGCACGAACGGGATGAAGTACGCGGGATTCAGCACGACCGGCAGACCGAACATGAGCGGCTCGGAGATATTGAAAAGCGACGGAACAAGCGCGATGCCGCGAATCGCCTTGAAGCGCTCGGACTTGGTGAAGAGCAGCGAGATGCTGATGCCCAGGGCGTTAGCCTGGCCACCGATGGCGGTGCCGAGCGCGACGACGGCCCAAGCGCCATAGGGCAGTGCCTGGCCCGCGATGATGGCCTCGGCGTTAGCAGCGCTGCAAGCCATGATTACCGGAGCGTAGAAGTTGAGCATCACGTTGGGGTGGACACCGAAGAACCAGAAGATCGACTGCAGCGAGCACACGATGATATATGCCAAAGGAGAGGCACCGACCATCGTGACCGGCGTGCCGATCAAGGTGTTGATCATATCGAACAGGTTGCCCCACGGGGTGAAAGAAAGACCCCACTTGGCGAACCACACCGCAGTGAATAGCACGATGGCGGCAAACATCGGCGACAGCGAGTCTGCAACCATGGGCGGAACCATATCGGGGAGCTTGATTTCAAGCTTGCTCATCAAAATGGCTGTCACCTTCGGCACGATCAGGCCAAGCAGAATGGCGACGAAGATGCCGTTCGATCCCATGTACGACGTGTTGATGAAACTCGCCATGGGAATATCCTCGAACGATTGCTGCGGCATGAATGCCAAAAACACCGCGCCGCTCACGATGCCACCGGTATAACCGCTAAGGCCGCATACCTTACCCCACCTCAAACCGATGAAGAAGGAGATGTATATACCCATCATGTTCATGGTAACGGTGAGGATGGAGTTGCCGGTCGCCATGAGACCGCTCGAAACCACCCAATCGGAGAACCCCGGAATGGGGAAGTTGATGAGAATCGCGATAACACAGACGCCAAGGGTCATGGGCAGCGTGCACATCATGCCGCCCATGAGGGCGTCGAGCATCTTGCTGTCAGCAACCTTGCTTGCCACAGGTGCGATTGTCTTATCCATTATGTTTTGGATCTTGTCGAATACCGACATATTTCAGCTCCAATCTTTGCAGTGAACTCTATCGATGCCCGTGTGCGGCATCTTCCCCTCTAGATAGCGCATCCACCTCTCTTCAAAATCACAACGACGTGCTTCAGGCAGTACGCCATTCAGCGTGAATTGGCGAGATTGCCCCAGCGGACGCTTACGTCAGGTCTGCGTACGTCACGAGCCCCACGTCCTGCTCTGCAAGCCATGCGGCGACATCAGGGTCGACAAGCATCGCGGCTTCCCGGATGCGGGCCTCGAGCATGGTCGAGTTATCTCGCAAGTACGCGTCGATATAACCTGGGTGAAACACCATGAGACGGCATATCCCTTCCGGTGTCGTTTCAAGCGCCTCTCGAAGCGCCGCAAAGGGATCCGCTTCATATGACGAGAAATCCTTGGGAACATAGGAAAGCACCGGCGTCGAGCGAAAGGTGACTGGCTCGCCCGGAGCACCCATCGCGAAATAGGGCAGGCCGTGACGCTCGGCAACGATCTCAAGGCCGCGGAAGAACATGGGGCTTGCGACCGCATGTCCCTCGAAGTAATCGGGCTCACGCCCGACGAGCTCAAGGAATCGCCGATACTGCGCCTCGATTTCGATAATGACCTCGTCAAGCACCACGAAGTCCTCCCCAGCCCGCGCGGCGGCGCGATATGCTGAGCTCCGCTTGAAATTGCCATCATCGTCAACGATGCTCGAGATGAGCGAGGAATCGCTGAGGGGCCTACCCGTGCAGATATTGGTGTGCTGACCCAAGCAGAGATCCTTGATTTGCAGGCGCGCCAAACCGCTTTCTGCAAGCGGCATGTTGGTCATGACGCCCACCGAGCGAATGAGCCCCGCTTGGACCGCGGCCGCTATCCCGCAATTAACACCGTCGCTGTAACCTAAATCGTCGGCGCGCAGCAATAACCGCTTCATCCGATCCTCCTCAACCGATATCTCGTCGAGCGGCAAAGCAACGAAGCGATGCCCTGTGTAGAGCCGATGCCGTGTTCCGGCGGGGCGGCAAGCTTCGTCGTCTCTTCTTGCATTAAGATAACGCCGGCTATATCCAAAATCGGTTACATGCTGTGCCACAAGGTTGCGAGATGGCTACGCGAGTTTCATAACGTGAAACTCCGCAGGAATACCGGCATGTTTGAGCTATAGTTTGGTCAAATGAGGCCCTCTTATTCGGGCCACTGAGCATAAAGGGGACAGCCATCATGGAAAAATCCATCTCGATGGGATCGGTTGCCGAACGGTTGCTTGACTACATCGACACCGCAATGCAGCACGACACCAACTACGAGATAGCGACCACGCTGGTGAAAAACTACAGCAAGCTGAGCGAGCTCTCGATTGGAGAAATCGCCGACATGTGCTTCGTCTCGAAGGCTTCAGTGTCGCGATTCTGCCGGTTTATGGGTTTCGCTGATTTCAAGGACCTGCGCAACCAGCTTGAACATGACGTCCTCAAAACCGGGTTGTTTCCACATGCCTTTGTAGAACAGCTGTCAAACGACACGGAAGGCGCTCTGGCATCCTACCGGGAGGCGATCCTGCTCAATATCGAAACGACCATCTCGGCGGCAAACATCGCGAAACTGCCCGCCATTGTCGATGATTTGCACGACAGCGGGCATGTCGCGTTCTTCTCCCACCACTTCCTCTGGGACGTGGGCCGCTACTTCCAAAGCAGGCTCACCATCATGAACCGCCCCATCGAGCTTTACCTCGATTATTCATCGCAGCTCGCCTGCGCGCAATCGCTCACCAAATCCAGCCTCGCCATCATTTGCAGCATAGGGGGAACATACCCCATTCGTTATCCAGAAATCGTCAACGCACTCGCCGCCTCCGGCTGTCGTCTTCTCGCCATCACACAAAACACCTCAAGCGCCTACTGGAACCATGCCTCCTGCATACTGAGCTGCGGAGTGACCAACAACATCGACACGGGCAAGTTCGGTGCGCTTGCCGCCATCGACTTGATAGTCATGGAATACCTGAGGCGTTATGGAGCCGATTCCGGTACTGGCGAGTAATCTCGTCGGACCACCGACGCTCAGCAGGGCAAGCCGTTTTCTCTAATCACGTCCTGATACCAGAAGAAGCTGTCCTTCCTGAAACGAGCGCATTGCTTCGCATCGGTTTCCGTGCGATCGACATACAGAAGGCCGTAGCGCTTAGTGAACCCCTGATGACTTGAGCATAGATCCATGAGGCTCCAAACGCAGTAGCCGAAGACGGGATAGCCTTCGCGAATGAGCTCCTCGACCTCGCCCAAATGTCGTGAAAGGTATTCGATGCGCACGGCATCATGCACCCTGTTCTCCTCGTCAAGTGACTCGGAAAGCGCCATGCCGTTCTCCGTGACGATCATCGGAAGCTGGTAGCGATCGTAGAGCTTGCGCATGCCCACGCGAAGCCCAAGGGGGTCGATGCCGTTCGACATCCACTCGGTCGGCGCGATCGCAGGGTTATCGCAGAGTTCGAAATCCCCGCCCGACCACGGAGGGAACCGGTCGAAGCGGATGGGCTCCGTGCGCTCATGCGCACAATTGCTGAAATAGTAGTTCACCCCAAGAAAATCGGGCCTCGTCGCGACCAGGATGTCGTGGTCCCCGCACTCAACAACAGGGTAGAAACCTTCGCGCTCCAGGTAATAGCGCGCATAAGGCGAGATGTCGCCGCGCACACTCAGGTCGAGCAGGTAGTTCTGCATCATCTCCTCGGCGTTCATGGCCGCAAGCACATCCGCCGAAGCGCTCGTCCGCGGGTTGACCACCTGCATGGCGACAACGGGGCCGATCTGCGCATCGGGGTCGATCTGTCGCAGGCACGCGATGGCGCGATGCTCGGCAAGAGCGACATGATAGCTCATCTGGTAGGCGTTCTTCTGCCGTTGGCGCGGATCGGTTTCGGTGTCACCCGTGTTGCTGGGCGCGGAGGTCGCAATTAGCTGTTCATTCACGGTAACCCAGCGCTTGACGCGCCCCTTGAAGTGCGTGAAGCAGATTTCGGCATAGCGCACATAGAAGTCGATCATCTTACGGCTCTTCCAGCCGCCGAAGGCCTCGACCAACGCACTCGGACATTCGAAGTGATACAGGGTGACCAAGGGCTCGATCCCTCGCTCCAGCAGGTAGTCAATCAGCTGGTCATAAAACGCCAAGCCCTCAGGATTGGGATCCCCCGAGGCATCGGGCATGATGCGGCTCCAAGCGAAACCCATCCGGTAGACCTTGATGCCGAGCTCGGCCATGAGGTCGACATCCTCACGCCAGTGATGATAGTGGTCCGAGGCGATCTTGTTATCGGCGATGCCGGGACACCCCGGGCCGCAATCGGTGGTTGCCGGACCTTTGCCTCCTTCATCATACCCACCCTCAACCTGAAAAGCGCTGGTGGAAGCACCCCAGAGGAAACCTTCGGGAAACCGGTGCTGAGTCATGAGTTCAACCTCTCGTCACGGATGTCACTTCTTGCAACTCCCGTTATAACGGATGTACGAACCAAAGCCTGTTACTCATTCCCGGGCAATGTTTCACGATTTGAAAACGGCCGTGCCATCATGCACCGCAAACTCTAAAGAACATGCCGTCACGAAGGCCAAGCCTCATGCCCGCCACCGTCACGTGCCGGCGCCGCACACCGCCAAGCCGCTACTCCCCGTCGCGGAAGGTCAGGAGGTCGCGGTAGTCCGTGTCGCGCGTGCTGCCCGTCTTCGAGAACGGGTTCACCGAAGCAGGACACCTCATCCTCAAGATCTACCTCCTCGACGAAACCAAGGTCGATTTAGGAGACGCAACGTTACTACAGCGCAGGGAAAACGGCCCGCCGAATAAAATCGGATCGATCCCCCGTCTTCCGGTCGATTGCCACCACCATGGATGCCGGAAAGCGCACGGTAACTGCAACAAGCGGCTCATCAGCAACAACGCCAGGCCTGACATGGATGCGCTCAAGACGACCCGTCCAAGTCTCTTGCTCAAACTCTACGCTCTCGCGCTCGATTTTTGCCGATGAGACCCCCGCAGCCGCCTTCGCCGGCGGGATATTTGACTGAATAGGAAAGAAAGGAAAAAATAGGAAAAAAAGGAAAGGAGACTCATGACTGAAACCATCTTCTCCCCTTCATTCGGAAATCGCCCGTCCTATCTGGTTGGACGCGGGAACGTGATTTCGACATTCATCTCCGGCCTTGAGCAGGAGCCGGGCAATCGCGACCGAGCCACGCTCATGCTTGGGCAGCGAGGCAGCGGTAAGACGGTTCTTCTGTGGGAACTCGCCGACCGCGCACGCAAGCTCGGCTTTGTTGTCGCCACGCCCACCGTAGCCTCCGAGGATATGCTCGAGCGCATTGTTGAAAAAATCCAAGAGGCTGGCGAGCCCTATGTCAGCAAGCGTCATCTCCCCAAACTTTCCGGCGGCAGCTTGAGCGTCTTCGGTTTCTCAGCGGGCCTTGAGTTCACACGCGATGTGCAGGAGACCAAGAGTTTCCAGTTCAAACTCACGCAGCTGGCGCGTAAGCTGACCGAGCAGGGGCACGGCATCCTCATCCTTATCGATGAGCTCCAAGCTAATTCACCTGAGATTAGACAGCTCGTCACCGCCTACCAAGAGCTGGTCGGCGAGCGGCTTAACGTCGCACTCGTTATGGCGGGTCTTCCGGGAGCAGTTTCGGCGACACTCAACGACCGCGTACTGACATTTCTCAACCGCGCACGTAAGGTCACGCTTGAACCGCTTTCAGTCGGAGACGTCGACGCCTATTATCAACGGGCTTTTGATGAGCTCAGCCTTGATATTCCAAGCGATCTTCGCCTACGCGCCGCTCGCGCAACCCAAGGCTCACCCTATATGTTGCAGCTCATTGGCTACAACATCGCCAATCGCTGCAAAGCCGGAGAGCGCGTAACGCCAGAGCAAGTCGACGGAGCCATTGAGGCATCGAAGGTTGATTTCGAAAACGACGTGTGCGAGACGACACTTGCCGCGCTATCGGATCAAGACGTCGCGTTTCTCGCCGCGATGGCTGATGACAAAGACGACGTGTCACGCATTTCCAATGTGGCTGAGCGCATGTCGGTCACACCCGACTACGCGCAAAAATATCGCCGGCGCCTCATCGACGCCGGCGTAATCGAACAGGCGCGCCGCGGTTACGTGCGTTTCGCCGTTCCATATATGGCTGACTATCTGCGCAGCCAGCTCTAGGCAACCACCACAAAGGGGCACCTTTGTGGTGGTTCGGGCCGTTTGTCTCATTCTGTAACAGTTAGGCCGCCAAAACCGGGCTTGGTGTTACAGATCGAGATTGTTCAGTCTGTCCCCTGCAGTTTGTCTAAATCTGTAACAGGTAGAGACGATTTAGCCCGCTAGATGTTACAGATCGAGACAGACCGGAAGCCCCTAGTCCACGGTGATGTCGAGGTTCTTGCCGATGAGGCCTACGTAGCCGCCTTCGGCTGCCTTGGGGCTGTCAGCATGGCAGAGGACCCACTTGTCGGCCTTCCAGTAGCAGTAAGCGTCACCGGCGGCAGGCATGTCGGATGCAGCCTCGGGGCGCGGACCATTGGTGCCGGCGGGAAGCGCGACCATCACCTGGAAGCCGCCTTCATCGACCATGCAGGGCGTGTAGTGGAGCGTGGTGTTGAAGACTTCGACGACCGTACCCGCCGGCACGCGGAACGCCTTGACGCACGCGGTGTCGAGCTTGCCGTCCTCGATCTCCCAGCGATGCGCCACGAACAGGATAAAGTCGCGAGCGCCCAGGTTAAACTCGCTGGCGCGGTGATACTCCAGGCAGTTGAGCTGCGTGTTGTGGCCGTTACACCAGCCAAGCTGGAAGGGTCGGCCGCCAAACATGAGAAAGCCCAGTTTATCGGCATCCTTGACGCCCTCGAGCTCCGGCGCGCTTGCTACGTACTTGCTGCCCTCGGGGATGGGCGTGGAGGCAAGCGCCTCGAGCACGGGCGACGTAAGCTCGGACGGGACGTTATCCCAAACGTTGCCATAGGGCTTGAACTCGGGATCGTTGACAGAGTAGATATGCATGTTCGCTCCTGTTCGTTTATGTGACTATACGAACATTCTAGAACAAACAAATACTATTTTGAGCGCTCAACGTGAAAAAGCGTCCCCGAAAAAACGGGGACGCCTCCGGTGCAAACGGTCGTTTCGTAGACAGCTCTTACGCCTGCTGATAGTGCAGGTGCTTCTCGTCGATATCGGCCAGGTCGCGGTCGAGGTAGCGGCGCGCGAGCCAGTTAGCCATGGGAAGGTTCTGGTCCAGGTAGTTACCGCACTCATCGGGAGCAGCTCCGGGGACATCGCCCTCAAAGCCGGCGACAAACTCAAAGAGCTCACGCACGAGCGGCAGGATCTCCTCGCTCGTCACCTCGCCAAACACGACCAGGTAAAAGCCCGTGCGGCAGCCCATGGGACCAAAGTAGACGATGCGGCTCGACCACTCGGCATGATTGCGCAGGAACGTCGCACCCAAGTGCTCGATGGTATGGCACTCGGCGGTATTCATGACCGGTTCCTTGTTGGGCGTGGTCAGGCGCAGGTCAAAGGTGGTGACGGCGGCACCGGTCGCCGGATCGCGGTCGATGCGGCTCACATACACGCCGGGCTCAAGCAGCAGATGGTCAACGGAAAAACTCGCAATGCGCTCCATGGCAGATCCTCTCGGTAGTCAATTTGGGACGGGGCTCTTTTAGCTGGTTTGAATGGCCGCACCAATCATACCAGTCAAAAAAGCCCCGTCCCAAATGAGCCACCTAGGACGGACGAGCTCATCGAGCATGAGATGACGGTCCGGAAGGAATCCAAGCGCGCAAGGCTGTTCAGGAAGGCGAAATTCCCCTGCGTGAAGTCGTTCGAAGGGCACGACTTCACGCAGGCAGCCTTTCCCGACAGCCATGGCGCGAACCACCCGAAATCGCTGTCGTTCGTCGAGGCAGCGCGGGACTTCACGTTCCATGGGCAGACGGGCCGAGGGAAGACCCACCTCGCGATAGCCGTCGGCCACGCATGCGTGATAGAAGGCAAGACGCGCGCCCCACTCGAGAGAGCGAGGCGCGGGTTATTTCAGGCTGCATCAATCATGGAGTTTCCCTCTAAAGGGGCAAAGGCTCAATGCTACTTGGCGTTTACCTGATCGAGCTCCTTCTTGCTAAAGCCGAAGAGATAGGTGCACACAGCTGCGACGACCAGGGAAATGAGGCTCGCGATGATACCCTGGATGAAGTTGGCGTTGGTGCCGCCCGCATAGCTCAGGACGGACAGGAAGTTCGCGGAGGTGATGACGTACTGGGTGAGATTGGCGATGCCAGCATACGCACCGCCGACAAAGCTACCGACCATCAAGGCACCAAAGCAGCGCACGTGAGACAGGCAGATACCATAGAGCACAGGCTCGGTAACGCCGCCCAAGATACCGGACACGAAGGCGCCGAAGGCGTTGCCGCCTTCCGCCTTGCCCCTGAGTCGAAGAGCCGCACCGAGGGCGACGCCGAAGCACGCCCACGTGGCGAAGCTACCCGCGAGCATGACACCGGTCATCTCGCCAGTCTCGAAGAACGAGGCCATCATGGGCATCATAAGGGCCAGATGCATACCGCTCATGACGAGGAACTCCCAAAGGGCGGCGATCACGCCGACACCGAAGAACCCGGTATTCATACCGAACCAAGCAAGGCCGCCGCTGATGGCGTTGCCCACAATCGTACCGAAGGGGGCGAGCAGGCACAGGATGAACGGCGAGGTAACAAGGAGGCTCAAAATGGGCGTGAATACGGTGGAGAGCACGTCGGGCAGGTGCTTGCCGACAAACTTATATACAACAGCGAACAGCGGAACGGACATCATGATGGGCAGGACAGTCTGGGCATAGGCGGCAGAGGTGTTGCAGGGGATGCCGAAGACGGTAAACGCCTTACCCTCGGCGATGATTGCGGCGAAATCCGGCGACATGAGAATGCAGCCGATAAATCCGCCGAGCATACCGTTGATGCCAAACTGCTTCGCCGCGTTGACGCCCGCGAGGATAGGCATGAAGTACAGGGCGGCATCGTAGATGAAGTCGAAGAGCACGTAGATGTCGCTCTCCGCGGGGTACAGGCCCAGGAGCTGCGGACCGCACAGGGCATTGATCGCATTTGCGAGACCGCCCGTGAGCAGCACCGGGATCATCGGGGTCATGCAGCCCGCCATGTAACCGACGACGTTCTTCAGGATCTGCATGGGCGTAAGCTTCTTCTTGCCGACAAGCTCGACATCGGCGGCGGCAGCCTCGGCGTCCTCAACCGCCTCGAGCTCGTTGACGTTGGCAAGTGAGCAGAACTCCGCGTACACCCTGGGCACGTTCGTCCCCACGATGATCTGATACTGCTGACCGCCGTGAACAACGCCCATCACGCCGTCAACGGCCTTGACTTCGTCATCGTCGATGCTGGACTCGTCCTTGAGCACAAGGCGGAGCCTCGTCATGCAATGGGTCGCCGAAGTCACGTTCTTCGGGCCGCCCACCGCCTTGAGGATATCCTCGGCGATACGCTTGTTATCTGCCATGGTACTTCCCTTCCCGTTTCTTTCTATCCCCCGCCGGCGACTTCGCGCCAACCGGAAAACTTGCGTTTATTCAGGCAGCTGATTGCCCGCGATGACCTTCTGGTACCAATAGAAGCTGTCCTTGCGAATCCGGTCGCAAGTCCTGATGTCGTCATCGGTGCGATCCACGTATACAAGGCCATAGCGCTTGGCGAAGCCCTGATGGCTGGAGACCACATCGACAAAGCTCCACGGACAATACCCAAAGATGGGATAACCCTGCTCGATGAGCTCGCCGACCTGGGCGATATGCGCGGAGAGATAGGCGATGCGCTGCTCGTCGTGAATCGCGCCGGACTCATCGGGCTCCTCGCTCAAAGCCATGCCGTTCTCGGTGATGATCATAGGCAGGCCGTAGCGGTCATGCACCTTGCGCATGCCGATCGACAGCCCGATGGGGTCGAGGCCGTTGGGCATCCACTCGGTCTTCTCGAGCCTCGGGTTGTCGCAGAGGACGAAGTCGCCCGCGCCCCAAGGCGGGAAGCCACCGAATACGATGGGCTCGGTGCGCTCCTTGACGCAGCTGCTGGAGTAATAGTTGATGCCGATGAAATCGGGCGTCGACCCGTGCAGGACCGCATCGTCCTCGGGCTCGACCGCGGGATAGAACCCCTCGCGCTTGAGATAGCTCGCCGCATACGGGGAATACGATCCACGCACGCTCATGTCGAGCATGTAGAACTGCTCCATCTCCTCGGCATTGAGCGCCGCCATCACATCTGCAGGCGAGCTGCTGAGCGGATAGGTCACCTGGATGGCGCAGACCGGCCCGATCTTCGCCTCGGGATCGATTGAGTGCAAAAACTCGAAAGCACGGTGCTCTGCGAGAGACATGTGGTAACTCATCTGATAGGTATTGCCCTGGTGTCTCTTGGGGTCGGTCTCGGTATCCCCGGTGTTCACCGACGACGCCGTCGCGATAAGCTGCTCGTTGATAGTCGCCCACAGCTTTACACGGCCCTTAAAGTGCCTAAAGCAGACCTCGGCGTAGCGGGCGAAGGCATCGATCATCCTGCGATCTAACCATCCGCCGAACTCGTCGACGAGTGCTTGGGGGCACTCGAAGTGGTACAGCGTCACAAAGGGCTCGATGCCCTTTTCCAGAAGGTAATCGATCAGACCGTCGTAGAACGCCAGGGCTTCGGGATTCGGCTCGCAAGTCGCACCGGGCATAATGCGACACCACGAGAAGCTCATGCGATACGTCTTTAGTCCGAGTTCGGCCATGAGGTCGACATCCTCTTTCCAGCGATGGTAGTGGTCGGACGCCACGCTGCCATCTGTGATTCCGGGGATGCCGAAGCCGCGATCGGTCGTCGACTTGCCTCGGCCGCCCTCCCCCCAGGCGCCCTCTACCTGAAATGCGCTCGTCGACGCACCCCATAGGAATCCATCGGGAAACCCGTTTATCATACTTGCCACCTTTCTTCTTAGTTCAAATCGTCGTATGTCACCAACGCGATGTCCTGACTCGCCAGCCATTCACGGGTTGTGGGATCGCAAAGCATCGACGCCTCACGCGCCCGCGCTGTCGTCATGCTCGAGTGGTCCATGAGATAGGCATCGATATAACCCGGATGGAACACCATGAGGGTGCACGCGTCGTCGTTCGCATTCTCGACGGCGCCGCACACCGCCGAGAACGGATCCATCTCATAGGCGCGAAAATCTGTGGGCATGTACGCAGCGACACGCGTGCTCTTGAACGTGACCGCCTCCCCCGGCGCACCCATCGGGAACAGCGGCAGTCCGTGGCGCTCCGCCACGATCTCCAACCCCTTAAAAAACGCCGGGCTCGCCACCGCATGACCCTCAAAGTAGGAGGGTTCTCTACCCACAAGCGCTACGAACTTTCGATACTGAGCCTCGATCTCCAAGACGACCTCATCGAGCACCACGAAGTCGATTCCCCGCTTCATGGCGTCCCGATACGCCCCGCTCGGCTTGAACATGCCATCCGGTCCACAGAGACTCGGAATGAGCGCAGGGTCGGTAAGCGGCCTGCCGACTCAGATGTTCGTGTGCTGGCCAAGGCACACGTCAAGCCCGTCGAGCAATTCGAGGCCGTGGTCCACGGATTCCATGTTGGTCATGACCCCGACTGACCCGACGAGTCCGCCGCGGACCGAATCGACGATGCCGTAGTTGACGCCCCGAGAGTAGCCAAGGTCGTCGGCGCGTATCAGCAGGCGCTTCATCGGGCATCACCGATCTCGACGCAGGCACCGTTACAGCGCGCTATGCTTCCCAGGTGCGTAGCGCTTGGCTTTACGGTGCGGCGTTGTGTCTCGCGGTCGACGGAAATGATCCCGTACTTCGGGCCATACCCGAAAACCCACTCGAAATTGTCAAACGCGGACCAGCAGGTGTATCCCAAAACCGGGATACCGTCGCGGACGCAACGCCCCACACCGGCGACAGCTCGATCCAAAAAGCGCTCTCTCTGCTCGTCATCCTCGGAAGCTATGCCGTTTTCGGTGACGAACAGAGGCGTGCCCGACTGGTCCCAAGCAGCTCGCAGGCTCTCCTCGATGGCCTCGGGATAAAACTCCTCATCGCGCTGGGTGAGCTCCACGCCGGCAGGCGGGTCAACCGGGCCATCCGCGCCGTACCACGAGCGCGAGTACGTCTGGATACCCACGAAATCATCGCCTGCGGAAGCACGGCAAAAGCGATCGCAAATCTCCTCGCGGGCAGCTGCGGCGCGTTCCTCGCCACCGGGAGCCGCCTTAAAGGGGCTTCCCACGAGCGTCCAACCTGCCGGGAGATCGGGACGGATTGCATGCACGGCGTCAACGGCAGCCTTGTGAGCGGCGAGCTTCACATCGAACGCCCGCTCGGTGGCTGCGAACTGGAATTGGGCCAGGGATGCCGGCTCGACTCCCAACGCCTTGGCGACGCTGCGGAACATGGGGGCCTCAGCGCGATCGGAGGCGTTGCGCGACGTGGCCCCGACATCAGCCAAGAGCCATGCCAGGTTTGGCTCGTTCATGGTGCATGCGTAGTCCATCAAATCGCCCATCTCCTCGACCACACGCGCGCAGTACCGCGCGAAAAGGGAGGGAGTCTCGGGCGACTCCCAGCCGCCTTGGGCAAGCAGCCAGATCGGCGACGTGAAATGATGGAGTGTGACGATCGTCTTGAGACCGTTGTCACGGCAGCACTGGAGCACTTCGCGATAGTGCGCGAGCTCTGCTTTGGAGAACAGGCCGCGCGCCGGCTCGATGCGCGACCACTCGACACTCAGACGATAGGAGGTGAGGCCAAGAGATGCGATAAGGGCGATATCCTCGCGGAAACGATGGTAGTGGTCCATCGCGTCGCCAGAAGGCTCCATGAACGCCGTGTCCTCAACATTCTCGAACAGCCACGTGTCGCTGTTCACGTTGTTGCCTTCAACCTGGTGCGCAGCGGTCGCGACGCCCCAGAGAAACGTCTCGGGAAATACCGAAGTCGACTGATGTGCCATGCAATCTCCCTTTCATGTATCCGCATCCGGGCTTAATCGCCCGGCTCCTGTTACCATTGAGTACAACACGAATGCACAGGGTTTTGCATTCCATCCTGGACACCGATGTTACAGAATGGAGACATGAGTTTCACGATATTTGCAATCTCGCCGCGGACCCGCACGCGACGTTTCTTGAATATGCGAGGGAAGCTCAGCAAAACATCGCCGCGACCATTTCCGAGAAAAACCTGGCCGAACTTCCGAAAATCGCCTATGCGATTCATAATTGCCGCCGAGTCGCGTTCTTTTCCCATCATTTTCTTTGGGATACCGGACGATACCTTCAGAACAAGCTGTTTTCCATGGGAAAGGTCATGGACCTGTATCTGGATCAAGCCTCCCAGCTTGCATGTGCCCAATCCCTCCAGCCCGAGGACCTGGCGATCATCTGCAGCGTTGGGGGCAGCTATCCCATTCGATATGTCGATGTCTGCAACAGCATCAGGGATAGCAAGTGCTCCATGCTGGCAATCACGCAAAACGCCTCGAACCCATATTGGAATCAGGCCGCCTTCATCATGCAGTGCGGCGAGTCGAATGCCAACGACACGGGCAAATACGGGGCGCTCGCGGCAATTGACCTCGTCGTTCAGCAGTATCTGCTCCAATATGGAAGCGATGCCTTCCCGAGCGCGCCCAATCGCCCGTACGACGACATGCCGGGGCGCTAGAGTCGCTCACAATTGAAGCAGCGTCCCTCCCGCGAGCCGCGAGCTTTTCGCCATGGAAAGGTATTGATCGAGGCGGTTGCCGCATCCTACCGATGATTTTTTAATCCCCGTCCCAGAAAGCCAGATGAGATTCAGGGAATAGCCTGCGGAAAGCGAGCGGCGCCCAAGTGCCGCAGGTTGCCGTGAAAGAGGAGCGCCGCGTACTTTGGTACGCAAGCGACGGCTTGAACGGCAACCTGCGGCACTTGGGCGCCGCGCAGCCGCCTAGGCCGTGTATGCAATCGTTGATTTCACGGCGTGGCGCCAGCCGGCGATCTTTTTGGCTCGCTCGTCGGCGGGCATGGCGGGCTTCACGATGCCGCGGGCGCCGTAGACGTCGACGACGTCGCGCGTGTACATGCCCAGCGCAATGCCGCAGGCCCAAGCTGCACCTAGACCGCTCATCTCGTCGTTGCTTGCGATGCGGATGGGCGAGCCCACAAGATCGCTCTCAAACTGCATCAGGTACGCATCGCGCGTGGGGCCGCCGTCAACGCGAAGCTCGGCCAGCGCCGCGCCCGAATCCTCGACCATCGCATCGATCACGTCAAAGATCTGATAGGCGATCGACTCGTCGGCGGCCTTCACGAACTCCGCCCGGCCCGTGGTGCGCGTCATGCCAAAGACGCAGCCCTCGGCGTCGCTTGCCCAGTGCGGCGCGCCCAGACCGGTAAATGCCGGCACAAAGTAGACGCGACTCGCCGGGTTGGCGGCATAGCACAGGTCGGTGACTTCCTCGGGGTTGTTGATGAGCTCCAGGTCGTCACGCAGCCACGTCTTGACGGCGCCGGCATAGCTCACGTTGCCCTCGAGCACGTACTCGGTCACGCCGTCCATGCGCCACGCGAGCGAGCTCGAAAGCCCATGCGAGCTGGCGACAAACTCGTCGCCGACGTTCATCATGACCGAGCTGCCGGTGCCATACGTGGCCTTGGCCATGCCGCGGCTGTGGCAGCCCTGCGCAAACAGGGCGGCGTGGCTATCGCCCAGCACGCCGTGAACGGGCACGGGCGCCGGCAAAAAGCCGCCCAGGTCCGTTGTGCCGAACAGGCCATCAGAATCGGTCACCTGCGGCAGGCAGGCCGGATCGATGCCAAAGGCTTGGCACACCGGCTCGCTCCAGCAGCCGCGGCGCAGGTCGAAGAGCTGCGTGCGGCTGGCGTTGGACCAGTCGCAGCGGAACTCGGCGCCGCCCGTGAGCGTCCAGACCACCCAGGCGTCAATCGTACCCAGGCACAGCTCGCCCGCTGCAGCGGCCTCGGCAGCCGCCGGAACGTTTGCGAGGATCCAGGCCATCTTGCCCGCCGGATAGTAGGGCGAGAGCACCAAGCCCGTCGTGTCGCGCACCAGCTCGGCCACGCCCTCGCGCGCAGCCAGCTCGTCGCACAGCTCGCGGGCGCGGGCGCACTGCCACACCACGGCGTCGCACAGCGGCTCGCCCGTCGCGCGGTTCCAGGCGACGGTGGTCTCGCGCTGGTTGGAAATGCCGATGCCGGCGACGTCGGCCGGGTCGACCCCGGTCTCCTCCACCACGGCGCGCGCCACGGCCAGCACGTTGGCCGCAATCTCGGCCGGGTCATGGCTCACCCAGCCGGCCTCGTTGACGATCTGGCGATGCGAGCGGTCGGCACGATGAATCAGATGGCCGCCCTCGTCCACCAGCAGCGCCTTGGTGCCCTGCGTAGACTGATCGATTCCGATGATGTAGCGGCCCATGGCCACCCCTTTCAAAATGAATGTGACAAAGGGACTGTCCCTTTGTCACATTCCAATTACTCTGCGGGCAGGAAGTCCTTGACGGTCTTGGCAATGCCTTCGCCGGTGAGACCGTAGTGTGCGAAGACCTCGGGGCTCGTACCGGTGATGACCGGCGCGTCGGGCAGGCTCAAGCACTTGACCGGACGCGGGCAATGCTCGCCCACAACCTGCGCGACCATGGAACCCAGGCCACCGAAGGGGCTGTGCTCCTCGACGGTCACGACAGCGCGCGTGGCACCGGCGGCCTCGATCACGGCCTCGGCGTCGAGTGGCTTGACGCAATACATGTCGAGCACCGTTGCCGAGATGCCCTGCTCGGCCAGCAGGTCGGCGGCGTCCACGGCATGGCGGACCATCTCGCCGGTGGCGACGATCGTCACATCGGTGCCGCGGCGCACCCAGGTGGCTCGGTCCATCTGGAACGGGCACTCGTCCTCGGTGTACACGTCCTCGACCGGGTTGCGGCCCACGCGGATGTAGGCCGGCTTATTGTCGGCGACCAGCGCGCGCACGAGCTCGGCGGTCTGGAAGCGGTCGCTCGGCAGATACACGCGCATGTTGGGGATCGCGCTCATGGCGGCGATGTCCTGCGCGGAGTGGTGGCTCATACCCAGGGCGCCGTAGGACACGCCGCCCGAGATGCCGATGATCTTGACGTTGGTGTTGGAGTACGAAACGTCGACCTTACACTGCTCATACGAACGCGTGGTCACAAAGGACGCCGGCGAGGCGGCCCAGGCCTTCTTGCCGCACGAAGCCATGCCGGCGGCAATGCTCACCAGGTCCTGCTCGGCGATGCCGACCTCGACGGACTGCTGGGGATACTGATCGAAGAACGGCGTGAGCGACGCGGAGCCACGGGAGTCGGAGCACAGGACGACGATGTCCTTATCGGTCTCGGCGGCCTCGAGCAGCGTGTCGCAGATAACCTTGCGGTTGGCGATCTTGTTAGCCATTGATGGCCTCCTTATGGGCAGCGAAATCGGCGATGATCCTGGCATATTCCTCGTCGTTGGGCAGGTGATGGTGCCAGCCGGCCTTGTCCTCCATGACGGGCGAACCGTAGCCCTTCACCGTGTTGAGGATGATGACCGTGGGCTTACCCTTGGTCTCGGCGGCAAGCGTCAGCGCGGCGTCGATGGCCTGGACGTCGTTGCCCGGAATGGACAGCACGTTCCAACCGAAGGCGGCCCAGCGCTCCTCCTGCGAGTCCTGCTTCATGACATCCTCGGTGCTGCCGCTGATCTGCAGGCGGTTGCGGTCCACGAGCGCGCACAGGTTATCGAGCTGGTAGTTGCCGCCGCTCATGGCGCCCTCCCAGACCGAGCCCTCGGCAAGCTCACCGTCGCCCATGATGGTGTAGACGCGGTAGTCGCGACCGTCCATCTTGCCGGCGAGCGCCATGCCCACCGCCACGGGCAGGCCGTGACCGAGCGAACCCGAGTTCATCTCGATGCCCTTGAGCTTGTTGTTGGGATGGCCGATGTAGGGGCTGCCGAACTTGGAGAAGCGGGCCTTGACATCGTCGAGGTCCAGATAGCCCTCGTGGCACAGCACCGCGTAGTAGGCCTCCATGGCGTGGCCCTTGGAGAGGACGAAGCGATCGCGGTTGGGATCGTCGACGGTCTCGGGCGAAATGTTCAGATGGTTGGCGTAGAGGGTCATGAGCGCATCGATGACCGACATGTCGCCGCCGATGTGGCCGCCGGCACCGGCCATAATGATATCGACGCAATCGCGGCGGAGGTCCCAACGCAGGGACTCAAGCTCTTCAATCGTTGCCATTTCTACTCTCCTCGCAGGTAGGCTTTGACGTCTTCTTCGATGGGGTCGTACAGGTCGGGGGCAATGCCAATGTACTTGCATGCCTCGTAGAGCACCGGCACCACGTTGGCGTGGATGGCCACGCAGTGGTGGATGTAGGGGCCCTCGACGATCTTGGCCTCGAGGCGCTTGAGGTTCTCGACCTCGACCCACAGGTAGGTGCCCATACCGGCAGGGCCGTCGATGCCGCGGGCGTTGCCTAGCAGCAGCGAGTACTCGCCGTTGTCGCCGTCAAAGCGGGCAAGGGTGAGGTCGCCGTGCTTGGCCTCGGCCGTCAGCGCGCCGGGGTGATCGAAGGCCAGCGGGTAGGTGAGCTTGGGCTTGACGGCAGCGCAGCTGCAGGGCCAGGGGCCGCAGTGCTGCAGCAGCTCGCCGTTCTCGTTGTCGGGATGGCGGACGGTCCAGTCGGCGAACATGCCACGGTGACGGCCCAGGTCGGCCGCCTCGACCATGAGCGCGGTGATGGCGCCATGGATGTCGGTCTCGCAGACGATGGGGATACCCATCTCGTTGAGGATGGCGTTGGCGGCGCAGGGCATAATGCCCAACTCGTCCTGCAGGGCGTTCCAGCACTGGATGGCGCCGGCGTTGCAGCCGTACTTCTCGACCAGGCGCTTCATGGCGATGGCGAGTCCAGCGACCGCGGGGACCTTGTCCTCGGGGATGCAGATCTCAAAGCTGTCGCTAATGTGGGCGAGCATGGCTGCCATGGCCTGCTCGTCGGCCTGGGCGTCGCGCACGGCCTGGACAAGCTCGGTCATGGGGATGGGCGAAAGCTGGATGTTGAACTTCTCGAGCAGCTCGCCCTCGTTGCACATGGTGGACCAGAAGTCGAACGGACGGGTGGCCATCTGCAGGATGCGGGTGTGCTTGAAGGTCTTAACGACGTTGCACACGGCCAAGAAGTCCCAGACGCCACGCTCGAACTCGGGGTCGGTCAGACGGCAGTTGGTCATGTAGGTGAAGGGAACTTGGAAGCGGCGCAGGACCTTACCGGTGGCGAACAGGCCGCACTGGCTGTCGCGCAGGCGGGTGCCGTCGGGCTCGGGGCGCTCGTCGCGCGGGCCCCACAGCAGCACGGGCAGGCCGAGCTCGCGGGCAAGGCGGGCGCAAACGTACTCGGTGCCAAAGTTGGCGTGGCACAGCATGATGCCGTCGACGCCCTCGGCGCGGAACTTCTTGACGATGGGCTCGATATGGCTGTCATCGAACAGCAGGCCCTCGTCGTTGATGTCGTCGATATCGACGATGTCGACGCCGATCTCGCGCAGGCGGTCAGCCGTCAGGCCGCGATACTTGATCGCGTCCGGCGCGCTAAAGATACTGCGGCGCGTGGGCACAAAACCGAGCTTGATCTTATCCATGTACGTCCTCCCCTAGTCACATGTTCAGTAAACAGACGCATGTTTCGTTTTGTTCTGTTTACTAAATGTTTTACTCTTTTGTTTAGTAGTTTAACGCGAAATACCCGTAAGCGGTAGAGAAATCAGCCTAAACGGTATGTAAACAATCTGAACATACAAGGGGAACAAAAAAGAGGGCCCCGAAGGACCCTCTATCTGTGACGCTCTGTGTGTCTGCCCGCGGCGCGGGCGCATCTAACGCGAGCAGGCGTCGCTTTCGCCTAGATCTCGCGCACGCTCTGGCGCTCGACAAAATAGGTCGAGACGGCCGTCTTGCAGGTATAACTCTTGGGGTTGCGGATATTGCCCACCAGGCGACGGACCGCGATCTCGCCCACTTCGTGCTTGGGGACGTGTACCGTGGTGAGCGGCGGGTTGGAGAACGCGCCCACGGACAGGTCGTCGAAGCCGATCATCGAGATGTCGTCGGGCACGCGTATGCCGTGCTCGTTGAGCGCGCGCATGGCGCCGACGGCGAGCACGTCGTTCTCGGCGAAGAAGGCCGTCGGCAGATCATCGCGCGAGACGGTATCGAGCCATGCCCCCATGTCACGATAGGCACCTTCGAGCGTGGTGCCCAGGGTGACGTGCCATGCCGAGCTGGGCTCAAGGCCCGCGTCCTCGAGCGCCTGACGGTAGCCGCGCTCGCGATCTTTAAAGTTGCGGATGCGCAGGTCGCCGGCAAGATAGCCGATCTGTTTGTGACCCTTTTCGATAAGGTAGTCCACGGCGCGCAGCACCGAATCGGTGTTGGCAATGACCACGGCGTCGAAGTACTGGCGGTCGCTCCACCCGTCGAGCACGATCAGGTGGGCAGCCGCGTTGGCAAACAGGGCGTAGTCCTCCTCGCCCAGCTCGGTGCCCATCAGCACGATGGCGGCCGACGGATCGGCAATGAGGCCCTCGACCTGCGGGCGCACGGCGTCCAAGTCGCTAAAGTCGAGCGAGACAAAGCTCGTGCTCATGCCATGGCGGCGCGCCTGGCGTTCCACACCCTCGATCACCGCGGGGTGGAAGGTGCTCTCGTCCAGGATGGCGCCCGTCTTGCGCGCGAGTACAAACTGGATGCTCTCGAGCTGCGTCGACTGCTGGTAGCCAAGTGACTGCGCGCACTCCAGGATAATCTTGGCGGTCTCCTCGCTCACGCTGCGCTTGCGGTTGAGCGCGTTGGACACGGTCGCGGGCGAAAAACCGGTGATGCGGCTGATCTCGCGGACGCTTGCTTTGGCCATCGTTTCCCCCTAGCAACGGTCGCGGCTGAGCTCGACGGCTCGGCAACTAAACGACCGCAAATTCAATCTAAACAGAATAGTAAATGTTTAGTAGCCAGTTTACCCTGTTGTCAAGCGTTGCGGCTCGACTATTCCCCCAACGGCAGCTTTTTGCCGGTAGTCAATTTGGGACGGGGCTTTTTTGACTACCTTTAGAGGCGCATGGCCTCCTGCACGGCTCCGTACAGGTTGGCATCGTTGCCGAGTTCGGCCACCTTAATCTGCGGCTCGGGGATGCCGGCAAAACCGCCCTCGTAGCCAGCGAGCGCGGCCGGCATCTGGGCGCGAAGTGCATCAATGAGTTCGGGATGGCACGAAATACCTCCCGCGATCACAAAGACCTCGGGATCGAGCACGGCCTGCAGGTTTACGAGCTGGGCATCAAACGTTCGTGCGTAGCGGTCGAGGGCTCGCTGGGCCGCCTCGTCACCGTTCTCAATCCACTCAAAGACACGACGTCCGTCCACGGCAGCATCCGCCGGCAGCCCTTTCTCCGCCACCGCGGCATCGCGCAGCGCACGCCAGCCGCCTGTGCCGGCAAACACGTTGTCCATCGCCGCCGCACGCGTCACATCATTGCGCAGAAAGCTGAATTCGCCGGCAAAACCATGCGAGCCGCGAAGGACATGACCGTCGATAACGATGCCGCCGCCAATCCCGGTGCCAATGGCAAGTACCACGCCAATACGATGCTCACGTAGCGCGCCCGCCGCATATTCGCCAAGCGCACAGCATTTGCCGTCGTTATTGACAGACACCGGCATGCCAAGACGCTCGCGCAAGAGCCTTCCCAGCGGGCAACCGTCCATGTATGTCAAAGCGCCGCCGCGATGGATCGTGCCGTCCGCGTCGCCCTCGTAGATGCCGCCGGGCGCGCTTACGCCCACAGCGGAGACGCGCTCGCGATACGGCTCGACAAGGCCAATCAGGGTTTCGACCACTTCTTCGGCCGCGCTAAAACTAGTCGGCAGGCTACCGCGCTCTCGGATGGAGTAATCCTCACCCAGCACGGCCCACTTAACTGCCGTACCGCCCACGTCGATGCCAAAGAACTCTTTCATGCTGCCCCCCACTTAAACGTACATGTGCCAATTATCTAGGCTTTCTTACCCATGCAACCACGAGGGCTTCGAGCGAACAATGGGTTTTAGGCTAACGGTCACGTTAATTCTATAAACGGTGTTCAATCTGTTTACGGCAGCTAGCTATATAGGCAAACCAACATAGTCGCCAATTTGGGACGCAGCTTTTTGACTGTTTTGCCACCCGATGATTTTTCTGGGACGGGGCGCAAGGGCCGTTTAGCCAAGGACGCGGGCCATGCGTGCCTTGAATTCGGCGAGGAAGCGCGGGGCGTCCACGGTGAGCGCCACAAGCGCGCTCTTGTCGGGGTCGGCCACGCGGCGCTCATCGCAGATAGTGCGGCCGCGATACTCGCCGAGCAGGTCCACGCGCAGGTTGCAGCCAAGTGCGCCCACGAGCGTGGGATCAATCGCCACGGCAACGGCCAACGGGTCGTGCAGCGCGCAGCCGCCCAGGTAGGGCGCGTTCATCTCGTATGAGCCAATATAGTGCTCGACCATGCCTGCAAACGCGCAACCCGCCATAGTGCCCGAACCCGTCCAGCCAGCGATATCGCGACGCGTAAGCACCACGCGATGCGTCACGTCCAGACCGACCATGGTGAGTTTGCGGCCCGAGCGCAGCGCGGCATCGGCGGCCTCGGGATCGCTTGCCATGTTGGCCTCGGCACCCGCGCTTACATTGCCGGGCACGGTAAGAGCGCCGCCCATCACCACCACGCGGCCAATGGACATCATGGCCGCCGCGTCACGCTCAAGGGCAAGCGCCAAGTTGGAGAGCGGACCGGTTGCCACATAGACCAGATCGGGTCCATAGGTGCGTGCGGCATCGATCAGATAATCGACCGCCGCGTTGCCATCGGCCGATGTCGCCCCCACCGGCTCGTAGGGCGATGCGGGCACGCTCGCGCCGCCAATGCCGTTTTTACCATGGATGAGCGTGGTGGACGCCGGCGGCGTATAGGGCTCGTTCGCCTTAATGGGACGATCGGCGCCCAGGTACACCGGCACCTCGGGACGGCCCAACAGGTCAAGCACCGCCAGACAGTTATGCGCCGACTGCTCGACGCGCACGTTGCCAAAGCACGTGGTAATACCGACGAGCTCCACCTCGGGGCTCGCGATGGCGTAGGCGAGCGCCATGGCGTCGTCCACGCCCATATCCAAATCAAGGATCAGCTTCTTGGTTGCCATTGTTCTACTCCGCTTCTCCGTCTAAACCGTCTAAACCAAACTTATGTTCAACTTCGGCGCGCGTGGGAATCGATTGCTGAGCACCCAAGCGCGACACCGTCACTGCCGAGGCGCGAGCGCCCGCGGCCATGCACTCAAAGAGAGGCAAGCCCTGTAGCCGAGCCGCCGCAAGTGCGCCGATAAACGTATCGCCCGCAGCCGTGGTGTCGACCACCTCGCCCGAAAGCGCCGGCATGCGCAGCAGCCCTCCGTCATCGCCGAGCGTAACCGACCCGGATCCGCCCAGCGTGATGACCGCGGCACCGGCGCCCTTGGCGAGCAAAGCCCCAAGCGCGGCCACGCAGCTCGCGTCATCCGTGGGCAAGATGCCCGTCAGCGCCTGGCACTCGGTCTCGTTGGGACAAACCAAGTCGACCGCAGGCCACGCTCCCGCCGGCAGGTCGCACGCCGGCGCCGGGTTAAAGACCGTATAGAACCCCAGCCTGTGGGCGCAAGAGAGCGCCGCGGCCGTGGCCATCAGGTCGCATTCGCCCTGGGCGATAAAGACGCCGCCGGCCGCCGGGGCGAGGTCGCAGATATTGGCATCGAGCTCGTCGGCCACCAGATAGCGTAGCGCGCAGGCAACGTCCTCGCCCGAAAGCGCATGGTTGGCGCCCGGCGATAACACGATGCGGTTGTCGTTCTCGCAGCGAATGATAGTCGCGGCGCCCGTCTCCACGTCGTCGCGACGCGCCACAAACTCAATGCCCACGCCGGCATCTTGGAGCCCCGCCACCAGTGCGTCACCAAAGGCATCGCGCCCGACGGCGCCGATCATGCACGTGCGCGCACCCATGCGCGCGGCGGCGACAGCCTGGTTGGCACCCTTGCCGCCGGCGTTGGTGATAAAACCGCTTCCGCCGACGGTCTCGCCCGCACGCGGCATGCGCTCGCACGCCACCGAAAGGTCCATGTTCATGCTGCCGAACACCGCAACGATGCCGCGATCTGCCATGGAAACCTCCTCATCCGCGGGCTTTTTGCCCACCGTCGGCCGTCAACCGTATGCTTTCGCACCTCTATAACTTTAGTTCACTTTGATGTGAACGCGCGCTTGAGGTTGCGCCAGCAGCAAGCATTCACAGGAGCAGGCGGCTACAATGAATACGTGCTGATTATTCTCGTCATTGGATGATGTTTTATGGAACAATTCCCGCAATCGAGCCCACGCGGCCGACGCCGCACGGGCAACGAACCGGCGCCGCACGAACGTCCGCGGGCCGAGCGCCGCACCGGCGGCTCGCGACGCGCCCCGAGCCCTCATCGTGCGCCCGCCAACAAAGCGGACCATGCCAGCGCCGCCACCGCAGACCAGACGCCCGCTCGTCCCAAATCCCGCTACATTCCCGCCCTCGACGGCCTGCGCACGCTCGCCGTTGTCGCGGTGGTGCTCTATCACCTCAACCTCACATGGGCTCAGGGCGGCCTGCTTGGCGTCACGATCTTCTTTGTGCTTTCGGGCTATCTGATCACGCGCCTGCTGCTCAACGAAGTCGCCAAGACCGGACGCATCGACCTCAAGAGCTTCTGGATTCGCCGCATCCGCCGCCTGTTCCCCGCCGTAGTGACCGTCGTGGTGGTGACCTGCGCGCTGTGCACGATCTTTAACCACGTGATGCTCACCAAGATGCGTCCCGACATCCTGCCGTCGCTGCTGTTCTTCAACAACTGGTGGCAGATTGCGCAGGACGTCTCGTACTTCAACGCCTTGGGCGATCCCTCGCCGCTCACGCACTTTTGGTCGCTCGCCATCGAGGAGCAGTTCTACCTCATCTGGCCGCCGCTGCTCCTTGCCATGGTATCCATGCATATGAGCAAGCCCAGCACGCGTCGCGTGGTCCTGGGCCTGGCTGCTGTTTCCGCCATCGCCATGATGGTGCTCTACAACCCTGCCGCCGACCCCAGCCGCGTGTACTACGGCACTGACACCCGTGTGTTCTCGCTGCTGCTGGGCGCCTGGATGGCCTTTATCCCCGATCGCGACCTGGCGCCGGTGCGCCTCGCGCGTCGCCTGGGGCTCGACCGCCTCGTCGCCAAGCACGACAAGAATGCCGAAGACAAGCAGAGCACGACGGCCGACGATGCAGCCGAGACCGCCCCGATGCAGCCGAGTGCCCTCGTGCGTTTTTGGTCCTCGCCCGCATCCATCGATGTGTTGGGCGTTGTAGGCCTGATTGGCCTCGCCGCTATGGTCGCACTCACCAACGGCTACACCGCGTTCCAGTATCGCGGCGGCACGCTGCTGTGCTCCATCCTCACGCTCATGGTCATCGCTGCCTGCGTGCAGCCCCAGGGAATGGTTGCCCGCGCGCTATCCGCCGAGCCGCTCGTATGGGTTGGCAAGCGCTCGTACAGCATCTACCTGTGGCACTATCCGCTGTTGCTGCTCATGAACCCGGTCGCCAACATCAACGATACGCCCTGGTGGCAGTATATTTTGCAGGTACTGCTGGTGGTAGCCGTCGCCGAATGTTCCTATCGCTTTATCGAGACGCCGTTTAGGAAGGGCGCCTTTGGGCGCACTGTCTCCGAGTTCCGCGATGGCACCACCACGCCTGCCAACTGGGTGCGCGCGCATATTCCTGCGTGTGCCACTTGCGGCATCGTGCTTGTCATCGCGCTGGGCGGTCTGGTCTTTGTGCCGGAAACCTCCGCGCTCAGCGGCGAAGGCGCCGAAGTCCTCAACAAGGAAGCTAAAAACGCCGCGCCCACGGACCAACAGGCAGCCGACGACACCGACAAGGACAACGATGGCTTCCCCGATGGCTCCTACGACCTGCTCATGATCGGTGACTCCGTGTCGCTACGCGCCGTGGACGCCTTTGACGGCGTATTCCCCCACAGCCACATCGATGCCGAAAAGGGCCGCCAGTTCGATGCGGGCCGCGCGACATTTGAGGGTTATATCCAACAGAACCTTGCCGGCAAAATCGTGGTCTTTGCCCTGGGCACCAACGGCTTGGTGACCGATGACCAAATCGATGCCATCATGGCCGATGCGGGAGACAAGCGCATTGTCGTGTTTGTAAACACGCGCAGCCCGCAGCCGTGGGTTGGCTCGACCAACCAAGCCATTGCCAACGCCGCCACGCGCTACAAGAATGTGCGCGTTATCGACTGGTACGGATACAGCGCCAACCGAAATGACCTGTTCGATGGCGACGGCACGCACCTGTCGACCACCGGTGTGACCGAATACCTCAACTTGATTCACGACGCGGTCAAGAAGGACCTGCCCGTACACCCCGAGGATCACGTCAACGACCCGCAGCCGGCGGCCGTCAAGTCTGCCACCGACGCGCTCGTCAATGCCCTCGCCTTCAAGCCGCACAAGCTGGGCACCGACAAGTAATCCGGCAGCTAGGGACGTTCCTTTTATGCCGGCACCTGGGGACGCTCCTGCGACAAGCGAAAGCCGCCCCTGGGCTGTCAATTCCAGTCCAGGGGCGGCTTCGTAACAACATGCCAAGGGGCTGTGGGCAAAAAAGGGCAAATATGAGTACTGTTGCCATTTTAGTAGCAGGCAAATCCGCCCAAAATGGCGCCCGAGCGATCCCTGTAAACCCCTAGAGCGGCCAACCTAGCTGGACTAAAGCCTGTTGAGGCGAATTTTAATGTACACACTCTAGATTATGTATATTATCTTCTTGCATATAAATGCTATCGCCCTAGCAACAGTACTCATATTTGGCATTTTTTGCCCACTGCTATATAACTAACCCCCTATAGCAAGCAAAAAACAGGCCGCAGTCCATCGCTACGGCCCGCTCGAAGCCCCAAAAGAGACGCTAGACGCTGTAACCCATCGCCTGCAGCACAAACATGACAACTGTCAGCACCGTAATCACGCCGATGGTCGCCCACGTGAGCACATTCCACACGCGGCCGTTGCGGTTGGCACCCATAATGTGGCGATCGGCGGCGATAACCACCTGAAACACCAAGACCACGGGCAGCAGCACACCGTTAATGACCTGCGAGGTCATCATAATCTGGAACAGATCAACACCGGGCATAAGCACCAGCACGGCCGAGATGCCAATAATGGCGGTAATGATGCCGCGGTAGACCGGAGCCTCGTCCCAGCTGCGATCGGCGCCGCGCTCCCAGCCAAATGCCTCGCAGATGGCGCTGGACGTAACACCCGGCAGCACGCAGGCGGCCAAGAAGCTCGCGGCGACCAGGCCCGAGGCGAACAGCACCGTCGACCACTGGCCGGCAATAGGCTCCAACGCGCGAGCGGCGTCGGCAGCATCGCTAATTTGGATACCCGCCGGGAACAGCACCGTGCCGGTCGTGATAATGATGAAGCCGGCGATGATGTCAGCAGCGATCGAGCCGCTTACGGTATCGATGCGCTGCAGCACGATATCGTCCTCGCCCGCGTTCTTATCGACCACGTTGTTCTGCGCCAGGAAGATCATCCACGGCGCGATGGTGGTACCGATCGTCGCGACCACGAGCGACACGTAGTTGGGATCGTTTTGAATGTTGGGGACGACCAAGTCGACCGCGACCTCACCCCAGTTGGGACCAGCCATAAACGCAGCGACGATATAGGTCACGAACACGCAGCTCACCAGCAGTAAAATCTTCTCGATGCGCTGGAAACTGCCCGACATGGTAAGCATCCACACCAGCAGCGCCACGAGCGGCACCGAAATGCTCGCCGGAACGCCAAACAGGGCAAGGCCGCTCGCGATACCCGCGAACTCCGAGATGGTTACGGCGGTGTTGGCGATCAACAGCGCCGCCATGGCCAGCACGCTCTTGCGCACGCCAAAGCGTTCGCGGATGAGCGATGCCAAGCCCTTACCCGTGACACAACCGCAGCGTGCCGCGGTCTCCTGCGTCACGATAAGCAGCACGGTCATGACGGGAAGCATCCAGAGCATCTTGTAGCCATAGCTGGCGCCCGCACTGGAATACGTGGCGATGCCGCCGGCGTCATTACCAGAAAGCGCCGCCAGCAGACCGGGTCCCATGGCGCCAAAGATGGCGGCAATGGTCAGCTTTTGCTTGGTGCTCGGCTTTTGCTTCGTGTTTTGCACGCGACCACCTATCCCATGACCGACATGGTGAGCAGCACCGCAGCGGTACAGTACGCCACGCACGAGATCATGACGGCAATGACGTTCATGGCGGTACCCGACGTATTGAGGTCGTGCTCATCGCGCCAGAACAGCACCATCAGATAAATCACGGCACTCATGTTGCTAACCAGGCAGATGATGGCCGCAATGTTAAAGCATCCGGTAAAGAGCAGCTCCTCGAACATGGGGGCATCGGGGAACGCGGCGGTGCGCACCAGCTGAGCGCACAGGTAGGTCACGAGCGAAAGGATCAGACCCATGCCCGTGCTCTGGAAGAAGAATCCCAGGTACGGTTTGGGCTCGTCGTCGTGGCCGTCATACTCGAGGAAGTAGTTCTTGACGAACGACACCATGCGCGAGGCGGCCAGCAACACGAGCGGCATGGCACACATGGGAAACACCACCAGATGTGCGGAGCCCAGCGCCGTCCCCAGCACCGTTGCCATGATGCACGAGGCGATGCCCCACACGACAACCCAGTACTGGCGATGCACAAACCAGCTGAGCACGTTCGTCGAGTCGTCCGACGCACTGTCGCCCGAGCCGATGCCGGCGATCTGCAGGTCCTCCTGATGCTCCTCGGCGATAACATCCATGGCGTCGTCGAAGGTCACGATGCCCAAAATGTGACGGTTCTCGTCGCAGACGGGGATGGCGACCAGGTCGTACTTGGTCATCTCGTCCGTCACGTCTTCCTGGTCCTCGTCGGGCGACACGTAGACCAGGTCGCGATAGGCGAGCTGGCCCAACGTGGCGTCGCGGTCGGCCACGATCAGCGTGCGCAGCGAAAGCACGCCGGTCAGCATGCCGCTCGGGTCCTCGGTATAGACGTAGTAGACGCTCTCGAAGTCCTCGTCGAGCTGGCGAATCGCCTCGATGGCGTCGCCGACCGTCGCCGTAGCAGGCAAGGACACAAACTCCGAGGTCATAATGCGGCCGGCGGTGTTGTCCTCATACCCCAGCAGGTTACGAATCGCCTTCTCCTCCTTGACGCCCATCAGGCGCAGGAGCTTCTCGGCCTTCTCGTAGCTGAGCTCGTCGATCAGGTCGGCGGCGTCGTCCGGGTCCATCATGGCCAGCATCGACGATGCGTCGGTGTCGGACAGGCCCTCGAGCATCTCGGTCATAAGCTCGTCGTCATCGAACTCCGAGATGGCCTCGGCTGCCTGGGCGGTATCGAGCTGCGCGAACACCTGTGCACGCAGGCGCGGGTCGAGTTGCTCGATAATGTCGGCGATGTCGGCAGGATGGAGCTCGCCAAGCGTCTTGTGCGACACCGAGAGCTGGATGTTCTTAGTCGAGCGGTCGAGCAGGTCCATGTAGGACCAAGCAATGATGTCCTCACTGAGCGGCTTGCCCAGGTGCTTCATAAAGCCCTCGACGACATGCTCGAGCGCGGGGCTGATGGCGCGCAGCAGGCCGCGAGCGCCAACCTCGGCACCCAGCAGGCGCAGCTGGTTTTCGCCCGACATGGAGAACTTGATGTCGTTTACGCGCACGACCTTCATACCCTGCGTGTCGACGATCTGCTTGTTGAGCACGTCGCGCGCGAGCAGAAGCTCGGTCGGCTGCAGGTACGAAAAACGGATTTCGGTAGCCGACGTCTTAAGGTACACGCCCGTCTCGTCGATACGATCGACCCATTTGCGCCAGCTGATCATAAACGGCGTCTTGCCGGGACCGCGGAACGCGAGCGACGTCACGTGCGGAAAAACTTCGCCGGTAGCAATGCCAAAATCGTTGACCACGCCGAGCTTCTCGCCGTCGACGTCCAAGACCGGCAGTTTGAGCATCTCACTCAGATAATTCAATGGTGCTCCCCATCATTATTCCTGCGGATCGCGGCAAAACGGGCACGCCATCCGTGGACAATTGGATATGTATACGCATGCGCGGGCGGCACGCCGCTCGACGCTTACACCCCGTGCATGCGCAAAAAGCACCTGCATGGGGTCATCGACTGTATGGTCGAGGTTTGGATTTCACCTGCAACCTTTCTCTTGACCCTCATTAACCGCAGTAACTATAGCATCAGCATCGCGCTGCGGCACCGAATTTATGCGCTGCACATTGCAGGCATACCAAACGCTGACGTATCCGTGACATAGCCGTTGGGGACTACTCCGTGGTTTCGTCGTCCTCGGCGAGTTGGGGGAACACGGCGTTCTTGGGCATCGTGACCTTCGTCAGCGAGGTGAGCTTTTTGCTCAGCGACGTGTCCGTCTTGACCAAGTCGCTGAGCGTCACGATCTTGTAGCCGTCCGCAACGAGGCCGTCGATAATCTGCGGCAGCGCCTCGAGCGTCTGCTCGGCGCACTCGTCGCTATCGGTGAGCAGCACGATATTGCCCGGCGTCACCGAGTCGAGCACCGTCGAGACCTGCTCGTCGGCACCATTGAGCAACCAGTCGCCCGAGTCGATATTCCACGAGACCACGGCAGACACCAGGTCCATCGAGTCAATCCAATTTTGCTCGTCAAAAGCGGCGTAAGGGGCACGCAGCAGCATCGTCTTGACGCCGGTTGCCGACTTGATGGCGTCGGTTCCCTTCGAGATCTGCATGCGCACTGTCTCGCGATCCTCGCCCTTGAGCGAATCGTCGCTGTAGCTGTTGGAGCCGACCTCGCACCCGGCGTCGACAATCGCCTTGGCCGTGGCGGGCGAGGCCTCGGCGGCATCGCCCGAAAGGAAGAACGTGGCGCTCACGCCCTTCTCCTTGAGCACCTGCAAAATCTGCTTGGTGGCACCGCTCGGTCCCTCATCAAACGTCAGGGCCACAACCTTCTCGTTGCCCTTTGGCGCCACGCTGGCGCAGGCAACCACACAATCGGTGGCGGGCACAACCTCGCCACGGTCCTGTGTCTTGCCCGATTGCTCGCCGACCCACACCTCGGAGCGACCCTGGACGCCCCACGTCTGCACATACTCGATGGCGCCCGTGCCCTCGACCTTCAGCTTGGGCTCGATGGTCGTGGCCTGCACCTCGTGCTTCTCGTAGATGTTGCGGCCGTCTTTGACCGTCACCTTCTCGCCGCCGGCAAGTTCGCGGCTATCCCATTTGCCCTGCTTCACACGCTTGCCGTCAACCTTCACCGACAGCTTTTCGCCCCCGTGGCGCTTGAGCACGCTGTCGTCGACGGCTAGCAGGTCGCCCGCATCATAGGCGTCGGTCAACTCCTGGTCGTCGATAAGATTCTGCAGCGTAGAACCCACGCGCACCGCGGTCTTTTGTCCGTTGAGCTCCACGTCCACGCTGCGGTTGACGTAGCCCACGACGGCAGCGATAAACAGCACGAGCGCGCAGCCCACGGCGATGAGCGCATAGGGCAGACGGGATGGACGGCGAGGCGAGCGCCCGTTGCCAATGCGCGCGCTGCGGTCGCTAAACCCGCGGCTATGGTTGAGGTACATCGCGCCGGGCTTACGACGGCGTTTGCGCTGGCCGCTGGGCAGCTGCCCCAGGTCGCGGCGAGCCGTCGGACGCGCACCGGAGTGCCCGTTTAAGTTGGATCCGTTTTGGCGCATGTGCCCTCCCCCATAAACACAGCGAGCCGGAGCAACATGTCTCCGGCTCGCCTCCCATCATTTGGTACGTCGCTATTTGCTAGCTTTTGACGAGCCCCCGCTCGCCTTTTGGTATTCGTCCTTAAAGGCCTTGAACATGCCGCGCGTTTTGCCGAGCTGCTTGCCCAGCGCGCGGCTGCCCTTGTCCACGGCGACCGATCCCTTGTCATCGAGCACCTTGGCGCCCTTTTTGACCTTATCGCCCACCACGACACTGGCCTCGGCAGCCTTTGCGGCGGCGCCGCCCGAATACCCGAGCGCCTTGACCTCGTCCGAAACGATCATCGCGCCGTTCTCATAGCCGCGCAGCATCGTCGGCGGCACCTGCGTGTCGCCGACAAGCACGCTCGAAGCGGCACCGGCAGTCACATAGAACATCTGGACGATGCCCGAGCGCGGCTTGAACTCCACGTCAGAGCAATAGCCCACGGCGTCGCCCGACTCCGTGCGCACGTCCATACCAACCCAGATGATGCAATCGTCCAGGTTAATGTCGAGGCGCTTGGCCGCGGCGGCATCGTAGGTGTCCTTGGCGTCATCCACCGCGATAGCACCCTCATAGACGCCGATGGCATCGAGCGCCACAAAACGGTCGGGACGCTCGATCATGCCCGCGATATCGGACTGGCGAACCATAAAGCCCACCACGCGCGTTCCGCCCGGAGTAAAGACCGGAAAGTGTATCTTTCCGAGCTTTTTAGGGCTACGTGGCGTGCCGTCCTTTTTAGTGCGCTTGTCCTCGGTGGGCTTGCGATAGATCTTGGCGCCGACAAAATCCCCGGCGCGCATTATGCCTCGGTCGAGGGCTCCGCAGCCTCGGTGTCGGCCTCGGCGGCGTTCTCGACCACGACGTCGGCAGCGGGCGTCACGTTGCCGCCCGAGATGGCGTCGTTGAGCTGCTCGCGCAGCTGATCCATACGCTCGCGGGCCAGGTCGACCTTGGCGCGCAGGTCATCGGTCTTGGCATCGACCATCGGGCCGAAGTCGTTGACCGCGGCGCGGGCCTCCTCGGCACCGTGCTCGTAGGTATCACGCATGTTATCCCAAGCGTCGTTGGCGATATCGGCAGCCATGGCGCGGGTCTCGGCACCCGAGCGAGGGGCCAGAGCAACGCCGATGATAGCGCCGGCGGCGGCACCAAAGAGTGCACCGGAGACAAAGCTAAAAGTCTTACCCATGATCATTCCTCTCCTGCGGGCACGTCGGCGCCCACCGTTTGAATGCTGTCCATTATACCCGCAGCGCAACACTTGCCGCCCCGCTCATCTGCATACGGTAAAAGCGCAGGTACATGATGGTGCTGAGCGAGCGAACCTACTCCTGCGGCAGGGCCGGCATGGCCGTCGTGGCCGCCGGATCCTCGCCGGCACCGTCTACGAGCGGCAGCGCGCTTTCGTGCACCGAGCCAGCCGGAGCCGTTGCCGCGCCGCCGAAGACGGCCGCGGAGGCCTCGTGGTTCTCGACAACTGCGCCCTCGGTATCAATCGCCACCTGGGGCTCGTCTTCAAAGTTGGGGACGCCCTGAGGCTCAGCTGCCGGCTCGGCGGCCGCATCGACAACGGGATCGACATCGTCATCGGCAGGAGCTTCGCCCTCAGTCGCATCCTCGGCAACGTCCTCGCCATTCGCGGCGGCGACGGCCTCATGCGGATCCTTGCCCTCGGCCTCGGCACGCATGCCCAAAACCAGGTTGCGCAGGCCCGCGACCGTACCGTCCACGTCGGGGGCGGGCTGGTCGGCGTGCAGGTAAGCCCAATCCATCATGAAGGTGGCAGACGACAGCGCGCCGATGGCCAGCGCATCGTCGGGACACGAAAGTTCAATCTCAAAGACGCGCTCGTCATGCTCGCTCACGCGGGTGCGCCCGCACGAGATATTGCCGGCAAGACCGGTCTCGTTCATGAGCTCGACCGTCACGTGCTCCAGCAGGTGGCAGAGCTCGGTCTGACCCATGCAGTCCTGGAACTCGCGGCCGGAATCGCCCAGGCACAGGTGCTTGGCAATCGCCGGCACCAGGTAGTACACGCGCGCCGTGGCCTCGATATCCTCCGAGGTCATGAGCGGCATGCCGGGGTTCACCAGCACGTGCGCGCAGATCTTGTCCTCACTGACGGTGACCTTAAGGATGTTGAACAGGCCTGCCATAACTCTCTCCTACTCGCCCTTGTCCTACTCGTCGCCATCGTGCGGGTCGGCAAGACCCGCACCCGACGCCGCCGGCTCGTCCGCCGCGGACTCGGAATCCTTCTTATCGGTTTCGGCCGGAGCGATCACGCGAATGAGCGAGATGCGCTGGCCACGCATCGACTGCACCTTAAACTTGTACCCAGCGACCTCAAACACCTCTCCGATGTCGGGCACCGAGTCGCAAAGCTCCAAAATCCAGCCGGCGATGGTCTCATAATCATCGCTTTCCTCGAGCGGCCAACCAAGCTCAATCGCATCATCGCACGAAAAACGCCCATCGACGAGCCACTCGCGGCGCGAGAGGCGCGTGAGGTACTTGTTGTCGGGGTCGAACTCGTCCTCAATCTCGCCGACGATCTCCTCGACGATGTCCTCGATGGTGATGATGCCGGCCGTGCCGCCGTACTCGTCCACGACCACCACGATCTGGTCGTGCGAGGTCTGCATCTCGGACAGCAGCGGCAGAATGTCCTTGGTGTCGGGCACAAAGGTGGCGTCGCGCAAAAAGTCG
The DNA here is from genome assembly GCA_934668875.1 of uncultured Collinsella sp. GTDB lineage: Bacteria > Actinomycetota > Coriobacteriia > Coriobacteriales > Coriobacteriaceae > Collinsella. The sequence goes on from CAKUON010000002.1 coordinate 134,417, forward strand.
GCGATGGGCTGGTCACCCTTGCCGTCGAGCGCGGGCTGAATCAGGTCCTTGATGTGTGCGATGCCCGCCACGTTGTCGGGATCCTCGTGGTAGACGGGGATACGGCTGAAGCCGGTCTGGCGCATGGTGGATAGCACGTCGGCGACCGTCTCGTCATCCTCGCACATGGTGGTGTCCACGCGCGGCACCATGACCTCGCGGGCAACGGTGTCGCCCAGGTCGAAGATCTCGTGGATCATGCGCTTTTCCTCGTCGAGCAGGTCATCCTGCTCCGAGACCATGTACTTGATCTCTTCCTCCGAGACGTTCTGGCGGTCGTCGGCGCTCTTAATGCGCAGGATGCGGGCCAGGCCGTCGGAGCAAGCGCCGGTCAGCCACACGAGCGGGCGGGCGATCTTCTGGAACACGGAAAGCGGCCCCACGACCTGCTTGGACACGCCCTCGGCGTTAGCGAGGCCAATGCGCTTGGGCACGAGCTCGCCAATCACGATGGACACGAAGGCGACGGCGACGGTAATGATGACCGGTGCCAGCCCGCGCGCGATGGCGGAGAGCGGCGCGATGCCGAAGCTCATGAGCCACGTGGCGAGCGGGTCGGACAGGCTCGTCGAGGCGACGGCAGACGAGGCGAAGCCCACGAGCGTGATGGCGACCTGAATGGTGGCCAGCAGCTGGTCGGAGTCGGCGGCCAGCTTAATGGCGCGCTCGGCACGCTTGTCGCCCTCCTCGGCCTCGTGCTCCAGCACGGCGCGCTTGGCCGTGGTGAGGGCCATCTCGGACATAGAGAAGTAGCCGTTGATGAGGGTCAAAACGAGGGTGGTGATAAGGGAGATGGTTATGTCCATCGGGAGTTTCTCGAACCTCCAAGATTCGGGACGTTGGCAGGAGACGTAGTTGGCGGGTAAGACGGTTGCGCCCGACGGCCACCTGGGCGGATCCGCGGGCAGGCTCGGTCGTTAGATTACGAAGAGGATCACCGCCATGAACTGGAAGATGCTGCCGGCGAGCACCCACAGGTGAAACACGCTGTGCAGGTAGCGCACGTTTTTGGCGATGTAGAACGGCACGCCCACGGTGTAGCACACGCCGCCGACGGCGAGCAGCGCCAACGCGACGGGATTCAGCAGCGCCACGAGCGCAGGCAGCTTAAAGACGACGAGCCAGCCCATTAGCAGGTAGACCAGGCCGCTTACCCAGTGCGGCTGACGCTCGCGCAAAAAGCACTCGAGCGCGATGCCAATAATGGCGATGGCCCATACGGCAAAGAACAATGCAGCGCCGCCGTCGTTTGCCAGTGTGATGAGGCAAAACGGGGTATAGCTGCCCGCAATGAGCAGGTAGATGCAGCTGTGGTCGATGATGCGGAATACGCGCTTGGCGCGCTCGGGCTGAATCGCGTGATAGAGCGTGGAGGCCAGGTATTCGAGGATGATGCTGACGCCGTAGACGATCGCGGCGGCCATGTGTGCCGGCCCGCCGCCGCGCAGGGCAGCGAATACGATCAAAAGTACGAGGCCTGCGATACCCAGCAGGCAGCCGACACCATGGGTGACGGAGTTCATGATCTCCTCGCCCACCGTGTACTGCGGAACGGCCGCGGCCTTAGGTCGCGGCTTGGAACTGTCGCTCGAATCGGACATGCCGGTTATATCCTCCAACATAAATAGTTCTCAACACTATATCAAAGCGTCTGGGTACGTGCGAAATTTGCACCTTACGTGACCTTTTGTTTACCCATTCTTTGCTTGTTGACGCATCAACGGCGAACATCCATAATGCGCTTGCATTAAATGTTGACATATAAACATCTTATAGGAGAGCGGTTTATGGCTCATAATACGCGTCCCCATCGAGGGCTCAAGATCGGTCTGGCCGTTATCGCAGTGCTCGTTGTCGCACTGCTGGGATTTGCCGGCAACTTCCTGTTCGACTTTGCCCTGAACCCCCAGGCGCCATACACCATGAAGATGATGCAGGACAGCAAGAACGCCGAAAAGGGCGAGCAGATGGATACCGAGGAGACCGAAGCGCGGGCCTGGTTTAAGCAGAACCGCGAGAGCAGCAGTCTTACCGCAGATGACGGGACTGAACTAGCTGCCTGGTATTTCGCGGCATCGGAGAACACGCACGATTATGCCGTCTGCCTGCATGGATATACGAACGAGCCCATCGGTATGGCCCGATACGTCAAGCGCTTCCACGACCGCGGCATGAACGTGCTCGCGCCCGCCGCCCGCGCCCACGAGCGCTCTGGCGGTGACTATATCGGCATGGGCTGGCCCGAGCGACTCGATGTCGTCGCGTGGATCGAGCGGATTGTTGCGGCAGACCCCAAGGCGCGCATCCTGGTCTTTGGTGAGTCGATGGGCGCGGCAACCGCTATGAACGTAGCGGGGGAATCTCTACCGGCAAACGTGAAGTGCATTATCGAGGACTGCGGCTATACGAGTGTTTGGGACGAGTTTTCCCTGCAGCTCAAGGACGTATTTGGCTTGCCCAGTTTTCCGCTGCTCGATGTGGCCAATCTGGTGTGCAACGTGCGCGCGGGCTACGATTTTCATGAGGCCAGCAGTGTGGAACAGCTCAAGCGTGCAACGGTTCCCATGCTCTTTATCCACGGCGACCAAGACACCTTTGTGCCGTACAGCATGCTCGACCAAAACTACGACGCGTGCGCCAGCAAGGTAAAGCAAAAGCTCACCGTCCACGGCGCCGCCCACGCCAAGAGCGCACAGGTCGACCCCGAGCTCTACTGGAACACGGTCAACGACTTCCTCGACGAGAATTTTTAGGCAAAAAGCGTCGTCTGCGACCCTTCATGACCCTATGATTTCGGAAGTGCGAGGAAAATCTCGGAGAGCTCGACCAGACCGCGGTTTTACCAACAATTTATCAGGGGTTTTGTTGGCAAAAACCGCTTTGTGGTCGGCGGTATTCGATTTTTCCCCGCACTTCCGAAAAACCGCCTGCGAGCGCTGTGTCCACAGGCGGTTTTTGTTTACGTTACGCTACAAAAGCGCGCAATTTGTCCAATAGCCCGGCGCTACTTGACCTCGATGAGCTCGTACTCGCTCGTGCCCAGGCCAATCTTCTCGGCGTGCGCGATGCAGGAGCGCCAGTCGGTGTCGGGATGCGTGATGCAGAAGGGGTCGTGCGCCTGCTCGCCCTCCAGATGCTCGTGATTGTGCTCCATCTTGGCGGCGCTATCGGTGAGCTCGGTGTTAGGCAGCGGCTCGGATGCCATGACGGCGTCGGCGCAGGCTTGGTCGATGGCGACCGGATCAAAGCTCGCGAACATGCCGATGTCGTTGACGATGGGCGTGTCGTTCTCGGCGTGGCAGTCGCAGTTGGGGCTGATGTCCATGGCCAGCGAGATGTGGAAGCTCGGGCGACCGTCGACGATGGCCTTGGTGTACTCGGCGATCTTGCAGTTGAGCACGTCGGCCGCGGCGTCGTAATCGGGCTTGATGGCGTCCTGGTTGCACACGCCGATGCAGCGGCCGCAGCCCAGGCAGCGATCGTGGTCGATGGCGGCGACGTGAACCGTGCGGGTGCTGCCGTTGGCAAGCTCGCGCTCGCGGGTGTCGTCGAACGAGATGGCGTTGTGCGCGCAGATGCGCTCGCAGGCACGGCAGCCCACGCAATGCTCGGTCGCAACGCTCGGCTTGCCGGCGGCGTGCTGCTCCATCTTGCCAGCGCGGCTGCCGCCACCCATGCCCAGGTTCTTCATGGCGCCGCCAAAGCCGGCCTGTTCATGACCCTTAAAGTGGGTGAGGCTGATCACGATATCGGCATCCATGAGCGCCTGGCCGATCTTGGCCTCGTGCACGTACTCGCCGCCCTCGACCGGGACGAGCGCCTCGTCGGTACCCTTGAGGCCGTCGGCAATGATGACCTGGCAGCCCGTGGCGTACGGGGTAAAGCCGTTCTGATAGGCAGTGTCGATGTGCTCGAGCGCGTTTTTGCGGCTACCGACGTAAAGCGTGTTGCAGTCGGTGAGGAAGGGCTTGCCGCCCAGCTCCTTCACGACGTCCGCGACGGCACGGGCGTAGTTGGGGCGCAGAAAGCTCAGATTGCCCAGCTCACCGAAGTGAATCTTGATAGCGACGAACTTGTTCTCAAAGTCGATCTGCTCAATGCCGGCGCGGCGGATGAGGCGCTTGAGCTTGTCGAGCTGGCTCTCGCGGCCGTGCGTGCGCAGGTTGGTGAAGTACACCTTGGCGGGTGCGACGGGTGCAGTTGCGGTCATAGATCTATCCCCTCGGTCTATATGGCGTTACAGACATAAGAGGATGGTACCCATTGGAGTGGGGTCGAAGTCAAGCGCGGAAGCGGGAGCACCTAGTCGTTGGGGACGCTCTTAAACGACTAGTCGTTAGGGACACTCTTTCACTACCCGGCAGCTGGGGACGTTCCTTTCCTGCCGGCAAATGGGGACAGTCCTTACCACCCCGGCCGGCAACCCGGCGAGTCGGCAAAGACTGTCACCCGACGACTGGTCGTTTAAGTCTGTCCCCAATGACCACTTTTGGTCGTTTAAGCCTGTCCCCAATGACTACCCAATGACTACTCTTGGACTTTGAGGGCCTCGGCCAGGGGGACGCGTTTGATGGAGCGCGTGTGCAGCAGCGCCACGACCAGGTAGGTCGCAAAGCCGATGCCGACACACGCCGCCATGGACCAAGCGGGCACGTAGATCTCAATATTGCCGTTGTAGGCGAGCAGCATCGAACGGAAGATGGCCGTAAGCGAGCCGATGATCACGGGCAGGCTCAGCACGAGCGATGCCGCCACGCACAGCGTGATCGAGCGGATGTACAGGTGCGAGATCTCGCCGTCGCGATAGCCAAAGACCTTCATGTAGCTGATCGAGCGGGCGCTATGGTCGATGACGGCCTTGGTCAGCAGATACATAAACAGCAGGAAGATGAACACCGCGAGCCCAACCATCATGCCGATCATGTCGCTCATCATGCCGATAAACTGGTCGCCCACGGCGCGCATGTCGTCGGGCGTAGTGTCGCCGGCAAAGTATCGCGCGTCAAGGTCGAGCTTCTCGTCGCTCACGTAGCCGTTAAAGTAGGCAGCGTCGTTGCCGAACAGCTCGTTAAAGTCGTCGATGCCCATATAGATATTCATGTCCGACTTGGAGCCCCAGGTGCAGTCCTTGCCCTCGTACTCAAGGGAATAATGCTCGCCCTCGTACTTGTCGCTGAGCGTGACCTTCTGGCCCTCGCTCCAGCCAAACTTATCGAGCAGACCGCTGCCAAAGACGACGCACCCATCGCCGACGTTGAGGTCTTTCCAATAGCGCGAGTTTGCCGAGATGCCGTAGACGGAAATCGTCTCCTCGCCATTACCATCGCCGCGGTCGTATTGCAGCTGGTAAACGGCATATTTCTCGGCCTGCGCGATTGTGCCCGCGCCATTGTCGGTCGTATTGACCGGGTGGATGTCGTCGTTGTCGGTGTCGATCTTAGAGGCCTTGTCGATCAAATCGATGGTCTCGTCGCGGTTGCAGCCGAGGGCATCGGCAAGGTCATCGAGGCGCGCGTAGAGCGCATCCTTCTTGTCCTGGACCTTGGCAAGCGCATCCCGCGCTGCAGTCAGGCTCTCGGCAGACGGAGAGCTGGCTGCGGCGTCGGCTGCTGCCTGCGCGGCATCGGCCGCATCATCGAGCTCGTCATCGGCATCCTGGGCGGCAGAAAGCAGCGCGCCGTCAACCGACTGTAAGCGCTCGAGCGCCGACCACTGCCCGCGTTCCTCGGCGGTGCCTTCAAGCTCCAACGGCGCCTTGAGCGTGTACTGGTGCTCGGCGACAAGACTTGTCTCCAGGTTGTCCGCGTAGTGGGTCATCGTGGGTAGGATCGCCAGGCCAAAGAGCAGCAGCAGTGACGCAAACGCGATACCCACGAAGAGCGTGGCGAAGTTGCCCAGGTTGCGCAGGAATATGCGCAGGCGGAAACGCGAGACAAAGCCCATGCGCTCCGGCAGCTGAAAACCGCGTTTGGTACCCGACTTGCCGCCCGCCTCGTGACGAAGAAACTGCAGCGGCGTCTTGCCCATCTTGCGGAGCAGGCCCACCAGCGTAATGAGGATGAGCGCGGAGGCAGGAACCACGGCGCACTTCACAAAGATCTCCCAGCTCCAGTACACCTGGAAGGGCGGCAGGCTGTACGAGCCGTAATAGAGACTGCGCATGGGCTCGGTAAAGAACACGACGCCGAGCGCGGTGCCCAGCAGCGCCGCGGTCACGCCCACGATGGCGGGAAGTGCCAGGTAGTGCAGCACAATCTCGCGACGGCGGTAGCCGCTGGCGAGCAGCGTGCCGATAATGGCGCTCTCTTCCTCGATAGTGGCGTCGGTGAGCACCACAAAGACAAACGCCATGATCACGATGATGATGTCGAGCAGCGTCGTCCACATCATGGAGTCGCCGTCCACGTCGTCGCGCGCATAGCCAATGCCCTGGTTGGAATCGGCGTCGGTCAGGTCGTCCACACGCGCATCGGCGTCGGTCAGCGCCTCGACCATATCCTGCTCGGCATCGATACGGTCCGCGGTGGAGAGGTCGCGGTCGTTAAAGGTAAAGGAGTAGGTGTAGGCGGGCGCACCGCCGGCGTCCTCGAGCGCGGCAAAGCCGGCGTCGGTGACCTCGGCCACGCCATAGGTGATGGTGTTCACCGTAAAGTCGGAGTTGTTGAGGAACAGCGCCTGGCTATCGGGCTGGGTCATGATGCCGCAGATTGTGTAGGTGCGGCCCTCGAGCTCGACTTTGTCGCCCACGGCAAGATCGTTGTTGGTGGCAAAGACGCGGTCGATGGCCACCTCGTCGCCCGCGCGGGGCTGCCTGCCTTCGCAGTAGGACGCGATATCGACCTTGGTACGGTGCGCGTAGGTGCGCAGCGTGCGCTTGGTGCCGTCGTCGCCGGACGCCTTTTTGATGATGGCGTCGATAGAGAAGTTCTTGTAGAGCGTGACGCCGCCGACGTCCTCCGCCGCTTCCTCGGCGGCTTTGAGCTGGTCGTCGGTCGCCTCGAAGGAGGTGGTCACGCGGCCGTCCTCGATCGTGTACTCGTCGCGCATGTCGTCGATGAGGCAGCCGATGGAGTGTGCCGCGAGCAAAAAGCCCGACGTAAGGGCGATGCTTCCGCACATAAGCAAAAAGATGCCCAGGTACTTGCCGATATTGCGACGCAGCTCGCGCGGGAGTCGTTTTGCGAGAGGTGACATGGCGCCGCCTACCAATCGAGCTCGGCGGCCGCGACGGGCGACTCGTTGAGCTCGTCCTCGACGATGCGACCGTCGCGCAGGCGCAGCACGCGGTTGGCCATGCGGGCGATGGCGGCGTTGTGGGTGACGATGATGATGGTGCAGCCGTAGGTGCGGTTGACGTCCTCCATGAGCTGCAGGATTTCCTTGGATGTCTTGTAGTCGAGCGCGCCCGTGGGCTCGTCGCACAGCAGCAGGCCCGGGTTTTTGACGAGTGCACGGCCGATGGCACAGCGCTGCTGCTGGCCGCCCGAGACCTGGCGCGGGAACTTGTTGCGGTGCTCGTAGAGGCCCAGCGAGCGCAGAAGGTCGTCGACATTGAGCGGGTTTTTGGACAGGTGCGCCGTGACTTCGATGTTTTCCTTAATGGTGAGGTCGGGCACCAGGTTGTAGAACTGGAAGACAAAGCCCAGCTCACGTCGGCGGTACTCGCCCAGGTCGGCGGGCTTAAGCGTCGTCAGGTCGCAGCCGTCCACCATAATGGAGCCGCCGTCGGCGTCCTCCAGGCCACCGATGAGATTGAGGAACGTCGACTTGCCCGAGCCCGAGGGCCCCAGCATGACGCAAATCTCGCCGCGGTTGATAGACGTGTCGATGCCGTCGAGCACCGTCAGGCGCGCATCGCCGTCGCCGTAGTGTTTCTTGAGGTCCTTAACCTGGACGTAGGCCTGTTTCGTCGCCATACCATCCCCCATTGTTAGCCTTCCGCTACTTTTCTAGGGCTATAGTAAACCCAGGCGAACTATTTTTGCTCGACATATGGCATTTATTTCAAACTAGTCACCCGGCAGTTAGGGACGTTCCTTTCCTGCCGGCAGTTGGGGACAGTCCTTGCCAACCCTACTGGCAAAACGGCCGATCGGCAAAGACTGTCCCCAATGACTAGTCGTTTAAGTCTGTCCCCAATGACTACTCTTGGTCGTTTAAGTCTGTCCCCAATGAGTACCCGATGGCTAGGCTCGGGCTTTGGTGTGGGTGAGGGCTAGGCCTACGGCGGCGATGGCGGCGGCGAAGAGTACGGTGACGCCCAGGTCGCAGGCGATGTCGCCCAGCACGGCAGACGTCAGATCCGCGGCGAGCGCCTTGCCGATCGCGTCGTTCACCCAATACGTCGGCACAAAGTGCGCCACCGTCTGCACGGCCGAGCCCATGAGCGACAGTGGCATCCAGGCGCCGCCCAAAAACGTCATGAGCATGCCAAGCAGGTTACCCACGCCGTTGAGCAGCTCCTCGCGCGCGCCCAGGCTCGACAGCGCAAAGCCAACAGCCAGGGGCGTGCACGCCAGGGCAAATGTCGCTGCCAGCGCCAGGCACACGCGGCCCACGCCGACCTCGGCAACCGCGCCGGCAAAGCCCACGACGCCCATCATGCTCGACACAAACCAGATGCAGACGGTGAGCACCGCGGCGGCCGCGAACACGGCAAGCGAGCGCTGGCGCTCGGAGACCGGGCCGGCATCCATGCGGCGCACGCGCTCGGGCTCGTTCATGCCCGAGAACACCAGGCCCACCGACACGATGACCGACGAGATAATCGCGTACGCGCCAAAGTTGAAATACGACTCAAGCGTGGCAGCGGCAGTCGAATCGACCTTGACCTGCTCGATCTGAACCTCGGCGCGCTTGGCGGCGGCGTGCTCGGCGGCCTTGGCGACGTCGCCGTCGGAGGAGGTGGGCTCAAGTGCCGCCGCAGCGCCCGCGAGCGAGATCCAGCGCGAGGCCTCCGCAGACGAAAGCGCCGCCGCCATGGTGCCGGAGCCGTAGGTCACATCGAGCTTGGGCAGGGCCTCCCCCGCACGGGCGGCCGCGACCAGGTCGCCCTCAAACCCGTCCGGGATAAAGAACACGCAGTCGGCGCTGCCCTTGGCACTGTTGCTCTTGGAGAGCGCGTCCGCAAGATCGTACGTGTCGTCGCCGACGCCTGTGACCAGGTCAAAGCGCGACCCCAAGTGCTTGGTGAGCGCCCGCGAAAGGTCGCTGTTGTCCCGATCGACCACGATCACGTTGGTGTCGTAGGGCTTGTATTCGATGAGCTGCGACGAATTCCAGCTCACCGACGCCGCAATGAACACGCCCATGAGCGAGATGAACACCGTATAGATGAGCAGGTAGAACGGGTGCGCCAGCGCCATGCGAAGCGCAGTCTTAAAGGTGCTCATAGCGACTCCTTCCAAACACCAGCGTGGCGGCAACGACAAACACCAGGGCCATCAGGACGAGCGCGCCCGCGCGCACGGCAAAGGGGCCCAGGTCCTCAAAGAAATACAGACGGTTGAACATATCGCAGATAAGTTTGACGGGATTGAGCCAGCACTCGGCCGGGCAGGCGCGGGCGACGTCGTCGGCAAGCGCCATCGCCGGCTCGCCGTAGAGACCGGCGAACAGGGCACACGTGGTGGCGAAGCCCGTGAGGATGCCCGACTTGGACGCCTTGCCGCCCTTAACGGGCAGCGTGCCCACAAAGAGCCCCAGGCCCGTCGCCGCAAGCGCGGAGGCGGCGCCGCCTACCAGGCAAAGCCCCTCGCGCCCGCCAAAGTCGACGCCAACGACCAGACGCACGTAGCCAATCGCGACCGCCATCGAGGCAAAGGAGACAAGCCACGAGCCGGTAAAGATACCAGCCAGCGACGCCGTCTTGGAAAGGCCACCCACGCAGCGACGGGCCCCTAAGCCCGACAGATTGGGCTGCAAATCGACGACGCTCAAGGCGGCAAACTCGGCAGACATCATCGCTACCAGGCCAAAGAGCGCGTAGTAGTAGATGGTCGTACCGTCGGGCGTGGTGCGTGTCAGGCTCACGCGGCGGGTTCCGCCCTCGAGCGTCAGGGCGCGGGCGACCGCCTCCGGGTCGGCAAGCGCCGCCGGGTTGTCCTGGGCAATCTGGGCCATGAGCTCGCCATTTTGCGTATACGAGCTTGCCACCGTCTCCAGGATGCTGCGGTCGACGAGCACCGTGGACGCGCGCGAGCTGTCGTAGCTCGAGAGCAGCGTGAGCCTGGGCGTGCCCGCGGCATCGACCGTGTAGATGCCCGCGACCTCGCCGGCCTTGAGCGCGCGGTTCGCAGCGGCCGCATCCTCGCACTCGTGAATCTCAAGCAGCTGGTCGTCGCCCTCCTTAGACAGCGAGGTCGCCACATCCTTAAAGGTCGACGCGTCCCAGGCTTCGTCAGCCACGATGGCCACCGGCACCGGGTCGACCTTGCCGTCGGAACTCAGGTTCGCAAACATAAACATGAACATCGTGGAAAGCGCAACGGGAAAGACCGCGCCCCAAACCCAGGTGCTCGGCCGACGCAACAGCGTCTTGAGCGTGATGATGATGGTGTTGAACATGGCCGCCCCCTAGTCACGCAGCTCGCGGCCGGTGATCTCGAGGAACACGTCGTTGAGGGTCGGCGGCTCGGAGTAGATGCGGCCGAGCGCCACGTCATGCGAGCGCAGCGCGTCGAGGATGTCGGTCAGGTTATGCGGGCTCGCCTCGCACGAGAACGTGAGCTGGCCCGCCGTCGCCGCCAAGTCCAGGACATGCGGCAGACTCGCAACGGCAGCGAGTGCCGCGCTCGGCACCTCACCGACCTCAATCACGATTTTCTCGCCCATCTGGATCATGCGCTTGAGCTCGTCGTTGGTGCCCTGCGCCAGCACGCGCCCGCCGTCCATAATCATGATGCGGCTGCAGATCTGCTCGACTTCCTCCATGTAGTGGCTGGTATACACCACCGTGGCGCCCTCGTCGCGCAGGCGGCAGATGCCCTCCAGGATGGCGTTGCGGCTTTGCGGGTCGACCGCTACCGTGGGCTCGTCGAAGAAGATGAGCTCGGGCTTGTGCGCGATACCGCAGGCAATGTTCAGACGACGCGCCAGGCCGCCCGAGAGCTTGCCGGGGCGGAACTTGGTAAAGTCGCCCAGGCCGACAAAGTCGATCGCCTCGTCCACCAGCGCGCGGCGACGCTTGCGGTCGTTGACGTAGAGGCTGCAGAAATAGTCGATGTTCTCGCGCACGGTGAGCTCGTCGAACACCGCCACCTGCTGCGGCACCACACCGATGCGACGCTTGAGGTCGTAGCGGGTGGGCGTCATGGGCTCGCCGAACAGCTCGATGGTACCTTTGTCGTAGGCGAGCAGCTGCAGGATGCAGTTGATGGACGTGGTCTTGCCCGAGCCGTTGGGGCCGAGCAGGCCAAAGATCTCGCCGGGGGCGATGCTCAGGTTAAAGTGGTCGAGCGCGATAAGATCGTCGTAGCGCTTGACGAGGTTTTCGACGTGGACGATGTCTGTCATGAGGCGGCCCTTCCGTTGATTGCGGCCCGGTACGATTGCATCATCGCAGGAGCGGGCGGCCCGCACCAGTGAGCTTTGTCACGAGTGCGGTGCGGGCGACAGGGCCCGCAAGCGACCAGCAAGATGTGGGACAAATTAACCAGAAGTGTTTGTCCCATCCGTGCCCCTCGATAGGTCTATCTATCATTTTTGATAGCTGTATCTAGCAAAAATGATAGATATAGCTATCAAAAATGCTCAGGTGAAATGATTGTCGGCAAGATATAGTCGCGGTCCCCCTTGCTGGGACAAATGTCACGGTTGCTCCCGGTGGGGCCTCCCCCGCGCGCGCCATCGCGTACAATACCCGTATGAACAGGCTATTCGACAAATCGATCGTGCTGGCATGCTGCATCGCGGCCGCCTTGGGCCTTGCTGTGGACGCCCGCTTGGTCGCAGCGTTTTGCCTTGGCGTCATCATCACCGCCTTGGCCGAAGTCGCGCAAGGCGAACGTGCCCGCCGCGCCAGCGAGGCCGGCAGCTACGCCTACGTCATCGTAGCCGTCTTTGTGCCGCCGTTTATGCCGTTTGCGCCCCTCGCCTTCTATGACATCGCGCGACGCGTGCGCCGCGAGCACGCCTGGCCTGCGCTGGGAATTGGCGTCACCTTTGCCTTCGCACTCGTCACGAGCCTTCGCACCGGCGCGCTCACCACCCGAACGCTCCTGTTGACCGCCATCCTTTCGGCCGCCGCCACCTTACTGTCGCTGCGCACCGCCCAGCTGGAGCGCGAGCAGGAGCGCATGCGCCGCACCCGCGACCAGCTGCAGGAACGAGCCCTCGCGCTCGAGGCGCGCAACCGCGACCTTGCCGACCGCCAGGACTACGAGGTCGAGCTCGCGACGCTCGCCGAACGCGCCCGCATCGCGCGCGAGATCCACGATAACGTGGGCCACCAGCTCACGCGTGCCTCGCTGCAAACCGAGGCCCTGCGCGTAGTCCACGCCAACGAACCCGGCGTCGCCGCCGACTTCGCCGACGTCAAGCACACGGTCGACGAGGCACTTCAGCTCGTGCGCACCAGCGTCCACGCGCTCAACGACAACGCGGCCAATCTCTCCGTGCAGCTCGAGCGCATCGCGGAAGGCGCGCGCTCGGACGGCGGGCCGCAGATTGAGCTTGAGGTTTTGGCCGAGCATGCACCTGCCAACGTCGCCAACTGCTTTGCGGCGATCCTGCGCGAGGCGCTCTCTAACACCATGCGCCATGCTCGCGCGCAGAACGTGACCGTGCGATGCATGGAGCATCCGTCGTTTTACCAGCTCATCGTTACCGACGATGGTGAGGGTAGGATCCGGGCGGGCGGTCGAGGCGTCGCGGAAGGCATGGGGCTCGGCTCCATGCGCGAGCGCGTCGAGGCGCTTGGCGGGACCTTTACCGCCGGGCCGCGCGCCGGCGCCCCCGGCTGGCGCGTGTTTGCCACCGTTCCCAAACAGCGAGGAGATGAGGCCCGATGAGGCTCATTGTTGTCGACGACGACCGCTTGGTGGTCGATTCGCTCAAGATTATCCTGGGTGCCCAGCCGCATATCGAAGTCGTGGGCACCGGCGCCGACGGCAACGACGCGGTCGCGCTCTACACCGAGCACGCACCCGATATCGCGCTGCTCGACATCCAGATGCCGGGGCGTGACGGCCTTTCGGCGGCGCGCGAGATCCTCGAGCGCGACCCCGCGGCGCGCGTGGTATTCCTGACGACGTTCTCGGATGACGAGTACATTGTGTCGGCGCTCAAGCTGGGCGCCCGTGGCTACCTGATCAAGACCGATGTCGCCACCATCCCGCCGGCATTGGCGCAGGTCATGGATGGCAAGCGTGTGCTCGAGGGCAAGGCGATCGAGGATGTTGACTTTGACGGGATGGGCGACAAGGCAGGCACGCCCCACCGACCCGCAGCCTTTGCCGGCCTGACCGACCGCGAGTTCGAAGTCGCCGAGCTCATCGCCCGCGGCCTCGATAACAAGGAGATTGCCGCCACCGCCTATATGGGCGAAGGCACCGTGCGAAACCACATCAGCTCGATCCTGGCCAAAATGGGCCTGCGCAACCGCACCCAAATCGCCATCGCCTACCTGCGAGGGTAACTCAAAGAATCGGCGACTCAGTTGCGGTGAAATACGGACTGTTGTGCCCCCTAGGGCCGCCAAACAGTCCGTATTTCACCGCAACTTATAGAGCAGTCGCACAAAAGTGCCGCCACGGAGAAGGGAGACGCCTCCGTGGCGGCTGGGGGTGGGGTGGGGGCTATGTTTTGGCTCCCCGCCGGCGGCCCGGGGCCTTTTGGCCCCAGGCTCCGTCGACGTGCCTAGCGCTTACGGATACCCCAGACCAGGACTCCGACGCCTGCCATGGCGACGACAAACGCCATGAGGAGTGCGGCTGCCTGCTGGTCACCCGTGGTGGGCAGATAGCCCTTGACCGTCTTGACGATGTTCGTCACGGTCTTGGGCGTACCGGGATCGGGCGTCGGCACGGGCGTTTCGGGCTTCTTGTACGTGTTGTTGAACACGATGCCCTCGACGCTCTTGTCGCCCTTGGCGTAGGCGACGCTCGCCTTGAGGTTACCCTCGCCGTCATCGACCACGTTGACGGTCGCGGTAAAGACGGACTTGTCGTAAGTCATACCGGTCTCGTCGCCCTTGACCTCGCTGATGGTGTAGACGTACGTTCCGGGCTCGTCGTGCTCGAACTTGTCGAAGTTGATCTTGCCGTCGGCATCGTTGGTGACGGTGGACTCGACGTCCTCGCCAACGAGCTTAAAGCTAAACTCGTCCTTCTTGAGCTCGCGGCCCTCGAGCACCTTGATGGCGCCGATGGAAACCTGCGTGGGCATGGCGTGATACTTGTTGGTAAACCCAGCCGACTCGGTGGTTCCCTCGAGCTTGTGCGTCGCGGTCAGCGTGCCGTCGCCGTTGTCGGTGACGGTGGTCACGACGGTGTAGGTCGCGCTGTCATAGGTGACGCCCTTGTACAGGCCGAGCGCGTTGGGGCAAGCCTCGTGCAGCGTGTACGTGTGCGTGCCGGGTGCCTCGTAGCGGATCGGGCTCAGCGTAACGGTGCCGTTGGCGTCGTTGGTGCCACTAGCGACAGTCACGCCGTCCTCGAGCAGCTCAAACGTGAACTCTCCAGCTGCAAGGTCGCGTCCGGTCAGGCGCTTGACCGTCTTGACCTGGTCGGTCACCACAGAATCGGTGGGCGTCACGCTGTAGGTGTTGGTGAACGTGAAGGCCGCACCGTCGTCGCCCTCGCGCACGACGCTCAGATGTCCGGCATTGTCGTCAGTCACGGTGTAGGAAACCTTGCGCGTGGCGTTGGCGTCGTTGGTCACGCCAGGGACGCTACCGGACTCGGTCACCGTGTAGGTAAAGGTGTGCGAGCGCGGAGTAGCGGCGGCAGGCTCGTTCTCGTCCTCGGATTCATCAGCGTTAACGTCGGCCTCGTCGGTCTTTGCCTCATCGGCATTCGCCTCATCGGCTTCGGCTTCATCGGTTTCGGTCTCGTCGGTCGCGTCGCCCGTCACGCCCAGAGCGCGGTTGAGGTCCTCGAGCGTAAAGTGGATCTTGCCAAAGTCCACGTTGCCGGCCGCGTCGTTGGTTGCGGTCGCGTGCTCGGGCATCGGGGCGCCGGCCTCGTCGGGAGTCACGGTAAAGGTGAACTTGCCCGCGATGTCGGCCGGGGTCAGGCCCTCGGCAGCTTGGAGCTTCTTGGTGCCGGCGAGCGCGGCATCAACGGCATCGGTGCCGTAGACGTTCTCGAACTCGGGCTTGACGCCGTCGTAGACAGGCGTTGCCGTCAGGGTACCGTCGCCGTTATCGACGACAATGACCTTAAAGCTAAAGCTCGGCGTTGCGGCCGTGATGCCCTTGGCCGCGAGCTGCGGCGTGAACTCAAAGGCGGTGTAACCGATGGTCCATGCAAGCTTGGCATCCTTATCGGTGCGGATGGCGCGCTTGGCGTTTACCAAGTCGGCGAGCATCTCGGTGGTGTAATGCAGGAAACCGAAGCTTACCTGCCCATTAACGTTGGTAGTGCACGTGCCCTCGATGGCTTCCTTCTCACCTGCGTAGGCGATGCCAAAGTAGAACTCGCCGTCGGCCATCGGGCGACCGGTCAGGGTCTTGGTGGCAACGACCTTAGCAGGGTCGCCACCAGTCGTGTTGGTCGTAGCGCTATAGCTGTTGACGAACGGGACCACAGCGCTCTCGACCGCAGCGGAACCAGTCTTGTATTCGGTCACCAGCGTGCCCTCAGAGCCGCCGGAGACGGTTGTGGTGGCGGTAATCGTGCCGGCACCGTCGTCGGCAATGGCGATCGTCACGGTGCGCGCGGCGTCGTCATAGGTGTAACCGGGCTGGCCGTCGTTCTCCTCGGCCACGGTGTACTTGAAGGTCTTGCCGGCATCTGCCTGCGTAAACTTGACCTCATGGCCGGCCAGGATGTCGATCAAGCCGACCGTTGCCTCTGCCGTCGCAGGAGACTTGAATACGTTGGCGCCCTCGTGCAGGCCAAGTGCGCTGGCCGAAGCCTCGTCGGCAGGCGTCACGGTAAAGGTGAACTGGCCCTCGGTCATGGGACGTCCGGAAAGGGTCTTGCTGAGTTTGAGGCCGCCGGCCGCGGTGTAGTTAAGCTCAGAGCGATACGTATTGGTAAAGCGTCCGTTTTCCTTCTTGGTAACGTTGGCGGTCAGGTTGCCCTCGCCGTCCTCGGTCACGGTCACTTCGGCGGTCGCGACACGGGCGTCATACGTCATGCCGACCGTACTGCCCGCGTTCTCGCGGATCTCGTACTTGTAGGTTCCGGCAGCCGTGTAGCGAATCTTGCCGAACTTGATGGCGGCGATGCCGTCCTTCGCGTCGCGCTTGTTCACGGTTACGGTTGCAGGATTGGGCAGCGGGGCGCCATCGGGGGCGGTGATCGTAAAGCTGAACTCGTCCCCATCCGTCCACTCGCGACCGTCGATAGCCTTGCTCAGGCCAAAGTCGAGGTCTGCATCGGTCGGGGTCACGCTGTAAGTGTTCTCGAAGGTCGCAGGTTTGTCGCCCTTCAGCTCGTGCTTAGCGCTGAGCGTGCCGTCGCCGTTGTCCGTGATGGTGGTCTCGATGGTGTACTTGGCGTCACTGTAGGTGATGCCCTTGCTGGTGGTTCCGCCGTTGACCTCGCACAGCGTGTAGGTGTGCTTGCCAGGCTTGTCGTAGGTGATTTTGTCCATTGCAATCTTGCCGTCGGCAGTGTTGGTGCCCTTGGCAACGACCTTGTCGCCCTCGACGAGCTTAAAGGAGAACTCGCCATCCTTGAGGTCGCGACCGGTCAGGACCTTGGTCGCGGTGATCTGGTCGGTGACACTAGAGCCAACCGGCTTCACGCTATAGGTATTGGTGAACGTGAAGGCCGCGTTTCCGTCCGGCTTGCGGGACACGTTCAGATTGCCCTTGCCGTCATCGGTCACGGTGAAGGAAACCGTGCGCGAAGGCTTGGCGTCGTTAGTCACGCCAGCCACCTCGCCGGACTCGGTCACGGTGTAGGTAAAGGTGTGCTCGCGCTTCTCGGGCTTATCGCCCAGAGCCTTGTTAAGGTCGTCGAGCGTAAAGGTGATCTTGCCAAAGTCGACCTTGCCGTCGGCGCCGTTGTGCACGCTCGTGCGCTCGGGCATAGGCGCGCCCTTTTCGCCGGTCACGGTAAAGGTGAACTTGCCGGTGATGTCGGCCGGGGTCAGGCCATCGAGAACCTTCAGATTCTTCTTGCCCGCAAGCGATGCCTCGGCAGCAGTCGCGTTGTAGGCATTCTTGAACTCGATGCTCTTGACGTTCTTGGCGTCCTTAAGCTCATGCGTAGCCACCAGCTGGCCCTTGCCGTTATCGCTGATGGTCGTCACGATGATGTAGGTCGTGCCGTCGTAGGTGATACCGTCGGCCTTGCCCTGAACCTCGAGCAGCTTGTAGGTGTGCTGGCCGACCTCTTTGTACTTGATGGCGCTGAACGTCACCTTACCGTCGGCGTCGTTTGTAACGGTCTCGACAGGCTTAACTTCCTTGTCCACGACTTCGCGCAGCTCAAAGCTGAACTCGCCGGCCGTAAGGTCGCGCCCGGTCAGGGACTTGGTCACGGCAATCTCGTCGGTAACGCTGGACTCAACAGGCTTCGCAGTGTAAACGTTCTTGAACTCGGTCTCGCCTGCTTCGCTCCAAGTCACCTTCACGTCAGCGCTGAGCTCGCCCTTCTTGTTGGGCGTCACCGTCACGGTGATCTCCGCGACGTTCTTACTGTAGGTGATGCCGTCAACCGTGGTCCCGGCGTTCTTTTCGCTAACCTTGTAGACATACGTACCCGGCTCGGTGTATTCGATCATGCCGAAGCTAATGGCAGCCTTGCCCTTGTCATCCAGATCGCCCTTGGTCACGGGCACAGTCGCGAACTCGGGCATCGGGGCGTTGCCCTCGGACGTCAGACCAAACTCGAACCTGTCCGTATCCCTCCAGTCGCGGCCTTCGAGCACCTTGGTCAGGCCAAACTTGGCCTTGGTATCCACCGTTGCCGGCGTCATGTTGTACGCAAAGCTGATCTTGCCGTTGTTGCCCAGGTAGGAGTTGACATGCGTCGCGGTCAACTTGGCAGACGTGTTGTTCCACTTGGGGTTGAGCACGTCGGTCGCGGTGCGAGTCTTGTTGCCGCCCACGCTCTCCTTGGTGGTGTGGAGCTCATCGATAAAGGCCAGGCGTGCGGTTCCCACAGTAAACACCAAGTTACCGTTCTTATCGGGAACAATCGCGCCGTCGAACTTCGCGGCGTCGCCGCCGATAAACTCGACGACGGCGGTGGCGCGCTTGGCCTCGCCGTTCTCGCCCTGCTCCTCAAACTCATCCTTGTAGTAATACTTACCGTCAGCAGTCAGCGAGCCCTTTGCCGGCTTCGTGCATTCCTTATCCGTGTAAATGGGCGTCTGCTTCTGGAAGTAGTAGTAGCGGTTGGTGTCGGCCGGCTCAAAGGTCGCAACCGTATCACCCAGCTCGCCGCGGCTCCACTTGTTCGCGTAGAAATTCACGGTCTTGGCGCCGTCAACGACGGTCGTATTGTTCTCAATGTAATCCTTGAGCCCCGTTACCTTCTCGGGCGTAAACAGGTTGTCGAGTGCGACCTTCTTCACGCTCGAGGCATACTTCACCTGGATGGGCTTAACGTTGTCGACCGAAAGCTTGCCGTCTACGGTCTTAAAGTGGCTCAGCGGAATCAACGATGCGGGAATGTTGACCGTTACGATATCGCCCTTCTGGGGATTATTTTTATCGTCGGCACGCTGCACGGTAATGAGCAGGTCTTTTGCCTTGCCGGTGAACTCGTAGGTGTCAGTATTGGTTTCTTTGTTGACCGTCTTGCTCGCCTCGGTAAACGGCGTGCCGTTGATGACGACCTCGGTGAAGCTGTCAACCTGCATAAAGTCGCCCAGCTCATCGGTAAACGTAATGTAACCGGACTTGGTCTCGTCATATCCCTTATGGATTTCGGTCGGATAAGGCGGCTCCGATGTGATGGCCTGTGAGATGTCGTCGAAGACCCTCTTGAGCTCTTCGGCATTGGTCGCCGACTTGTAGAAATCGGAGTTTTTCGCACGCGTGCCGTGAGTGTTCCATGCCGTAGCATTGGGGTAGTTGCTCGACACGGCCTGCATGAATTTGTTCTCTTTACTTGTCTGCGAGTCTTGGACGAGGGCGCTGGGATTCGCACCGTTAAAGATGCCAATGGTATAAACGGTGGCCTTGGCGTCCTTCATGTCCTTGGCAGCCATCACGGCAGCGTTAGCGACTGTAGAATTGAATTCACTTTGACTCGTTGGCGTACCATCAGTAAAGAAGACAATAATCTTCTTGGCGTCTTTGCGACCAGAAGTCCTGTCCTTAGCCAGCTCCAGACCATAATCGGCATGTGTGGCACCGGCGGGTTTAATACCGGCAATTGTATCCTTAAGAGCTTTCACGTTGCTGCCGGAACAATCAATCAGGTCCTTCATAACCTGTGTGCAATTGTAGGAGTACCTTCCGTCGCGATACATATTGTTGCCGATATCGTTGGACTTCTTGCCCGCAAACTTAACGACGGCAACCTTATGCTGCCTATCGACGCCCTCGATGCCCTCGTTTTGCTTGGCGATGGTATCAATAAAGCTATTCGCAGCGTTTTTCAGCGCAACGATGCGCTGGGTGGAATCTCCCCTACCCATAGGATCATTCATCGAACCAGAGGCATCCAGCACCATCACAATGTCGAGTGGTGTGGTAACTGTCACGGTTGAATTAGACGTCGAGGACATCGCTGAAAGCGTAGTCAGAAAATCCGACTCCTCGTTTCCCTCGGTTGCCTCAACCGTCTTGTCGGTCCAGATTCGGCCGACGTTTTGAGTCGTCACCTTATTGCCGCTGTGGCCGGCCGCCCATTTTTCCCAGCGTCCGCTGGTGTCGGGGTCGACGACCGTCGGTCCGCTCACTGTCGGCCCGTCCATTCCTGTGCTGGACCTGGCGTTGGCCTCGGGCAGCATGGCGAATGCTGCGGCTGGCAATACCAGCACTACGGCCAGTATCACCGCCAAGAGACCCCTCGTGTACTTACCCATCGTGTCTCCCTTCTCGCAGGATCAGACCTTGCATCAGCCTAAAGTTACGGAATGAGACACAGTTAGGGCAGGTGACACACGTTCCAGATTCGGTTTTGGGTGTGAGACAAATGTCTCACCAAAGTTGAGACACGACGTTTTCGCAGGAAAACGGGTGCGACTCGGAACCGACGTGCCAAAATGATCCGTTTTCCTCCGTCCCCGGGGGATCAGTTGGCGATGCCCGCCACGAAACTGGCCCATCTACTACGTTTAACCCGATACCCCTGACCATACCCGCGTTTCACGAAAAACCGCAGGCGTTCTACCTGCGGTTTTCTTTTCGCGTTGTTCGCCATGGTTGGGGATGGCGTCCCAAACGTAGTAGATAGGCCCATTTCGTGGCAGACGGGTCGCGCAGCAGCCTTCGCGAGACCAAAATGATCTGTTTTCCTCCGTCCCCGAGGGACCAGGAGCTGCCATGGATATGGTGACATTTTAAAACTATGCCGGATTACGGGGCTAAAGTCGGGGTCCTCATCCATACCTCCATTTTTTGAAAAACGGCAAGCAATCTACCTGCGGTTTTGTTTTCGCGATTTTCGGTATGCTCGAAGGTCCGCTATCCAGCCCCGTAATCCGACATAGTTTTGTTTGCGACGGCTCCGCCCCGCGCTATAGCGCGGGGCCGGCGGGGCATTTTTGCCCCGCCGGCCCCGTCTTCGCGCTATTCCGGCTTGGTTTCTACCGTGGGAGTCTTGTCCGCCGCAACTGGGGTGCGCGCGGCGTCCATAGTCAAGCAGTGCTTGGGGCAGCTTTCGATGCACTCGCCGCACACCACGCAAGCGTACGGGTCGATCGACCAGGTACCGCCCTTGCGATCGACCGCGAGCGCACCCGCCGGGCAGCGACGCGAGCACATGCCGCAGCAAATGCACATGTCCATGTCATTGACGATATGCCCGCGCAGGCGCGCAGGCGCTGCGAGCTCCTCCTGCGGATAGCACACCGTGACCGGCTGCTTGACCATAGAGCCCAAGGCCGTCTTCGCAAATGTCAGCAAACTCATGCCACGCCTACCTTTCCGTGCAACTAATGCAGGGGTCGATGGTCAGGATAATCATGGGCACGTTGGCAATGAGCACACCCTGCAGCGCATGCGTCAAACCAGCCAGGTTCTGCGACGTCGGCGTGCGCACACGGAAGCGGTCCAGGTTCTTGGTGCCGTTGCCGCGCACATAGTAGTACGCCTCGCCGCGCGGCTGCTCAATCACAACCTCGCCGCGCGCGCCGTCGGCCGGTGTGAGCTTGGTGCGCCCACCGATACCGTCGTGCGGAATCTTGCCCACAAGCTCCTTAATGATGTCCATGGCCTGCGTGACCTCGGCGCAACGCACCTGGCAGCGGGCATAGCAGTCGCCATCGGTAGCGACAACCGGCTCAAACGCAGCCAAATCCGCGTAGGCACCGTCGCCAAACATGCGCACGTCGTAGTCCACGCCCGAGGCGCGCCCAAACGGACCGACCATCGAAAGCTCCAGCGCGTCTTTCTTGCTAATCACGCCCACGCCATGCAGGCGCTCGCCGCAGCTGTCATCGTCCAAAAACGTATGCACCAAGACCTCGTAGTCAGGACGCATAGCGTCAAGCGTCTGGACAATACCCGCCAGCTCGGAGTCCTCGATATCGTGCTTAAGGCCGCCAATCTCGTTGATCGACAGAATCACGCGCCCGCCGCACGTGCTCTCAAAGATCTTGAGAATCTGCTCGCGCAGGGTCCACGACCGATAGAACAGCGCCTCGAAGCCAAAGGCGTCGGCAAGCAAGCCCAGCCACAGCAGATGCGAGTGGATGCGCGAAAGCTCGTGCAAAATGGTGCGGATATACTGTACGCGGCCGGGCACCTCGATGTCGAGCATGCGCTCGCAAGCACTGGCATAGCCGCAGCTGTGACCCACGGCGCAAATGCCACAGATGCGCTCGGCGATGTAGCCAAACTGATGCATGTCGCGCTTTTCGGTGAGCTTCTCGAGTCCGCGGTGCACAAAGCCGATCTGCGGAATTGCCTCGATGACGCGGTCGTCCTCGATCACCAGGTCCAGATGAAGCGGCTCGGGCAGCACCGGGTGCTGCGGGCCAAACGGAATAACGGAGCGATGTGCCATGGACCTTACGCCTCCTTTTTCTGCTTGTCGCGGGCGGCCTTGGCGGCAAGCGCCGCGCGGACCTTGGCCGCTTTCTCGGGATCCATGGCGGCGAGCTTTGCCTCCATCTCGGCGGCTTTGAGCGCGGCCTTGGCGGCGGCCTCGTCATGCTGATCATCGGAGCCGGCAGCCGCAGCGGGCTTGGCGGCAGCAGTGCCTGCGGCATCGCCGGCACCCTCCCCCGCAGCGGCAGCAGCGGCGGCCTTCTCGGCCGCGGCCTTGCGCGCTTTGGCCTCGGCGGCGGCGCGGACCTTCATGGCCTTCTCGCGCGCAGCCTTCACCTCGGGCGTGATGACGCTCATGGGCTCGGCCGTTGAGACCTGGTAGAAAAAGCCCTTAAAGTCGATTTGCATATCGGTAATGGCAAGGCCAAACAGGTCGTGCGCCTCGTTCTCAAACGGAAACACGGCCGGATAGTACGAGCTGATGGACGGGATCTCTTGGTACTGGTCGATACCCTCGACCACCAGATTCTCAATCGCATAGCTGCCGTCCTGCGCGATGTGCTCCTGGGCGGCGCGGACGTTGATAAACGTATAGACCAGGCGATACGAGCCGTCGTCCACACAGTGCTCGGCATGCATCTGCACAAAGCGCGCACCGGCACCCTTGAGCGCCTGGACATGCGGCAACAGCTCATCGATCCCGACGGTGGTATAGATTGCCTTTTGCATTACTCGGCCTCCTTTGCAGCGGCGGGCGTCTCAGCAGGCGCGTCGCCGGCCCCCGCGGCCACAAACCCGTCCTCGCCCAGCTCAACGCCACCGTCCCAGGTGGCGGCGCCGCCCACGGTGAGCGGATCGCCGCCGGCACGCATCACGGCCTCCTTCTGATCCAGGATGCCGCACGCCTCCACGATGGCATCGATCACGGTCTCGGGGCGAATGGCGCACCCGGGCGCGTACACGTCCACGGGGATCGCGCGGTCCACGCCGCCGATCACGTTGTACGCATCGCGGAACACGCCGCCCGAACACGCGCAGATGCCGCAGGCCACCACGCACTTGGGCTCGAGCATCTGGTTGTAGATCTGGCGCACGACGGGCAGGTTCTGAGCGTTGACCGAACCCGTCACCAAAAAGATATCCGCATGCTTGGGGTTGCCGGTGTTGACCACACCAAAACGCTCCGCATCAAACAGTGGAGTAAGCGAGGCCAGCACCTCGATATCGCATCCGTTGCAGCTCGAGCCGTCGTAATGAATAACCCACGGCGAGCGCGACATTTTATGATCCATGGATGCCGCCTCCTAAATAAACACGTCGACGAGGATGGGCATAAGGTTGAGCAGGCCAAACACCAGCGCCACGCCCCAGCCGAGCTTAAAGCAGCTGCGCCAGGTGCTACGGGCGAAGGTGTTATCGATCAACACCTCGACAAAATACGTCGCGACCATCACGACCAGGGCAACCACCCAACTCACCGGGTTGTCCCAAACAAAGAACATGCCCACCCACATCAAAAACAGCACGGTCTCGCACCAGTGCATAAGGGTCATCTTGGCCAGCGTGCCGCCGCTCATCTCGGTGGCGACGCCCTGGACGATCTCCTGATGCGCGTGATGCGAGTACGAAAGGTCAAACGGCGACTTGCGCAGCTTGATGGTAAGCACCGCGAGCAGCGCAAGGAAAATGGGCGCGCTGTACACGATGATGGGGGTCGACTGCCCGGTCACGGCAATGGAATCGAAGCTGTCGGTGGCAAGGTACAGACCCACGCTCATCAGCAGAACGGCGGGCTCGTAGCTCATGACCTGCAGCAGCTCGCGGTCGGCGCCGACCTGGGCAAACGGGCTTTGCGTCGAGGCGGACGCCAACACCACAAAGATCGCAGCGAGCGTCACCATAAAAGCGCACAGCAGCGTGTTGGAGCCCGACACAAAGATGCCGCCGCCCACGACGGTAAAGATGAGCGCGCACGCCATGTAGGTATCGTCCATGGTGTTTACGCTGGCGGGGGCTTTGCGCAGCAGCTTGGCAACGTCGTAGAAGGGCTGCAGCAAGCGCGGGCCCACGCGGCCCTGCATGCGAGCCGAAAGCTTACGGTCAAGACCGTCGATCAGGCCGCCCACAAGCGGCGCCAGCAGGGCAAACACCACGGTGCCAATAAAGATGCCCACGACGCCCGAACCTTCGAAATACTTGCCGCGCAGCACCGAGGGCGCACTCATGGCAAGCCGCTCGGGCCCAATCCACGCGCAACACAGCAGCGCGAACAGGATAATGCTGCAGCACACGACGCTACCCACGGGGCCGATACGCTTCTCGCCAAGGGCGTCCTCCGAGTACCAATTGCGCTTTTCGGCCTTTACCTCGCGTCCCATCGAGCCGCGGAAATGGCGATATTTGTCGGTTCCCACACCCGAAAGATATACGTTTACGTGCGGCTTGTTGCTCACGCGGAATGAAGTCAGCAGCACCACGGCGATAAAAGCCACGATAACCACCATCAGATACATGGCGTCCTTGCCAATAACGTACGGCACGCGGCCAAACACCATGGCCAAGTAAGGCGACACCAGACCGCTCGAGATAATCGGGAACGCCACGCAGCACAGAATCAGCAGCGCGGCGATGGTGTTGAGCGCCATCCATTCGGTCTTATGGACATTGACCTCGACGTTTTGGGCCGTGGGGTCGACGCCCGAAAGCTTGGCGAGCCACTTACCCCAGAAGAAGAACGTCGCGGCCGAGCCAAAGGCAAGCACCATGATCATGAGCACGTTGCCGGTCTGCGCGAACGCCACCAGGGCGCCCCACTTGGACACGAGCATGCCAAACGGCGCCACGAACATGCCCATGATGCCCAGCATCATCAGACGCGTCAGGTGCGGCATGCGGCTGAACATACCGTCCATGTCCTCGATATTGCGGCTGCCGATATGATGTTCGGCGGTGCCCACGCACAGGAACAGCAGCGACTTGGCCACCGTATGGAACAGGATTAGGAAGATGGCCGCCCACACGGCCTCGGGCGCACCGACACCCAAGCAGGCACTGATGAGGCCCAGGTTGGAAATGGTGGAGTACGCAAGCACGCGTTTGGCGTTGCTCTGCGAGATGGCCATGAGGGCAGCGAGCAAAAACGTGATGGCACCCACACTCGTGACCATAAAACCAGTCACGGGATAGATGGCATAGAGCGGGCTCAGCTTGACCATCAGGAACACGCCGGCCTTGACCATGGTGGACGAGTGCAGCAGGGCGCTCGTGGGCGTGGGGGCAACCATGGCACCCAACAGCCAAGTGTGGAACGGCATCTGCGCGGCCTTGGTGAGCGCGGCGAGCGACAGCAGGACGACCGGCATCACCAGCAGCGCGGACTGCGCGGTTCCGGCGCCGGATAGCTCGATCATGCCCGAGATGGTCAGCGGCATGCCGTTAACGTGCAGGTACATGAGTCCGGCCAAAAACGCGATGCCGCCCAGCATGTTGAGGATGATCTGGGTGAAAGCGTTTTTAATGGCCTCGGGCGTGCGCGTGTAGCCAATCATGAGGAACGAACACACGGTGGTGATTTCCCAGCCGCAGAACAGCCACTCAAGGTTGTCGCTCGTCACGATGACGAACATGGCCGAGAGGAACAGGAACATAAGCGCCAGGAACTGCGGGCGTCGGTCGGGCGCCGCCTGCCCGCGCAGCGCTGCCTCGTGCTCGTCGTGGGCCTGGAAGTCCTTCATGTAGCCCAGGGCGTACACGCAGATAAGGCTGCCGACAATGCCGACGGCAAGCACCATGATCACACTCATGTAATCCAGGTAGAGCGGCGTGGCGGTGACAACCTCGGCCGCGGGCAGCGTCATGGCAGCGAAGGCAACCGAACCCACCAGCTGCACCACGCCGAGCACCGTGGTGAGCGTGCTCTTATATTTACGCGCGTTGTACAGGATGATGGCGCACAGGATGACATCGATGACGGAGCTGATGATCGAGAGCACGTGAGAGGCGCCCGGCGCGACCTCAAAGCTCTGCGGACCCGTGCCAAAAAACATGACGGCGACTACAACTGTCACCGCCATAATAATGCCGGAGCCTACAAGCCCTACCGCATCGCGGGCGCGGTCACCGCGCGCGAGCAGCATGCCCAGCGCCGGTACCAGCGGAAACAGGGTAAGGAAATACAGTAGCGTCATACCATCACTCCCCCATGCAAAAACGCTGCAATTGTTTAACGTTATAGCTCAGTTGAGGAGTAGCGGCGGCGGGTTTTCGGTCAACTGGGGAGTTTTAGGCGTACGGGGTAAGGAGTCTGTCCGCTTTGGAGCAGAGAGGCGACGCTCCCCCTATCGCGGCGGCGGGCGCACGGGCCACTGCGCGCGGTTTATTAACCACTTTGGAGGATGTTCCAGTAGGCTCACGACGGTCCAAAAAATTGGCGCGGCAAGAAAAATGCGCCCCTGTGGGCGCACCATCCCGTTCGCTATTCCGCCTTTTTAACGCGCGGCTTGCGACCGCGCGGCTTATCGACCAGCGCGGACTCACCGCTCTCGCGATACTGGCGGCACCAAGCCTTGACCGAAGACTCGCTGGGAATCTTGTGCTTGATCATGGCCTCGCGAACCGTTAAGCCATTTTCCAAGCGGTCCTTGACCACGGCGAGCTTAACTTCGTACGAATAGGTGTGATGATGCGAACCGGCGTTGAGAACGGCGTCGGCACCGCCCACGGCATACGCGCGGGCCCACTGACGAGCCGTGGCCTGGGGAATGCCAAGCTCCGCGGCGAGGGCGCGATGACCGACCCCCTCTTGGAGGATCTCGACGGCGCGCTGCCTAACCTCGGGCGCATGCGTGCGAGTCCTAGTTGCTTCCGACATACCTGCCACTTCTTAGCCTTAACCGTTAATCTGCTTTCTTACGTGCAAGTTAGATAGTAGCATTTTACTGTTTGCTCAAAGCAGTTAATTAAAATAGACGCGGTGTTATCTGGGCATTTGGCACCAATTTACGACATTTCTTTATCGATTATTTACGCTGGTAGCTGACTCGCAGCTAATCGTCATTCGCTTGTCAACAAAATTGACATCTCTCTATGTCCTTTGGCATAGAGGATATAGTTATTAACCCCTCCCCCAATAATTTTGAGTGATCGGCAAGGCAGCAGACGTCCTTACTCCTCATGATTACCGCGCATTGCCATCCACCGGAGCAAAACAAAAAGGGCGGGGCCTGCTGCGCTTGCAGGCCCCGCACCGGTTGACACCCGACGGGGCACAGCCGGGCGAGGCGGATCCGTGCTACCGCCCCGCCTAGCCGCGATGTTCAACTACAGCTCGTTGGCCGCGTGATACGCCGTGCGAATGGCGCTCGCGATGTCGGCGGTGCGCTCGCCCGAGCAGTCGCCCACGCAAGTCACGGGCACCGTCACGCCGTCCAGGTCAAACGCGTTGGCCTTGGAGCCCACGGCCATCACCACGTAATCGCAGGTAATCTTCACCGGCTCCTCGGCGCCGTCCTCGGTGGTGCGAACGGCCTCCACGCCCTCGTCGGTAATGGCGGTCAGGCGGGTCTTCACGTGCTGCTCCACGTTATGCTCGGCAAAGTCGCTCATAATCAACGGCAGAATGGTCTCGGACTCGCCTGCGGCAATCTTGTCGAGCATCTCCACGATCGCCACCTCGCAGCCGTGCTGCAGCAGATACTCGGCAGTCTCGGTGCCCACCAGGCCACCGCCAATGACGGCGACGCGGCCCGTAAGCTCCACCTTGCCGGCCAGCACGTCCCAGCTCGAAACGACCTTCTCCGAGTCGGCGCCCGGGGCGGGGATGACCACGTCGTGCGCGCCCACGGCCACAATCGCGGCGTCGGCGGCGTTGAGGTCCTCTGCCGTGGCGGCGTGGTTGAGTTCAACCTTAACGCCCAGGCCAGGCAGAATCTTCTCGTAGTACTCGACCGAGCGCATAATCTCGTCCTTGCGCGGAGGCGCTGCCGCAAGCACAATCTGGCCGCCCAGGTGATCGCTCGCCTCGTAGACGGTCACGTCGTAGCCGCGCTTGGCCGCCACGCGCGCGGCCTCCAGGCCGGCGATGCCGCCGCCCACCACGGCAATCTTCTTGTCGCCCTCGCCCGGCTTGATGGTGATGGTCGCCTCGTCTCCGTTCTCGGCATTGAGCACGCACGAGATGTACTTGCGGTTTTGAATCGCGTCGACGCAGCCCTTGTTGCAGTTGAGGCACTCGCGGATGGGCTCACCCGTGGCGGCCTTCAGCGCAATGTCGGGGTCGCACATGAGCGAGCGACCATAGGCAATGATGTCGGCCGCGCCGTCTTCCAGAATCTTTTCGCCGGCCTCGACCGAGACCACGCGGCCGACGGTTGCCACCGGCACGGAGACCAGGGCCTTGACGCGCTCGGCCACCGGCAGCGTCCAGTTGTAGGGCATGGCGCCCATGGGAGGAATGGTGTCGCCCATGTTGCCGGTGTGGTTGGCCTGCGCGACCTGAATCATGTTGATGCCGGCGCCCTCGAGCAGCTTGGCGAACTCGCAGGCCTCGTCGGGCTGCAGGCCGCCCTTGCCGCGCGGCGTGCCGTCGGGGTTCTCCATGATCACGGGGAGCTTGTACTCCACCATCAGCTGCGGCGCGGCCTCCTTAATGGCGGCGACAACCTCCAGCGCGTAGCGGACGCGGTTTTCGAACGAGCCGCCGTACTCGTCGGTACGCTTGTTGAGGATGGCCGAGCACAGCGAACCCACCAGACGGTCGCCGTGGACCTCGATGGCGTCGATGCCGGCCTGCTGCGCGCGGGCGGCCGAGGCGGCGATGGCCTCCTTGATCTGGGTGAGCTGCTCGACACTCGCCTCGTTCACAAAGTGTTGCATGTCGTGGTGCAGCTTGGCGTAGGCCTGCTTGCGGATCTCGTTGGACTCGGCCATCTTGGCGGCGAAGGTCTCCTCGTCGCCGGCGGCCTTGGCCTCCTGCGCGGCTTTGGCGGCGGCCATGGAACCCATGACCATGCGGCCGACGCCGGGCACGTCGTACTCGGGGTGGAACAGCTGCAGCGCGACCTTGGCGCCGTGCTTGTGGACGGCGTCGGCCAGGGCCTTAAACGTGGGGATCTGGGCGTCGGTCGCCAGCTTGGGCGTGGGGCTCGCAGTCATGACGGGAGCGACGTCGCCGATGACGATGTAGCTCACGCCGCCACGGGCCAGGCGCTCGTAAAAAGCCAGGCTGCGCTCGCCGATGGAACCGTCGCGCTCCTCGTAGCCGGTGGTCAGCGGCGGGAACATAATGCGATTCTTGAGCTCAAGGGGGCCAACCGTAATGGGCTGGAGCAGCTTAGTGGCAGGTGTGGTCATGGACATTCCTCTCTTATAGGCGCGGCGGCGATGGTGCCGCGTAGTTGTCTAGAGGATACGTCCCGGGGGCACGAGGCCGTAGCTGAAATCGGCGGATAGCAGCCAGCGGCAGGTGGATGGGGCGGGGCGGCCCGTCGGTTTGTCTCGATCTGTAACATCTACAGACCAAAACCAGTCCTACCTGTTACAGATTGAGACAAACCAAACCCGTCTGCTAGAAAATCTCAATCTATAACAACAACTCGGCAAAATCCGTCCCTCGTGTTACAGATTTAGACAAACACGACCCAACCCACCGGTATATCTCGGTCTGTAACACCTAGCCGTCCAAATCGGGTCTAGATGTTACAGATCGAGATTTTGTTTGAGAGGCCGAGAATTGGACCGAAAACACGGTCCCGGAATAACAAAAAAGCTCGCCGGCTAGGCCGACGAGCTGCAAGTTCTTGGTCGCGGGGGCAGGATTTGAACCTACGACCTCCGGGTTATGAGCCCGGCGAGCTACCAGACTGCTCCACCCCGCAATGTCTGGGCGCTTCATGTGCGCAAGAAAGAATATTACGCGGGAGTTCGGTAAACGGCAAGGAAAATCTCGTAGAGCATAATTCCTTCATATTTATATCTTTCAGCCCATGTGTCCCCGTAAACGACTCGCAGCCCAACGCCGGCGGCGCGTATACAATGGTGCGCGTCCTTTTACGCCAAAACCGGGAGTAGACATGCTGCTCGCTATCGATATGGGAAATACGCAGACGGCCATGGGCCTGTTTGACGGAGACGAGCTGGTGCAGTCGTGGCGCATGCCCACCGACCGCTCCTTTACCGCCGACGAGATCCACGTGCGCCTGATGGGCTTCTTTAAGATGTACGACCTCTCGCTCGACGCGGTCGACGCAATCGCCTTTGCCGGCGTGGTGCCGCAGCTCTCGCGCGAGTGGCACGCCGTTGCCGATCGCATCGCAGCAGACGCTATCGTCATCGGCCCGCAGACGACGGCCGTGACCAAGCTGCGCGCGGCGCGCCCCCAGGCCGTGGGTGCGGACCGCATCGCCAACGCCGTCGCGGCCGAGACCTTCTACGGCGCCCCGGCGATCGTGGTGGACTTTGGTACCGCGACCAATATCGACGTTATCGACGAGGACGGTTACTACATTGGCGGAGCAATCGCGCCGGGCATCCGCATCTCCATGGACGCGCTCGCCGCCCGCGCCGCCAAACTCGCCAGCGTTCCGCTTGAGGCACCCGAGCACGCCATCGGCCGCGATACCGAGGAGTGCATCAAGGTCGGCGCCGTAATGGGTGCCGCTGCCATGGCAGAGGGCCTGGTCACGCGCATGAAGCGCGAGCTGGGGCGCGAGGACGCCACCGTCATCGCCACGGGTGGCCTCGCCAGCATCGTCGCCGGTTCGACCGACGCCTTCGACGTGGTCGACGGCCAGCTCACTATCAAGGGCATCTGCGAAATCTACCGCCGCATGCAGGAGCAAGCGTAGGCGCCGAGCCGCGGCCGGGGCATCCGGCACCGCAATCCCAGCAGACAATCGCCAGCCCTATTCCTCAAAACTGAATTAATTTCAATTTTGAGGAATAGAATCTTTTCGAATACGCCCTGCTCAGCGATATCGCGTCCAATTCCTATTCCTCAAAAACGAAAATTTTTCAGTTTTGAGGAATAAGACGAACGTGGCCATCCTCTCCGCTCACGCAAAAGCCCTCCCCGGCGCTGGCCGAGGAGGGCTTCGTTGTCATCGTTGTCTTTGCGAGCGGACCCGCGCTACAGGCCGCAGATTCGTACGGCCTCGGGCGGAAACTCCTGCTCGCCGGCGTCAGTCTTGATGGTCGCGCGGCCCCAGATGTCCAGGCCCGCAAACACGCCGACCGCGAGCGGCAGGCCGTTGGGCGACACCGCCGCGACCTGACGGCCCAACAGCGGCACCATATCGAAATACTCGCCCAGCACCGGAGCCAGCGGGCCGGCAGCGCCCTGCGGCGTGTTCGCGACAACCGCCCAGGCGTCCACGCGGGCGAGCAGGGCGGCGGTCAGTGCCTCAACCAGCACCTCATCGGCCATATCCACGCCAAGCTCACCCAACGCCACACGCTCGATATCCACCGTCACCGCGGCAAACATGCCCGCGGCACCGGCACCGCCGTTGACAGCAACGCGCGCGAGCGACGTCTCAAACGCGGGCGCGCCGCACACGATATCGCTCGGCCACTGAATACCAACCTTGCCGGCAAGCCCCAGGCCCGGCGTTGCGGCCGTACCCGCGAGCGCGTCCATCATGCCCATCGCGGCCACAAACGGCAGACCGTGGAAGGCGTGCATGTTCACATCGGGACGCACGACCAGCGAAAACGTCAGCGAAGCATCGCCCGCACTCCACGCACACCAGCCCGCGGACACGCCCTCGCGGCCCGCGTCGCGCGCGGCATCAAGCTCGGTGCCAGCGGCAACAGCATTCATCTCAATCATCTACATACGCCCCAATTCGCCCACGATATGGCCCACGCGGTCCTCGGGTTCCTTGACCTCGACGCCGTTGTAGCGGAAGAAGCGCGCCGGGTCGTGCATCAGGTCCTCGAGCGGCACCAGCACAAAGTCGCGCTCACCGATCAGCGGATGCGGCAGGCGCAGCTTTTTGCCGCCATGGGTCTCGCCGTCCATCCACAGCAGGTCCAGGTCGATGGTGCGCGGGCCATTGGTCTTGGCCTTTTTGGAACGGTCGCGGCCCAGCTCGGCCTCGATCTTCATAAGCTCGTCGAGCAACACCAGCGGCGCCAGCTCGGTCTTGATCTCGATGACGGCGTTGGCAAACGCGTCCTGGCGCGTCTCGTAGGCCGGCTCGCTCTCGTAGATGCGCGAGCAGTTGGACACGCAGGTGAGCGGGATCTCGGCGATCATGTCGCGCGCAGCGCGGATGTTGTCGCAGCGATGCCCCAGGTTGGAGCCCACGGCCACAAACGCGCGGCGCGGGTGCGGCTTGGCGACGGCCCAATAACCGTTCAGGAACTGCGCAAAGCCGGCGACATCGTGCACGCGCACGATATTGGCGCCGGCCTGGATGGCGCCCAGGCACACGCCAAACGTGGCGGCATCGCGCGCAGCGGCCTCAGTCACGCCCGAGACGGCGCCCACAAAGCGCTTGCGCGACACGGCGCACATGAGCGGATAGCCCAGCGACGCCATCTTGGCGGTCTCGCGCTGGATGACGATGTCCTCGTTGGCCGACTTGCCAAAGCCCGGGCCGGGATCGATGCAAATGCGGTCGCGCGACACGCCGGCATGGATGAGCGTGCGTGCCTGGTCGGAAAGGAAGCCCATAACGCGGCGCATGATGGGCGCCGAATCGGGCAGGGTGAAGCGACGAAGCTGCGAGGTGGGCACGTAGGCCTCCTCGCGGCGGGCGCTACGGCGCATCATGGCGGCCAGGTGGTCGTTGGGTTCCGGTGTTGCCTCGGCGGGTGCAGGCGTGGCCTCGGGCGCGGCGGCGTCAGAGGCAGGCGCGGCCTGCTCGACGACCTCCTGCTCGGCTGCGGGCTCGGGCGCGGGCTCCGGGTCGCCAAACGGCAGCGAGGGTTGCACCACGCCGCCCGGAAGTTTGGCCTCAGCCTTGGGCTCGCCCAGCAGCTTGCTGCGACGGCGGCGAGCCGGCTTCTCGGCCTCGCGCGCGGCCTCAGCAGCCGCCTCGCGCGCCTTCTCGGCAACAAACGCCGCGGCCGAGGTATCCAGCTGCACCGTCGCGTGCGTGCGGGCGGGAGCAGCGACCTCACCGGCGTGCATCACGATGACGCCGCAAGTGCTCGTCTTAACAAACTCGACCATCTTGGGATCGGTGAAGCCCGTCACGTCGTTGACGATCGAGGCTCCGCAGCGCACGGCCGCCTTGGCGACCGCCACATGGCGCGTGTCGATCGAGACGATGGCGCCCTCCTTGGCCAGCGCGCGCACGACAGGTAGCACGCGACGCGCCTCCTCGTCGGGGTTGACCGGGGTAAAGCCGGGACGCGTGGACTCGCCGCCCACGTCGATGATGTCGGCACCGGCGTCGAGCATCGCCAGGCCGTACTCGATGGCGGCATCAGGATCGAAGTGCTCCCCGCCGTCGCTAAACGAATCGGGCGTCACGTTGAGGACGCCCATGATGCGCGGACGGTCAAAGCTGAGCTCGTACTTTCCGCACCGCCATGTCTTGCTGTCGTTCGCCATGAACATCCTCCTAAAATGCCCGCGCCGCCGCGCTCGGGCGCTGGCGGCGGGGTCGCTTTGCAATCAGTCTTTCTATTGTATCCGCGCGCGCGGGCTAGAACGCAAACGCGGCCGCGATGTCGCAAGAAATCAGCAGGCCGGCATTTGCATCCTGATCGGTGGGCGCTAGATTGCAAATGGCCAGCGTATCGCCGGTAAAGTAGCGCGTAAGGCCCGCCGCCGGGTACACCACGAGCGAGGTTCCGCCCACGATGAGGGCGTCGGCCGCGGCGATGGCGGCAACGGCGCCGGTGAGCACGCGCTCATCGAGCGGCTCCTCGTAGAGCACCACATCGGGCTTGATGCGGCCGCCGCACGCGGGGCACACGGGCACGCCCGCGGCATCCTCGTACTCACGCGCGCAAACCCACTCGGCGCTATAGACCGCACCGCACGCTTGGCAAATGTTGCGATGAACCGAGCCGTGCAGCTCGAACACGCGCTGCGAGCCGGCCGCTTGGTGCAGGCCGTCGATGTTTTGCGTCACCACGGCATCGAGCTTGCCGGCACGCTCCAGCTCGGCCAGCTTGGTGTGGCAGCGGTTGGGCTTGGCGCCAAGCGCGATCATCTTAGTACGGTAGAAGTCGAAGAACCCGGCCGGATGTGCCTCGTAAAAGCTGTGCGAGAGCATGGTCTCGGGCGGATAGGCAAACTGCTGGTGATACAGGCCGTCTACGCTGCGGAAATCGGGGATGCCGCTTGCCGTGGAAACGCCCGCGCCGCCTAAGAACACCACGTGGTCATGGGTGTCGAACAGCTCTGCCAGCGCGGCGGAGGCCTGCTTGGGATCCGATATTGCCTGCGTCATACGTGTCCTCCGTCCGTGTCGCCGGAGCGGCAGCGTTTGCACCGTCGCTCGCGGGGCCCATCCCGTTCTTGTTGCGTTAATCTTAAGCCTGCCAACCCCGTCGAAAGGACACCATGCCTCAGACTTACACCTTTGCTTCGTGGAACGTTAACGGCCTGCGTGCCGTGCTCAAAAAGGACCCGAGCTTTATTCAGATCGCGCAGGAACTCGACGTCGATGTCCTGGCGCTGCAGGAAACCAAGCTGCAGGAAGGCCAGGTGCAGGTCGACCTGCCCGGTTATCACCAAACCTGGAGCTACGCCGAGCGCAAGGGCTACTCGGGCACCGCGGTCTTTAGCCGCCAGGAACCGCTACGCGTGTTGCATGCCGACGCGCTACTGCCCTACGCCGGCGAAGACGAGGCCGCCGAGCTCGTCGCCCAGGCCGCGACCGAGGGCCGCGTCTGCGCGCTCGAATTCGACAAGTTCTGGTTTGTGGATGTCTACACGCCCAACGCGCAAAACGAGCTCGCCCGCATCGACGTGCGTATGGCCTGGGACGACGCCTATCGCGGCTTTTTGAGCGCGCTCGAGCGCGAAACCGGCAAGCCCGTGGTGACCTGCGGCGACTTTAACGTGGCGCACGAGGAGATCGACCTTAAGAACCCCAAGTCCAACCGCGGCAACGCAGGCTTTTCGGACGAGGAACGCGGCAAGTTTACCGAGCTGCTCGACGCCGGCTTTACCGACACCTGGCGCGCGGCCAATCCGGACGTCGAGGGTGTCTACAGCTGGTGGAGCTACCGCTTTAATGCCCGCAAGAACAACGCCGGCTGGCGCATCGACTACTTCCTGGTCAGTGATGCAATCGCCGCCAACGTACGCGACACCGGCATCCGCGGCGACATCTTCGGCAGCGACCACTGCCCCGTCACCCTCGCCCTGGAGCTCTAACCCCGCATGATCCCCTGGGGACGGAGGAAAACAGATCATTTTGCCTTCCCGAGGGCATCTGCGTGGCCCGTCTGCCACGAAAGTGGCCTATCTACTACGTTTAAGCGACTACCCTCAACCATGCCGTCCAGCACAAAAACAAAACCGCAGGTAGAAAGCCTGCGGTTTTTCATAAAACGCGGTTATGGTCAGGAGTATCGAGCAAAACGTAGTAGATGGGCCGCTTTCGTGGCGGGCGCTATCAACTGACACCCTGAAGACGAAGGATGCCGGGCAATTTTGGCCTTCTGGGGCTGTGATGACCGTCGCATGAGCTCGTCCGCTTCAAAACTATGCCGGTTTACGGGGCTGAATCGCGGATTCCCAACCATGCGCAATTCGAGCAGAATAAAACCGCAGGTAGACAGCGTGCCCTTTTTCGAAAGATGCCGGTATGGTCGGCTTGTGCCAATCCAGCCCCGTAAACCGGCATAGTTTTGAAATGGCACCGCTGCGGTATTGATTCCCACAACAGCACAAGCAACCCCAGAGCCTCACCCCATCCCTATAAGTTGCGGTGAAATAGTTCCTGGCTGGAGGCAAAATGGCCAAAGCAGGAACTATTCCACCGCAACTTCGGGGGTAGCTAATTTGGGACGGGGCTCTTTTAGCTACCCCGCTGATTGCGCGAACGGTTTGGCCGACTACGAACGGGGGTAGCTAAAAGAGCCCCGTCCCAAATTAGCTACCCCAGCCCCTTACAGACCGTACTTTATGACGACTCGGTTGATGCGACGACACCAAGACTTGTAGAGGGCTGCCAAGAACACGCAGGTTGCCAGGCCGTGTGTGATATCGAATGGCACCGCCGTGGCAAGGCGCGCCACCGCACCCGCCCAGGTAAGCGGCTGGACAAAACCGATGATGTCATACGCGTTGATCACCACGCCGTACAGCAGGCCCGAGGCAAAGCCATACGCCAGCAGCGCCGGCATGCGCACGGTTCCGTCGGCGCGGTCGAACGCACCCGCATGTGCCAGTGCGCCGCCGACGTAGCCCACCAGGCCCCAGGCATACATCTGCCACGGCGTCCACATGCCCTGTCCAAAAAAGAAATTGCTGGTCAAAGCCGCCAACGCACCGACCATAAAGCCATTACGACGGCCAAGCGTTGCCCCCGCGATAATGGCGATGGCACTCACCGGCTTAAAGTCGGGAATGGGCCCAAACAGGATGCGCCCCGCCGCCGCCAACGCCGCCAACACCAGCGTGGGCATAATCTGACGCAGGCCCGGACGCGACTCCTCGTAACCCGCAAAGAACAGCGCAAGCACGAGCGCCACCATAGCGAGCATCAACAAAGCAGCCTGGGCAATGCCCAGATACAGCATGATGCCCATGCATGGCGGCACGAACAAAAGCACTGGCCCCTCTATGTAGCGCCATATACGAGCAAGCACGCGAGCTCCTCTTGCGATCTTTCTCTATCGTTCGCGCCCCATTGTGGCACACGCGCAGCACAGGTTCATCGACGATACATTCCACTCGTTAAACAAAACAACGCGCATGCGACTGAAGCCAATCGCATGCGCGCAAAGAAGAGACGAATTATCACGAATGATTCGTTTAGACAGGGCGGCCCTTCAGGCTATTCCGCCTCGAGCACTTCCTCGATCTGCGAGGTCTTTTCGCCCACAAGAACATGGGCGATCTTTGCCGCGATGGGGTCGAACAGCAAGCCACCGACCACAACAAAGGCCCAGCCGCCGGTAGCGAGCTTTGCCCAACGGGAGAAATAGGTTGTTTCGCCCACGAGACCAAAGCCGGTCTGGAACGCTATCTCAGCCAAACCGATAATCAAAAAGAGCAGCGTGGCGGCAAACACCGTACCGGCAATCTTTACCGCGGGGCCGCCCGGTTTGAATCCAAAGAAATCAACCCAGCCCCCAACGGCCTTTCCAAACTGCGGTAGTGAGCTCACCGCCTCTGCGATGACGACAGCGAGCGCAAGCTGCCCCCAAAAACCGGTAGGACTCGACATATCGAGTGCCGCTTTGCCTTCGATAATAGGCAAAAAGGAGCACATCAGGAGCGGGTTCACCAGGGCATTGATTATGCCAGCGACCCTCGTTTCTCGAGTATTCATATTCATATATTCCTTTAGTTTTCGTAGTGATACGGTACGTGGAGAAACCGCGCCTCTACTGGAAAGCCAGTTTTAATTACTTTTCCGCAGGAGCGGCAGCACCACGCGAGCGCTCGTAAAACATGCCCATGAGTTCGCTACGACGCGAGACAGACAGTTTTCGATAGATGCTATGGACGTGAGCCTTAACCGTTCCCAACGAGATAACTAAATCGTTTGCTATCTGCTGGTTCCCCTGTCCCGTCAGAACTCGAGACAATACTTCTTGCTCGCGCGGCGTGAGCTCGTAGAGCGCACAGAAATCGGCAATATTGCTGGCGCCCTGCTTCGCCGCGCGCTGCTCCGTCTCCAAGCGATACAAATCCAGACGATCGCGCACAAGCTGCTCGGTTCGCCGCACGTGGAACTCATCTTGATAGTGGCGTGCGTAGATAATGCAGGAAACCGCAAGACCGGCCCACAGAGTGTCTTCCATAATAACAATCTTGCCGACGTAAAACGGAACCGAGCCAGAACGCATATACATGGCTGCGTAGATAAGGTCCTCGCCAATCGAGGCGGCGTAGGCGCAAAGGCACAAAAGAAGCAGCGAACGCAAAAGATGCAGCGCGCGTGAATCAGCATCCTCCACGGGGGCGGAATGCGCCAAGCCCATCAGGCTCCAGGCGCAAAGCGAAATCATGACCAAGGGATCGATAAGGAGAAATACAATGTCGGATACGATGCCCAGATAAACTGTCCCCGCCAAGCAACGAACCAGAGCGAGCACCGGGAAGAGAAGGAACAAAGCCGATCGTGCGGTACGCTTGGTCACATCACATGCCAGCAAATAGAAGAGGATCTCCTCGCCCATCTGAGAGAGCGTCTTCGCTATTCCAAAAAGGGTCAAAGCACCATGGGGGCCAAAGCTGCCTCCCGAAGAGAACGTCCCCGACACAAGGGACGATCCCATATCGGCCACTCCTTCGAGGGCCAGCAGGGCCATGAGCATAGAGAGGTACGCAAAGCGCTTGCTCTCCGTCATGCCTTTTGTCACACCGCAGAAAAAAGCGGCGCAGGCAAAGAGGCAAAGGAAGAACACGTTGTAAAGATAGATATAAAACCCCACGAGCTTGTCCTCCCCTTTTGCCGCAACGAGACGCATGACTCATGATAGCGCAACGGTACCCCGCGGATATTCGAACCGGCCGCAACCCGCAAGAGACGGGCGGCAAGGCTCGAGTAACCCTACCGCCCGCAATTTATTGCAGAATCCGATTGTTTGATTTACATCTCTTCGGCAGCCGCAGCGCGAGCAGCCTCGAGAACCTCTTCGGGAAGCTCGACGCCCTCGTCGGTGTTATAGCCGTACTTCGCAGCGCCCTTCTTAAGGAAGAAGATCGAGACCACAGCGGTAAGAGCCTCGGCCACCGTCAGAGCCAG
This sequence comes from uncultured Collinsella sp., assembly GCA_934668875.1. Classification (GTDB taxonomy): domain Bacteria; phylum Actinomycetota; class Coriobacteriia; order Coriobacteriales; family Coriobacteriaceae; genus Collinsella. The sequence goes on from CAKUON010000002.1 coordinate 173,624, forward strand.
CCATACGCCGTCGCCGCCCATAACCATAGGGAGTGCCAGCAGCAGGACAATGGGAAGGACAAGGGAGCGCAGCGTGGAGATAACCAGCGGCATCATCGTATCGTTGAAAGCGGTGAGCATGTTCTGGATGCAGATGTTCACGCCAACGAGACCTGCGCAGGAAGCGAAGAGGACCCACTTCTGCGATGCGAGCGTGTACACGGGATCGCCAGGCACCTGACCGTAGACCAGCAGGATCGGCTTCATGAGGACGATGCCAAGGATGGCGATAACGATGATGAGGGCAGCGCTCAGGCGACGATACTTCTGATACGTGCTGTGAATCTTCTTGGGGTTGTTCTCGCCGATCTGGTAGCTGATGATCGGGGTGGCGCCCTTACCAAAGCCGATGAACGGGCCGACGAAGAGGAACTGCACGTACAGGAAGATTGCGGCAACGGCGACGCCGTCGGCCCCAAAGTACTTCATGGCTTGGATGTTGTAGATAGCGGTCATGAAGCCGGTGGCGGCACTGTAGATAAAGTCGGCAAGGCCGATCTTGCAGCTCTCGGCGACATTCTTCGCGGGACAGGCCGGCGAGTCATAATGCAGGGCACTGCTCTTGGAGAAGATGACGACTGCAGAAGCGATGGCGGCAAAGGCGGAGCCGGTACCAAAGCCAAGAGCTGCACCCGTGGTGCCCAGACCAAGCGTACCCTGGTAGACAACGTCCATGCCCAGCGTGACCAGACCACCAAGGATGGTGATCACCATGCAATGCGTGGGCTTACCAGCAGTGAGCAGCCACATCTGGAAACCAAGCTGGATGGTGTAGAGCGGCATGAAGAAGCGGTGCACGTTCCAATAGGTGGTGCAGACGGGAGCGAGGCCTGCGTCAGCGCCCATGAAGTACCACACCTGGTCGCCAGCAAAGCTGATGGCAAAGCCCCAAACGGTAGCGATAATGGTCGAGATGAGAAGCACGCAAGTGAAGGTCTTGTTTGCCTCGGTCGTCTTCTTCTCGCCCAGAAGCTTGCCCAGAAGGGCGGCGGAACCGCCGGAGAACAGGAAGGCGATGGCCTCTACCACTGCCTGAGCAGGATAGACGATGTTAATGGCCGAAAGCGTCGCCGTGCTGTTGAAGTTGGTGGCGATAGCGGTGTCGAAAATCTGATAGATACCGGTCCAGAGCTGCAGCAGGATCGAGGGAGCTGCAAAGAGGAACAGACCGATAAGCGTGTAGTTACGCGCGAGCTTGTTAGGGCTGGTTTCTGCCATATTACTCGCCTTCCTTCTCGTACATGGTCTTGCCGTCGATGACGGTCATGAGGCACTTGGCCTCGTGGATGGTGTGGGGATCGATGGACGTGATGTCGCGGTCCATGAGCACGAAGTCGGCTTCCTTGCCCACTTCGATGGAACCGATGCGCTTCTCGAGGAAGTTCTGATACGCACCATTGATGGTGCCGGCGCAGATCATGTCCTCGACGGATACACGCTGGTTCGGGTCGAGCACGGTCTCTTCCGAAGCGTCGCCGGGCGCGCAGCGAGTCACGCCGACCTCCAAGCCCTCCATGGGATCGGGGTTTGACACGGGGAAGTCGGTCGCCGAAGTGACGACCATGCCGCGGTCCCAGAACTTCTTGAGCGGATACTCGGACTCGGCACGCTCACCAAGCTGAGCGTGCTCCAGGGACTCATAGCACACGGGGTCCTTGAAGTGCCACGTAGGGTTGGCGCAAGCGATACCCTTGAGCGCGGCAAAACGATCGATGTCCTCGTCGCGCATGACCTGCAGGTGCGTAATGGTCGGGCGCCAGTCATCTTTCGGATCGGTTGCCTGGGCATACTCAAAACCGTCGAGCGCCATGGAGATGGCCGCGTCGCCGATAGCGTGCACATGCACCTGGAAGCCCTTTTCCTTGGCATAGCGAACCATGGCGTTGTAATCGTCGGGCTCGCAGTTGGGAACGCCGCGGAAACCAGGCTTGTCGGTGTACTCATCCAGCAGATAGGCCGTACCGGACTCGATAACGCCATCGAGCACGAACTTGATGTTGTTGCACTGATAGTGTTCGCCATGATAGGAATCGCGAACCTTGGCGCAGCGATCGATCTTGTCGAGGCCCTCGTGCTCGGGCTTGCAATAGAAGCCGGAGGTTACCTTGAGCTTGAGCTTACCCTCGATGTCGAGTTCCTCGAGAGCAATTTGAGCATTGACCTCATCGCGAAGAATCGGCTCGTAAATATTGGTAATACCGACCGCAAGCAAGTCCTCCTGCAACGTAAGAATGGCGCTCTTGAACTCTTCGACCGTATAGGAACGAATCGCCTTGAAGACATCGTTCATGGCCCAGTCGCGCACAAGACCCGTAGGCTCCTGCGTCTCGGGATCCAAAACGATGGTTCCGGCCTCCTGGCTCACAAAGCCGCGACCGATGCCGGCCTTCTCGAGGCACTTGCTGTTGACCCAATAGGAGTGGCCATCGTAGGAACCGATAAGCATCGGCACGTCCGGACACACTGCATCCAGCAGCTCCTTGGCCTGAATCTTGCCCTCGTTCTCGAACACGGCGTTGTCCCAACCCATGCCCTTATAGAACTCGCGGCCGGGATGCTCTTCCACATATTTGCGGATGGTATCCACGTACTCGTCCACGGTCTCGAGACCCAAAATGTCAATCTCGTAGGCAAACTGGCCGGCACCAGACGAGAAATGCATATGAGCATCGCAGAAGCCCGGCATGAACATGCCGTCGCCCGCCTCGATCACCTTAGTGTCAGGACCGACGTACTCGTTCACCCCCGCCTCGTCGCCCACATAGACGAAAATGCCGTCCTTAATCGCTACCGCCTGAGCGGTAAACTCTGCGCGATTAGACGTGAACACCTTCCCCTTAAGTACGGTATCCGCTTGCATCGCAAACTCCTTTCCTGTGACCCGCTTCTTAGTTCAAAACGGATTTCACAGGGAAGATTACGGTCGGAAAGGAGGTTTATTCCATGCGCCAAACGGTCAATTTCACTCAACCTTAGTTGTACAAGCAGATTATTTTGGCAGGTAAAAAGCTCTATTTCATTCTTCGGTGCCATAACACCACGTCCCGTTCGCGCGAGGAGAACGACCGCTCACGGCTCGCATAGGATACGCTTTAGCGCTCTTATACCCCTAGGGTTTACCCTCCGTCTATCCATTGTCGATAGTCGTATTGGGCCCATGGCGCCCCTCGGCGGCGCCCAGTGCCCAAACGGCAAGTCCGTGCCTGCCGCCGCGAGGCCGCCTACGCCCTATAGAACACGTTATCGGCAAAGAAATCGGCCGGGGGCTCCATGCACGCGATCTCGCCGTCGAACATCATGGCGATGTCGTCGGCGACCTGCTCCGCGAAATCTAGGTCGTGCGTGGCCATGACGACGGTGCCGCCCGCCTGCGCGTGGCCACGCAGTGCGTGAGCGATAATGCGGCGGCTGGCCAGGTCCAGGCCCTTGGTGGGCTCATCGAGCAGCAGCAGCTCGGGACCGATCAACAGCAGTTTTGTCAACGCAAGCAGCTGGCGTTGACCGCCCGAAAGGTCATACGGATGACGCGCCTCCAAGCCCGCCAGCCCCAGGCGCGCCGCCTGCTCCTGCGCTGTGGCCTCGTCGTATCCGCAGGTCGAAGCCCATTCCATCAGCTCGTCGCGCACCGTCTCGGCGACCAGCAACGCCTTGGGGTTCTGCGGCAGTAGCGCCGCCGAAGCCGCCCCACGCACCATGCGGCCGCGCTGCAGCTTAGCCGTCTTGGCCAACACCGAGAGCATCGTCGACTTGCCGCAACCGTTTCCGCCCACAATCGCGTGTACCGCGCCGGCCGAAAACGTCACGTCGAGTCCGCGCAGCACCCAACCGGACGCACGGTCGTAGCGAAACCAGCCTTCCGACAGGGTGGTAGCCGACCCGCCGTGCATTTTTTGGAGTATTCTGCTTCCATCCGTGCGCGGGAAGGCTTCCTGGCTGTTCTCTAGCGACGTTTGAGCCACAAATTCGGACGATTTGTCCATTTTCCGGGTTTTTTTCGCACCCGATACGTCCTCAGACGGCTCCAGAGAGCCCAAATTGCCCTCGCGCCTGCAGAATACTCCGTTTTTTGCACATCGGGTGGCACCCCACCCCAACACGCCATCGGAAAACAGCGATTCTCGGCGTCCCAAAGAAGCCATATCTGCCACCTCGAGCACGCGACCGCCCTCGATCCGATACGCGCACGTCGCATATTCGAGCATCGGACGCGGCTGGTGCGTTGCCACGACCACCGTACAGCCCAACTCGCGGTTCACGCGAAACAGCGCGTGCAGAAAGTTCTTCTCGGCAACAGGGTCAAGCTGAGACGTGGGTTCGTCGAGCAACAACACGCGCGGGCGCAGCGCTAGAACGGCCGCCAGCGACAGCAGCTGCTTGCGACCGCCCGAAAGCGTGTCGGTATCGCGGTGAAGCCAATCCTCCAACCCAAAGAAATAGCTGGTCTCGGCAACACGGCGGCGCATCTCGTCGCGCGCTAGCCCCAAGTTTTCTAGGCCAAACGCCATCTCGTGCCACACGGTCTCGCACACGATCTGGTTCTCGGGATCCTGGAACACATAGCCCACGCGCTCCGCAGACGCTCGGACATCCATGCCGGCAACGCTCTCGCCCAGCACGCGCAGCTCGCCGGCGAGCTCGCCCGTCGGCGCAATCTCGGGCTTGAGCAGCGAGAGCAGCGTCGACTTGCCCGACCCGGTACCGCCAACAAGCAGCGCAAACGCACCTTGGGGAACAGACCAGTCAAGCCCTTCGAGCACCGTTGTCTCGGCACCGGGATAGGCAAAACTCAGGCCTCGCACCTCAATCGCCGGCATATCCGAGCCGCATGCCACACCCGACACCGAACCCCTATCAAACCGAGCCATCAGCCAAACCTCTTCTCGTCAATCGCGCACAGCACGCAGGGCAGCGCCATCCAAGCGGCGTATACAACATAGCCTGGCCACGGCGCCGGCACCGAGAGCTGCGGGTAAAACGAATACTGCGTCGTGGCGGTCCACGCCACCGCCACGGCAACCGCGCCAAACAACGCCAGCCCCACCAGTGCAACAACATCGCTGCGTCCCAGCCGATACCGCGCATACGTCGTACGACGAGGCACGGCGCCCCATCCGCGCGAGCGCATAGCGTCTGCACGCTCAAGCGAATCTTCCATACCCCAGCCCATCAGCACGCTCGACGCCCGCAAGCGCGAGCGCACAGGGTCGGCAGGCGCGCGCCCCGGCACATCAATCGCATCCTGCACCGCCAACACGCTGCGGCCGCGGCGCAAAAACTGCGGAATCAGCCGCATGCACATCGAAATCATGAGCGCGATTACCGGCGCGGCGTTACCCAGCAGCGCAAGCACCTTGTCGTATTCGAGCATCGACGCCGCGGCCTCAAACCACAGCACGCTCGCCACAAACAGCCCGCCCATGCACAGGCCGTACACCAAACTCTCCAGATACACCGCGCGCATGCCAATGCGGAACAGCTCCGTCGAGCCCGAGGCGCTAAACAGCGGGTTGACCAGCGCGATAATCAAAATCACCGGCAGCTGCCAGCGCAGTGCGCCCAGCGTACGGACAGCCCCGCGCGTCGCAAACCCATACGCCAACCCGCCCGCGAGCGACAGCGCGATCAACACCGGCTGCATCGAGAACATGGTGAGCCCCAGCGTCAGCACCATATAGAGTGCCGGCACCGCCGGATGCGACATCGAGAATGCCGCCATGGGCTCGGCGCCCGAATCCTCTCGCATGTTGTCCACGGGCACCCCCGTTCTCTCGCTCAAACGCCAACGCCACGGCGCCGTCAACGCCATACACAAGCAGCGCAAACGCCACGCCGGCAGCACAGGCCTCGGTCACCGCGCACCAATCGTTACGCGCTCATCATATGCCTGCGGTATCATATTGCGCCGTGTATCGTTTCCAAACACACGTCTCTATAACGTAACAGGAGATCACATGGACGCAACCGCAATTATCCTCGCTGCCGGCGAGGGCACCCGCATGAAGTCGAACCACTGCAAGGTTTCGCACAAGATCCTGGGCAAGCCCATGGTTCAGTGGATCGTCGACGCCACCATCAAGGCCGGCTGCAGCCGCGTCGTGGTCGTCATCGGCAGCCACGCCGACGAGATGCGCGCCCTTATCGACGGCGCCTACGCCAACAGCGCCACCAAGGTCGAGTGCGTCGAGCAGACCGAGCGCCTGGGCACCGGCCACGCCGTAAAGGTCGCGCTCGAGGCCTGCGGCATCGCCGATGGTCCCGTCGTCGTGCTCAACGGCGATCTGCCGCTCATCACCGCCGACACCGTCGCCAAGTTCGCGCAGACCGTCGCCACCGGCGAGCTCGCTTGCACCGTCATGACCATGACCCCGCCCGACCCCTTTGGCTACGGCCGCATCAAGCTGGGTGCCGACGGCCAGATCGAGCGCATCATCGAGCAGAAGGACTGCACGCCCGAGCAGGCCGCCACGCTGCTGGAGTGCAACGCCGGCTGCTACGCCTTCGACGGCGCGCAGCTCGCTGCCCACATTAACGAGATCGGCAACGACAACGCGCAGTCCGAGTACTACCTGCCCGACATGCTCGAGATCCTCAAAGGCCACGGCCAGGCGGTCTCCATCTTCCACTGCGACGACTACCGCGACGGCCTGGGCGTCAACAGCCGCATCCAGCTCGCCCAGCTCACCGCTATCGCGCGCGACCGCATCAACGAGCACTGGATGGCCGAGGGCGTCACCTTCATCGATCCCACGCAGGCCTGGATTGGCCCTGACGCCACCATTGGCCGCGACACCATCGTGTGGCCGCAGACGCACCTGATCGGCCACGTCACCGTGGGCGAGGAGTGCCAGCTCGGCCCCAACAGCCGCCTCACCGACACCACCGTCGGCAGCGGCTGCGTCATCGATGAGACCATCGCCATCGAGGCCGTCATCGAGAACGGCGTCGACTGCGGCCCGCGCGCCTACCTGCGCCCGGGCACCCACATGCTCGACGGCTCCAAGGCCGGCACGCACGTGGAGATCAAGAAGTCCACGATCGGCGAGGGCTCCAAGGTGCCGCACCTGTCCTACATCGGCGACACCACCATGGGCTCTGGCGTCAACGTGGGCGCGGGCTCCATCACCTGCAACTACGATGGCGTGCACAAGCACAAGACCGTTATTGGCAACGACGCCTTCATCGGTTCCGACACCATGATGGTCGCGCCCGCCCAGATCGGCGACGGCGCGCTCGTGGCAGCCGGCTCCGTCATCACCGAGCCGGTACCCGCCGACGCGCTCGGCCTGGGCCGTGCCCGTCAGGTAAATATTGAGGGCTGGGCCGCCGATTATCGCCGCCGTCTGCACGAGGATGACGAGGTATAACGTTTTACCAAGCGCAAAAGGAGCTGTTCCATGGGAGCGGCTCCTTTTTATATGCTGACCTGCGCGACCGGATGAGTGGTCGGTTCGTGTCCGTTGACGGTAAAGACGTTATCAAGACTCGATAAATCCCTCCGCGCGGTTACAATGCAACAAGGCATCTATATGGCATTCGACATAAAGGAGAAGGGTAATGCCGATTAATGATCCCGAGAAGTCGGAGAATATGCGCAAGTCCATCCGCGTGTATTCCGGTTCCTCCAACCGTCCCCTCGCTCAGAAGATCGCTGAGTACCTTGGGGTCGAGCTTTCGGGCCTTACGCTAAAGCAGTTCGCCAACGGTGAGATTTACGCCCGCTACGACGAGACCGTCCGCGGCGCCGACGTCTTCCTGATTCAGTCCGTGGCCGGCGGCAACGTCAACGACATGCTCATGGAGCTGCTCATCGCCACCGACGCTGCCAAGCGCGCATCCGCCCGCTCCATCACCGCCGTTATCACCCACTACGGCTATGCCCGCCAGGACCGCAAGGCCGGCCCGCGCGAGCCCATCACCGCCCGCCTCGTCGCCAACCTGCTCGAGCGCGCCGGCGTCAACCGCATCATCACCCTCGACCTGCACCAGGGTCAGATCCAGGGCTTCTTCGATATCCCGGTTAACCACCTGTCCGCACTGCCGCTGTTTGGCCAGTACTACAACGACATGCACTTCGACACCGAGAACCTGGTTGTCGTGTCCCCCGACGTGGGCCGTGCCAAGGCCGCCAAGAAGCTGTCCGACATGCTTGGCTGCGACCTGGCCATTGCCCACAAGGGCCGTCCGCGCCACAACGCCGCCGAGGTCATGGGCATCATCGGTGACATCAAGGGCAAGACCTGCATCATCAACGACGACATGATCGACACCGCTGGCACCCTGTGCGCCAACGTCAAGGAGCTCAAAGCCATGGGCGCCGGCGACATCTACGTGTGCGCCACCCACGGCATCTTCTCCGGCCCGGCTATCGAGCGCCTCAACGACGCCCCCATCGTCGAGTGCGTCGTCACCGACGCCATTCCCGTCGAGGTCGGCGGCAAGATCAAGACCATCTCGGTCGCCGAGGAGTTCGCTCAGGCCATCTCCGCCGTTTACCACGAGGAGCCCGTCTCCACGCTCGTCGGCGGCGACTTCGCGCTGTAGTCTACTGCGCATCGCATCATCTTCGATGTTTTTAAAGGGTCGGAAGCACGCTTCCGACCCTTTTTCTATTCCTCGTCAACCTGCCCTGGACAGTTAGTTCAGATACGTATTTATTTAAATCCCCAAAGGGCCGTTCGGAGCTTTCTGAGCTCCCCGGCGGACGCTATGCCGCCCAAAACTCATCGTTTTCGAGCATTACCGCTGCACATTTACCCTCAAATCATCCTTGGAAGCCCTTAGAAACGCCTCGAACGCGCGATGCCTTATACGTATCTGAACTAACTGTCCAGCAGTTGTCGTCAACCCTCGCGGAAGAGCTCGATTTCCCGCAATCCCCTCAACCAATTCCTCCGACTTCATAACACTCAGCCGTTCATGGCACACAACACCCCACTGAGCGAAAAGAACGACGCGGCGACCGCGTTTCGCCAACGGCTTAGTACCTTGTAGTTATGACGACCGTGATTTCACATCTCTCCGCCCTCCGCGCGATTCGCCGCGCACGACGGGCTTACTCTGCGCTTCCGTGGGACTCCATCGACGTCGGACAGCAATCACAAGCTCTGGCTGGCTGCATCCCCAATAATGACGCCATAGACTTTGACGCGCTTTCGATGCTCGATGCCTGGAATGAAGACGATTCCGAACTGCTCGATCTTCTCGTTTCAAACGAAGACAACAGACGTCCCGACAAGCGACTTCTTCAGCATATTCTCTCTGCCCCGCTTCCCGAAGGGGCGATTATGCACATCGAGGCTGACATCTATGCCACATCCCCTGCCATGACGGCCCTGCTGTGTTCCAAAAATGAATCGGTTACCAAAACCTTAATGCTTCTCATGGAGCTGCTCGGAACGTATTCTCTTCCGCCCGAGGCAACCTACCCCATCGCCTATGACGACATCTGGCCCAAGGCCGACACCTTCGAAGCGACGAACGATCTCGATTGCCGGAGCGACCAGTCGGTGGCCGAGCAGCAAAATGAAACCCGCTACGAACAGGCGCACTACAAATGCGAGCCAGCCACGACCATCGAGGAGCTCGAGGCGATCGCACGGTTCGCAAAAAGCAGCTCATATACCTCGTTTCGCACAGCCGTCAAACTTGCCCGACCCGGATCTGCATCCCCAGCCGAATCCCTAATGTTTGCTGTTCTCGGAGCGCCCATGCGCTTTGGCGGATTCGGGTGTTGCAGCCTGCCCATGGGCGGCCTGCTACTCAACTATCGAGTCGACTTCGACACCCTTGCGGTCAACATGTCCTCGGGCATCCCCTACGCCATCTGCGACTTATATTGCCCGGCAGCCGGTGTCGACAACGAATACAACGGAATTGGGCATGAGCTTCAAAACGCTCGCATCCACGATGGCAATCGAAATAATGGCCTCAAGGCAATGGGCATCCACGTCCTGGTTATCAATCGCGACCAGATGAAAGACCTTGTTGCACTCGAAGCCTTCGCCCAAACGATGCATCGACTCGCGGGAGTCCGATTCCGTTACCGTATCAAGGGCTATCGCAAGCGTCAGGCCGCTTGGCTCAACGCTCTGCGGGCCGGAATCGGCCTTGCGCCGGTCTAAACGGCGAATCGCCCGTGCGCCGTCGAGCAGGGCTGGACAGTTAGTTCAGATACGTATAAATAGACATACTGAATTAGGCTATTTTGCAGTCATCTCTATACCGTTCGTCCTATTTGAAGGCCGGGTAGACTTCAAAACAGCGTCATATGGACTAACTGGAGCACCAATACAGCGCCGCGGCATCGAATTAGGCAATCCGGTGGCCCAAGCTTTATACGTATCTGAACTAACTGTCCACCTCGGCTTTCGACGGCCGCCCAAACGCACCCAAATAACCTCAATTGCCCACCATTTGACAGCAGCAACAGGGTCGCTCACCATAGCAGGCGACAAATCGACGAAAGGACAAACATGGCAGCTGCGCAGCCGCTTAAGATTCGCATGGTTGCCGGGCTTGGCAACCCGGGCGAGGAATATGCCGAGACCCGCCACAACGCCGGCTTTAAGGCAATCGACGAGCTGGCCCGTCAGGCCGGCGTCACGTACTGGAAAAACCAGGCCGGTGCCGAGGTCGCGCTCATCAACATCAACGACCCCGAGGAAGAAGGCGGCAAGCGCCAGATTGTGCTGGTCAAGCCGCAGTCGTACATGAACACCTCGGGCGGCCCCATCTCCAAGCTCTGCCGCGAGTACAAGATCAAGGCCGAAGAGCTGCTCGTGATTCACGACGAGCTCGATATTCCCGCAGGCGACGTGCGCGTCAAGGTGGGCGGCGGCCATGCCGGCCACAACGGCCTGCGCTCCATCATCGACAAGATGGGCAGCCGCGACTTTAGCCGTATCCGCACCGGCATCGGCAACCCTCCTGGCAAGATGGCCGTCGCCGACTACGTGCTTAAGCAGCTGCGCGCCCGCGAGGCCGAGGACTTCCAGGACACCTGCGCCCGCGCCGCCGACGCCGCCGGCCTGGCAATCGTCCACGGCGTGGTCTATGCCCGCGACCACGTCAACGGCGCCGCCTCCGCCAACGGCAAGCACTAAAACCTGCCATTTAGGGACAGGTTTATTTTGGCAGGTTTTATCTGCGGAAACACCCCGGTTGCCGCATCGCAATAAACCCCGCGCCGCCATACATACGCTGCATCCCAAAGGGGCCGGTCTCATCGCAACGCGAGACCGGCCCCTTTGCCGTTTTGCCTGATAAAACCGACCAAAATAAACCTGTCACTTTTTGGTAGGCCAGACGGGATAAACCGTTTTCCCACCTGCCGAAGAAACACGTAAGTGACATGTACATGAGGGTATAATTTGCACCGTATGTCTGCACAACGCCTGTGCGCGTACGGTTTTATTCGGGCTACCGTCCATTTCCGTGGAGGCACGGTTCGGCAGCCCTTACAAGAGAGGGGTTCTATGTATAAGATCCTGGAGAAGACGCAGTTCTCGGAGAAGGTGTTCAAGTTCCGCATCGAGGCGCCTGCAATCGCCAAACATGCGCACGCTGGACAGTTCCTCATGGTCCGCGCCAACGAGACGGGCGAGCGCGTCCCGTTTACCCTGGCTGGCTGGAACGGTGACGAGGGCTGGGTCGAGTTCATCTTCATGGTGATCGGCAAGACCACCGAGATGCTGTCCACCTACGAGGCCGGCGAGTCGCTGCGCGACGTCGTGGGCCCGCTGGGCGTTCCCACCGAGATGGCTGAGGGCCCCTGCGCCGTCATTGGCGGCGGCGTCGGCCTGGCAATTGCCTTCCCGGTCGCCAAGCACCTGGTCGAGACCGGTCACGAGGTGCACGCCATCATGGGCGCCCGCACCAAGGACCTCCTGCTCATGGAGGACCAGTTCCGCGAGCTCCTCGACGAGGACCACATCCACATCACCACCGACGACGGCTCTTACGGCGAGCAGGGCGTTGTCACCGCTCCGCTGGAGCGCCTGCTGCAGGACAAGGCCGTGAGCCAGGTCTTCTGCGTCGGCCCCGTTCCGATGATGAAGTTCTCGACCCTCACCGCCCAGAAGTACGACACCCCCATCACCGCGTCGCTCAACCCCATCATGGTTGACGGCACCGGCATGTGCGGCTGCTGCCGCGTCGAGGTGGGCGGCGTGACCAAGTTCGCTTGCGTCGACGGCCCCGACTTCGATGCCACCCTGGTCGACTGGGATGACCTCCGTGCCCGCCAGGCCGCTTACCGTTCCGAAGAGGGCGAGTCCCTCAAGGCCTATGAGGAAAAGAGCTGCGCATGCCACTAGTTAATGGTCGTTTCGTTGCCGATATGAAGTCGCCCCGCACCCCCGATAACGAGGAGCCGGCTGCCGAGCGCGCCTGCGACTTCCGCCCCGTCGACAAGGGCTTCACCGAGGAGATGGCGCTGGCCGAGGCCGAGCGCTGCCTCAACTGCAAGAAGCCGTTCTGTGTCGAGGGCTGCCCCGTCAACATCAACATTCCCCGCTTTATCGAGCAGATCCGCGCGAAGGACTTCGGCGGTGCTCTCGATACCATCCGCGAGGACTCCATGCTTCCCGCCATCTGCGGCCGCGTCTGCCCGCAGGAGAACCAGTGCGAGGGCAAGTGCATCCGTGGTAAGAAGTCCGAGCCCGTGGCCATCGGCCAGCTCGAGCGCTTCCTGGGTGACCGCCCCGAGCTCGCCTCCACGCCCAAGATGGCCCCCAAGAACGGCAAGAAGGTCGCCGTCGTCGGCTCCGGCCCGTCCGGCATCACCTGCGCTGGCGAGCTCGCCCGCAACGGCTTCGACGTCACCGTCTTTGAGGCCTTCTTCACCGGCGGCGGCGTGCTGGTCTACGGCATCCCCGAGTTCCGTCTGCCCAAGGCAGTCGTCAAGCGCGAGATTGACGGCCTGGAGGACATGGGCGTCAAGTTTGAGTACAACTCCGTCGTAGGCAACATGGCCACGGCCGAGGAGCTGTTCGAGCAGGGCTTCGACGCCATCTACGTGGCGACCGGCGCTGGCCTGCCCAAGTTCCTCAACGTCCCCGGCGAGAACCTGCCCAACGTCTTCTTCGCTAACGAGTACCTCACCCGCGTGAACCTGATGAAGGCCAACAAGTTCCCCGAGTACGACACCCCCACCAAGCACGGCAAGAACGTCGTCGTCTTTGGTGGCGGCAACGTGGCTATGGACGCCGTCCGTACCGCTAAGCGCCTGGGCGCCGAGCACGCCATCATCGCCTACCGTCGTACCGAGGATGAGATGCCCTGCCGCCGCGCCGAGCTGCACCACGCTAAGGCCGAGGGCGTCGAGGTCCTGCCGCTCGTCTCCCCGCTCGAGTTTGTCGCTGGCGAGGATGGCTCCGTGTGCGCCGTCAAGGTCCAGAAGATGGAGCTCGGCGAGCCCGACGAGTCCGGCCGTCGTCGCCCGGTGCCCATCGAGGGCGCCATCGAGGAGATTCCCTGCGATGTCGCGATTTCGGCTATCGGCACCAACGCCAACCCCTTCGCTGCCAAGATCGGCGGCAAGATGGAGCTCAACAAGTGGGGCTACATCGTTGCCGACGAGGAGACCGGCCAGACCACCGATCCCCGCATCTGGGCCGGCGGCGACATCGTCACCGGTGCCGCTACGGTCATTCTGGCGATGGGCGCCGGCAAGAAGGCCGCCGCTTCCATCACCAAGAGCCTGCTGGGCGAGTAATCACCTGCAGCACTAGCCATCAAACGGCAAAGTCCCCGTCGAGCACACGCCCGGCGGGGGCTTTTTTCTATGCCGGTCGACCGACCACCACGATGGGGACAGGCACCTTTGTGGTGGTCTGGGGTCTGGTCGGTCGTTTTGTCTCGATCTGTAACACGTGGAGCCCGTTGAGCATCGTAGTTGTTACAGATCGAGATATTGCTCCAGCCGCCCCCGCTTTATCTCAATCTGTAACAGTTAGAGGCCAAATTCCTCGCTACGTGTTACAGATCGAGACGTTAGGTTGGCAGCCGAACAGTTCATCTCAATCTGTAACACCTGGAGCCCAAATATCTGGCTTGGTGTTACAGATTGAGATCTTGCAAAAGCCGAGGATGGGCGCCGTCATCAAAACCTAGCGCTTGCGGCGCTTGGTCGCGGCGATGCCGGCTGCGACGACCGTTGCTCCGGCGATACCCAAGGCGACGACCGTCATACCGGTGTCGTCACCTGTGTTGGCAAGCTTCGCGCCATCAGGCTTCTTGCCGCTCTTATCCTTACCCTTGGACTTGCTTGTCGTCACCGTGGTCGTGGTCGAGGTCGACCCACCCGTGGCGGTCCCGGTGCCGCCGCCCTGCTCGCCGCCACCAGGCGTCGGCTGCGGCTGCGGCTCGGGCGTCGGCTCCGGCTCGGGTGCCATCTCATCCGTCACCGTAATCGTAATGTTCAGACGCTCAGAATACTCGCTGTATGACATACCGGGGCGCTGCGCCGCAATACGAACGTACATGTTGCGATCGAGCGTCACGGGGCCGGTGTACTCCACGCGCCCGTCGTCCTTGCAGGGGCAGGTGTCATTGGTGGTGTACCAAATAGTGGCACCTTCCTCGGCCGAAAGCTCCAGCTTGGTACCCTTGGGCACCGTGATGTAGTTCTCCTTGGGCGACCATGCACCAAACGTCGTCGCACCAATCGTCGCCACCGGTCGCGCCGGTCGCACTGCCTCGGCAGACACACGAACGTCGACCTGCTTGGACAGCGCCGTGCCATCCACCGTCGCCGTCAGCGTCGTCAGACCCGGCAGAGCACCGTGCAACACAAACGTCGCGGCGCCGTTCTCACCTGTCACAGCCTGCATGGCATCCGCAGAGCAGATGGCCTCAGAATCCAGCCCAACACTAACCGTGGCGCCGGTAAACGGCTTGCCATCCTTATCGGTCACGTATGCCACCAGCTCAAAGTCGTCGCCCTCGAGCATGGTCACCGCCTGTTCCACGTTGAGCTTGAGCTTGTCAGCCCGCATGCCCACGGCAAGCTCGCCACTCGCCCAGGCAGGCATCGCCGTGCCCGCATAGTTACGAGCGCCGTCGAGGTCAAAGGCAACGGTCGGCCCCGCCTCGCGCGCATCGGCATAGCAGATACGCAACACGCGCGACAGCGGCTTGCCATCGGGGTCGTCCTGCTTATCGAGCCACTTATACGTCACGTCACCCAGTCCCTGCGCGTCCAGCGCGGCCACAGCGTCATCACTCGCGTCCATATACTGCGTAAACTCAATCTCAACACAGTCGGTATAGGCATGGACCGACGCCACCTCGGGTGCCGCCGTCGACACCAGGGCAATGTTCACCTCGGTCTGAATCGGCGGCACACGCAGCCAGGCCGAACGCGCTTCCTCGTAACCGTCCTTGGTCACGCGCACCTGATACCAACCGGTCGGCGTATTCCAGTTGTAAGCACCGTCCGCACCCGTCGCAAGCGGGTTGGCCTGCTCATACTCCTCGGCATCCCAGCGTACGGCATTGGTGCCGTCCGCATCGTCGGCGCTCCACAGCTCAACCGTCGCACCCTCAACCGTGTTGGACAGTAGGCCCTCGTATACCACACCCGCAGGATCGGGCGCCGCCTTGGCAGCCACATTGCGATAACGCGCCTCAAAGATCGACTGCATCTTCTCGTCCGAGATCAAACCGTCCTTGTTGGCTTTGTAGACCTCGGCATCGGTCAGCTCGCCCCAGTTGACCGTAATACGGTTCTGGCATGCGCGCTCCACCTGCTCGCAGGCAACATCGTAAGCGCACTCGGCGTTCGTCAGCTTAATCGCGCGCTCCGAACCGACGCTCGTTGAGGCGGCGTCATAGGCGGCGCCCACCACGGTACCCGCCGAACCGGCCGTCAGCACGCCGGCGATTGTCATAATGGAGCCCACTGCCACATCGGTGCTGTCGTGGCAGAGCTGGCGATACAGCAGATCCTCAAACGCACGTGCCTTCTCCATGGCGTCGCGCAGCGCGTAAATGCACTTCCAGTCGTCCTCGGTCTTCTCGGGCTTGGCAAGCAAGCGCGTATGCTGCAGCTCGTAGCCCTCGCGCTCGCCCTTCACCTTCTGCATACGGACGTTCACGTTCTCCCAGTTCTTGCTGGCATCGTTCACGCCGTAAATGCCGGTAAAGATGCCGATGCCCTGGGTCGCCGCGGGAAACGCCTGCCCGGCCGCCTTCCACACGTCGGTCTTAAAGACCTGCCCGAACATCTCGCACTCGATCTTATAGCTCTTGAGCGAACGGATCGTGCGAATGAGCTTCATATGGGCGCTCACGTCGCCGTTGCGCTTCCAAGCCATAAGCCAGCCGCGGACCTTGGAGTTATTGAGGCTATGCACCACATTCCAGTTGTCGTACAGGGTGTCCAAAATGTCGCACTGCATGGCAATCGAGTTAAACAGCAGTGCCTGGTTTTTGTTGTTATTGGAGTTCTCGATAAACTCCGACTCGATATAGGCCGTCTGCTCGCCATCGGGCGCGGCGACCTTAAAGCCCTTGACGGTATCGTCGTCAGCCGCCTTGTAGCTCAGGGAACTGCCGAGTGCCTGGCCCAGATCGCTAAACCCGCTCGTCGACTGACCCTTATACTCGCTAGCCTTAATACCTGCGCACTTGTTGAGCGCCGCAGCGGTTGCGTCATTCCAGCTGCCGTATTGGTTGAGCTGGCCGATACCCAGCGACTGACCCACCAGGTCCTCGGCCTGCTGCGTAATGAACTCCGCACGCGACGCATGGTCGACGAGTTCCTTGAGTGCCGCCGCATCCGCAGCATTCGCGCCCTGTGCCGCCGCGAGCTCCTGGTACCAGTCCTCGCTGGTTCCATAGGCGTCCTCAAAGATCATCTTATCCACGTTGACGCCATAACTGTCGCCCTGCTTGGTCAACAGCGCCGACAACCCGCCGACCGCGGCCTTGAGTTCGGCAGCAAACTGTGCGGCCTCGTCGTTGCCAGCATCATCGCCCTCGCCACCGCGAGCGGCGGGGGCGCGGCGGGCCTTGCGGGCGCTGCCGCCTTGGGCCTCATCGTCCGCTCCGGACTCCTCGTCCTTGCCGCCCTCCTCCTCGGCAAACGCATCGGCGACCATCTGATCAATCGCGTCGTTAAACGCCTGGTCAACATCGTTAAACGAGTTCTCCATCATATACTCGTGCCACTGCTGCACGGCATTCGAGAACTCCTGCTGGCGCTCCTCGGCCGCGGCGGAATGCTTTTTGGCCGAAGCGTTGGCATCAAAACTCAGCATGGTCATAAGCTGAGCATTGGAGATGCGGTAGGTCTGCGGCATAAAGATCTGCTCAAAGTTTCCGCAGTTCACATAGGTCGAGTCGTTTGCCTTGTTGAACTCATCGAGCAGTTTGAGATAGCCCTCGTCCACATACTCGGCCGCGTAGCGCACGCGGGTGCCCTCGCGCGACTTTTGGCTCAGCGGAATCGTCACGGTCTTGCCGTCCACGCAGTCCACGTACAGGTCGAGCGTGTCGGCAGCCTCCTCGTTGCCCACCTCGAGCGTAATATCGAACGTCCAGTAGGCGTTCTTCTTTTGCGGCAGATGGTGGAAGGTCCACAGGCTCTTACCCGTATCCTTGCCGTCCTTAACCAGGTTCTGCGTACCGCCGCGATACGTCACGTCAAAGTTCCAAACCGAAGCGCCCGGAACATAGCACACATAATTGCGAGCTGTTACCTCGGCAGCAGCGGCGGCAACATCGGTCGAGCCCACGCGCGCTTCGAGCGTCACACGCTCGGCAGCAAGCGTATCCTGCGGCAGGTCGTATTCAATCTTGGCACGGCCGAGTTTATTGGTCTTGCCGGTGTACTTTGCAGCCGAGGCACCCGTCCCCACGGTAAGCTGCACGCTCTTGCCGGGCGCTGCGTACACGTAGGCCACATTGCCCAGCAAGCTGTGGGCATTAGTATTGTCGACCTCGATGCGCGAGGTATTGACTTCGAGCGTGGTGCTCCCCAGCGGCAGCGTCACTTCGCCCAACGTAATGAGCGGCGAGACAACGTAGGTACCTGCAGTCTTGGGTTTAAAGCGCACAAACACATCGGCGCCCGCGCCCTTCTTCATGTCAATGACCAGATTGTCGCCCTCCCACGTTGTTCCGGTCCACCAGGTATTGGTGCTGTCACCGGCATCGCGAGAGCCTGCGGATACATCCTCGACCGCATCTTTGGCCAGCGGGATCTCGATCTTTGTCGCCTGGCTGTCCTTGAGCTCGTAGTGAATGCGCAGCTCGGTCTCCACCCCAACGACCGCAGACGAATCAGCGATAACCGAGCCCGCCGTCAGCCCGCGCTCGGCACGGTACGCCTCAACGTCAAACGTCGGCACGTCGAGCGTCACATCGAGCTACTTACCGTCTTCGATCTTCACCTGCTGCTGGGCGATATGCTTGCCCGCGGTCAGCCCCAGGCGGCTGAACGTGGAATAGCTTGTCGCCTGGATGTCATAGCTTGTCTTGTTAAAGGCGACGATAGTGTAGGCACCGGCCTTCAGGCGCGGCGTATCGGCCTTCATGACGGGCGTGGTGCCATCGCCCTCGTAGCCCGTCAGATAGGTAATGCCGTCGGCAACCAGCTTGCCATCGGACGTGCGGAACACCAGCACGCGGTTGGCGCCCTGATAATCACCCTTGGTGGTCACCGTCGCCGCACCCCAAGGCTTTAGGTCGATATCGACCTTACCGGCAGACGGCTTTATGCGCGCGGTGGCCCCACCCAGCTTAAGGCTGTCCTTGGGTTTGAGCGTAATCTCCAGCTCCTGGTCCGCATCGGCAATGGCCTGTGACACTACGATCGCTGTACCCTGAATGCGATAGTCGTTTTCCTTGTCACCCTTGGCGGCTTTAAGCGTCTTACCGTCGCACGTAATGGTCAGGTCGATATCATCGAGACTGTTCAGTTCAATGCGCTCGGTTTTATCCTGCCCTGCCACCGGCTCGAGATAGCCCACGTTGAGCTCAATCGCGCGGGAGGCGGGAATCTTGGTAAAGTCCGCAGCCTTAATCTCGCCGATGTCCCATGTGCCGGCCATCTGGTCGCCCGGGCGCGCCAGCACCATGTCATAGTAGCCATCGAGCGAAAGGCGCAGCATAGTGGCCGTCTTAGAGAGGGCATCTACCGTAAAGCTGCCGTCGGCGGCAATGTTCAGCGGCGCAGACTGCCCCGCCTGCACAAGCACCGCCGTCGCGCCCTGGGGAAGCCTGCCCGTTACCTGGGCCGCCTCGCCCATCCACTCAAACGTATAGGCGGGTTTTGACGAGTCCGCCGAATCCTTGCGGTCGGCCACGGCATCGGCGAGTTTCTTGACCATCGAGGGGTTGCCCGCCGAATCGGTCGCATAGGCATAGATGGTCTGACCCTCGCTAAAGGGAATCGCGTACGTTACGCCATCGATTGTCACGCGATCATTATAGTCGCCAGGATAGCCCGCCTCACCAAACTGAAGGTCGGGGTTCATCACGCGCAGGGTAACTGCGTTATGGTTTATCTCGCTCCCGCCACCGACGGTGCTTGAATAGCGCGTGTTCTCAAAAGCCCACCACTCTATCTTTTCCACGCTTCTGGGCAGCACGATCTCTTTGCCGGCGATCGCGGGATCAAGAGATAAAAACGCGCTGCTGCCGATATATTTGACGCCGTCGCCAATCGTCACCGACGACACATGTGAGCACCCATTAAAGGCTTGGCGCTCAATCCGCTCCACCGTGCCCGGTACGTCGATCTGCGTAAAGGTGAGTACCGTTGTGTCCGAGACATAGAACTGCGGCACGCCGCAATTGGCGAAAGCGCGGTAGTCGATAGTCTTAACCGAAGGCGGCAGCGTTGCCACCACATTGTCGTCAAGTTGTTCGCAGCCCTCAAAGGCCTGCTCGGGAATCGTGGTAAAGGCCGCGTTGTTGGGCCAGGTCACCGTCTGAAGTGTCTTGCTTCCGTAAAACGCATTCCAGCCCAGCTCCTCAACCGAATCGGGCAGCGCGATTTCCTTAATGCTGCTTCCGCCCAAGCCGCCCACCTTGCGGACATGCGAATCGCCGGCGAAGGTAACCGACGTGAGCGCGGCACTTCCCATGCCCGCCAGGCTCACGACATTCTTGCCGTCAATGGTCGAGGGCACCTCCAGCGTGGTGATGCCCGAGTCGCCGTACTCGATCGAGATTTCGTTGGTGAGGCTATCGATTGAGAAGTAGTACTGAGCGGGAGTCTGCTCGCCGGCTACGTAGCCATCATCGTATTCGCCCTTTACGCCCGTGGCGCCCTTTGAGGTTACCCAGAGCTCAAGCTCCTCGTTCCAGGTTGCCTCAGCGTTGGCGGTTTCCTCTTGTTGTTGCTGCTCGGCAAGCTCCTTGCCCTCGACAAGATCGGTTGCAAGTGTTCCCACAGGCGTGCTCTCGGTCTGCCCGGCGCCCGTCAGGCCCGCCGCCGATGCGATCTCGGAGGCCGGAGGTGTCGGGGCGTCACCGGTATCGAGCGCCACGGGATCAGCGGCGTCGGCATCAGTCGCGGTGCCGGCGGCATCGGACGAGACAGCATCGTCTGCTTGGTCGACATCCGTCTGCACAAAGGTGCTGTCGGTGGTGAGCGCCTCGGCAAACGCGTCTATGGGCAACGAACTCGTCACCATTGCGAGGGTCGCCGTGGCAACGGTCAGGCGGCGGCAAAGTGCTCGAACAGTAGTCCACCTCATGGTCGTTCCTTTCTTGCAGACCAAAAGTCATCCAGCGTAATCGTTGCCCAAAAACAAAGCGAACGGTAGGTTCATATATACGAACCTACCGTTCTACCTGCGCAAACCACCACAAAGGGGACAGGCACCTTTGCGGTGGTTTTGGACTTAGCCGGCCGGTTTGTCTCAATCTGTAACAGGTAGGCCACATAGAGCCCCGTAGATGTTACAGATCGAGACATTGTGTCGGCGCCTTCCGGTTCATCTAAATCTGTAACAGTTAGAGGCCAAATCTCCCGCTACGTGTTACAGATCGAGACGTTGTTCCGACACTCGCTAGCTTGTCTCAATCTGTAACATCTGGAACCCAAATTCCTCGTTTGGTGTTACAGATCGAGACATTAGGTTGGCAGTCAGGCGGTTCATCTCAATCTGTAACATCTTGGGCCGTTTTGGGCGGCCAGGTGTTACAGATTGAGATTTTGCTGACGCCGAGAACGAGGGCAGCCACCAAAACCTAGCGCTTGCGGCGCTTGGTCGCGGCGACACCGGCTGCGGCAACGGTTGCGCCGGCGATTCCCAGGGCGGTGACCGTCATGGCGGTGTTGTCGCCCGTGGCAGCCAGGGTCGCATCGGACTTCTCGGCCGGCGTTGCCTTGGCGACCGTCTTGGTTGTGGCGGTCGGCTTGGTCGGCGTCGTGGCGTGCTTGGTCTCCGGTTTCGTCTCGGGCTTCGCGTCGGGCTTTACCTCAGGCTGCGGCGTCGGCTTGGGATCCGGTGTGGGCTGCGGGTCGGGAGTAGGCGTGGCCTCGGGCGTAAAGGTAAGGTCGGTGTCGACCCACATGGTGCTCGTCCCGCCCGTCTGCTCAATATTGTCCAAATCGGACGCGGACCACGTATAGCCATACTGTTTGCCGTTGATGACAACCCTGGTATCGCGCGTAAAGTAGAAACCCTCGTGCGATTTGAGATAGAAACCGTAGCGATATGTCACGCCGGGTTTAAAGGTGTCGATACGGTTAGTATTCCCCTGGTCGAAAAAGCTGGAGGAATTGATGCTAGAGCCGTCACTGCCCATCCAAAACTCGCACTGGTACCAGTAACGTGCGCCGTCGGCCTCGCTGCCGGTGAAAATCGGCTTATCACCAGCCTTGAACGTGACGGTAGCGCCATTAATCTCGACCGTGTCGATTGCTTGCCACACAAGAGCCTTTTCGCAGGTAAACGATGTGGTCGGCGCAAGGAACAGACCACCTTCGACTTTCTGAACACTCATGGCGTTAAGTGGCTCGCCATTGATTGCCACAGTGCAGTCGTTGGCAAACTCATACCCGTTCTTTTGGCGTAGCATGACAGAATGCATGTAGTGCTTGCCTTCTTCGAACTTGTCGATTCGCTTCATGCCCGGTGTGTACATGCCCTCGTCGGAATACCAGAAGGCGACGGGATGAAGATCCGTGGGGTCGCTGTTGTCCATCTCCTCCCAGCACTCGTAAGCAATTTCATACTTGTCGTAATCTGCGTATGGTACATGAGTGGTTGGAGCGGGAGTATCCCCAGCGCGATAGCCGATATATCCTGAACCCAAATCAACGCTATTGATTGCCTCCCCATGGGCAGCTAGCTTTACCACGGTGTTGAAGTTGTAGCGCAGGTAGTAATCGGTCCTTGTTTCATGGACAACAATTTGAGCTGGTTTATCGGAGGTGCCATCAGGATCGCCGATGAGGATGCCATCATTATAGTCGGTGCGGTCGTACGTCAACGTTGAAGCAAACCGCACATCCTCGTTGCGGATGAGCGTATAGTTTCCGTCTACAAAGTCCCCGCCTGTCAGGGTCAGCGTCGCACGCATCTGCCCTTCATATGGCGCAATGGAAATCGTCACGTTCGATTGAGACTGATCGGCGACTTCAACAAGCGTGCTCGTAGTGGCATCGGCCTTGTAATACTTAGTTTCGGATGCGGTTGATAGCTTATCCGCCACCTCATCTGGGACCGGTCCAAAATCCCATGAGAAACTACCGCCTCCGGTAAGAGAAATCTCGGGTGGAAGCTCGCATTCCCTGTAGTAGGATTCGACGTTCGTGTCGATTGTCACGCCACCCCCACCCGTCACGTCGGTCACACCGCAGGGCATAATGGCGTTGTCTGCCGGCATGGCGGCGTTGTCGCCGGAAGCGTTTTGCTCGGCGGGCATTGCATCGCCAGCCCCTTCGACGGTGTCAGCCAAAGATACCTGCTGAGTATCGGCCTCGTTCTGAGTTGCCGGAGCAGCATCGGTTGTCGGTGTTGTCGCCGCATTCGCATCCACCGTAGCCGCCGGCGCCGCAGCGACCTCACCTGTCGCAGCAGCAGAATCGGCGCATTCGGTCGCGAGTGCCACGCTCGGCAGCAGCAGCTGACCGACCATAAGCGCACACGCGCCGGCGCAAGCTATTTTGGCACCCACACAACGCCAAGTTCCGTGAACCAGCGAGCAGGTGCGCTCGCGCTGCGCCTGCTTGGCAAAATGTTGTCCTTGCATGTCGTCCTCCTTCATCGAGGGTTGTTTCCATGGCACCACGATGCTGCAAACCGGGCGCCACGCCTAGGTTCGTACATGCGAACCTGCACCTTTACCTGCGCAAACGCAAAAGCCGCCACGCGGGGACGCAAATCCCTGCGCGGCGGCTCAATCAAACGCACTGAGGCTTTATGCCCTGCATGCCCTAGGCAAAATTGCTATTCCTCGCGACGACGCGCGGCGGCGATGCCGGCGGCCGCAACCGTGGCACCAGCGATGCCCATGGCGGCAACGGTCAACGCGGCGCTATCGCCCGTGGCCGCAAGAGCGGAAGTCATCGTCTTCGAAGCCGTGACGGATGCCTTGGCGGCAGCAGGCTTTACATTCACGGCCGAACCAGTCTGTGTCGAAGTTTGGGTCGTCGCCCCCGTCGTGCCCGTCGAGCCTTCGCCACCCGGCTGCGGCTTGGGAGTCGGTGCCGGATCGGGAGCAGGCGTAGCACCTCCGTCGAATACGATATGCGCGACCTTGGCGATCTTGTCCGCATCGCGATCGGCCCTCAGGACGCCTTCGCCGGGCTCGCCAATCGTCTGTCCCCAAAAATCAGCATATTCAAATCGGTTGCCCAGCGCCATGGGGCGGGCACCCAGTTTTTGGTAGTCGCGCACCACGCCATTGGCAGGAAGCACGACCTTCCCGCCCTCGCCGATAACAATCATGCCGGCAGGACCGTTGGCGGTCGTGTAGTTGTCGGCGACGATTGCCCCGTCGCTGCCCTCGGCAACAACGGAGCCGTTTTTAATTTGGATGCTTCCGCCCTCGACCGCACTCCCCGAGCTGGTATGCAGACCATACGTGTCCTTGGAATACCGATCTTTCGAGGCGCTGGCAATCGCAGTCACAAACGTGTTCTTTCCATCGATGATGATATCGGCAGTGGCATCGTCGCCCATTCCGGCCGCCTCGATACCCACGGCACCCCAGTTGCCGCCCGAAGCGTCGGCAATCGCGGTCACGAGCGAATCGCCTGCAATTTCGACACGCGCGGCGCCGTTGTTGACACGGGACACAATTCCCTGAGACTCCAGGGTGGATTCGGCCTTGACCGTCACCGTTGAGCCGGAGCCAATCGATACGCGGCCGCCTTTGTTGCTCTGCCCGTCATGTTCCCATGCAAACTCGCCATCTCCCCTGGGTGCGCCGTTAGTGGCATAGATGCCCGTCACGTAACCGTAGTACCCGTCGCCGGACTCCGTCGCACGTCCTGCCTTTACATCGACAGTCGCGCCGTTTTTAATGGTCACGTCGCCACCAAACGCAGTTATGGCCTCGGCGTTCTCGCACTCCTCGCCATTCGCATCCGTACCCGTCGCCGTCACGTTGACCGTGGCCCCGTCGACGGTGACGTCGCCACCGGTAATACCGTTACCCGCGGCCGTGATGACATCGGTCTGGCCCGTCGCATTGAGTGTGCCGTCGCCCGTGATGGAAAGGTTGCCGCCTGAGACCTCGATGGCGCTCTGACCGGCATCGGCCGTAACGGTGTTGGTGTTGGTCACACCGATGTTGAGGTTGCCCTCGGCGCTGATACCGCCGCCGTTATAGCCATTGAGCTGCATGTCGTCGGCGCCGTTCCAAGACCACGTGCCCGCCTCGTCGCTGACGGCAGCGCCCGCGTTGTACTGCGTGCCGCCCACGTTGATCCAATCGGCTGCCAAGGCAACACTCGGCAGTAGCAACTGACCGACCATGAGCGCACACGCGCCGGCGCACGCCAGCCTGGCACCCGCCCGTTTCCACGAACCGTGAACCAGCGAGCAAGTGCGCTCGCGCTGGGTCTGCTTGTCAAAATGGCTTCCGTTCATAGGGGCCTCCCTCGGTCGATGGACCATACCACCACAAAGGTGCCTGTCCCCTTTGTGGTGGTTTTCCTAGTCTCACCATGTGCCAAGCAATCGCATACGCCTAGGTTCGTAGATGTGAACCCCTATGGCTACCTGCGGTTTCATTCGAATGGATTTCGTTGTCGGTGTCTTCGCCTTAGGGCGCTACAATCGAGGGCATGATTATTCCGTCCACCCAAAGGACCGTTCTTGAACCTGAGCAAGCCTAAAATCAACGCGCTTCTAGCCCTCGCGCTCTTTACCTTTGTCTTTCTTGCCGCCGAGTTTCGCTTCGACATCAATGTCGGGCTGCTCGCCGGTGCCGAGCGCGTTGTGCTCGCGCAAGGTTTTATCCTGGGTGCCAGCGTTATCGGCTTTATCGGATACGCGCCGTTATTGGCTCTTGCCCAACGCAAAGGTCAGGCCCAGGCAGCCGCCAACGCCGCCGTTCCCATCGCTATCGTTGGCTTGTCCCAGATTCAGGTCCCCACAGGTCCACTTGCGCTCGAGATTCTGGGGTGCGTGGTATTCTTTGGACTCGGTATGCTGGGCGCCGCAGCACATCACGCCTTTGCGTTGGCGTTCCAAGACGATCCCAAGCTCGCCACGGGCGCGGGGGCGGCCTATGCCGCAGGCATCCTCCTGCAGTTTGCCCTTAACCTGCTCGATTGCGGCGGCATCGTTGAGCTCATCATTCTTGGCGCGGCGACGATCATCATCTCCGCCCTCAGCGCCGCGCCCCAAGAGGCAGATGAGAACCCCAGCTCCACCATCAACCCTTTTACCGAGCCCTCGCACGCACTTGCCAAGCAGGCTTACTGGAGCATCGCGCTCGTCATGATCTTGGCCTGTCTGTTCTCAACGCTCGATAACGTGGTCACGTTCTCCAACGCCCACGGCACCATCGCCGTGCAGACTTGGCCACGCCTCTTTTTGGCAGCGAGCGGTCTAGCTGCCGGCATCGTTTTTGATCTTGCCGAGCGTCGCTACATGGGTCCTGTCATGCTCGGCGTCACGGTGCTCTCCACCATCTCAATCTTGGCCGTAGAAGCTGGTGCCGATCCCAACCTGGGCCTCATCGTCTTTTATCTGAGCTCGGGCTTTTTCGTCACATTCTTCACCGCCACGTTTACACAGCTGGCACCGCGTATGCACACTCCGGCTTTGTGGGCCGGCATGGGCCGCGCCGCCAACAATGTATGTGCATTCACCACATCGGGCATCTCGCTGGCACTGGTCACCTCGGGCAATGTCGCCCTCATCATGATCGGCGCGCTCGTGCTGCTTGTGGCGGCGAGCGTGGCATTTGTAGCTGCGGGTCTATTCCGCCTGCCCCAAACCGAGCAGGAGCGCGAACATCAACAGCTCGCCGAGGAGGCACTCGCTGCACCCAGCATCGAGGAACAGCGCCAAGCCTTCATCGCCGACCACGGCCTCACCCCGCGCGAAGTCGACGTGCTCATGGCCGTGACCCAGGACGAGCGCCCGCTCAAACAGATTGCTGATGAGCTCGGCATCTCAATGCGCATGGTCCAGCGCCACCTGAGCTCCATCTACCAAAAGACCGACACGCAAACGCGCGCCGGTCTCACCAAAGCCTTCCCCTCGGCTTAAAACAAAAACCACCACAAAGGTGCCTGTCCCCTTCGTGGTGGTTTGAACGACACGGCAGCTCTCTCCACCAGTTTGTCTCAATCTGTAACATCTAGACCCCAAATAGCAGGCCAGCTGTTACAGATTTAGATTTCCCCGCTCGGCTCCGCGTTTTATCTAAATCTGTAACAGATAGAGACGATTTAGCCGCCCAGATGTTACAGATCGAGACAGTAAAGGAAACTAAGCGGTGCCCGCCCTTGAGTATTTTGAGCACCCTTGAGTTCTTTGAGCATCTTTGAGTTGCTTGAGCACCTTTGAGTTCTTTGAGCGATGCGTCGGCGGCGGTATCGGCCAATCCCCTCGGCTTAAAACAAAAACCACCACAAAGGTGCCTGTCCCCTTTGTGGTGGTTTTGGAGTCTAGCCTTCGAGCTTAGCTACTTTGTAGCGGTAGGCTGCGGCGATGACGTCCTTGCAGCCCTCGCGACCCAGCTTGGCACGGTTGACGACGATATCCTTGCCGCTCGTCATCTTCCACTTGCCGGCGCTGTAGCGCTTGTAGAACGCCTCACGCGCCTTCTGCTGCTGCTTGACCAGCTTGGCGCCCTTCTTTTTGTTGAGGCCACGCTTCTTACGCACAATCTCGACGCGGTCCTCAAAGGGAGCAGTCACCAGCACGGCGATGTGGTTGGGGTTGTTGCGCAGCAGATAATCGGACAGGCGACCCTCGATAATGCAGCTCTCGGTCTCGCCCAGGTCCAAAATCACCTGGCTCATCTTTTGGAACAGCTTGTCCGAGTACGAACGCGCGTCGTAGCGGTCGGGCAGAAACGCCATGTTCTCCACGGCCAGGCGCTCGTCGTAGGCCGCCATCTTATCGAGCGACTCGCCCGCGCGCAGCGACGCGCGCACCAGCAGCTCGTTGTCGTACAGCGGAATCCCCAGCTCATTGGCGAGGATACGGCCAATCTCGTGGCCCTCGGCACCAAAGTCACGCGCGATGGTAATGACCACGGGGCTCTTCTTGTTCACCAGATCGCTCATCGCGATTCCTTTCTAACAAATGAGAAAAAAGCTGTTTATCGCCTTTTCCCACGATAGCGTACCTGGGTTTTCCTGGTGCCCAAGATTGGCCTGAAAGAGGAGCGACGCGTACTTTGGTACGCGAGCGACGGTTTGAAGGCCAAGGTTGGGTGCCAGGGAAAGCCAGGCTATGCGGCTACGATGCGGCGTTGATACGCTCGGACCAACAGCGAAATGCCAAAGTTCAGCGCAAAGTACATCGCAAACACCAGGCCGTAGAGCATAAGCACCTGCGACAGGTCGATCGCGTGCGCCATCACGACATTTGCCGTGTACATGAGTTCGGCCACGTTAATGCCCGAAAGATACGAGCTGTCCTTGATGACGGTCGTGCACTGGCTAAACAGGGCCGGAATGATCGTCTTAAACGT
This sequence comes from uncultured Collinsella sp., assembly GCA_934668875.1. GTDB lineage: Bacteria > Actinomycetota > Coriobacteriia > Coriobacteriales > Coriobacteriaceae > Collinsella. The sequence goes on from CAKUON010000002.1 coordinate 201,788, forward strand.
CTGTGGCAGGATGATATAGCGCATGGTGGCAAAGAAGCCGAAGCCCTGGCTCTGCGCCGCCTCAAACTGGCCACGCGGAATCGAGTTGAGGCCGCCACGCACAATCTCGGCCATAACGGCGCTGGTGAACAGCGTAAAGGCGATGGTCGAGATCACAATGTCCAGGCCCTGCACCGTAAAGTAGATAAACAAGATCCACAGCAGGTTAGGCGTGCAGCGGAACAGCTCGATATAGGCACTCACCAAAATGCGGAACGGGCGGGGCGCATAGCTCTTGACGAGCGCCAGCACCGTGCCAAAGATGAGCGAGAAAAAGATCGACAGCGCCGAGATCTCGATCGTCTTAACAAAGCCGCCCCAGATGTAGAGCAGGTTGGTCGCGTTGAAGATTTCCATGCGCTAGGCCTCCTCTACGTTGTCGAGCCCCAGCTCGGCCAGGCTCACACCGCGCGGACGCTCCTTGGAGCGGCGCTCGAGCCACTGCACCAGCATGGCGAGCGGAAAGCAGATGATGAAGTACATAAGGCAGCAAACGATGTATCCCTGCAGGTAGCCATACAGGCTTACGAAGTTGTCGGAGCGATACATAAGGTCACCGCCGGCCACGAGCGCCAGCACCGACGTGTTCTTGACCAAGTTGAGCGCCTGGTTGCACAGCGGCGGCAGGATAATCTTGAACGTCTGGGGCAGCACGATGTACCAGTAGGCCTGCGCACGGGTGAAGCCCTGGCTCTGAGCCGCCTCCATCTGACCGCGCGGAACGGCCTCGATGCCGGTGCGGATGACCTCCGAGATGTAGGCCGCGTGATACAGGCCCACGCCCAGAAAGCCCAGCACGAACGGCGCGATACGCACCGGCTGGTCGGCACCGGTTATGGCCTGCAAAAACTGCGGGCCGGCCATGTACATAAAGAGCACCTGCACGGGCAGCGGAGTGTTCTGGTAAAACTCCACGTACACGCGACTGATGGCGCGCAGCACGCGCGAACGGGTGGTCGAGAATACGCCCAGCAGCGTGCCCAGCACCAGCGACAGCAGCAGGCCGGCAACAACCACCTGCAGCGTCACGCCAAAGCCCTCCCAGAAGGGCCCCATGTTTTGAAATGTCGTCGACCAGCGGTCGGCGTCAAACAATCCTTCGAGCATTTGATTCCTTCCTTGGACGAACGCTTACACAAGACCCCAGGTCTTGACCTCTTGATCGAGCCAGCCGTCAGCCAGGCGATCGCAAATCACCTGATCGACCACGGCCGAAAGGTCGCAACCCTTCTTGGTCGCCACGCCGTAGCCTTGCTCGCCAAACTTGACCTCGGGCTGCAGCAGCTCGACGGTCTCGTTCATGTAGCCGGCCAGCGTGGAGCGGTCCATGGCAAAGACGTCGATATTGCCGGCGTCGAGCGAACTCTTGATGATGGGGTAGCCGCTAAAGGCCCTAAACTCGGGTTCGCAGTGGAAGCCGTTGTCCTTGATCATCTGCTCGATCAGGCCCTGTGTGGTAGCACCCTGGCTCACGCCAATGACCTTGCCGTCCAGATCCTCAATCGAGGTAAAGCCCGAACGTTTCTTGACCATGAGTCCCACATAGTCGGTACGATACGGCGTCGAGAAGTCCCAGCTCTTCTTGCGCTCGTCGGTGATGGTGTAGGTCGCCGCGACCACGTCGAGCTGGCCGTTATCGATGAGCGGGCCACGCGTCTTGGGCGTTACGTCGGTAAACTCGACAAGCTCTTTGGCGCGGGCCTCCTTGTAACTCACGCCAAAGACAGCAGCGGCGATCTGGTAGCACAGGTCGACCTCCATGCCCTCAAAGCGGCCCTTGGCGGTATCGTAATAGCCGTAGCCGGGAACGTCCTTCTTGACGCCGGCGTTCAGGTGGCCGCGCGACTTGATGGCCGCGAGCTTGGAACCCTTATCGGAGCCCTCGCCGCCCGTGGAGTTGCCGCAGCCGGTGAGCGCGGTTCCTGTCAGAGCAAGCATGCCGGCCCCCGCCAGCTGCAAAAAGTGACGGCGCGATACGGCCGCCCTCGTCATATCCGTCATGTCCATCACCCGCGCCTAGTGCAGAATCTTGGACAGGAACTCGCGGCAGCGCGGGTTCTCGGGATTATCGAAGAAGTGCTCGGGCGTGCCCTCCTCCAGGATGCGGCCGTCCTCCATAAAGATGACGCGGTCGGCCACCTGGCGCGCAAAGCCCATCTCGTGCGTCACGCAGATCATGGTAATGTCCTCCTGCGCGAGCTCGATCATAACGTCCAGGACCTCCTGGACCATCTCGGGGTCGAGCGCCGAGGTCGGCTCGTCAAACAGGATGATGGGTTGCTTGGTGCACAGGGCGCGGGCGATGGCGATGCGCTGCTGCTGACCGCCCGAGAGGTTCTGCGGATACTCGCCGGCCTTATGCGCCATGCCGACGCGCTTGAGCGCGGCGATGGCGATCTCGGTCGCCTCATCCTTGCTCTTCTTTTGCAGCTTAATGGGCGCGAGCGTCAGGTTGCCCAGCACCGTCATGTTGGGATACAGGTTGAACTGCTGAAACACCATGGAGCTGTACTTGCGAGCCATCTCCAGGTGATTCTTCTTGGTAAGCGGCGTACCGTCGATAATGACTTCGCCCGATGTGGGCTCCTCAAGATAATCGACGCAGCGGATGAGCGTCGACTTACCCGAACCGGACGGCCCGATCATTACGAGCTTCTCGCCGCGCTTGACGGTGAGGTTGATATCTTTGAGCACATGCAGGTCGCCAAAGTACTTGTTGAGATGCTTGATCTCGATCATGTCTGCCATGAATGTTCCTTCCCTGCGTTTATACGAATTGCACTATTGTACGGAAAGAACCACGTTTCCGCAGCCCACACTGCATCACCGTAAAGAACCCGCAACCTTTCGCCCGCTCATTGGGTACTCATTTAAGTCTGCCCCCAATGAGCGCCCGTCCTGTGCAAGCACCAAAAAGGGCGTGACCGCGATGGTCACGCCCCCTCAACATCAGCTATGTGCCGACCGGCCCTTACGCCAACTTTGAGCCGACGATCTTGGCCGCCGCCGGCTTGTCGAAGTTGCCGCCGGTGGCCTTGCCGAGCGCTCCCATGACCTGGCCCATCTGCTTCTTGGACGTGGCGCCCAGCTCGGCGATGACCTGCTCGATCAGGGCCTCGAGCTCCTCGCCCGAAACCTGCGCGGGCAGCAGGCTCTCCAGAATCTTGACCTGCTCGGTCAGGTTGTCGGTACGCTCCTGGTCGGTGCCGGCCTTAATGGACATCTCCAGCGTCTCGCTCGTCTGCTTAATCAGACGCTTGATCATACTGTTGACGTCTTCCTCGGTCACATCGCGGCGCTCGTTGACCTCGATATTCTTCACCTCGGCCTTGACCTGGCGAATGATGGACAGGCGAACCTTGTCCTTAGCCTTCATGGCCGCGATCATTTCCTTCTGCAGCTCTTCGTTGGTCATCTGCAAATCCTCCTCAATAGCGTGGGCGGCACTCGTATGAGCACCGCCCCATGATTACTCAGTCGTCGACGAATCGTCGGTCGAATTCTTGGTAACGCCCTTCAGGCTGACGTTGTACGGCACGTCCTTGGGCATGGGGTTAACGGTGATGTCGGCATCCTTCTTGTACTGCTCCAGCCACTCGCTGTACGCGGTGCTGGCCGCCTGCGTCTTCACCACGTTGGAGACATACTTCTTGATGGCCTTGGGCACCTGATTGATGTCATCGACCTGGTCATCGACGTGGAAGTAGTCGGTGCACTTGATGATGTGATAGCCGTACGTCGACTCGACAACATCGCTCACGTCGCCCTTGTTGAGCCCCTCGAGCGCCGTCTGGTAGCTGTCGACAAAGGTGGTGAGCTTATCCCAGCCCACATCGCCCTTCTTCTCCTTGGAACCGGTGTCCTCGGAGTACTGTTCAACGGCGTCCTCAAAGCTCAGCTCACCGGAGTTGATCTTGTCCAGGCACTCCTGTGCCTTGGCCTTGGCGGCGGCCTTGTCCTCGTCGGAAGCGTCGGAATCAACCTTGATCAGGATGTTCGACGAGCGACGGGCGTCGTTGTAGCTGGACAGGTTTTCGTTGATGTAATCGACAATCTCGCTGTCCTTGGGCTTGCTCGTGGGCGCGACGGCATCCTTGAGTTTCTGCTGCGCCAGACTCTCCTTGAGCGAATCCTTGTAGGTGTCTTCGGTATAGCCGTAGGTCTTGAGGGTCTTCTTAAAGGCCTTGGCACCGCCCGCGCTCTTGCACGCGTCCTTCCAAGCCTTCTCGACCTCCTCGTCCGACACCGTCACGCCGTTCTCCTTCTGTGCCTGTTGAAGCAGAATCTGCTGCGTGTAGGAGTCGATGAGTTGCTTGCGGTACTTCTTGGGCGTGAGGTCGTTGTCGACCAGATACTGCGCCCAGTCCTTGTCCTTGGTGTAGCCATAGGACGTGCGCATGCTCATGATCTGCTTGGTCACGGTGTCCTCGGTGAGGTTGGTGCCGTTGATGGTGGCAGCCACACCGCCGGTAAGCTTGTAGCCCGTGCTGGTGTCCTCGGCCTGCGACATCAGGCCGGAGCACGCCATGGCCGAGACGGAAAGCAGCATCGCCAGCACGCCAATAACCACCAGGACGATCTTGACGGTCTTGGACACGCGGGTCTTGCGCTGCTTCTTGCGAGAGCTGGAGGCGGCGCAAGCCTGCTGCTCGGGCGTCGGCTCGGGTGCGGGATTCTTTTTCTTATTTGCCATAGTTGGCCTTTCGCATAACGAATCGAACAAACGCCATTGTGTCACAACGCAGCCCCCGCGGCACGCTTGGTGCATTGGGGACAGGTTAATCTGCACCATTTTGGTGCAAAGGGGACAGCTCTGGCAGCCGGCAGTTAGGGACAGTCCCCAAGTGCCGGCACATAAGGAACGTCCCTAGGTGCCGGCTTAGCCCCACCTTAGAAGTGGCGGCGGATGGCGTCGACCATGCCCTGCGGCGTGGTCTGGCCGAGCACGTCGGCTGCGGCATCGGCGTCCATAAAGATGTTCATGAGCGCCTGCAGAGCCTCGACCTGGCCGCCCGGCTCGGAAATACCCAGGTTGACGATGATCTGCGCCGGCACCGGAGCGCCCATGCCCGCCATCGCGTTAAACGTCACGGGCGCAGCGGGCTTTACCACCGCGATATAGGGCTTAGCCACAAACCCCGGATCTGTATGCGGAATGGCAATGTTAGCCGCCGGCATGGCAAGCCCCGTGGGATAGGCACCCTCGCGTGTGCGGACGGCGTCAAGCCAGCCCTCGGCAATGTAGCCGCGCGGGGCAAGCTCGTCCTCGAGCAGCGCAAACACCTCATCCGGCGACACACACTCCCAATCAAAAAACACCAGCTCAGGCGTAAAAAGCGCTTCGTTATCCGCCATGCGCCCACCTCTCTCACCTAGTCATCGGGGACGTTCTTAAACGACTAGTCATTCAAGAACGTCGCAGGTGACTACTAAAACAAAGGGTGGCCACTTGCGCCTTGGCGCCAATGACCACCCTGACTACTCGGCTAAATTGTACTGTGCGACGCTAGCCGCGAGGCGCATCAATTGCGACCTTGCCGCTCTCCAGCACGTGGACGCGGCCGTCGGCGAGCATCTGCACGACTTCGGGATACAGCACGTGCTCGATCGCATGGATGTGCTCCTCGAGCGTGTCGACATCCCAGCCCTCCTCGACAGCCAGCGCGCGCTGGGCGATGATGGGGCCGTTGTCGTAGATCTCGTTGGCAAAGTGCACGGTCACGCCGGTCACCTTGACGCCGCGAGCAAACGCGTCGTCAATCGCATGCGCGCCGGTAAAGCTCGGCAGCAACGCTGGATGCAGGTTGACCACGCGATTGGGGAACGCTGCCAGCAGCGGCGTGTGCACCATGCGCATGTAGCCAGCCATGACCACATACTCGCAGCCACGCTCGAGCAGCTCGTGCGCGATGATCTCGTCGGCGGCGATGGGGTCGGCGTAGACATCCTTGGACAGCGTGAGCGTCTGGATGCCCGCGCGCTCGGCACGCTGCAAGCCCTTGGCCGAAGGACGGCTCGACACCACAAGCTCAATCGAGGCGTTGAGCTTGCCGGCGGCGATCAGGTCGATCAGCGCCTGCAGGTTGGTGCCCGAACCGCTGATAAGCACGCCAATCTTGAGCGGCTCAGCCGTATCGGTGCCGGTCGGGCGGGTGTAGGGCACAAACCCCAGGCCCTCGGCAGCAGCCATTTGCTCGTTAGCGCTCATCGGAGTACACAACCTTACCGGAGCCCTCGACGCACTCACCCACGCGGAACGGCGTCTCGCCGAGCGCAACCAGAGCCTCGGTCACAGCGGCCTCGTCCTCGGGGGCAACGATCAGGCACAGGCCAACACCCATGTTAAAGGTCTTGCATGCCTCGTTGGGCGCAAGCTTGGCCTGACGCGACACATAGGTGATGACGGGCGGAACGTCCCAGCCCATCTCGGCACCGTTGCGGGTGACCACGGCGTCGACGTCATCGGCCAGTGCGCGGTTGAGGTTCTCGGTGATGCCGCCGCCGGTGATGTGGGCAATGGCGTGAACGTTGGCGCCGCCGCGGAGCAGCTCAAGGATCGGCTTCACATAGATGCGCGTGGGGGCAAGCAGAGCGTCGGCGAGCGATACGCCACCGAGCTCCTCGAGCGGACGGCTCAGTTCCTCGGCCTTAGCGGCGGCCTCGGGCGTACCCGGCTTGACGCCGTCAACGCCGATGACCTTGCGCACGAGCGAGTAGCCGTTGGAGTGCACGCCGGTGGAAGGCAGGCCCAGGATCACGTCGCCGGGACGTACGTTCGCGGGGTCGAGCATCTTGGGACGATCGACAACGCCCACGGTAAAGCCGGCGAGATCGTAGTCAGCCGGGGCCATAACGCCCGGGTGCTCAGCCATCTCGCCACCAACGAGCGCGCAGCCCGCGAGCTTGCAGCCGTCGGCCACGCCCTTGATGATCTTTGCCATGTGCTCGGCCTCAATATGACCAATGGCAACGTAGTCCAGGAAGAACAGCGGCTCGGCGCCCGAGGCCAGAATGTCGTTGACGCACATGGCAACCAGGTCCTGGCCCACCGTCTCGTGACGGTCCATGATCTGGGCGAGCACGAGCTTGGTGCCCACGCCGTCGGTGCCGCTGATCAGGATCGGGTCTTCCATATCCTTAAGCGCGGCAGCCGAGAACAGGCCACCGAAGCCGCCGATGCCGCCGATAACTTCGGGACGATTGGTGTCCTTGACCATCTGCTTAATCGCGTCGACGGCGCGGCCGCCCTCGGCGGTATCGACGCCGGCGTCCTCGTACGTCACATGCTTGCTATCGCTCATCTGAGCCTTCCTCTCCCACTACCGTGGCGCCGCACGGGCGCCAAACGGTGCTCATAGTTGCGTTCATTTCGGCGCATGCCATAACAGCACACACCGTTCAATCAACAAAACAGCAGGTAAAACCTACCAAAATAAACCTGTCCCCATATGGCAGGTTTTATGCCTCGCCGTGCTCCTCTTCCCAGCTGCGGTCGTCGTATTTCTCGATCACGGCGTCGTCGTCAAAGTGCAGCGGCTTGTCCAGGTTGCGAGGCTTAAAGCCCTCCATGAACTTGTCGCGACCAAAGCTCTCGGGAATCGCCACGGGATAGCGGCCGGTAAAGCACGCATCGCAGTAGCCGCCCTTGGGCATGACCTTCAGCAGGCCCTCGACCGAAAGGAAAGCCAGCGAATCGGCGCCGATGTACTCGCAAATCTCTTCGACCGTCTTATTGGCGCTGATAAGCTGCGACTGCACGTCGGTATCGATGCCGTAGAAGCACGGCCAGATGACCTCGGGCGAGTTGATGCGAATGTGAATCTCCTTGGCACCGGCGTTACGCAGCATCTTGACGAGCTGCACCATGGTGGTGCCGCGCACGATGGAGTCGTCGATGACGACCAGGCGCTTGCCCTCGATGTTGTCGCGCAGCGGGTTAAGCTTCATGCGCACGCCCATGGCGCGCAGCTCCTGCGTGGGTTCGATAAACGTACGGCCCACGTAGCGGTTCTTGATAAGGCCCTCGCCAAAGGGAATGCCGCTCTCGTGCGAATAGCCCTCCGCGGGCGGCAGGCCGGAGTCGGGCACGCCGATAACCAAGTCGGCCTCGACGGGCTCCTCGTGTGCCAGCTGGCGACCCATGTCGTAGCGGCAGGCGTAGACGCTCTTGCCGTTCATGATGGAGTCGGGGCGGGCAAAGTAAACCTGCTCAAAGATGCAGTTGGCGGGCTCTTCGGCGGCAGGCACGCCCTGCTCGGACACAAGGCCCTCGGCGCTGATGCGCAAAATCTCGCCGGGGCGGACGTCGCGGACGTACTCGGCACCCACGATGTCGAGCGCACAAGTCTCGGAGGCAACAACCCAACCGCCGGCGCGGGTGACATGGGTGGCGGCATCGACCGTCGCCGCGTCGTCCTGCGACGGCAGCTGCGAAACGGATGCGGCATCGGCCTGGTCCAGGCCCTCGTCTACGAGCTTGCCCAACACGAGCGGGCGAATGCCGTGCGGGTCACGGAAGGCGTAGAGCGCCTGCTCGTTGATGAGCGTCATGGCGTAGCCGCCGCGCACGAGTTCCATGGTCTTGCGAATGCCCTCGCGCAGATGGCCCGTGCGCTGGGTAAAGTAGCCGATGAGCTTGGTCGCGACCTCGGAATCCGAGTTGGAGAGGAACGGCACGCCGAGCTCGATCAGCTGGCGGCGCAGCTCGTCGGTGTTGACGAGGGTGCCGTTGTGCGCAAGCGCGATGATGACGCTATTGATGGTAGAGAGGTGCGGCTGAGAGGCTTCCCAGCTCTTGGCGCCGGCGGTGCCGTAGCGCACGTGGCCCACGGCCAGCTGGCCGGAAAGCGTCGACAGGTCGGCGTTGGAGAACACGCGATCGAGCAGGCCCAGGTCCTTGCGGACCATTACCGTGCCGCCGTCGCCCACGGCGATTCCCGCCGATTCCTGGCCGCGGTGCTGCAGCGCACGCAGGCCAAAGTACGTCAGTCGAGCCACGTCGCGATCGGGCGCCCAGACACCAAAAATGCCGCATTCCTCATGCAGCTGGTCGGAGTCCGGATCATACGTCGACATGGTGTTCACCTGTCCCGCGGCACGCTCGGCCGCGCGGATGGTTTCTTGAGACATGGCATCCCCTCAGAGCCTCGTATTTTGGCGTTACCCGCCTTATTATACGCACGGCATGACGCGCTCCCCAGTGCATGAGCAGCGCTTTTTAAAAGCCCACCGAGCTAATAATCCGTTTTGTGACCAAACATTTATTTGGCTACATGACGTGGACGGCAGCTCCGCTCCAATCCACGCCACGGCACCTCTCGTCCACCGTTGGAGATTACATTGTTGCAATTGGGATGTTCGTCCTGTCTTTCGGCTGGTCGGCGGCGTATCCTTATAAGCCACAACATAACGAGAAAGGTTACTTTTCTATGGATCAAAACCAACTCGACCCCAGCGTCCCCAGCGCCACGGAGGTCAAGAAGATCCCGCTTGTCATCAAGGTATACGCAATCCTGTGCATCCTAACTGGCGTGAGTACGCTCCCGTCGGTCGCTGCCTTTATGTGGCAGGTCATCACCTCGCTTGTTAACGGCAACGCCGCCGAAAAGCTCGGCGACAACATGCTGGTCGCGATCGGACTGATTGTCGCCGGCATCATGCTCTCGGCTGCCAGTGCCGTCATCTTGATTATCTTTGGCCTGGACCTCATCAAGAACCAGCGCCGCAATGCCGCCCGCCTCTCCTATATCCTCATCGCATTCACCGTCATCGAGCTTTTGGTTGACGTGATGCTCCAGGGCATCGGGCCCTTCTTGCTGCGTCCCGCCATCCAGCTCGTCATCCTCGTCGCGCTTTCGGCCACCGTCGATCCCACGCTGCGCCAGGAGCGCGAGCTGCAGCGCCGCCTGCAGGAGATGCTCGACCGCGACGCCGCAGCCGAGGGCATGCTCGGTCGCGACGAAACCGGCGAGGGCTATATCAAGCTCAACTACTTCAACCTGTTCTGGGTGTTCTTCGTCTGCTGCATACTCGGCCTGATCGCCGAGGACATCTGGCACATGACGGTCGACGACCCCGGCGTCTACCAGGATCGTGCCGGCATGCTGTTTGGCCCCTTCAGCCCCATCTATGGCTTTGGCGCCGTGCTCATGACCATGGTGCTCAACCGCTTCTATAAAAAGAACCCCATCATCATTTTCCTGGTGAGCGCCCTGCTCGGCGCAAGCTTTGAGGTGTTCGTGGGCTGGTTTATGCAGACCTCGTTCGGCGTGGTCTCGTGGAGCTACTCGCACATGAAGCTCTTTGGCATGCCCGACCCCATCGCCGTGCTTACGGGCGGCCGCACCTGCACGGGCTTTGCCTGCCTGTGGGGCCTAGGTGGACTCATCTGGATCAAGCTGCTGCTGCCGAGGCTGCTCAAGCTCATCAACATGATTCCGTGGAAGAGCCGCTACTCGGCAACCGTCATCTTCACCATCATCATGCTGGTCGACGGTGTTATGACGCTGCAGTCGCTTGACTATTGGTACCAGCGCGTCAACGGCACGGAGCCGGATATTCCCGTCGCGCAGTTCTATGGCAAGTACTTCGGTAACGACTACATGGAAAACCGCTTCCAGAGCATGACCATGAGCCCCAAGGATGCGACGCGCGTGTAGCGCCCAGCGCACCCAAAACGCAACATGCCCGCCGGTATCACACGTACCGGCGGGCATTTTTTGTAAACGAGCCTTCTATCGGCGAGAAGCCTATGCCTCGCGCTCGACCTCACTCACGCATTCGTTCTTGATGGTGCCGACAAGCGCCTGCAGCGCATCGACCACGTGCGGGCGAATGTCCCCGCCGATGAGCACGAGCATGATGTCGTCGCCCACGGCAAGCTGGCCGCTTGCCAGCCACACGCGCACATAGCCGATACCCGGCATCGCGCGCGTTGCCTCGATGGCGGCTCGTACCTTGTCCGCATCGAAGCCAAACGCCATACCGCCCACCTTGTGCCCAGGCGCTACGCCATCGGTTTCGACCCCGCGCACCTCGGACTTGGGCGTCGCGCGCACCACACCGTTATGCGTCAGGTACATGCCGCACCCGGACGCCGAAGCATCAGCCTTGGCCTCGCGCAGCCAAGCATCGACAGAAGGCATCGATTTGCCACTCTCTAGCATTATTTCTCCCTTTTGATTGCTCAAGCAGCTAATTTATTCTTCGACCGGCGTGAGCACCATGACGGCGCGCGTGTTGCTCAGTGAAAGCGAGCGGCAGGTCACAAGCGTCACGACCTTGGTTGCCGAAGCTGCACGATCGCTCGCGTCGCTTGCCGCGGCAGAGGCGCCATCGAGCATCTCGGACAGATAATTCGTCAGCCCATCATCGCCCTCAAAGTTGGGCGTGCGCGCCTTGGCGTACGTGTCCTCAACGACCTTGGTCGCCAGCGGGCGTAGCTTATACGTTGCGTCGCGCGTGATGTAGTACACATATTCAATGCTGTCGAATGTCGCCTGATCGGTCGTGTCCGAAATCACGTTGAACATCGAGCCGTCGTTCATGTGGTGGCCATAGATCGTAGTCTGTTGGTCGACCATGCCCGGCGCGGTATCGTCGCTATCCAAGAAGATGGCACCGGACGCATTGGATGTGCCATCAAACAGCGTATTGAGGTACTTGGAGTTGTTGTTGGTCTGCACCACGGGGTAGTTGATATTGGTTCCCGGCGCATAGATCCAGCCAACAACCTCAGGATTTGTCTGAGCAAGCGCATCAAAGTCGATAATCGGAACGCCGCTGGCGTCTTTGTCGCTCACATATTGCTTTTCGATCTTTTGATACGACTCGCTCGCCTGCTTGTAGCCAATCTGCGCATTGATAAAGATGGCGGCGGCGGCAACAATCAGACCGATGCCGATGATGATGAGCAGGATGGGGATGACGGAGCGGCGCTTCTTGCGCGGCGGCTCGGCGTAATCCGACGGCGCGGCATGCGATGAAGACCGGGGCGGCTTCTTAGCGGAGCTATAAGACGAAGGACGATATGCGGCCGGCGCGTCCTGTCGACGATGCGTCGCCGGTGTCACGGGGCGCGGCGCGCGCGGCTGCTGAGGAGAGGATGTCCGACCCTGCTGCGCCGCATGGGCAGCACCCGGCTTCGACGGATCGGGAATCTGAGAAGCCTTGAATCGTTTTCCCTGATAATCGGACATGGCTCTCCTTATACTGCGGTGAAACGGCGGAACGCTTAGGCGTCAGCCATCTCCTGCTTCATCTTCTCGATAACCTTGCGATACTCGGGGTCGCAGGCGCCCAGAATCTGCGTGGCATAGATGGCGGCGTTCTTGGCGCCGTTGATGGCAACGCAGGCCACGGGCACGCCGGAGGGCATCTGCACCATCGACAGCAGCGAATCCATGCCGCCCAGGTCACTCGTCTTCATAGGCACGCCGATAACCGGCAGCGGCGTAAAAGCAGCCACGACACCACCCAAGTGGGCGGCCTTGCCGGCGGCGGCGATAATCACTTTGATACCGCGATCGGCGGCAGTCGAAGCCCACTCGTGGACCTTCGCCGGCGTGCGGTGCGCGCTCGCGATGACGAGCTCATAGGGCACACCCAGCGCCTCGAGCTCGGCGGTGCAACCTTCCATAACGCCCAGATCGGACTTGGAGCCCATGATGATCCCGACAACCGGCTTCTGATCTGCCATAAACAAAGACCTCCTGTTGAGAGCGGTGACGCGGCGAATCCGCGACCCTTAACTACTGAGAGTAGTATAGCTGCTCCCGTCCCTGCGGTCCCCGGGTGCCCCGCGGCGCGCCGGGGATTACCATGACGTACGTTGGCCAAAATAAATGGGTTCCGGTTGCTTCGCAAAGTCGTTCAGATGAAAATACCGGACCGCAGCAGAGCACCCTGCGACCTACCGGATATTGCCATGACGTACGTTGGCTGATTTGGCTTTGGAATGAGAGGTTGACGGAGAGGTGTGGACAGTTAGTTCAGATACGTTTTTTGGCCGCACTTTTAGATGCGTAGACAACGATTCGAAGCCGTCTTGGAGCCAAGAATGGCCTTTTCTCTCCCTTGGACAAGCATCCTTATCGGCTCGGGGCACCAAAAACTGTTCAATTGAGCTTAAAACGGCCTCCGCGCGACCTCGGAAAAATACGTATCTGAACTAACTGTCCAAGAGGATTACTCCACGGACAGGAAAAGGCTCTGGCGAATCCCCGAATCGCCAGAGCTTTGCAAAACTCACGCACCAGAAGCGCATCACTGCATGTCGGTCTTTCATCCATGAAGCTAGAGATTTTCTTCAGCCCAAATCTCAAAATCGGCCGCTCGTTTTTGAGCTATTCGGTACACTTCCATGTCTTCACGAGCGCCCACCACGACGACGGCCATTTTTCCTTTGATTTTGATGAGGCGGTACACGATCCGAATGCCACTTCCTCTGAGCTTGATTTTCATAAAGCCAGTCAAATCAGTGCCCGCTTTGTTTCCAAGAGGCTTGCCGAATCCACCTTCGATCTTTGATAGCGTCTGGATAGAAGGCGACCCCATACTCACTCATTCGAACTCAACCTCATCCATCTGATCGAGTTCATCCTGGCTCACACCCAAATCCGCCATAACGTCAGACAGGGAAACGAGCTCATCATCGCTTGTCGAAGCAACCCTCTTAAGAGCCAGCGTCAACAAAGCAAGATCCTCCTCCGCGCGCTTCGCCTCCCTGTATTCATCGGGCGTCACAATAACAAACGCCGGCTTATTGTGTTTAAGAACCACAACAGGATTATCGTCCCCAACCTTCGAAAAGGCGGCCGAGCCCTTACCGTGGCTGAAATCGCTAATAGGAACAAGATTGTCGAGCATCTGTAAGGCAGGCATATGATCCTCCTAAAATGAATTCGTTTACGAATTCATTTTATCATTCTTTTTCAGTCGTTTTATGCCGTGTACAGAACTGTTCAGCCGGAAATTTAGGACGGACGGCACTGCGCCAAATCTTCGGCAATGGGTAGTGGACAGTTAGTTCAGATACGTATTTTTTTGGCCGCACTTTTAGATGCATAGACAACGATTCGAAGCCGTCTTGGAGCCAAGAATGGGCTTTTCTATCCCTTGTCCAAGCGTCTTTATCGGCTTAGGCCACCGAAAACTGTTCAATTGAGCTCAAAACGGCCTCCGCAGGGCCCCTGAAAAATACGTATCTGAACTAACTGTCCAAGGACATGTCTCGCCCCTGGCAAAAAGTCTCCTGGCGAATGAAAATTCGCCAGGAGACCCCATCCAAAAACGTCGGCCCTGTCGTTCGAATGAACGGCAGGGCCGACGCGCACCATATTCTTCAGTCCCAGTCATCGCGCAAAGCCCCTTCGGCAGCACACGGTGCAGCCAAGTCACCGCAGGCCGGAGCGGAGGGGCCGAGTTTCCTCCTGAGCGACTCTGCTTGCAGCCGGAGCGAAAGGGGGGAAATCTCGGCCCCTCCGCCCCGGCCGGACAGGTCAGCCTACACCGTGTACTGCGGCAGGTCCTGCAGGGCGATGACGTCCATGCCCATGTCGTTGGCGCTGCCGTGACCCTGCTGGTCCTCACGCACCGCCTCGATGGCACTCACGTACGTGTTGGCGGCAGACATCGCGGTCACGCAGGTCACACCGCGTCGCACTGCCTCGGTGCGCAGCAGATAGCCGTCGCCGCGCGAGCCCGGACCGTACGGCGTGTTGATGATCACCGCGATCTTGCCATCGGCGATGAGGTCGCCGATGTTGGGGCGCTCGCCGTCGTGCGGGCCGCTAATCTTCTCCACGATCTCGCACGTCACGTTGCCTCCACGCAGCACGCGCGCCGTACCCTCGGTGGAGCAGATGTCAAAGCCCAGGTAGCGCAGGATACGCGCGACCGAAAGGATGTGGCGCTTGTCACGGTCGCACACGCTGATGAACACCTTGCCGGCGCTCGGGTCGGGCAGTTTGTAGTCGATCGCCAGCTGCGTCTTGGCGTATGCCTCGGGATAGCTCTTGGCGATGCCCATGACCTCGCCTGTCGACTTCATCTCAGGCCCCAGGATAACGTCGGCGCCCGGGAAACGGCCCCAGGGCATGACGGCTTCCTTCATGCAGAACCAGTCCAGCTGACGTTCGTCGCTCGGCAGGCCCAAGCTCGCGATGGAATCGCCTGCCATGATGCGCGCCGCGCATTTGGCCAGCGGCACACCGGTGGCCTTGGAGATAAACGGCACGGTACGGCTGGCGCGCGGGTTGGCCTCGATCACGTAGATGGTCTCGCCCTTGATGGCATATTGCACGTTGACCAAACCGCGAACTCCCAGCGCCATCGCGATGCGGCGCGTGGTCTCGCGGAGCTTCGCCTGCAGGCTCTCGCTAAAGCTGAACGGCGGAATGCAGGTCGCAGAGTCGCCGGAGTGAATACCGGCCTCCTCGATATGCTCCAGAATGCCGCCGATGTAGACCTCTTCGCCATCGCACAGGGCGTCGACATCGGACTCGATTGCACCCTCCAGGAAGCGGTCCAGATACACCGGGTAGTCGGGGCTAATGCGCGCGGCCTCGGCCATGTAATCGCGCAGATGTTCGGCATCGTAGGCGATCATCATACCGCGGCCGCCCAGCACGTAGCTCGGACGCACCAGTAGCGGGTAGCCGATGTGCGCGGCCACGGCCTCGGCCTCCTCAAACGAGGTTGCCTGGCCCGCCGGCGGGTACATAATGCCCAGCTTGTCGAGCAGGGCGGCAAAACGCTCACGGTCCTCGGCAAAGTCGATGGCATCGGGCTTGGTGCCCATGATGTTGACGCCACTCTCCTCGAGCATACGCGCCAGCTTAAGCGGGGTCTGGCCGCCGAGCGTCACCACGACGCCGTCGGGGCGCTCGACATCGATAACGTCCATGACGTCCTCGTAGGTGAGCGGCTCAAAGTACAAGCGGTCCGAGGTGTCGTAGTCAGTCGAAACGGTCTCGGGGTTGCAGTTGACCATGATGGTCTCGAAGCCGCGAGCCGCCAGTGCGTAGCTCGCGTGCACGCAGCAGTAATCGAACTCGATACCTTGGCCGATACGGTTGGGTCCGGCGCCCAGAATCATCGCCTTGGGCTTATCTGCCGGCGTGGTCTCATCGGGGGCCACGCACTTCTTGGCGACCGGGCTCGTGCGGTAGATGTTCTCGTAGGTCTTGTAGTGGTACTCCGTGGCACTCGAGAACTCCGCAGCGCAGGTATCGACCGTCTTCATGCTCGGAACCACGCCCAGACCCTTGCGATAGGCGCGCACAAAGCGCTCGTCCGAGCCGGTCAGCGCGGCAATCTCGGCGTCGCTCGTGCCGTACTGCTTGAGCAGGCGCATCGCGTCGGCGTCGATATCCTCCACGCGCAGACCACGGATGCTCTCCTGGACCTGCACCATGTCGTTGATACGGTTGAGGTACCACGGGTCGATACCGCAGATGGCGTGGATGCGCGCGACGTCCCAGCCGCGGCGCAGGGCCTCGACCACAAAGAAGATGCGGTGCTCGGTCGGGGTAGCCACGGCCTGAGCGAGCTCGTCGTCGCTCAGCTTGTCGGCACCCTCCTTGCCACCGGCGCAAATGCCCTGGTGGCCATCCTCCAGCGAGCGCATGGCCTTGCCGAAGGCCTCCTCAAAGGTTCGGCCGATGGCCATGATCTCGCCCACGGCCTTCATGCGCGTGGTAAGCGTGGGATCGGTGCCCTTAAACTTCTCGAAGGCAAAGCGCGGCACCTTGACCACGCAGTAGTCAATCGTGGGCTCAAAGCAGGCAGGCGTTGCCTTGGTAATGTCGTTGACGATCTCGTCGAGCGTGTAGCCCACGGCCAGGCGAGCGGCGGCCTTGGCGATGGGGAAGCCCGTGGCCTTGGAGGCCAGTGCGGACGAACGGCTCACGCGCGGGTTCATCTCGATGACGATCAGGCGGCCGGTCTGGGGGTTCACGGCAAACTGCACGTTGGAGCCGCCGGTCTCGACGCCGATCTTCTCCAAGATGGCGAGCGAGGCGACACGCATGCGCTGGTACTCAAGGTCGGAGAGCGTCTGCGCTGGCGCCACGGTGATGGAGTCGCCGGTGTGCACGCCCATGGGGTCGAGATTCTCGATGGAGCACACGATGATGCCGTTGCCGGCGTGGTCGCGCATGACCTCCATCTCATACTCTTTCCAACCCTCGATGGACTCCTCGACCAGCACCTCATGGGCAGGCGAGAGCTCAAGGCCCTGGCTCACGATGGAGACGAGCTCCTCGTGGGTATGCGCGATGCCGCCGCCGGCGCCACCGAGGGTAAAGCTCGGGCGCAGTACGCAGGGATATCCCACGCGCCCGGCGATAGCCTCGGCGTCGGCCACGCTGTAGGCATAGCCCGAGCGCGCGACCTCCAGGCCGATCTCGGCCATGGCCTCGTTAAAGAGTTTGCGGTCCTCGCCGCGCTCGATAGCGGCCAGGTCGCAGCCGATCATCTCGACGCCGTACTTGTCGAGCGTGCCGTCCTTTGCCAGCTCGACGGCGGCGTTCAGACCGGTCTGGCCGCCCAGCGTGGGCAGCAGCGCGTCCGGGCGCTCTTTCTTGATCACGCGCTCGATAAACTCGGCGGTGATTGGCTCGACATAGGTGCGATCGGCAAGACCCGGGTCGGTCATGATGGTCGCCGGGTTGGAGTTGACCAGGATGACCTCAAAGCCATCCTCCTTGAGCACCTTGCAGGCCTGGGCGCCGGAGTAGTCGAACTCGCAGGCCTGGCCAATAACGATGGGGCCCGAACCAATAACGAGGATACGCTTGATGTCAGTACGTTTAGGCATATTTAAAACCTCCTAGAGAGGCTGACTCAATGTTTTGGAAAAGTCAGCGAGGGTGCAGCTGGTGCATCAGGTTGCCGTGATGCGAGGGCGCGCTGGGCTTATGCCCGCGCGTCCGAAGCAGAACGGCAAGATGATGTGCCAGATGCAGCCGCAGCGTCGACCGGTCCGCCGTTCGGTAGAACGGCGGAACCATCGTCGGCGAAATTCCAGCCGGCGAGGCGGTCCTTCGCGGTGTCGATGTCCAGGTAGTTCTCCTCGCCGTCCATGAGTCGCGTAAAGGCGGTAAAGAGATAGTGGGCATCGGTTGGGCCGGGCGAGGCCTCGGGGTGGTACTGGACCGAGAAGCACGGGGCGTCGAGCAGCTGAATGCCCTCGGCGGTGCCGTCGTTGAGGTTCACGTGCGTCAGGCGAATGCGGCCGAAGCGCTCGTTCATCACGACCGGCGCGATGCCGCGACGCACCCAGGCGCGCAGGTCGCCATCGGCCGCATGCTCGGTTTCGCCGCCGGAAAGCTCCGGAATCAGTTTGCCCAGACTGGGGAACAGCAGGCCAAAGCCGTGGTTTTGCGCGGTGATCTCCACGCGACGGCTCACCAGATTCATAACCGGCTGGTTACCGCCACGGTGACCGAATTTAAGCTTTTCCATTTGGGCGCCGCAGGCCAGGCTGATCATCTGGTGACCAAGGCAAATGCCAAAGACCGGCACCTTGCCGATCAGCTGCTGCACCTGCTCATAGGTCTCCACCACGGCATCGGGATCGCCGGGGCCGTTGGATAAAAAGACGCCGTCGGGATTCATGTCGAGCACCTGCTGGGCGGGCGTATCCCACGGAACGACGGTGAGGTCGCAGCCGGCACGGACCAGGCCCTCCAGAATACCGCGCTTCACACCGCAGTCGTAGGCGACCACTTTGTGACGGGCAGGAGCGGCAGGAGCCAGCGCAAAGTCATGCGTGGCAGGCAGGTCGGCGGCCACAAACTCGTGAGGCGCGGGGCAACTTACGGTCTTGACCAGGTTCTCGCCGACCAGCGTAGGCGCGGCGGACAAGCGCTCGGCAAGCTCGTCGACGTCGAAGATCTCGGTCGAGATAATGCCCATCTTGGAACCATTGTCGCGCAGATGGCGCACCAGAGCGCGGGTGTCGACACCCTCGATAGCGACGACGCCGTGAGCGTGCAGATACTCCGGCACACTGACGGCCGAGCGCCAGTTAGAAGGCGCGGCGCACATGTCGCGAACGATCATGCCGCGCATAGCCGGAGCGCTCGCAGGGCGCACGGCGTCGCCGGGGAAGGCCGACTGGACGTCGGTCTCGTCGATACCGTAGTTGCCGATCTGCGGATAGGTCATGGTTACAATTTGGCCGGCGTAACTCGGGTCGGTCATGACCTCAAAGTAGCCCTCGAGCGAGGTGTTGAAGCAGACTTCGCCGGTCGCGGTGCCCTCGGCGCCGCATGCACGTCCATAAAAAATGGTCCCATCCTCAAGATACAGGATGCAGGGACCGCAGGTGCCCTTGCTGGTTTTGGCCAGCATACGCTGGCAAAGCTCGCTGGGCGCGAAGGTGCGGGCGACGGCGCCCGCGGTATGGTTGTTCGCCATAATTCTCCTTCCCGGTCTCACAGGACCGGCTTAAAGGTGTGTAGTTAGGCCTCGCGGTATTGTAACCGCAAGCATGCCTCATGGCGTTAATTTCATCGAAATGTTTACGAAATGATAATTATGACTTTCTATGCATAATGATTTTTCTGGGACGGGGATTAAAAATCATCCCGCGGGGCTTGTGGCTCACGCGGGATGATGGCGTCTTACTTTTTCTTGTCCTGTTCCAGCAGATCGGACGGTGAGCGATCGGGCTTGCCGCCGCGGAAAATCTCGCGGCCATGCAGACGATGCTCCAGGTCACGTTCGGCCTTTTCCTCGTCAATCTTGGTCTGGCTCACCACCGGGTCCTCGATCAGCGACGAAACCGAGTTCACCTGTTTTTGAATGCGCTCGGCAATGGTGTCGTCCATGCTTACGATGCGCATCTTCCAGTCGATACTCGTAGCGTTGGATGAGCTCTTGGTCCACACGAACGTCAAAATGGCGCTCTGATGACCCCGCGCGGGAAACATGCCAAAAAAGGAATCGTGCTGAATGTTGCTATCCTCGTCGATATAGGCGTGAACGTTATACACCACGCGGTCAATCTTGTCGTTGAGCAGGGCGTTGGTCGCAAGCGCCGCGGCCTGGATCTGCCCGTTGGACAGCAGCTCGAGCTCATTGGCAGACGATGTGTCCAACACCGTCACCTCAACCGTGCCCGTGCGCTCATCGGCCTCGTCGACGGTAAAATCGAGCGGGAACTGCGTAAAGCCGTTGCCCCATTCGAGTCCACCCTTGAGCGCGGTCGAGACGGTATCCACCGAAACGCTCTCGGACAGGTTGGCGGTGTTCAGGCGTCGCATCACGCCGTAGCCAATCTGCATGCCCACGATCAGCACCAAAATACCGATGACCACGGCCATGGCAGTCTTCGTAATGGTATGGCTCACCTGCGAGCCCGAAGGGTCGTCCTCGGACAGTGGGTCGATATGTTTTGCCTGGCTCGCGCGGTCCTCGCTGCGCAGCTGCGCTAGCGCCGCTTTGTCACCGCGCTTGGTCGCAGCCTCCTTCTCACGCATGCGCTCGGTTCGCTTTTTGGCAAGCGTGGGATCCAAGACGCCGGATGCATCGATTTCGGAGAATAACTCCGTCACTTCTTCCGGAGTCAAAGGGTTCTTATCAGCCATAAACTTCCTGTCATATCAATCAGTCGAGCTCGTGCGCACGCGCACCTTCGAACTGCATTCGATAGTAACGGGCATAGGTGCCGCCACGGGCGAGAAGCTCCTCGTGCGTGCCACGCTCCACAACGCGACCATGCTCAACGGTCGCAATCTCATCGGCATGCTTAATGGTCGAAAGACGATGGGCAATGATAATCGTGGTGCGGCCGCGTGCCAGCTCTTCGAGTGACTCCTGCACCGCCTCCTCGCTCTCGTTATCCAAAGCACTCGTCGCCTCGTCCAAAATCAGGATCTTGGGGTTCTTGAGAAACACGCGCGCGATGGCAACGCGCTGTTTCTGTCCGCCCGAAAGACGGCTGCCGCGCTCGCCCACGACCGTGTCATAACCCTGTGGAAGCGACTCGATAAAGGCATCGATGTTGGCACGACGGGCGGCTCCGGCGATCTCTTCTGCCGTGGCGCCCGGCTTGCCGTAGGCGATGTTCTCGCCGATTGTTCCGTCAAACAGGTAGACATCCTGCTGCACCAGGCCAATGGCGCGGCGCAGGCTCTGCTGCGTCACATCGCGCACGTCCTGACCGTCGATGCTAATGGATCCGGCAGCCACGTC
The DNA here is from genome assembly GCA_934668875.1 of uncultured Collinsella sp. Classification (GTDB taxonomy): domain Bacteria; phylum Actinomycetota; class Coriobacteriia; order Coriobacteriales; family Coriobacteriaceae; genus Collinsella. The sequence goes on from CAKUON010000002.1 coordinate 223,028, forward strand.
ATAAAAGCGCGGCAGCAGCGAACAGGTCGTGGACTTGCCACCACCCGAAGGGCCAACCAAAGCGATGGTCTGCCCGGGCTTGATGGACAGATTCATATGGTCGATAACGGGACGCTCTTCGGCATCACCCTCGCCCAGCTCAACGTCCTCGTAGTTAAAGCACACGTCGTGATAATCCACGGCGCCGGCGGTCACCTGCAGATCCGTGGCGCCCGGCTTGTCCTGGATATCCGGCGCGGTCGAGAGCACCTCGTCCATACGCTTAAAGCCAGCGATGGCCTTCTGATACATTTCGGCCGAATTGACGAGTGTCTCGAGCGGCGTGCAGAACAGCGAAATGTAGAGCGCGAAGGTTGCCATATCGACCGCCTGCAGCTGACCCTGGGCAACGAGCCAACCACCCAGCAGCACCACGATCACGTACAGCACGCCCGAGAGCAGGCCATACGTCGCAGTATAGACGCCCATGGCGTGATACATGTTTTCCTTGGACGAAAGGTAGCGATTGTTGGAGGCGCGGAACTTAGAGCGCTCGGTCTCCTCATTGGCAAAGCTCTTGACCACGCGCATGCCCGCCAGCGAATCCTGCAGCTGCGCATTGATGCCGCTGATTTTTTTGCGATTGTCGCTAAAGACCTCGCGCATGCGCATGTTCTGCCAAAACATGATGACCGCGAACGCCGCCGTCACCACAGCCATAGCAAGTGCCAACACCGGGGCAATGGTAAAGAGGATCACAAACGAGCCAATAATCTCGATGCCGCAGATGATGATCCACTCGGGCACGTGATGCGCCGCCTCGCAGATGTCGAACAGGTCGTTGACCACGCGGCTCATCATGTCGCCCGAACTGTTGCGATCGAAGTACGCAAAGCTAAAGCGCTCGTACTGATCGAACAGGTCCTCGCGCATCTTGGACTCCATGCGCGCGCCCATCACATGGCCCCAATAACTCACAAAGTAGCGGCAGGCGCAACGGATGACATACATCAGCACCAAACCCACCGCGATCATACCGAGCGCCTGCATAATGGCAGCCTGACCCTGAGTAAACAGCCCACCGGTCAAATTGCGCAGAATAATAGGAAACGCAAGGTCAATGGCGGCAAGCACCAGAGCGCAAACAGTATCGGCAACAAAAAGCCCCATCTGGGGCTTGTAGTAAGACAAAAACCTCTTCAGCATAATCACCTTACGCGGTTTTACCAAACCGCGTTTCGTCTCGACGCTGCAAGCGCCCCATTTAGACAATCTGGCCTTCAATCGTCGGTCGCGTATATCCATACGCTTCCCTCCTCTTTTAGACCACCTTGTCTCAAATGGAGCACTTTCGCTGACTTACACAAACCTGCGGGATCATCCCCGCTCGTTACAGCTCTGCCCCGCCAAGTCGGTGCGCGATGCTATCGCAAGCCAGGGCGCCTACGACGGTCTTGGCGTCTTCGATCTTACCGTCGAGCACGGCGTCGATCAGCTCGTGTAGCGGCACCAGGTCCACGTTGACGAACTCATCGTCGTCGGGGTTGGGCGCGTCGAACTCGAGCTTCGTAGCCAGGTAGATGTGAATGATCTCGTCGCAGAAGCCGCAGGTTGTGACGATCGACGTCAAGAAGCGAATACGACCGGCCCTAAAGCCCGTCTCCTCGTGCAGCTCGCGCTTGGCGCAATCGAGCGGGTCCTCACCCGGATCGAGCTTGCCGGCAGGAATCTCGACCGTCACACGGTCGATGGCGGTGCGATACTGACGCACCAGCACGATCTTGCCGCTCTCGGTCAGTGCCACAACGGCCGCCGCGCCCGGATGGCGAATGATATCGCGGGCGCTACGGTGACCGTTGGGCAGCTCAACCTCAAGACGGTGGACGTCGAGGATCTTGCCCTTCCAGGCGCACTCCTCCGAAAGAATCTTCTCGTGCAGCTCGGCATCGTGCGGGTCGTCATCGCCCAGCACCAGTACCGGCTCGTCAGCGACCTCGCCGCCAGGCTCACCCTCGGCGTGCCCATACATGCGGCTGTCCTCTTCGACGATCTGCGCGTCCACGAGCTCTTCGTTCTTATCGTCCATCCGTCTCATTCCTCTCGGATTTTAGGCATCCCAGGCGTCGCGGCCGCGCAGCGCGCGCAGGCCAATGTCGTGACGCAGGGTCTTGCCCTCAAAATCAATCTTCTCGCAGGCCTCGTAGGCAAGGTTACGAGCGTTCTCGAACGTATCGCCCAGCGCGGTCACGGCAAGCACGCGGCCGCCGTTGGTCACGAGCTGACCATCCACCACGGCGGTGCCGGCGTGGTACACGGTCACGTTCTCCATGGCCTCGGCATCGGCGATACCGGTGATGACCTTGCCCTTCTCGTAGCTGCCGGGATAGCCCGCGCTCGTCAGGACAACTGCCACGGCCCACTCGTCACGCCAGTCGAGCTCAATCTGATCGAGCTCGCAGTTGGCGCAGGCGAGCATGACCTCGACCAGGTCATTCTTAAGGCGCGGCAGCACGACCTGCGTCTCGGGATCGCCAAAGCGAGCATTGAACTCCAGCACCTTGGGACCATTGGGCGTGAGCATAAAGCCGCCATACAGGCAGCCGCGGTAGTCGATGCCCTCGGCAGCGAGCTCGGCCACGGTCTGCTCCATGACCTTCACCATCGTGGCGTGCTCTTCGTCGGTCACGATGGGCACCGGGCTGTAGACGCCCATGCCGCCCGTGTTGGGGCCCTTGTCGCCCTCGAGCGCACGCTTGTGGTCCTGCGAGGTAGCCATGGGGCGCACGGTCTTGCCGTCGGTAAAGGCAAGCAGCGAGCACTCGGGACCAACGAGCATTTCCTCGATAACCACGGTGTTGCCGGCGTCGCCAAAGGTGCCGCCAAAGCACTCGCGCACGGCCTCCTCGGCCTGCGAAAGCTCGGTCGCCACGATAACGCCCTTGCCCGCGGCAAGGCCGTCGGCCTTCACGACCAGCGGGGCGCCCTGCTCGCGCACGTAGGCGAGAGCCGAAGCCTCGTCGGTAAACGAGCCATAGGCTGCCGTCGGGATACCGGCGCGCTCCATGAGCTGCTTGGAGAACAGCTTGGAACCCTCCATCTGGGCGCCCTCGGCACCCGGGCCAAAGCAGGGAATGCCCGCCGCGCGCACGGCGTCGGCCACGCCCGCCACGAGCGGAGCCTCGGGGCCAATTACCACGAGTCCGCATCCGTGGCTCTGCGCAAACGCCGCCACGGCCGCAGGATCACAGTCGTCGAGAACAACGTTCTCGCCGCAGCTCGCGGTGCCGCCGTTGCCCGGCGCGATGTAGAGCTTGCCGGCGCGCGGTGATGCTGCGAGCTTAGCTGCCAAAGCATGCTCACGGCCGCCGCTGCCCAACAACAGGATGTCGATGGTTTGAGTGTCCGCCTTCAAGGGTGCCTCCTCTATGGATGAATGGCCCGCTCCGCGCGAGCCCTTTGCAAGCAAATATACCCCTCGGCCGCCCGTCCGGGCTGCAAAGGGGTATATCGCAATAACCAAATAGTCCCGATTACTTCCAGAATCGGTTGATGATCTGCTCGCGACCAGCGCCAACGCCAATGAACGTCACGCGGGTGTGTGCCAGATCCTCGATAAACGCCACGTAGTCCTGAGCCTCTTGCGGCAACTCGTCAAAGCTGCGGCAACCGGTGATGTCGCACTTCCAGCCGGGGAGCTCCTCGTAGATGGGCTTGGCGTGCTCAAAGCGCACCTGATGCTCAGGCACGCTGGTGTAGCGCTCGCCATCGACGTCGTAGGCCACGCACACCTTGATGGTGTCGAAAGCCGAAAGCACATCGAGCTTGGTCAGGGCGATATCGGTGAGGCCGTTGACGCGCGAGGCGTAGTTGGCGATGGGGCCGTCGAACCAGCCGCAGCGACGACGGCGACCGGTGGTCACGCCGTACTCATAGCCCTCCTCGGTCAGCGTGTGACCGGCCTCGGACTCATAGGAAAGCTCGGTGGGCATGGGGCCCGAACCGACGCGGGTGATATAGGCCTTCATGACGCCCAGCACACGGTCGACGTTCTTCATGCCCACACCCGAACCGGTAATGGCGCCGCCGGCGGTGCAGTTAGAAGACGTCACGTACGGATAGGTGCCGTGGTCGATGTCGAGCAACGTCGCCTGGGCGCCCTCAAACAGCAGGTCCTTGCCCTCATCGATCATGTTGTTGAGCAGCAGGCTTGTCTCGGTGATGTAGGGACGCAGACGCTCGGCCATGGGCAGGTACTCGTCGCAAATCTGGTCCACGGTGTAGGTGGGCAGGTTGTAGATGAGCTCAAGCTCGGGGTTCACGCGGGCAAGAGCGGTCTCCAGCTTGTCGCGGAACAGTGCCTCGTCCAGCATGTCCTGCATGCGCAGGCCGATGCGGGCCATCTTGTCCTGGTAGCACGGACCGATGCCGCGCTTGGTGGTACCGATGTTCTTCTTGCCGAGCTTCTGCTCAAAGGCGCCATCCAGATCGATGTGGTACGGCATGATGACATGCGCGTTGCCGCTAATCTTGAGGTTCTTGGTGGTGATGCCGTCGGCCTCGAACATGTCGATCTCCTCAAGGACAACCTTGGGGTTGACGACACAGCCGTTGCCGATCACCGACACGTGGTCGGAATACATGATGCCGGAGGGCACCTGGTGCAGGCCGTACTTCTTGCCGTTGACGACGATGGTGTGGCCGGCGTTGTTGCCGCCCGAGTAGCGCACGACGGCATCGAAGTCGCCGGCGACCAGGTCGCAAATCTTACCCTTGCCCTCATCGCCCCACTGGGCACCGACCAAAACGGTTGACGGCATGTTTACTCCTTACATTCATGGACTGTCTACGCGCCACGCCGGCACGCAGAAGCACAAAACATTCCCAGTATACCCGTGCAACGGGCGCCTGTCCTACTCCTCGGCATGTGCCCCATCAAGCTCATAGAACTTGGTGGATGCCGGCAGGAACATCAGGTCGACGTCGCCGATCGGGCCCGAACGGTTCTTGGCCACGACGATACGCGTAACGCCCTCGTCGGGTCGATCGTCGCGCGAGGCTTCGGCCTCGTCGGCGGAGCGGTCCAGGAACATAACGATGTCGGCGTCCTGCTCGATGGAGCCCGATTCACGCAGGTCGGACAGCTGCGGGCGCTTGCCGGTACGGGACTCGACCTGACGCGACAGCTGCGACAGCGCGATCAGCGGAATCTTGAGCTCCTTAGCCATAATCTTCAGACCACGCGACATCTCGGAGACCTCGACGGTGCGACTCTCGGAACGACGTCCCGGCGGAGGACTCACCAGCTGCAGGTAGTCCAGGATGATGATGGCCTTCTCCTTGTTGTGGAGCATGCGGCGGCTCTTGGCGCGGATCTCGGTCACCGTGGTGCCGGGCGTATCGTCAATCAGAATATCGAGCTTGGACAAGGTCTGCGTGGCCTCGTTGATATTGGCCCACTGCTCGGGGCTAATGCGGCCCATGCGGAAGTCGCTGATCGAGATCATGGCGTAGGCGCAAATCAGGCGCTGGGCAATTTCCTTGCCCGACATCTCCAGAGAGAAGAAGCCGACGGTATAACCGGCAGCGGCAGCGTTGAGCGCCAGATTCAGAGCGAACGACGTCTTACCTACAGCAGGACGGGCGCCGATAATGATGAGCTGACCCTCGCGAAAACCCATGAGCATGCGGTCGAGTGACGGGAAGCCCGTGGGCACGCCCGCAGCCTGGCCACCGGCCTGGCACACTTCCTCGGCCTCGTTATAGGCCTCGACCATAAACTCGGTCAGCGTCTTGTAGCTCGACTTGACCTCGCGTGCCGTAACCTTGAGCAGCTTGCTCTCGGCCAGCTCCACGACCTCTTTGGTGTCGGTGGGGGCGTTATATGCCAGCGCGTTGATCTCGTTGGTGGCGCCGATCAGCTCACGCAGCATCGAATCACGGCGAACGATGGCGGCATGGTGCTGCCAGTTGACGAGCGACAGAGTCTGACCCATCAACTCCAAAATGTACGCTTCGCCGCCCACGGCATCGAGCTTGTTGATGCTTCGCAGGTAATCGATCAGCGAGATGGAGTCGATAGGAATGCGGCTGTTGTACATATCGACCATCGCGGTATAGATGGTCTTATGAATGGGCCGGTAGAAGTCATCGGGCTGCAGCTCGACCTGGGCCTCTTCGACCACCTCGGGCGATAGCAGCATAGCGGCCAGTACATTGGCCTCTGCATCTTGGTTTTGGGGAAGACCCAACTTGGAGCCGCGGTCCTCAACCGTCAGCCCGGTTTCCCTATCGTCATATGCCATGAGCATCCTCATTCATATCGCTTGCGAGCATCCATAGTATCAGCCACGGTCCCAAAACGCGTCGCGCGCCGCCAATCATCACCGAACCAAACGGATGAACGGTCCTGTATATAGGACTTCGACGCAACGCTCACCATGACACTCACTCAGCGCAAATAACAAAAGGGCGCCCTGGTTTCCCAGAGCGCCCTTCTTAGAACAAGATTGTTGCGTTGCAGCAAATGCTACTCGGCAGCAGCCTCAGTCTCGACCTCGGCGGTCTCGGCCTCGGCGACCTCAGCGGCCTCCTCGACCTCAGCCTCGGCAGCGAGCTCCTCGGCGGTAACGCCGACGAGAACGACAACCTCGGCCTTGATCTCGCGGTACAGCGAGATGGCAACGGTGTGGGCACCGGCAACCTTGATGGGCTTACCGAGCTCGACGCGCTTGCGGTCGATGTCCATACCGAGCTGAGCCTTGATGGCGTCAGCGATCATAGCGGCGGTAACGGAGCCAAAGAGGATGCCCTCGTCGCCGACCTTGACGTCAACGGTGACCGTCTTGCCCTCGAAGGCAGCCTTGGTCTCGTTGGCGGTAGCCAGACGGACAGCCTCGCGCTTGGCGATGTTGTTGCGACGCTCGTCAAGCTGCTTGAGGTTGCCCTTGGTGGCGGCAACAGCGAGCTTCTTGGGGAACAGGAAGTTCTCAGCGTAACCCTGAGCGACCTCTACGACGTCACCCTCGCCGCCCTTGCCCTTGATCTCATCGAGAAGAATAACCTTCATGATGCGTCTCCCTTCTTAGCCGCGGTCGCGGTTGCCACGAGAGGAAACCACGGGGACGGTGTACGGCAGGAGAGCCATCTCGCGGGCGCGCTTGATGGCGTTGGCGATGTCATGCTGATGCTGCGTGCAAGCGCCAGTGACGCGACGGGGCTTGATCTTGCCACGGTCGGTCATGTACTTACGGAGAAGCTGAGTGTCCTTATAGTCGATGAACTCAGTGTTCTCCTTGCAGAACTGGCAGTACTTACGACGCGGCTGACGTGCAGAAAAATCATTAGCCATGTCAAAATACCTTTCATTTGGCAACTTCGGCGAACCGAAGCCGCCTCTCACTCAAAAATAGGTGAACAACCCTTAGAACGGGATGTCCTCATCGTAGACGTCGACCGCGGGCGGCGTAGCCACCGGTGCGGCAGGACGTGCTGCGGGCGCGGGAGCTGCGGGGGCGTAACCGCCCTGATCGTAGCCACCCTGGCCACCACGGGAGCTCATAAACTCGATCTCATCGACGATGACCTCAAGCTTGCTCCGGCGCTGGCCGTCGCGCTCCCAAGAGCTGTAGCGCAGCTTGCCCTCGATCGCGACCTTGTTTCCCTTTGCCAGGAAACGGCTCACGGCCTCGGCGCGGGTGCCGAACATAGTGCAGTCGACAAAGTTGGGATAGTCCTCCCACTCGCCAGTCTGCGCGTTGCGGCGACGATCGTTCACGGCGACGCCAAAGGACAGAACCTGGGTTCCGCCGGCGGTGGCGCGCAGCTCGGGATCGCGGGTGAGGTTACCGGTGATGTTCACTCGATTGATGCTCATAACTCACTACTTCCTCTTGGGGCACAAGCCCAGTCCAAAACGACAGTCTTACTCCTGGTCGTCGCGACGGACGATCATGTGGCGGACCACAGCGTCGGTGATGCGCAGGACGCGATCAAGCTCGGCGATCTGGGTAGGATCTGCGTGGAAGTTGATGAGGGTGTAGTCACCATCGGTGAGGTCGTTGATCTCGTAGGCGAGCTTGCGCTTGCCCCACTCGTCAACGGAGTCGACCTTGCCAGCGCCCTCAGCGATCGTGGTATCGATACGCTTCATAACAGCGAGACGAGTCTCGGGGTCGAGCGACGGGTCAACAAAGAACAGCAGTTCATAAGCCTTCATATTGTCACCTCCTCTGGGCAAATGTGGCTTCAGGTCGTGAAGGTGCGCCTGAAGCAGGAAAAGACTTGGTAATAATATCTTTCAACCTCCTAGGCTGCAAGAATATGCAGCTACAACCTCATGACCTCCACATATACCCATACTCACACGACGTTTCATGCGCATTCCAACCAAATGCTGACCAAAAGCTTGACGGATCTGTTGACAAGATACGGTGCCGTGGGGACAAGCTGAGCCAAGCCGCAGGTCAACGGGCACAAGGCTGTGGTCGCAAAATGCATACCAGTGGTCTAATTGATCGCCAAAAAGATTTTAAATACGTTTGCTCGTGGTCTATAAAGTCCTTTTTTGAACAATTCGCTAAGCATGATTTTGCTGGTCAGACTGCATGCGCCGCGCGTTTTAGGCACAGCGCGAGACGCTGTGGATCAAAAAATGCTAAGTTTTCGGCTTGCACCTTACGATTCCTCGTGTATACTAACTTTCGCATTTAACGGAGAGTTGTCCGAGTGGCCGAAGGAGCACGATTGGAAATCGTGTAGGCGTCAAAAGCGTCTCCAGGGTTCAAATCCCTGACTCTCCGCCAGTTAATTCCAAAGCAGGCCTTTGTGCCTGCTTTGTTTTTACCCCACGCGGAGGGGTGGCAGAGTGGTTGAATGCGGCGGTCTCGAAAACCGTTTGGCCTGTATAAGGTCACGAGGGTTCGAATCCCTCCTCCTCCGCCATTAGGATGGTATAAGCCCCAGCAATGGGGCTTTTTCTTTTTGGGCACATTTCAATAACGCGCAGGAGGAGGGATTCGAACCCGCCAGGGCGCGGAGCGTAAAGAAAACGCGCCAGCGGCGCGTTTTTAGCGCAGCGCGGTCGGCGTAAGCCGACCGGATAAATTTTGAGCAAAGCTCAAAATTTGGACATCCCTCCTATTCAACCCACGCCCTCATCGCTTTCAATCCCGGCCCCAAATCCAAAACGTGTACATCACCCTCCAAAACCGACATTTTTTGACATCTTTGGAGGCTGATGCACACGTTTGGATATTGCACCCCGTGTGCTTCGGCCGATTTACTCACATCCAGTATATTTTCCCACTTCAGCGGACATAAGAGTTGAGTATCGGCTCAAAGCGAGAGGCCATAGATGGATACTCCTGTTCTCATTTCGCATAAAACCGCATGGCTCGTCCATCACGCGCCGCAAGATTTGGTTCAATCCGTCGCAAAGCGCGACTACAAGATAGGTGTGCAGGGCCTCTCCACACAACAACGTATAGCGCGTATTCGGCAGGCCCTCACCGACTGCGGTATTCCTTCCAGTATGCTCGCGACCATCGATATTTCTGTCGTGTTCGCCTTCGAGCGCATTCGAACCAGCGGAGTCGCCTGCCATGTTATTGGCCAAAATCTTCCCTACGATCACATCGACGAGCTAACGCCTGGGATCTTTATCACCGACGAAGCCTTCACGTTTGCGCTTGCCGCCGAGTGGATGGATAGAATCGAACACCTCGAATACGGCTACGAAGTTTGCGGAGACTACCGCATGGGGCTGCAGCCCTCTGAGCCTTATACCGAGCAGCCAGCCACCACCTCAAAAGATCAGATTGTCGAGATACTCGACCAGCACCCCGGCAAACCCGGTGTCACACGCGCACGGCTCGCACTCAGACATATCTACGACCATTCGGCCTCTCCCATGGAAAGTGCATCGGCGATTGCCCTTTCGCTGCCGGTGAGCGAGGGCGGTCTTGGCGTCCGAGGCATCGAACTCAACAAACCGCTCGAGATCCCTAAGAACCTTTGGCATTGCACCAAAGCCCGAACGCTCAAAATCGATGCATTCATTACTTATCAGCGCAAAGAACTCGGTATCGAATACAAAGGCGGTTTTCACAACGATGACGAGCGCAAGGGAGCAGATGCAGAACGAGAGGCAATACTCGCCCAGATGGGATATCGCATCATCACACTCACTTCGGCTCAGTTCGCAAGCCAGCTCGCGTTCCACCGTGCCATGAACGGTATTCGAGAAGCACTTGGCATGCCACGCTGCACCGATGCCGAGTACCAGCGAAAGCAAAACGAGCTACGTAAGCACTCATCCGCAACTGGAAGGGTGCGCAGGACGCAGGGGTGCCTATCGAGTAGTGCCGCCTGCCGCTCGCCACGCCAAAACGTGTACATCACCCTCCAAAAACGACAATTTTCGACATCTTTGGAGGCTGATGTACACGTTTGGAACCTATGACCATGCCCGGCATCAACCGTTTACCGAGCAATGGGGTCGTCACACCCGCCAACCATGTACTATGTACGGGCATTGTCAAAACTCACAAGCAGAAGGACCCCATCTTGCCCGTCGTCGCCGCTATGACCGTTACCGCACATGCCTCGGATGCCATGGTCGCTATCCCGTTTTGGCTCGAGATGTTCGCCGTCGTCGCGGCCTCGATCTCGGGCGTGTTGGTCGCGCGCGAGCACAAGCTCGACCTGGTAGGCGCGGTCGCACTGGCCGTCGTCTGCGGCCTCGGCGGCGGTCTTCTGCGCGACATGACGCTCCAAGTCGGCAACGTCTACATTCTCAACCAGCCCATGGCGCTGCCGCTCTCCATCGCCACGGCGGCCATCATCTATATTTTCCCGGCAATCGTCGACAAACCCGAAAAACTCATTCCCCTGCTCGACATCATCTCGGTCGGCATCTACGCCGCCACCGGAGCAGACAAGGCGCTGGTCTACGGCTTTGCGCCGGCGGTGTGCATCATGATGGGCTTTTTCACCGCGGTGGGCGGCGGCATGCTGCGCGACAGTTTTATGGGCGTGGTACCGGGCATTTTCCAGCGCACCAACTTCTATGCCATCGCAGCCATCGCCGGCTCGGCGAACTATGTATGCCTTGTCATGAGCGGCGTCGTCAGCAACATCACCGCGTTGATCGTATGCGTTGCGGTAACCATGGGGCTGCGCTGGCTGTCGCTGCGTTTTGACATCAAAAGCCCCACCGAAGAAGATATCGCGCGCTTCTTGCACCGTAAAAAGTAAACAGCACGGCACGACCCTTCGAAATGCAACCGAGAGGTTCTTTTAGAGCGCCCGCGCGTTGGGTACCCTGTTAGGTATATGCCGAACACCTAGCAAAAGGATCAACCATGGCTTTCAATCAAACCGCGGCGGCGCCGTCACACAAGATGCGTCGCTGTCTGCTTATGGCATTCGTGCTCATCGCGCTTGCGCTCACCGCGCTTCCCGCTACGGCTCTTGCCGGCACGGACACCGCGGGCAACGTGCTTGCGACCGAAAACGACTCCAATCCGTCCGGCGTCGAAGGTGACCTGTACTGGGCCGGCCAGAGTCTCAATTTGGACGATGCGTCCATCGATCGCGACATCATCGCCGCGGGCGATACCCTCTCAATTCGCGACTGCACGGTAGGCGGCGCCATTCGTCTTGCGGCGCGTACCATCGATATCGCCAAGACCACGGTTGACGGCAGCGTCACGGTCGTCGGTCAGCATGTCGTTCTCAATTCCGACAGCACCGCCAACTGTTTCTATGCGATAGGCGAGACGGTTGCCCTGCGCGGTTCCGTTAAGTCGGCAGCGCTCGCGGGCGATACGGTAACCATCGATGGCACCGTCGATGGCGATGTTGAAGTTTGGGCCGACAAGCTCATCCTGGGCAAGAATGCCCGCATCTCCGGCACCGTGAACGCACACGTTTCCGAGGATCCCGAGCGCGCGGCAGGGGCCGAGGTCGGCGCACTCAAGATCGACCGCACCGAGCACGAGGACACCTCCACCGCCAACGATGTCATCGGCGGCATCGTCGCCGCGGCGCTTTCCGCTTGCTTTGTCGCCTTGCTGCTCGAGCTCGTCTTTCCGCGTGCGACCGCCAGCGCCGCCGGAATGCTCCACCAGCGCCCCACGCCGCTATGGGTGAGCGGTCTTCTGGGTACGGTGGCCGTCGTCCCCACCGTCCTGCTGCTGATTATCTCGATCGCAGGTCTGTCGCTTGCTGGAGCCATCATGTGCGGCGTTATCGGTATCGCGCTGGTCTCGGCAGCCTTCGCGGGCTGTGCTATCGCGCGCATGGTCGGACACAGCCAGAACCGCTACGCCATGGCAGCCGTCGGCGGCATAATCGCGGGCGTGCTCACGGCAATCCCTCTCGTAGGCGACTTCATCAGCGGCGTAGCCTTCGTCTTCACGCTCGGCTACATCATCCAAATCATCTGGCGCAACGCCCACCTCAAGCCGCAGCAGACCTCCAACACGCCGGAACTTCCCACCGCCTAACAGCCAACCACCACAAAAGGGCCAGGCACCTCTGTGGTGGTGCAAGGGGGAAAGGCTACTTTGTACCAACAAACGAAGCGGGGCACCCGATCACATTCGACCGGGCGCCCCGCTTTTTCATATCTCGTGTTGATAGTCGAGGCGAACGATTACTCCTCAGAACCGTCGTCGCGCTTACGGCTACGAATGAGATGCGCCACACCAATGCACAGCACCGCGCCACCGGCGATCCAAGTAAAGGTCACGCCGTTGAGACCGGTCAGCGGGAGGCTAATCTGCTTGGTATCGCCAACGGTGATGTTGAAGTAGCCATCGGTGTCCTTCTCCGAGCCGGTCTGCATCGTTAGCTTGTTATCACCGGCACGCTTATCGGTAAGGCCAGCGATGACCTTGTCACCCTGACTCTTGTTATCAAGCACGCCAGTGAGCTCAGCAAGGCCAGCACCCGGATCAGTGGCGTTCATGGTCGGCTTAATCTCGAAGGTGAAGGGTTCGACCTTGGTGTAACCATCGGGAGCAGAAGTTTCCGTGACCGTATAGACGCCAGCATCGAGACCGGTAAGCGTAATGACACCATCGGGGCCCGTCGGAAGCTCAACCTTGCTGTCGCTCAAAGTGCCGTCACTCTTGACATATTTAACGTTTGCGCTGTTCTCGTCACCGTTAGTTGTGTCACCAACTGCGATGGTGAACTTAGCATCTTTCAGCGCATTCTCAGTGCCAAGGTCAACCTTGTTGATCTTGAGGCCGTAGGTATAGTCCACGACGGTGTCGGGCGCCGAGGTGCCAGTGCCTGCGACCATGGGGTTGTTAGAATACTCAAGCGTAACAGTATTGGGGTTGCCCTCCAGCTTGTTGTTGGCCCCTGCAATAACCGCCTCTGCGTTGAGCTTTGCCTTGTAGAAGACAACAATCTCGGTCTTGGCATTGATTGTAAGCGTTCCGTCATTTTTCGCGGCGGCTGACTTCAGCCCATTGGTTCCAATAAAGTTAACTGTCAAAACACGCTGATTTGACTCAGAAGGGGCATCCACATTGTAGCTAGTCGGATTAATCTCGGTGTATTCACCATTATTCAGCGCATAAACGCTGAGCGAGCCATCAACGAAGTCAAGACCCTTATCCAATGAATCCATAAACTTATAGGAATAAGAGTCGTAGCTGTCGTAGTTATCTGCGATCGTACCGGTAAGTCTATAGTTCACATCCTGGCCGATCTGGGAGTCGGCAGCATCCGCCCATTCGGTCTCGTCAGTAACGTTACCGCCCTTCACCTTAGAATCATCGAGAATCTTTTTCTCAACCGTAGGGACGCTCTTCTTGGGCTTAACGGTCGTTGCATTGGTGCCGTCGATAACAGTGTACACGGGAGAGGTAAATGCATCGGTTGACTTGCCGGCGGGCTTGCCGGCGGTATCGGTGAGGAAAAGCCAGTAGCCAGCTTTAAGACCGGTAAGGGACGGGCTGTCCGCGGACGTCTTGGTCCAAACGCCAGTCTTCTCCAGTTTGGAGGCAATTACGCTCAAAACATGACTGCTATTGACCCTAGTGTTTGAATCGGTCTGGTCGGCATCTTTGTTGTGCTTATCCAGCCAATCGGCAGCATCCTGCGCGTTTTCACTGGTGTAGTTAGGCTCCTTCTCGTGAATAGCGGCAACCACAGCCGTCTTGACCGCAGGACTACCCCAGTCGATGTTGCTCGCCGTCTTGGTCCCATTGGTCGTAGTCACATTCGCCTTGAAAATTTGGATGCCCTTATAAATCGTTGACCCAGCGTAGTCACCGCAGTCGAACGTCACAGTCGAGCCGCCCTCGGCAAACGCCATCGTCACCGGGGCCATGACACCACCAAAGCTCAGAGCCGCAGTTAGGCCTGCCGTCACTGCTAGGCGGGCGATGTTTTTGGTTGTCTTCATGTTTGGACCTCTTTCTTGGAGGTTGCTTTAAAACTTGTCGATGCCAAAAGTCGGCAGGTTATATCCCTGCGTCCAAATCGCTACGGAGGCAGTACGCCGCTGAGCAGGGGGGGGGGACAATTATTTATCACGGCGACCTCCTCCCCGCTTGATGACGAGCGCGGCGACAATGGCCGCCACTCCAATGACAGCTAAAGCCGCCACCAGCACCATCGTTCTATCTCCCGTCGAGGGCATAAAGCCTCGACTCGCTTCTTTACTTGGGGTGTTGAGCACCGACAGTTCAATTGAACCCGTCCCGGCATCGGCGGCATCAACCCGCAGGGGGCTTTCGGCCGATACGGTCACCTTGGGCTTCGCGGCAGCTACCTGCTTAACGTCCAGGCGCTCGGCCGTAACCGTCACCGTTCGCTTGCCCTCAAAGGCGGTGTAGCCCTTGGGCGCCGCGACCTCCTCGACGGTATAGACGCCCGCGTCCGCGCCGTTCAGCTCCACGTGACCGTCCTTGTCGGTCACAATGCACGCACCGGCACCCGTCGACCATGCGCCGTCGGCCGCCAGTGTGCGACCGCGGTCGTCGGCGATACTCAGGACCGCCCCGGCAAGCGGCTTGTCGCCGTCGCTGCCGCGCTTGGTGAGCGCGAGATCCCAGGTGTAGGCCGTCGCGTCATCGCTCGGCGTGCGGGTGAAACCGGCTTCTCCGGACTGGTCGGCAAAGGGAGAGCGCGGGTAACGCAGGTAGACCTCGTTGGGGTTGCCCTTGGCGATGCCGTGGTTGCATGCGCTGTTGAGGGGCGCATTGTACACGGCGACCACGCGGGCGCCCGCGGCGAAGGCGTCGGCGCCGCCGAGCGCGGCGATCAGGTCGCCGGTGCGCACGGTGAAGGTTCCGTCCGCGGCCACCTTGGTGGCGCACTGGGCCGTGATGTCGGTCCAGCCCTGCGCGGGCTCGGTGCCGGCGCGTCCGTCCTTCCCGGTCGAGACCGCGTCGAAGCCGCCCTCGGCCCCCGCCGCCGCGTACACGCGCATGCTCGCGGCGACCCTGGAGGGGTCGAGCCCCGCGCTCATGGCGTCGACGAACTGCACCGCGTAGGTGTCGTAGGCGGTGAGCCCCGCCGGGACCGTGGCCGAGAGGCGCCAGTACAGGTCGTCGGCGACCGTTGCGTCTGCGGCCTTCTGCCAGGCCGCGGTGCTGTCCTCCAGCACGTGCTTGGCGACCTTGGGCGTCGCGGCCTTGGGCTTGACGGTGACGGCGCTGCCGCCGACCAGGGCCATGATCGGCGCGGTGCCGGCCTCGCCCTGGGCGATGGCGTCGTCGTCGGCGACGATGAGCCAGTAGCCGCAGGGCAGCCCGGCCGCCGTGCCCGCGTTAAGGGCCACGGAAGGCGCACCGGCATTGCAAATCGCACGGGCAAGCTTTGCCGCTAGCGCGGTCGTCATGTGTCCGTCGACGTTCATCCATTCGGCAGCCTCTTGCGCCGTCGATGCCGAGTCATCAAGCCCCGCATCATGAAGCACGGGGAGAACGACCTGGCGAACGGCGTCATTCGCCCACGTTACGTCAGTTGCGACCTTTTGATCGGCATCGGCGCCGTCAATAACGGTCGCCGAAAAGAGCTGATACGCGTCATACCGAGTCGCAACTGTACCGTCCACCGTAATGGCTCCAGTGTCGGCAGCACGTGCCGTTCCAGGAGCAATCGCGAAAGACAGAATAGCGACCATGATCATCGTCGCGACAGCCAACAAGTGGCGGCTAAGTCTACTCACGGCGACCACCTCGATCCAGATCGCGATGACGACGAGCATGCATCCACGTCGCGGCAAAGCACAGCAACGAAGCTCCAGCCAGATACGTCATAGTCAAACCAGCCCCGCCCGCCTCGGGCAGCGTAGTCGAGTACTTGTTGATAAAGGTCGGCGGTATTGTGGGATCGGTGCCATCATAGGTAACAACGGTATTGAGCCTTCCGTTTCCGCTGGTCACCGTGACCGTGACCTCGTGCTCGGTTGTGTCATAGGTGATGTGGTCCTTGACACCCTTCACCGCGCCCTCGGGGATGACCTCGGAGATAAAGTACGTATAGGTCCCCGTCTTGGTGTAATCCAGGACAAAGTTGATATCGCCATCCACACCGTTCTTCATAGTCTGAAGAACCTTACCGTTCGCATCCTTGAGCACAAACCCGAACTGGCCTTCCTGCAAGGCCGAGCCTTCGAGCATCTTCTTAGCGGAAATCGTAGCTTGACCACTGTAGGGCGAATCATAGACCGTGATGTCCGTACTTGCCGTTGGGGTGTCAATGTCGACGCCCTTTGCCTTCAGACCCTCTGCCTGAGTAAGGGCCTTCTGATATTCGTCCTCATTGCTGCCCTTGAGCATAATCCACACCGGCTTAGTGATGGCGTTATAGCCGCTAGGTGCACTGGTCTCCTCAAGACAATACAGCTTACAAGCTTCCATCCTTTTCGCAGCGGTGCCGAATGTCGCCGTGCCGCTGCCGCCCGTCGTTGCTCTTTGGAATACACTTTTCGCAGAAGCGAGGGTGGAAGTCGAAGCCGAATCCATATCAACCTCATAGAGCGTGAACTCAGCATCGGACAGCTTCTTTGTGATATAGCTCGAGTCAACCTTGGTCACTGTGACACCGTAACCACTACCACCAGCCGAACCATTCAGCTCTTGAATTTCCCAGTCCCCTGTATAGCCGGTATCGCCCTCGAAAACGCCCTCAAGAGACGCTTGGTTAGTCAAAGAAACATGCTCGCCCGTATTGCCAGCAGGAATAACTTCGTATTCAACCTTGAGATACTCCTTATCGGGCACCGTAAGCGTCATCTTTGTACAAGTCGAGCCCGATTGATCGGGAATAGTCTCGGCGCCGACTCTGTATTGATTCGAGCTAAGCAAACTCCAGCCCGTTCCGTTGTGTTGGGACACTTTGACCGAATCTGACACCAACGTGCATTTGGCGTCCATAATATCGAAGAGCTCGAGATAGTCGCTGTCACTCTTAAGGTTAACCGCCGATTCGTTAACATAGATGGTGTACTTGATGCGGTTGCTGTTAGCGACCTGCGCGCCGGTCTTTTGCAGCACGTTGTTCTTAATGGTGACAGTGCCGCTACCGGATTTGAAATCCTTATCGCCCGATTTGGCACTGGCAGAATTGGTGAACTTCACCTCATTCGTGGAGGTGTCAAACTCGCCGCGCTTAACCGCCGTCCGATACGTGAGCTTGGCGTAACCGGCGTAGTTACCGAGCGCCGCCGTGGGGATGGAGAAAACAACAGTGCCCTTGTCATCACCGACGTCAACGCTCGTAAGGGGTAAGTTGTCGGCGACGGTCTTCCCTCGCTGGGCGGTACCGTTATATGCTTTCTGGTCATACGGATTCTGGATCAGCGAGTATTTGGCATACCCTGGCACATAGCTCATACCACTCGGCAGCGTGTCAACGACGTTCAGCGGCTGGTTATTAAGCTTGCAAGCGCCATAGTATTCAAACTCGCCATTTGCGCCCTTATTGCCCTTCTGGCGGTTCGCGTAGACCGTCCAGTCGACGACCCAGGCGCCCTTCTCAGCCGAGCCGTCGACGACGCTCCAGTCGAAGCCCTCATCCCATGAGACCTTCGATTCCGTTTCCGGCTTCTCGACCGCAGGTGTCGAGTTTGCATCGACGTAGTAATAGATATAATCCGTGAAGTACTTGGTGTCATTTACTTCTACTGATGCAAAATTGGAGTACCAGCCAGGAAGCGCATCGGATTTTGTCTTATAAGTAATTACCGCATCCGGGTTATCTTTGAGCGCGTTCTTCACCGCATCGCTTATCCGAATGAACAGGTTGAAGTTTTTCTTGGTTCCAAACGACGTTGAATCACTGCCACCTTCGAACCACCAATCGCCGCCCTTCTCCAAAGGGACATCGCCGATTTTAATAGAATAGCTGTCGACGTCTGGTCCGATATTTTGGCTCCAGGCCGTCTGAAACGTATCGTAAACCTTGACCGTTGATGGATTCACCGCATTAACAATGGAGCCCAGTGCTATCCGAAGCTCCCAGGTTGCCTGACCTGTTGTCGCCGCATCAGAGTATTTCACAAGGCTCTTTACAATCTGCGTCCCCACCAGCTTCGGCGTAAACGTGCCGCTGTTCGTGCCGGAAACGGAATTGTCGCGCGAGATATTCGCACTATTGCTCACCGTGTCATACGAGTCCTGATCGTTCATCTTGGTGTGATAGACAATGCGATAGGGCTTGTACTTATCCGTGTCAGATAGACCTGAGAACTTATAGCTAAACGTTTTACCAGTGGAGCTATCGAGATTGCGGCGGGCGATCTCGTCTTCCCCGTAGAGTCCCCTATAAACGATGTAATTACCCGTATACGTCTGTTTGTCGTCCAGCGTGTCGGTGAATGTATAGCCATTCATGTCGGCCTTGATGTCACCGTTGTTGAGTATGACTGTCCAGGTGATATCGGACGGCGTTCCGGTGCCATTGCTCTTGTTGACCATGTCATAGCGAAATGGATTTGCTGAGCCTTCGCAATTCCTCGATTTTTCTTTGTTTTGGCCCCATGTCCAGGTGGCATTGTTTTTTGAGCCGGGGAGCTCATTGATCCACTCTTTGTCACCCACAGAAACATTCGAGTTCATAACCGAATCATACGTAATCGTATAGGTATCTTGAGACAAGTCGCCCAGGTTCAAAGTTGCGGTCTGCTCATTAATGGCCGGCTGTTGATCGAGCGTCTTGTCGTTCAGCTTAAACGACCCGGGCACAAACGAAAAGTTATTCCCCAGCACATCGGTGAGCTGGACATTGTGAGCATAAGACTCAACCGTAAGCTTGAGAGTCCACGTAACCTTTCCCTCGCCGCCAGTTTGAGAGAACTTTCCTTCTTTCGTTCCCGTCACATCGCCGTCTTTTGTCACAATGTCGATTTCGCCCTTTCCGGGAAAATTGACTTTCGTTGTGTCACCGGAACCAACATTCTCGTCTGCCAGCTTGAATGAAAAAACAGCGGCAACGTGAACTTCGGATGGATACTCATTTATCCAATTTTGTTCGAAAGTGAAAATCAGCTTATTGTTCTCACACTTCCAAGTGCCAGCCTCTTTGCCTGAATCGTCATAGAGCTGCCCACCTTTATCCTCCAATAACTTAACATTTTCCGGGAGAGAGTACTCCGCAACGTTTTGCGTTGCGCTCGGGTTATGGTTCGTCTTAAAGTTCGCGCTAAACGAGCCGTAGAGCGTATCGGTCGAAAGCACGGCATTATTATTCAAAGGCGTTTTACGGCTCTCGTCGATAAACAGCTCGACCTTAACATCCGCCGTATCGCCGTTGATCTCAATCGGATCGGGCGCCGTCGCATCCTCGGCGCGCACGGGGGCTGCGCCGTGAAAAACTGCGGCGGTAAGGCTAATCAAAATGAAGATCAGGGCCGCCATACCCAGCGACCGTGAGCGGTGTGCGTCCATAGTTATCCCCTAATTCCTACAACACAGTGTGGAATACGGCGAATCGTCGGATCGAACACAAACCCCAACATCAACAAGAACCTACCTAGCGCATTGCAAGAACCCATTGGGGAGCAACTTCTAAGACGGTCCGTCTATGCCACGTGCATAAAATACAACATAGATACCAATCATGTAAACCGCAGGTCAAGAGGTCTTTTAATTTAATACCAGTTGATATTTACCTGTTAACAGTTTTGTATCAAAGCGGTCATATTTCAATGATTCCTGTATATGTTTAAACAACCTAACTTTACCCAGAATGGCCCAGAAGGAGGCATCGTCTCCGTCGTGGTGCAAACTAGCCTGACCCCTTGCACCAAAAAGGGCGCCGACCATTGCGGTCGACGCCCTTTCTTATTGGCGGTTATAAACCCCAGCGCTTATTTGTTGACCTGGCCAGCGCGGACGGCAGCCTTCTTACGGTCGGTGGCGTTGAGCAGACGCTTGCGCAGGCGAATGTTCTTGGGAGTGATCTCGACCAGCTCGTCGTCGGCGATGTACTCCAGCGCCTCCTCCAGCGAGAAGGTGCGGGGCGGCACCAGCTGAACGGAGATGTCGGAGGTCGAGGAACGCTGGTTACCCAGGTTCTTGGTGCGGGCGATGTTGACGACCATGTCGCCAGCCTTGCTGCGCTCGCCCACGATCATGCCCTCGTAGCACTCGGTGCCCGGCTCAACAAACAGCTGGCCGCGCTCCTGCAGCGTACCCAGAGCGTAGGCAACGGCCTTCTCGGTGGTCATGGAGATCATAGCGCCGTTCTGACGGTTGCCGATCTCGCCGGCGTAGGGGCCATACTCCAAGAAGGTGTGGTAGAACACGCCCTCGCCGTGGGTGACGTTCATGATGCGGTTCTTAAGGCCCATGATGCCGCGGGTCGGGATCTTAAACTCGAGGTGCGTCACGATGCCCGAGGTATCCATGCTCGTCATGATGCCGCCGGAGGTACCGAAGACCTCAACGACCTTGCCCGAGTACTCGTCCGGGCACTCGACGACGGCCTGCTCGACGGGCTCCATCTTGTTGCCGTTCTCGTCCTTCTTAAACAGAACGCGGGGACGACCGACCTGGAACTCAAAGCCCTCGCGACGCATGGACTCCATCAGAACGGACAGGTGCAGGATGCCGCGACCCGAGACCTCGACGCCGCTCTTGTCCTCGAGCTCCTCGATCTTCATGGTCACGTTGTTCTCGGCCTCGTTGAACAGGCGCTCCTTGAGCTGACGGGCGCCCACGATGTCGCCGTCGCGACCGACGAGCGGAGAGGTCGAAGCCTCAAAGACGATGGACAGAGTCGGCGGGTCGATCTCGATGGGCTCGAGCTCAACGGGGTTCTCGGGATCGGTGTAGACATCGCCGATATCGGTGCGGTCGATGCCCACGACGGCGGCGATGTCGCCGGCGCCGACTTCCTGGCATTCGGTGCGGCCCAGGTAGTCGAAGGTAAAGAGCTGCTTGACGGTAGCGGTGGCGCTGGAGCCGTCGTTCTTGACGACCAGGATCTGATCGCCCTGATGGATGGTGCCGGAGTACAAGCGACCGATGCCGATGCGGCCAACGAAGTTGGAGTGGTCGATGGTCACGCACTGCATGGCCAGCGGGGCGTTCTCGTCCACCTCGGGCGCGGGCATGTCGTCGATGATCATATCGAGCAGCGGATACATGTCCATGTTGCCGTCGTTGGGGTCAAGACGGGCAAAGCCATTCATGGCGCTGGCGTAGACCACGTGCTCCATGGCGAACTCGAGCTGGTCGTCGGTGGCACCCAGGTCGGCCATAAGGTCCAGGCAGTCGTTGTAGGCCTTCTCGGGGTTGGCGCCCGGACGATCGATCTTGTTGATAACGATCATGATCTTGAGGCCGGTGTCGATAGCGTGACGCAGCACGAAGCGGGTCTGGGGCATGGGGCCCTCAAAAGCGTCGACCAGCAGCAGGGCGCCGTCGGCCATACGCAGCACGCGCTCGACCTCGCCGCCAAAGTCGGCGTGGCCCGGGGTGTCGATGACGTTGATCTTGACGTCCTTGTACTCGATAGAGATGTTCTTGGCGAGAATCGTGATGCCGCGCTCGCGCTCCTGGTCGTTAGAGTCCAGGACGCGGTCCTCGACCTGCTGGTTGGCACGGAAGGCGTCCGTGGCACGCAGGAGCTTGTCGACCATCGTCGTCTTGCCGTGGTCGACGTGGGCGATGATGGCGATGTTCCTCAGATTGTCTACGCGCATGTAGTTCCCCTATCTTCTATCCATATACAAACGGCACGCGTATGCGGCCCGCCCAGCGATACAACGCTCAGCGGGAATATTGAGCCTTTTACCGAAAACTCGTTTATTTTAGCGATTTTAGATAAGAGGGGTTTCCTCACCTGCAGGTTCAGGGTCGCTCCACATAAAACCATCGCCGGCACCCATGCCCTCATACAGCACGTATGCCGAAAAACCGCTCTCGAGCGTGGTTTCGAAGAAGCTCACGAGCAGGGCGTCGTGATAGCCGCCGTCAATTTCGACACAACCGGTGTAGCCGATGGCATAGCGGGCGATGCGGCCCAGGCCCTCGTCCTTAAGACCCATCTTGTGCTCGGAGATAAAGTTGGTGGCCGCCTCGAGGCATGCCTCTTCGCCGTCCTCGTCGAGCGCCGCCAGATATCGGTTGGAAGCAGCGTCCTCGATCGCCACAACTACGCCCGGATTCTCGCCGGCGGCAAGGTCGTCCAAGAACGCACCAATCAGGTCACACACCATGGCGTCGAGCTCGGCGGAGACGTTACCGGCGTCCTGCATATCCTGTGCCATCTTTAGACCTTCCCATCGAGTCTGGCGTCGTTACAGTTCTTGTGCCTCGGCAGCGATCTTGGCGGCAGCGTCGCGGGCGCGCATCATATCCATCGCGCGCTTGTCGAGTACCTTGATCTGGTTGGTCAGCATTACTGCATCGACCACACCCCAGATTACCAAGCCTGTTGAAATCGAAAACCCAAGCGCACCAACTGTACCACGAAGGCGCGAGCAGATTGCCGCGACAAGGGCGGAGACGACAACCATCTTGATAAACGAGCCGCGGTGCTCGCGAAGCGTGCGGGCCTGCATCACATAGGCAATGCGTGCCGCCTCGGATGCCTCCGAGCGCATCTGGGCCTCGCGCGCAATGGCCGCCGCCTCAGCCGACATACCGCTGGCCATCAGCGAACACTCCGCAACCCTGCCGCCCCGCATTTAGAAGTCATCGGGGGAGAGCGTATGGACGAACTCGTCGAACTTCTCGAACTCCTGCTCGTCGTCGACATCCTCGGCGTGGGTGGAAACAGTGCCCAGGCGATTCATGATGTCGTCCTCCACAAACATGGGGGCATTGCTGCGCACGGCAAGGGCAATGGCGTCACTGGGGCGGGCGTCGATCTTACGCTCCTCGCCATCGGTCAGTACGACGATCGTCGCGTAGAACACCGGCGGCTCGGCGCGAACGATCTCGATGCGCTCGAGTTTGGCACCCAGGGCGTCAACGGTATCGAGCAGCAGGTCATGGGTAATCGGGCGCTCGGCGCGGCCGCTATCGATGCCGCGGCTGATGGCAGCAGCTTCAAATGAACCAGTCTGAATGGAAAGGGAACGCAGCGGCGCGGGCGAGTCCGATTTGCTGCTGCGCTCACGAAGTACGATAAGCGATGGCACGGGACCGGCGGCCATGACGATGGTCTCTATGTCGACACGAACCATGGAACACCTCCGGTACGTAGCGGTTAACACGCGGCAGCCCGCCGCATTGAATAGCTATACTACCCAAACTTTCGCACAGCACACAAAATCAAAGTAGTTAATTTGGGACGGGGCTTTTTTGACTACCTTCAGTAGATAAGAAAAAAGCCCCGAGGCAACGCCCCAGGGCTCTTCACAGTTTTGATGGTGGACCTGACAAGATTCGAACTTGTGACCTCCCGGTTATCAGCCGGACGCTCTAACCAACTGAGCTACAGGTCCATCATGGTGGAGGTTAGGGGGATCGAACCCCTGACCTCAGGCTTGCAAAGCCCGCGCTCTCCCAGCTGAGCTAAACCCCCACGGAGACAGTAATAAACACCCCAGCGGCGACTCGGCTCTCGCTGGGGTGTTTATTGCGAAAGAAAGTGGTGGACCTGACAAGATTCGAACTTGTGACCTCCCGGTTATCAGCCGGACGCTCTAACCAACTGAGCTACAGGTCCATCGCGCAAGGGATATATTAGACGAGTCGTTACGCGCGCGTCAACAACTTTTTTGAAAATCTTTGAGGGGTGTCGGCCCCGGCTGCCCGGCGGCATGCGAAGTCGCCTGCTCGGACAGTCCTGCTCGCACGGAGAGCACATTAAGTGCTCTCCGGCTCGTGCGGAACTCGCGATCGACTTCGCATGCCGCCGGGCAGCCGGGGCCGACGCGAGGTTCAAGATTGTCAAAAAAGCGGTCGGCGCGCAGTGCGCCGACCGCCGATATATGGGGTCTGATATTTTTTACCAGCTAGGGCATCTTACTCGTCTAGGAGATCTTCTGGCATGTCGTTGCCGTCGCCTAGATCGACAGGGGTTTCTTCGGGGGCAGAGCCGTCCTCTGCACCTTCGCCTTCGGGCTTCTCCTTGGCGGCCGTCATGCGGGCTACGGCGCAGATGCGGTCGTTGTCGTCGACGGTCATCATCTTGACGCCCTGGGTAGCGCGGCCAGTCTGGCTGATCTCGTCGGTCTTGACGCGAATGACCGTCGCGCCCTCCGTCACGATGAACAGCTCGTGCTGCGGGCCCACCGTCTTCATGGCCGCGAGGTTGCCCTTACGCTCGGTCATTTGGATGGTGTAGACGCCCTGGCCGCCGCGATTCTGCTCCGGGTAGTCCGCGACCGGCGTGCGCTTGCCGTAGCCGCGCTCGGTGATGACGAACAGATCGCCGTTGCCGTTAGTGACTTCCATGCCCAGAACGCTCACGCCGTCCTTCATGCCGATACCGCGAACGCCGCTGGTATCGCGGCCGGTGGCGCGCACCTGCTCCTCAGAGAACATAATCGCCTTGCCCGCAGTGGTGGCCAGGATGATCTTGTCGCCCTCGCGCACGCGGCGCACGTTGAGCAGTGCGTCGTCGTCACGCAGGTTGATGGCAATGAGTCCATCGCGACGGCTGCGGTCATATGCGCTCATTACGGTCTTCTTGACCATGCCGCTCTTGGTGGCAAACATCAGATACTCGTCGGCAGGGAACTCGCGGCAGCTGATGACGCTCGCGATCTTCTCGCCCTCCTCGAAGGGCAGCAGGTTGACGATCGCGGTACCGCGCGCCTGGCGCGTACCCACCGGCAGCTCGTGCACCTTCAGGCGATAGACCTTGCCCTTGCTCGAGAAGAACAGCACGTACTCGTGCGTGGACGCGATGAACATCTCGTCGATGACATCGTCCTCTTTGAGGTTGACGCCCGACACGCCCTTGCCGCCGCGTTTCTGGGCGCGGTAGGCGGCCACCGGGATGCGCTTGACATAGCCGGTGTGGGTGATGGTCACGACCATGTCCTCGTCGGCAATGAGGTCCTCGACGTCCAGGTCCTTCTCGACCTGGCTGATCTCGGTGCGACGCTTATCGCCAAATTTCTTGGAGATCTCGCGCATCTCTTCCTTAATGACGCCCAGGATCTTCTCCTCGTGCGCCAGCAGGTCCTCGTAGTAGGCGATGGCGCGGCGCAAGCCGTCCAGCTCTTCCTGAATCTTGTCGCGCTCCAGGCCGGTCAGGCGGCGCAGCTTCATCTCGAGGATGGCCGTGGTCTGCTCAGGCGTAAAGCCAAAGCGCTCGATCAGGCGGCTGCTGGCCTCGGAATCGGTCTGCGAGGAGCGGATGATGCTGATGACCTCGTCAATATGGTCGAGAGCCATCAGGTAGCCCTCGAGGATATGCGCGCGGGCCTGGGCCTTCTTAAGGTCGAAGCGGGTGCGGCGGGTGACGACGTCGACCTGGTGATCGATGTAGTGCTGCAGCATCTCGCGCAGGCTCAGGCATTTGGGAACGCCGTTGACGAGCGCCAGGTTGTTGGCGCCGAAGGTCGTCTGCAGCGAGGTGTACTTATACAGGTTGTTGAGCACGACCTGCGGAATGACGCCCTTCTTGAGCTCGATGACCAGACGGATGCCCTTCTGGTTGGACTCATCGCGCATGTCCGAGATGCCCTCGATGCGCTTGTCGTTGACGAGCTGGGCGATCTTCTCCTGCAGGGTGCCCTTGTTGACCATGTAGGGAATCTCGGTAAAGACCAGACGGCTGCGGCCGGTCTTGGTGGACTCCACATGGGCCTTGGCGCGCACGGTAATGGAGCCGCGGCCGGTCTCGTAGCTCTGCTTAATGCCGGCGCTGCCCATGATGATGGCGCCGGTGGGGAAGTCCGGACCGGGCATGATCTGCATGAGCTCGTCGACGGTGGCGTCGGGGTTGTCGATCAGGTAACAGGTGGCCTCGATCGCCTCGGTGAGGTTATGCGGGGCGATGTTGGTGGCCATGCCGACGGCGATGCCCTGGCTGCCGTTGACCAGCAGGTTGGGGAAGCGCGCGGGCAGCGCCTGGGGCTCGGCGAGCGATTCGTCGTAGTTGGGCTGCCAGTCGACGGTATCCTTCTGCAAGTCACGCAGCAATTCCATGGCGGGCTTTGCCAGGCGGCTCTCGGTGTAACGCATGGCCGCCGCGCCGTCGCCGTCGATGTTACCGAAGTTGCCGTGACCGTCGATGAGCGGCGTACGCATGGAGAACCACTGCGCCAGGCGGACCATGGCCTCGTAGACCGCGGAATCGCCGTGCGGGTGATACTTACCGATAACTTCGCCGACCGTCCAGGCCGACTTCTTGTGCGGGCGGTTGGGGTAGATGCCGCTCTCGTTCATCGCGTACAGGATGCGGCGGTGCACCGGCTTTAGGCCGTCGCGCACGTCCGGCAGGGCGCGCGCCGTGATGACCGACATCGAATACTCGATAAACGACTGCTTCATCTCGCGACCGAACTCCGAAATCTGGAGCTGGCCGCCATTGATATCCTCGCCGGCCGAGGCGCCACGGTCGACTTCGCCAAAGCTCTCCTCGAGCTCACCGTCGTCGTCCTCTTCCTCGTCATCATCGGCATCGGGGTTATAGGCGTCCGGATCGCCGTCCTCGCCCTGCTCAGCACGGGCAAGCAGGCGCTTCAGATCGTCGGGCATGCCGGCATCGCCGGCCTCGCCCATACCCTCGTTATTGTTGATATCGTCTGCCACGTTGCCTCCTCATGGTTTGCGTGGTCCATTAGCTTTCTGCCACGGAGACGGCTTTTCCAGGTGCCGCAGATTCGCTCGAAAGAGGAGGGAAGCGTACTTGGGTACGCGACCGACGATTGAGGGCGAAGGTGCGGTGGCTGGGAAAGCCGCAGGGATTAGGCGTCTAAGAAGCGTGCGTCATGGGCGTGTTTTTCAATGTACTCGCGGCGATAGCCGACCTCGGAACCCATCAGCTCGCGCACGGCGCGGTCTGCCACCACGGCATCCTCGATCGACACGCGCTGCAGGATGCGGGTCTTGGGATCCATCGTCGTCGAGGCAAGCTGCTTGGGGTCCATCTCGCCCAGGCCCTTGTAGCGCTGGACGGTATAGCCCTTGCGCTTTTTGGTGATCTTGCCGTCCTTGGCCTTGCCGTCCTCGTCGTTGTCGTCGGGGTTCAGGCCCAGACTCTGGATGGTGTCGCGCAGGATCTCGTCTTCGGGCTGGCGGCCGTTGGGATACACGTAGTGGATCTTGTTGCGCACCTTAATGCCAAAGATAGGCGGGCAGGCAACATAGACGTAGCCGGCATCGATCAGCGGACGCATGTACTTGTAGAAGAACGTCAGCAGCAGGATGCGGATATGCGCACCGTCGACGTCTGCATCGGTCATGATGATGATCTTGTGGTAGCGCGCCTTGGTGATATCGAAGTCGCCGCCGTCGCCGGCGCTCGTCGTGACGCCGCAGCCGATCGCGGTAATCAGCGACTGGATGGTGTCGCTCGAGAACGCGCGGTGGTCGCCCACGCGTTCGACGTTCAGAATCTTGCCGCGCAGGGGCAGAATCGCCTGGATGTCTCGGCGACGGCCGTCCTTGGCCGAACCGCCTGCCGAGTCGCCCTCTACGATGAAGAGCTCGGTCAGCTCGGCATCGCGTACCGAGCAGTCAGCGAGCTTACCGGGCAGGGACGCCGTCTCGAGCAGGCTCTTGCGACGGGTCGCCTCGCGCGCCTTGCGGGCAGCGTTTCGCGCCTTGCAGGCCTGTTGCGCCTTCTTGACGATCTCGCGAGCGGGCTTGGGATGCTCCTCGAGGTAATCGGCGAGTCCGTCGGTCACGATCTTGAGCGTGAGCGCGCGCATATAGGAGCTACCGAGCTTGGCCTTGGTCTGGCCCTCAAACTGCGGATCGGGCAGTTTGACCGAGATAACGGCCGAAAGGCCCTCGCGCACATCGTCGCCGGTCAGATTGGCGTCTTTTTCCTTGAGCAGGTTCTGCTTGCGCGCGTAGTCGTTGATCACGCGGGTGAGCGCGGTGCGGAAGCCCTCAAGATGCATGCCGCCCTCGGGAGTGTAGATGTCGTTGGCAAACGACATGACGTTCTCGCCGTAGCCGCTATTCCACTGCAGGGAAACCTCGACCTCGCCCATCTTGGCCACGGGCGCATCCGGGTCCGATTTGCCCTCGATGTAGATGGGCTCCTTAAAGGCCTCGGGGACGTCCTTGCCCTCGTTGAGGAACTTGACGAAGTCGATGATGCCGCCCTCGTAGCAAAACTCCTCCACGTGGGGAGCCGTCTCGCGCTCGTCGGTCAGCACGATTTTGAGGTTCTTATTGAGGAACGCCGTCTCCTGCAGACGGTTGTGCAGCGTATCGAAATCGTAGATGCAGGTCTCGAAGATCTCGTCGTCGGGCCAGAAGGTGACGGTGGTGCCCGTCGAATCCGAGGTGCCCACGACCTCCATCTTCTTGACGGTCTTGCCGCGCGAGAACTCCATCTCGTAGGTGTTGCCATCGCGACGAACCTGAACGACCACGCGCTTGGACAGTGCGTTGACGACGGAGATGCCCACACCGTGCAGGCCGCCCGAGACCTTATAGGCCGAGTTATCGAACTTACCGCCGGCGTGCAAGATCGTCATAACGACCTCGAGCGTCGGGATCTTTTTAACAGGGTGCTCGTCGACGGGAATGCCGCGCCCGTTGTCGACGACCGTGATGGAGTTGTCGGCGTGGACCGTCACCTGGATCTCGGTGCAGAAACCGGCCATGGCCTCGTCGACGGAGTTGTCAACGATCTCCCACACCAGGTGATGCAGACCGCTGGCGCTCGTCGAGCCGATATACATGCCCGGGCGCTTACGAACGGCCTCGAGACCTTCGAGAATCTTAATCTCGCCGCCATCGTAATCGTTTTCGTTTGCCACACGTCCTCCTTCAGTCAAGAAAATGTGTACAGCCTTACTAGTTTATCGTAAAAAAATACCCTCGGGAACGAGGGTATTTGGCTCTACAAGGCCACCAGATGCGATTTAAGGCTCTTTTTTACTTTGCACGCCCTTGGCCCACTCGGCACTGGCTCTCATGGCATTCTCGAGGGCCTCGCGCAGTTTTTGGTCTTCGATGGGCGCCACTTGGCGCTCGATCTCGGTACGCTCGGCCTCGCTTAGGTCGGCGTGCGGGGCCGGCGGGCGCTCGGGCATCGCCGGACGCAGACGCTCCTTGGCAGCGGGAGGCGTATGCCCTGGAGCCGTCGTCTTAAACACCAGGCCGTCCACATGGGCCCCGGCACGCTCCATGCGTGCGCGGATGATCTCGCGCAAAAGCGTCATCTCCTGCGTCCATGAGGGCGAATCGAGATATACCAGCAGCTCATTGGACTCGGGCAGATAGCGCAGGCCCGTCACATGGCGCCCCTCGCGTGTGCCCGAACACACGGCATTCCACGCGCGATAGACCGCGCGCGACTCCTCGGCGGCCTCCATCTGCGCGCGGCGCTCGGGTGTCGCCGCGGCCAGAATGCGCTGGCGCTCGGCATCCAAAAAGCCGCCAAAGGCAACCGTGCCGTTTTCACGCTCGTAATTAGCACGCCTCACCCATGCTCACCACCTTGGCTCGATCGAGCAGGTCATCGGTAAAGTACCCCAAGTTGGTAGTAGTAATGACCGTCTGGATGTCATCACCGATCAGTTGCAGAAAAGCGGAACGGCGCTCACCGTCGAGCTCGCTCATCACATCGTCCAAAAGCAGCAGCGGTGCGGTGCCCAAGATATCGCGGGCAACCGCCACCTCGGCCACTTTCCACGCCAACACCAGCGTACGCTGCTGGCCTTGGCTGGCAAACGAGCGGGCAGACCGCCCCGCCACGCTAAACTCGATCTCGTCGCGATGCGGACCCACGAGTGTCACGCCGCGGCGCATTTCCTCGTCGGCACGGTCGTCGAGGGCCTGCAGCATACGCTCGTACGCCCAACCCTTGAGCTCCTCTCGATCGTCGGTCTGGGGCAAATCGCCCAACGTGGACGCATAGGACACATGGGCGGTCTCGCCGGACGCAACCTGTCCGTAGGCATCGCGCACGTGACTCGCCAGGCGATCGAGCAGGGCAAGACGATGCACCAGCAAAGCGGATCCAGCGCGGGCGATGGACTCGTTCCAGGCGCCGAGCATCTCGCGGCAGCACCAGCTCTCCTTGAGAAGGGCATTGCGCTGGGTCACGCAACGCCCGTAGGCACTTGCCAGATCGGCATAGCGCGCGCTCAGTTGCACGCCAAAGTCGTCGAGCGCGGCACGGCGCACGCTGGCACCTCGTTTGACCATGTCCAGGTGGTCCGGACAAAACAGCACGCTTGGCAGCACGCCGCGTACACCGGCGGCGGAGCACTTCTTGCCGTTGCGGCTAAACGAGCGTTTGCCATCTTCCACATTCAGCCCCATGTCCAGCACGCGGCCATCGCCCTCGAGCCTCAACTGGACTCGGCATGAGCCCACGCCGTCATGCACCAGCTCGGCGGCGGTCGGGTGCCTAAACGAGGCGCCGCTCGTCAGCAGCTGGAGCGCCTCTATGAGATTGGTCTTTCCCGCCGCATTGGGCCCCGCGAGTACCGTCACGCCATCGTCCAGAACAAGGCGGTAACTATCGAAGCTGCGGTAGTGCGCGACGGAAAGATCGCGAGCGAACATGGCCATGGAGCGACCGCTAGATGCGAACCGGCATGACCAGGTACAGGTAGTTGATCTTGTCGTAGGACTTGAAGATGCCCGCCTGCGAGTAGCTCTTGAGCTCCAGCGTGATCTCCTTCTCCTTGGACAGGGCGTTCAGGCAGCCAAAGATGTAGTGGTAGTTGAAGGCGATGGTGCCCGACTCGCCCTCGGCCTCGACATCGATCGTCTCCTGCGCCAGATCCTGGTCATTGGAGATGGAGGACAGGCCCATCTGGCCGTTCTCGACGTCGATCTCGAACTTGACGGCGGGGTTGGCACTCGCGATAACCGCCACACGCTTGAGGGCGGCGTTGAAGGCAGCCACGTCGATCTTGACGCTCGTCACGCACGAATCGGGGATGAGCTGCTTGTAGTTGGGATACACGCCCTCGATACGGCGCGAGACGTAGGTGGTGTTGCCGGCCTCGAAGACGACCTGAGTGTCGGTGGCACCGATCATGATGGTGGCCTGGCTGGCCATAATGCTCAGAGCGTCGTTGAAGGCGTCGGCGGGAACGTTGAGCTCAAAGGAGCCCTCGAGGGTCGAGGTCTCGACCTGCGTATCGCATACGGCCAGACGGAAGGAGTCGGTCGCCACCAGGCGCACGGTGTTGTTCTCGACCTTCATGTGCACGCCGCCCAGAATGGGGCGGGCCTTGTCGGTCGAGGTGACGCGCCACACGCGGCCGACCATTTCGGACAGGACGTCGGTCGGAAGCTCAACGGCGCTCTCGATGGCATAGGCCGGAAACTCGGGGAAGTCGTTGGCGTCGAGCGTGTTCAGGCGAAAAGAGCTCTTCTCGCACCCAATCAGCACCTGGCGTTCAGACAGCTCAAAAGTGACCGGAGCGTCGGGGAGCGTCTTGGTAATGTTGGAGAGCATCTTGCAGGGGATAACCATCTCGCCCTCTTCTTCGACATGTGCCGCGATGCGATGACGAATCGAGATGGTGTAGTTAGAGGTCTGGAATTCCAAGATGCCGTCTTGCGCCTTAACGAGTACGCCCGAAAGGATGGGGAGGGTGGATGCCGAAGCGACACCCTTCATAACGACGCCGATGGCTTGTGTAAGCGAGCTCTGGCTGACGGTGAACTTCATCTTTTAATACCTTTCTATAGATATAAATATCTTAATAATAGTAATAGCACTGACGAAACTGTTGATTACTCCCAAAGACGCAGGTCAGACCCAGAAAGAGAATCGACAGTAACCTGTGTGCAACAGGGGTGGTTTTCCACGTTCAAAACCTGCGCAAAACTTTTCGTCACCGCGGGTTGGGTTTTAGACACCTTATGCCCGTGGTTTCGACAAGTTTTCAACAGGTGTCTCTATTTCCCTACGAGCGCAGTGTAATTTTGTCTCGCAGCGACTTGAGGTCCTCGGTGACGGTTCTGTCTTCCTGGATCATCTTCTGGACTTTTTTGTAGCTCGTGCTGACGGTCGAGTGGTTGCGGTTGCCAAATTCGGCACCCACCGCCGTGGTCGTCATCTCGCACATCTCAATCGCCAGATAGATGGCTATGTGACGCGCCTTGGCGATATTGGCGTTGCGGCGCGGGCCGATGAGCTCCTCGTGCGTTACGCCGTACTGCTCCTCGATGACGGACTGGACCGTCTGAACGTTGATCTTCTTGGCCGACGTGTCGAAGTACTGGCTGGCGATGGTGTCGATATCGTCAAAGGTGAGCTCCCCGCCCTCGCGTTCGCGGTCGCCCGCCTCGCCGGCACAGCGCTCGCAGAAGCTCTCGAGCTCGCGGATGTTGGTGCCCGAGACCTCGGCCATGTGTTTAAAGTGCTCGTCGGTCAGGTGTCCGCCGTCGCCCCCGTAGGCTGCCAGCAGCGAATCATCGCCCGCCTCGGGTGCTGCGGCGATGGTGTTCTCGTAATAGCGTTGCAAGATCTTGTATTTCATCTCGTAGCTGGGCTCTGCGACCAAGCAGAGCATGCCGGCGTTAAAGCGGCTGGTCAGGCGCTCGTCCATGCTCAAGTCTTTGGGCGCGCGATCGGCTGCGATCACGACCTTTTTGTTGTTGCGGATGAACTCGTCCATGAGCTGGAAAAAGTAATCCACGCTCGCGCGCTTGCCGATAATGTTTTGGATGTCGTCGATGATGAGCACGTCCACGCCGTGGTATGCCTGCATGATGGGCGCGTTGCTCTTCTTTTGACGGTCGAACTCGGTCATCAGGTCGTCCAAATACGCCTGGGAATTGGCGTACTTGACCTTGATCTCGGGAGATTTCTCGGCAAGCTCATTTTTGATGGCGAGCAGCAGGTGGGTCTTGCCCAATCCCGATTTGCCGTAGATGAACAGTGACGTGCACGTGCCGCGCTCGTCCGCCAGGGCGGCAAACTTGAGCGCCGAGCGATAGGCGTGGCTGTTCTCGGGGCCGTAGACAAAGTTCTCAAAGGTGAATTTTGAGTTTGCGGCGAGCGGGGCGCCGTCTGTGTTCTGCTCCGCCGGCGCCGCCGGTGCCGCCACAGGCGTAGCGGGGGCCGCTGCGTGCGCGGTCTTTGCCGGCGCGCCGCCCTGCATCTGATTCATCATGCGGCGGAAGTCGTCGGCCGAAAGCGTGTTCTTGATCGCAATGCCCGAGTCCTCGCCCGGCGTCGTGTCGTGGGCGATGGGCATATGCGTGACGGGCGCGGGCGTTGATGTCACCGGGCCCGACGGCGCCGCGGGCGCCTGCTGTGCCTCTCCCATGGTTTCACGGGAAACATCACCGGCCCTGGGCGCGGGTGTCGTTGCGGCTGCTGCGGTCGCTACCGGGGGAGCGGCGGGTGCTGCTGCGGCAGCGGAATCAGCCGCGGCACTCTGCGGCGCCACGATGTCGAGCGCGATCGGCGCAAAGGCGATTTCCTCTAGATAGGCCTCGATCGTCGGTTGGTGCTTTTTGAGCTGCGCGATGGCAAAGCGCGAAGGGGCCTCGATCGTGAGCGTGTCTTCGGTCAGGCTCACGGCGCGCGACTGCCCCAGCATGTTGATGAGGCGTGCATCTTGGCCGTCGCGCTGGCAAAAGGCGATGGCATCCCCCAGGATGATGCTTGCTTCCTCGTCCACTGTCTCTCCCGTCCTTTAGCTCTGAGCTCGCGCGCGAGCGGCGCCGAGTTCGGTCAGATGGTATTTCTGGCCATGCTTGATGACCAAGCCAGCCTGCGCCAAGTCATTGAGCGTGCGTGACCAAGTGGGGGCCGAGTTTCCAAACGCCCTCGCCAGATCGGTAGCGCCGCACGCTTGATTTTGCGCCAGATAGCCCAGCGCGGCGTTGCCGCGATCGCTTACGAACACGTCCGGTTGTGGCTGCGCATACTGATTTGCTGCATTAGGATACATCATTTGAGCTGCTGGTTGTTGAGAACTCTGCATCGGCGGCATTTGCTGTTGAAAACTTTGAGGCCACTGTTGGTAAGGCTGCGGAGGCATCTGCTGGGCCCAGGGGTTGTACTGCTGCTGCGGCATCTGCTGGTACGGCTGCTGATATCCCTGCTGGTACTGCTGCGGGAACTGCTGGCCATACCCCAGTGGCGGCATCTGCTGATATGGATATCCCTGTTGGTACGGCTGATATCCCATTTGCTGGCCACCCGGTGCCCCCGTCGCCTGCTGCATTGCTGCTGCATCCTGATCCGCCAGCGGCATGGCCTCTGGCGCGTTTGGCGGCATCGACATCGATGCCGCCTGTGGCTCTTGTGTAGGAAGCATTCCGGGCTGCTGCATCTGTCCCACGCGGGGCTGCATCTGTTGCGTTGCCATGGGCTGCTGCGCAAAAGCCCCCGGCAGGGGATATGCGGGCTGCTCCGTCTCGGGCCGCACGGCAGCACCGCGCCCGCCGGCGCGTTCGATTTCCTGCACGCGTTTAGGGTCCAGGCTTACCGTAACCACGGTGCCGTTGCCCATGTTGTCCTCGATGGACACGGCCCCGCCGGCGTTTTCCAAATACTCCTGCACCATGGGAAACCCTGCTCCGGTTCCACGGATATAGCGCTTCATCTTGCTGTTTGCGCTGGTAACGCCAAAGTCGAAAGCACGCTCCTTGTCGTCGATGCCGGGTCCTTGATCAGCAAAGCGGATGGTGTCTCCGCCGTCCAGAATCGAGATGATGGGCTCGGCAAAGTGCGCGTGGATAAAGTTTTCGACAATCTCGCGGATGACCATGAGCGAGATATGGCCGCCTTGTTCTTTCATGCACTGGTAGACGGTGTTGGTCGTCTCTTCCAAATACGTGCGGACATCTTGCGGATCAATGACGATCACACGCGGTGTCGACAGCATATCGTCATAGACGGCGATGCGCGCGGCGTACATGGCTTTTGACGCCTGCGTGGTCGTCTGCTTGCCTTCGTCACGCTCTTCGCGTACGCCGGTGATGTGCTCGTTGTCGGGTGCCGGATCTCCGG
The DNA here is from genome assembly GCA_934668875.1 of uncultured Collinsella sp. Lineage (GTDB taxonomy): Bacteria > Actinomycetota > Coriobacteriia > Coriobacteriales > Coriobacteriaceae > Collinsella. The sequence goes on from CAKUON010000002.1 coordinate 258,557, forward strand.
AGTCGACCATGGTGTAAAAGTCGTCAGACATGCCGCTCGCAATCTTTCAAAAGGTTTCGAACAAATAGTAGCTCACCGTGCAATGTTTCTCATCTTTCGACAACTTTTCAAAACCTGTTGAAAACTTTGGAAAACGGACGAAAAGTTCTCAACATTGCCAACATGACCTGTTGAAAACTCGATGAAATATCGTGAAAAGTTGCCATGCACCGCTAAATCGAGCTCGGCTTATGGGGGAACCGTGTGAACTGCGCAACCTTTTACCTTTGATTTCTTGACATTTGAACATTGATTTCCCTACAATCTTCAAGCTCACGTGTCTATATCTGCGTCCGCGCCCCCGCGGACACTCGAAATGCAGCAGGAGGAACTTAAGATGAAGCGTACGTATCAGCCTAATAAGCGTAAGCGTGCCAAGACCCATGGCTTCCGTGCCCGTATGGCCACTAAGGGTGGTCGTGCCGTGCTCGCCCGTCGTCGCGCCAAGGGCCGCAAGCGTCTCACTGTCTAGCAGCGATACACACATCTCGCATGAAGACTATTAAGTCTCGGCAAGATTTCGAGCATGTGTTCAGTCAGGGGCGTCGTTTCAATCACCCTCTGATTCGAATGACCATATGTGAATCGGTTGGCGAAGGCGACTCCGGAAGGGTCGCCTTCGTTGGTGCTAAACGGCTCGGTTGTGCTGTCGTGCGCAACCGTTCTAAGCGTGTGATGCGCGAGGCCGCCCGCAGCTGTGGATTTCCCGTTGCGGGTTATGACATCATCTTGTTCGCAACTCCCAAGACGAGGGTTTCCTCGCCGCAGGAGATGGACAATGCATTGCGTTCGCTTATGAAACGCGCCGGCGTTGCCGGGGAGGAGCGATGAGCAATCACGTTTTGCGACGTGTTGCCATCGCTCCTATTCGCATATATCAACAGGTTATTTCGCCCTTATTGCCTGACGCCTGCATTTATTACCCAACGTGCTCGCAATACGCCGTCCAGGCGATTGAGAAGTACGGTGTTTTGAGAGGCTGCTGGCTTGCCGTGAGGCGCATCGCTCGCTGCAATCCCCTGCACGTCGGCGGTTATGACCCTGTGCCCTAGCGGGCACTCGCTATCGGAGGAAAACTTACATGTGGGATTGGATCGTTAACATCCTTTTCGAGCTGCTCAAGCTCATCCAGACCTTTGCGGTCGACTGGGGCCTGTCCATCATCATCCTGGTGGTCATCATCCGTCTGCTGCTGACGCCGCTTATGCTCAAGTCGACCAAGTCGACGGCTCGTATGCAGGTGCTGCAGCCCAAGATGCTCGAGATCCAGGAGCGCTATGCCGACGATCCTCAGCGTCAGGCCGAGGAGATGCAGAAGTTCTACAGCGAGAACAAGTTCAATCCGCTGTCCGGCTGCCTGCCGCTCCTGATTCAGATGCCTATCCTGTTTGCCCTGTTTACGCTGCTGCGTAACCTGCCGCAGTACTTTAACGAGGGCACGTTCTCGTTCTTCAACATCCTGCCCGACCTGACCACCACGCCGAGTGCCTCCTTTGCCGATGGCTTTATGGTCGCGCTGCCTGCGCTGGTCTGCCTGATCCTGTTCGCTGTCCTGACCCTGATTCCGCAGCTCTATATGTCGCGCAACCAGACCGGCCAGCAGGCTCAGAGCATGCGTATGATGGCCGTTGTCATGACGGTCATGATGCTTTGGATGGGCTGGAGCCTTCCCGTTGGTGTTCTGCTGTACTACGACGTCTCGTCTGCTTGGCAGGTTATCCAGCAGATTTTTGTGACGCAGAAGGTCATCGACAAGGCGAAGGCCGATGAGGAGGAGCGCCTTAAGAACGCGCCGCTGCAGGTTGAGGTCACTCGTCGCGAGAAGAAGCCGCGCCCGCACAAGAAGAAGTAGCGGGACATCAATCTTATTTAGGTACCTAACTTTTGGAGTACGTTATGTCTGAAGAGATCATCGAGGATATGCTTGAGGAGGTTGCCCCGCAGGTCGCGGGCGATTATCCCGAGATTGCACAGCGCTACAAGGCCGGTGAAGAGCTGACCGACGAGGAGCTCGACACCATTGCCGATGTCGCGATTTCCATCCTGCGTTCCATCCTTTTGCACTTCGATGCCGCCAACTCTCCTATCGATGAGTATGAGGGCGACGAGGGTGAGCTGATTTTGGATGTAACGGCTCCCGACCTTGCTGTTCTCATTGGCCGTCATGGTCGCACCCTTGATGCCCTCCAGGTTATGTTCTCTTTGCTAGTGAGCCGCAAGCTTGGCTTTAGGTATCCGGTTGTAGTGGACGTCGAGGGATACAAGAGCCGCCGTCAGGACAAGGTTGCCTCCATGGCTCAGTCTGCTGCCGAGCGTGCCATCCGCACTCATAAGAGTGTTTCGCTTCCGCCCATGAATGCCTATGAGCGCCGACTGGTTCACATTGCACTTCGTGGCAATGATGCCGTCGATACTCATTCTGAGGGTTCTGACCCTGATCGTCATGTGGTGATTGTTGCTCGATAATCTACTCGAGCTTATGCTAAGGGGACGTGGTTTCCACGTCCCCTTTTTTTGTCAAAAGTTCTCGATACACTGATTTTTGTCAGAAAGGAGCTATCGTTGTTAGTACTTACTGATCAGCAAGCTGACGAGATGTTGACTCGTCTAACTTCCTATTGCAAAGAGTATTCCTTGAGCGTATCTGATGTTGAGCTGAGGAAATGTATTCAGCATTTGGATTTGGTTCTGGAAACAAATAAGACAACTAATCTCACCCGTATTCTTAACGTAGAAGATGCTGCGGTACTTCATATCCTCGACTCACTTGTTTTGCTCCCCTATATCAATAAGGCTCCTGAGGGAGCTTTGCTCGATATGGGGACAGGTGCGGGCTTCCCTGGTATTCCGTTAACCATAACCACGCATCGTAAGGCTACTTATATTGACTCTGTTGGTAAGAAGGTTGATGCCGTCAATTCTTTTGTTCATGCTCTTGGGTTGAAACATGCTCATGCGATTCATGATCGCCTAGAAGAATATGCTCGAAGCCATAAGAAGCAGTTTTCTGCCGTAACCGCCCGCGCACTTGCCCCTCTACCGATTCTTGTTGAGTATGCGGCTCCGTTCCTCAAGGATGGAGGTCTATTTGTTATCACCAAGGGTAATCCTTCGGATGAGGAGCTAGCTTCCGGCATGTCGGCAGCTAAGATTTGCGGTTTCACTTTGCTTCTTAATGACGCAATCGATTTGCCTGAGGGCTTGGGCCACAGAGAGTTCATTGTTCTCAAGAAGAGTCATCCAGCATCCGTTTCATTGCCTCGTGCAAATGGCATGGCTAAGAAGAATCCGCTTGCCTAGATGTTTCACGTGAAACATAATGGATACTAACAACTTGCAGTGTTTCACGTGAAACATGGCGGTTGATATCGAATCGGAATGTTTCACGTGAAACATCCTCCGTTTGACAGCTTTAATACACACCAGGAGGGACCGTGGGATTTCGCGACGTTAAGCGTTCTAAGAGCGCAAAAGACACGCGTATCATTGCAATCATCAATCAAAAAGGCGGCGTCGGTAAGTCAACGACGGCTGTAAACCTTGCAGCAGCACTGGGTGAGCAAGGTCGTAAGACACTGATTGTCGATTTTGATCCGCAGGGAAACAGCACCAGTGGATTTGGAATTGAAAAAGAAGACCTTGATCACTGCATCTATGATGCATTGTTGAATGATGTACCGGCAGAATCACTTGTTCTTGATACAAATTGCAAAAAGGTATTCGTAATTCCGGCTACAATTCAGCTTGCAGGCGCCGAAATTGAGCTCGTAAGCGCAATTGCTCGTGAAACCCGCCTCAAAGATTTGCTTGAGCCGATTCAGGACGAGTTCGATTTTATTTTCATTGACTGCCCTCCTTCGCTCGGCCTGCTTACTATCAATGCTTTGACCGCAGCAGACAGCGTTTTGATTCCGATCCAGTGCGAGTACTACGCACTCGAGGGCGTTACGAAGCTGCTAGAGTCAATGAAGATGGTCAAATCACGTCTAAACAAGGGCTTAGACACCTATGGTGTGCTTATGACCATGTATGACTCGCGTACTTCTCTTTCAAATCAGGTAGTTGAAGAGGTTCAGTCGTACTTTGGCGACAAAGCGTTTAAGACTTTGATTCCACGTACGGTTAAAATCTCCGAAGCGCCGTCTTTTGGTGAGCCCGTAATTACCTATGCACCTCAAAATAAGGGTGCAAAAGCATATATGAACCTTGCAAAAGAGGTGATCAAGCGTGCCTAGTGTAAAAAAACGTGGTGGATTGGGCCGTGGACTCAACGCACTTGTGTCTGAAGCCGAATATGAAACCGGTGGTTCTGCAACCTCTGCTTCAAATTCCGCAGCGGAGACTAAGCTTCCAATTGAAGATATTGTTCCAAACCCAAATCAGCCTCGCATTCACTTTAACGAAACTGAACTTCGTGAGTTAAGTGAATCAATTCAGGAGCACGGTGTTCTGCAGCCGCTTTTGGTTCGCAAGCATGGTAACGGTTATGAGATCATTGCCGGTGAACGCCGTTATCAGGCATCGAAACTCGCAGGTCTTGAAGAACTGCCCGTCATCATTAAAGATGTTAATGATGAAGAGATGCTTGCTCTTGCGCTTATCGAGAATCTTCAGCGTTCCGATCTGAATCCTGTCGAAGAGGCAAAGGGCTATCGGCAACTTATCGATGCAAGTGGTATGACGCAGGAAGCCTTGTCTAAGGCCGTAAGTAAATCGCGCTCAGCGATCACTAATTCCCTCCGTCTTTTAGATCTTCCTGATGTTGTTCAGCAGATGATTTTCGAAGGAAAGCTTACCGCCGGCCATGCAAGGGCGATTCTGGCCGTTCCCTACGAAGATGCTCGAATCAGGCTTGCTGAGAAAGTGGTTGCAGAAGGTCTTTCGGTGCGTGCGACAGAAAATCTTGCTCCATTGTTTTCTGCCGGAGAAACACCAAAGACACCAAGACCTGCAACGCCACAGTCTTTCAAAAAGGCCGCCCGCGTGCTTCGCCAGGTGTTTAACACCAATGTGCGTGTGAAAAGCTCGCGTGGAAAGAACAAGATTGAAATCGAGTTCAAAGACGAAGAAGAGCTCTCCCGTATCCTTGGCGAAATGATTCAATTTGGTCAGGAGGATCGAGATGAAGAATAAGTTTTTCGCGGCCATTGCTTTGGCAACTACTGTCGCCGCTGGTGCCTTTGCCGGATATAAGTTCGCGACAGACGAGGAGTTACGAGGTCGACTGCTTCGCGGAGCTCAGGATATCGTTGACACATCTAAGAAGAAAATGGATGTGATGACCGAAGATGTCGCAATGCGCACTGCTCAGGTAACTAAGAATCCGAAGATTAACCAAGATTGGGTTATTCATCAGTGGGAGAATGTTGGTTTTTAGGTACCTAACAATTACCCGCCTTTTCTAAAGGGGTCCTTGTCTGGTTTATGAGACAAGGACCCCTTATATTGGCTCTAAAATTGTTCAATTAGTACTAGTGAATTAAGAACTTAGGATATAAATGAAACAGCCCCGGTTGCATTATCGCAACCGGGGCTGTCCTATGTTTCACATGAAACGTTTTTGAGCGTGACTCCCCTATGCGTTCTTCTGAACCTTGAAGCGCTGCTTCAGCTGACCACAGGCAGCGTCAATGTCGTTGCCACGAGAATTACGAATCGTGGTCTCAATGCCACGGGACTCAAGGCGACGCTGAAGATCTTCGACCTTGTGGATCGGAGACGGCTTGAGCGGGCTGCCCTCAATGTCATTGAGCTGAATCAGATTGACATGGCACAGCGTTCCCTCGCAGAAGTCGCAAAGTGCTTGCATCTCGGGATTGGTGTCGTTGACACCTTCGATCATTGCGTATTCGTAAGTCGGGCGGCGTCCTGTCTTCTCGGTATAAAGTTGCAGAGCCTCGTGAAGGCGCAGCAGCGTGTATTTCTTAACGCCGGGCATAAGCTTGTTACGCGTAGATTGGATGGCGGAGTGCAGCGAGACGGCAAGCGTAAACTGCTCTGGAATGTCGGCGAACTTGCGAATGCCGGGAATAACGCCGCTGGTAGAGACAGTAAGGTGGCGTGCGCCAATACCAATGCCGTCAGGATCGTTGAGGATGCGCAGGGCCTTGAGCACCTCGTCATAGTTGGCGAAGGGCTCGCCCTGGCCCATGAAGACGACGCTCGTTGCACGCTCGCCAAAATCGTTAGAAACGTGGAGTACCTGGTCAACGATTTCCTGCGCAGTTAGCGAGCGCTTAAGGCCGTTGAGGCCGGTGGCGCAAAAAGCGCAGCCCATGCCGCAGCCGGCCTGGGTGGAAACACAGACGGAAAGCTTGTTGCGACGCGGCATGCCAACGGTCTCGACGGAAATGCCATCGTGATACTCGAGAAGATACTTGCGAGAGCCGTCCTTGGAAACCTGCTTGGTGAGCTCTGTCGGCGTATCGAAGGCAAAAGCCTCTTTAAGCTGCTCGCGGAAAGCCTTGGGAAGGTTGGTCATATCATCAAACGAACAAACGTTCTTCTCAAAGACCCATTCGATAAGCTGCTTGGCGCGGAAGGCGGGCTGGCCAAGTTCGGCAACAAGCTCGCGAATATCGTTTTGGCTCAAGTCGCGAATGTCCTGAGATTTAGTCCTGGGATTCATGGAAGCCTTTCGATTTTGGGGAAACGTAGAGGGTATCGCTACAATATGGTATCAGCTGCAGAAATTATAGAGGAGGAGTCTGCCCATGCCGGGTAAAAGCCTAGAGAACATGCACGTAGCGGTCTTAGCGGGCGGTCATTCCGCCGAGCGCGAGATCTCGCTCGATTCGGGAAAGAACGTTGTGGTGGCACTGAAGGAAGCCGGCTACACCTCGGTGGAGCTGCTTGACACGGCCGCTGATGACTTTATGGTAACCATGGCGACCAGCGGATTCGATGTGGCATTTATCGCCATGCACGGCGCCGGCGGTGAGGATGGCGCCATGCAGGGTGCCATGGAGACCCTGGGTATCCCCTACACGGCCTCGGGCGTACTTGCCAGCGCCTGCGGAGCCGACAAGGAGGTCTCTAAGCTCCTATACGCCAAGGCGGGCATTCCCATTGCCCCCGGCCTTGCGCTCGAGGTGGGCGACGAAGTCGATATCGATCATATCGTCGAGGTTTGTGGCGAGCGCTGCTTTGTGAAGCCGGCCGTCAACGGTTCCAGTTATGGCATTTCCCTGGTCCATGAGCCCTCCGAGCTGCCCGCGGCAATCGCCAAGGCGTTTGAGTACGGCGACAAAGTGCTGGTCGAGAAGTGCATCGAGGGTACCGAGATCACCGTCGGCGTATACGGCGAAGATGACGTGCGCGCCCTGCCGATTGTCGAGATTCGTAAGCCCGAGGACTGCGAGTTCTACGATCTGGACGTGAAGTATGTCGACCCTACGGATATCCATCGCATTCCGGCGCAGATTTCACCCGAGAATTACGCTCGCGCTCAGGAACTTGCCTGTGCCGCTCACAAGGCCCTCGGTTGCCTGGGTATCTCGCGCAGCGACTTTATTGTGAGCGAGGACGGCCCCGTTATCCTCGAGACCAATACCATTCCCGGCATGACCGATACGTCGCTGTATCCGGATGAGATCCGCCACACCGACGACATGACGTTCCCGCAGGTCTGTGACAGCCTGATCCGTATGGGCCTTCGTCGAGCGGGCATTGCATGCTAATCGAGGACGCGGTTTCGTCAGGAACGCCGCAGTTTGTCATCGACTCCTATGCCACGCTTGCCGACCGCGCCAAAACGCAGTCCTTCGGCCTTATCGAGGAAGATGTGATTGTCCTCGATACCGAGACCACGGGTCTTTCGGTGCAGGACAACGAGCTGATCGAGATCTCGGCGGCCCGTCTTTCGGGCCGCGAGGTCGTCGACCGCTTCGATACCTTCGTGCATCCCAAGCAGCTGATTCCCGCCGAGATTACCGAGCTCACGAGCATTGCAAATGCCGATGTGGCAGATGCCCCGTCGGCGGTTGAGGCCGTCGCCGCTCTCGCCGATTTTGTCGGTGGCTGCCCGGTGATCGCACACAACGCCACGTTCGACCGCTCGTTTATCGAGTCGGTCAAAGGCGGCGTCAACGTGAGCGATATTTGGATCGATTCGCTGGCGCTGTCGCGCATCGCGCTTCCGCGCCTGGCCTCGCACAAGCTGTCTTTTATGGCCGATCTGTTTGGCTGCGACTCGGTATCACACCGTGCCAATGCCGACGTCGACGCCCTGTGTGGCGTATGGCGCGTGTTGCTCGTGGCGCTCACCGACTTGCCCCAGGGCCTCATGGCGCGCCTAGCCGACATGCATCCGGACGTGCCTTGGTCCTATCGTCCTATCTTTTCATTCTTGGCAGGGCAGAACCCTGGTTCTATCTTCTCTCTCAGCGCCGCTCGTGCTGACGTTCTCAAGGCCGATCGCGCCGACGATCGGGTGGACGCCGATGAACTGCCGGTACTCAAGATGCCGAGTCGTGAGGAGATTGAGGCAGACTATGCGCCAGGTGGCCTGGTCAATCGCATGTATCCCACCTACGAGCCGCGTGATGAGCAGATCGCTATGGCGCTCGAGGTCCGCGATGCGCTGGTCACGGGCACTCATCGTGTAATTGAGGCGGGCACAGGCGTCGGCAAATCGATGGCCTATCTGGTGCCTTTTGCCGAGGCAGCACGCCGTAACAACATCACGGTTGGTATTGCGACCAAATCGAACAATCTTGCCGACCAGCTCATGTACCATGAGCTGCCAAAACTTGCCGAGCAACTGGACGGTGGTCTGTCATTTTGCGCTCTCAAGGGGTATGACCACTATCCGTGCCTGCGCAAGCTTGAGCGCATGAGCCGCGGCCAGGTCGAGATTACCACCAAGCGCGATCCGGCGGACACGCTCACGGCGGTCGCGGTCATTATGGCGTACGTCTGCCAATCAGCCGATGGCGACCTCGACTCGCTCGGTATTCGGTGGCGCAGCGTCAACCGCCCCGACTTTACGACGGCCTCGCGCGAGTGTGCTCGTCGCCTCTGCCCGTTTTTCCCTGATAAATGTTTGGTCCACGGCGCTCGCCGTCGTGCGGCGCATGCCGATGTGGTGGTCACCAACCATTCCCTGCTGTTCCGCAATGTCGCGGCCGAGGGCAGGATTTTACCTCCGATTCGTCATTGGGTAATCGACGAGGCCCATTCCATCGAGCGCGAGGCGCGCCGCCAGTGGGCGCGCGTGGTGTCGGCGGACGAATCACGCGTTCTGTTTGAGCGCCTGGGTGGCTCGAGCACCGGCGCGCTAAGCCAGGTTTCCCGTGATTTGGCAACCTCCGAGGGCTCTACGCTCTATCTGGGCCTTACTGCCAAGGCGACGTCGACGGTTGCGCGCGCGAGCATGGCGATCGCCGACGTGTTCGATGGCGTTCGCGAGCTCGGCCGCCGTGCCCGTGGGGGTTATGACAATGCCAATCTATGGATTGGCCCCGAGCTGCGCGAATCTGACGACTGGCATGATTTCTTACCGTCGGCCTACACTGGCATCGACGCATTGGAACAAGCTGACAAGAGCGTCGACGCGCTGGTGCAAGCCGTCGCCGCCGACAAGCCCGAGGTTGTTGTCGACCTGGGTGATATCTCGCGCCGCCTGCACGAGCTGGTCGAGAACCTCAAACTCATCATTGATGGCACCGATGAACACTACGTGTATTCGCTGCAGGTCAATCGCAGGCTGCGTGCCGGCGGAGAGTCAATGACCGCAGAGCGCATCGACATTGGCGAGGCCTTGGCAACCGAGTGGCTGCCCGAGGTTCACACGGCTATCTTTGCCTCGGCGACTATGACGGTGTCCAAAAGCTTTGAACACTTTAACCATGCGGTCGGCCTCGATCGCATCGGTGCTTCAACATCCTCATCGCTGCACTTGGACTCGAGCTACGACTTCGATTCGAACATGGCTGTAGTCGTTGCGGGCGATATCCCCGATCCGCGCGATCGTGAGAGCTATCTTACGGCGCTCGAGCGCGTGCTAGTCGACGCCCATCTTGCCATGGGCGGATCGGTGCTCACGTTGTTCACCAATCGGCGCGACATGGAAGACCTGTACGCCCGCGTTGAGCCCAAGATGGCCCGTGCGGGCCTGGAACTCAACTGCCAGCAGCGAAATTCGTCTCCGCGTCGTCTGCGGGACCGTTTTATCAACGAGCCGACCTCGTCGCTCTTTGCGCTCAAGGCCTTTTGGGAGGGGTTTGATGCCAGCGGCGAGACGCTGCGCTGTGTCATCATTCCCAAGCTGCCGTTCTCGAGTCCCACGGACCCGCTCTCGTGCGAGCGTAATTTGCGCGAAGATCGCGCTTGGGCGCGCTATTCGCTGCCCGAGGCCGTGCTCGAGGTCAAACAAGCCGCCGGCCGCCTCATTCGCTCGTCGACCGATTGCGGCGTGCTCATCTTGGCTGACCCGCGCCTAGTGACGAAGGGCTATGGCAAGAAGTTTTTAACTTCGCTGCCCACGAGTTCCTATCAGCGAATTGAATCGGCGCAGATCGGTCACTATCTGCAGTTGTGGCGCCAGGCGCACGAACGGCGCCGCTAGAGCGGGCAGGCTAAGGTCTTCGCCATATCGCATAGACGCTTCGACAGGGCGGGGTCATCCAGAATGCGGATGGCTCCGCCCGCTGCTATTACCTGACTGAACAGCCAGCGCTCGGAGCTGTAGCGCACGATTACCGTCGCCGCACCTGTCCCATTAGGCTCGATCGACATAATGCCTGCCCAGCCCAGACGCTCTGCCATGTCGAGCGGCATGAGGAGCCTTGTGCCCTGCTCCGCTTGCGAGAGGGAGTCGTGGAGGGATGCGGCCGAAGGCGCGTGGCGTTCGACGGAATCCTCGGTGAGGGAAAGATCTTCGATTTTGTCCATGCGGTAGGAACGTTGCCCATCAACTTCGATATCCCAGGCAATCAGGTAGGTCTGGTCACCATGCGTCGCGATGCGCAAGGGGTCGATGAGACGCTCGCGCGGCTGCGCATCGTCCATCGAACGATAGGTGATACAGCAGCGAACGCCGTCCTGAATGGCGCTGCTGAGCTGCTGCCAATGCGATCCGCGGACGACGGTGTCGACGACGCGCTGATTGTAGCCGAGCTCTTCGGGAAGAAGCGCCCGTCGAATTCGCGCCGCCGTTCGAGGCTCAATCCCCAGCGATTCCAGTTCGTGATTGAGCACGGCGCCTTCGGCGGCACTCAGGCGTAGCGGCAGCACGCGTCCCGCATCGCCGGTAAGGGATACGTGTTCGCCGTTGCGCTCGCAGATGATGCGGGCGCCCGACTCACGATCGGCGAGGGTCGAGACAATATCGAGGATCTCGTCCAGCGAGGTTCCGGAAATGTCAAAGCGGCTGCAAATCTCATTTTTCGTCAGTCCCGCGCTCCCGGCGGCGTAGAGGGCTTCCATGATGTCGATGGCACGCGAGAGTCTCTGCTCGCTGGTGAGTTTACGCGCGGGCATGCTCATGCACCGTCCTTTCGATGAGGCGGTTCCACGCCAGTTTGAGTGCGTCGGGGGCAACGGGCCTCATGCCGTCCATGGCATGGGCCATGCAGAATGAGGCGGCCGCGTCAAAGTCGCGCACGTCAACGGTCCAGGTCCATCCTTCTTCGCTGCGTGCAAGATTGCCTCGTCCACGCGTGAGGCCGCTGACCATATCGGCTTGCGACTCACGCGCGAACGAGAACGTTGCCGCAACGGGCGGGCGGTCGGCAAAATCGAACTCAAAGAACAGGTAATCGTTGAGATTGAAGTCTGCGGGAATGGCGTATGCCCTTGAGGGACGCCAAGCGCGAACGATGCGGTCGCAGCGGAACGTTCTGATATTGTCGGTGGCATTGTCCAAGCCGCAGAAATACGCCGTGCCATCGTGCTCGAACATACCGTAGACGCAGACGGTGCGCTCTTTCTGCTCGCCGCGACCGTTCTGATACAAAAAGCGCAGTGCGCAGCGCTCGGCAAAGGCGCTCCAAACCGCATCGACGGTGGGGGAACGATGAATCGGCGTCTCGTCTGCGGCCGATATGCCGGTGAGATAGGCAATCTTGGACCGGATGTCGGCAAGTGGCGCGGCAAAGGCGGAGGAGTCAGTCGCAAGCGTCTGGTCGATGGCGTCCAGCAAGATGTCGGCATCGTCTGCGGTGATGAGGCCACCTGCCGCAAACGTGTGCTCGCGGTCGATCGTCCACGAGCTTTCCTCGGTCTCCTGCGCGCCGGCGGGGCGAACCTCTTTGATTACGATGCCGCGTTCGAGCAGTTTGTCGCGATCGCGACGAAATTTGCGCTTATCCGAGTCGATGTTGCCCGAGCCATACCCCAAATCGGAATCCAAGACGATTTGCTCGGTCGTCAACGGCTCGGGAGAGCTGTTGAGTACAAAGAAAAGATTGAGGATGCGCTGGGCCGTTTTATCGAAACTGGGCCCCGGCGTTCCCTTTTTGTTACTAGCGGTCGTGTCGCTTGCCGTCATAGAGTCCTCGCATGGGAAGGTGGTTTGCTGCCATGATTTTAGTCCGATATGGAGATTAGGCTATATCCTTGTCCGGTCGGGGCGTTAAGATGGCCCGAATTCGGTCGTTTGCGCTCGCTCGGGGTATACTTTCGACTATATACGGTTCTAATGTGCATGCATTGGGCCTATTTGTCGGATTATGGATGTGGAGCGCACATGGCGAACACCCAGAACTATATCAACCACCTGCTGCAGAACACCGGCATCACGCCGGCATGCAGCGAAGAAGAGCGCTTGGCTGCCGAGGATATCGCTCAGATTTTCCGCAACCACGGCTTTGATCCCGAGGTGCAGGAGTTTAATGCTCCCGCGCCGAGCAGACTGGCATTTGCTATCACCGGCATCCTTGCGTTTGTCGGCGCCCTGCTTATGGGTATCGGTGGCGGCATTGGCTTGGTCGGCACCCTGCTGGCCATCATCGGTGCCGTGCTCTATGTGCTCGAGCGTACCGGGCATCCCGTGATTTCGGGCCTGGGAAAGACGGGCGTGAGCCAAAATGTCATCGCCTATCACAAGGCTTCGGGCCCGCTCGCGTCCCCGCGCAACCGTCCGGTGGTCGTTGTCGCGCATTACGACTCCCCTCGCGCCGAGCTGCTCGCCCGCGAGCCCTATGCTTCGTATCGCGCGCTTATTGCCAAGTTGCTGCCTATCGCCACGGTTGCCCCCGCTGCCGTCGCCGTTCTGCGTATCCTGCCGCTCCCCGGCGCGCTCAAGGTTCTGCTGTGGATCGTCGCGATTCTCGCCTCTCTCGTTGCGCTCGCCAACGCGGCAAACATCATCTCCAACCGCCACATCCTTCCCTATACGTCCGGCGCGGTGTGCAACAAATCTTCTGTCGCCGCCTTGCTTGGCGTTATGGACAACGTTGCCCCCTTCCAGGGCGAAAACGAGTTTCCCGACGATGTTCCGTTCGATACCTATTTTGGGGAGCAGAAGCGTCGTGCCGAGGAAATGGCGCGCGCAGCGGCGGAGTATGCCGCGGCCCAACAGCAAAACGACTACGGCAACACCATCGAGTATGAAGAGCCTACCTACGCCGAGGACGAGTTCGGCCAGCCGATTGCTCCCGACGCTCAGATCGAGCCCGAACAGGGTGAGGCTTTCGACGAGCAGATCGAGGGCTTTGAGGGTGCGTCTGCCGACGAGACGCTGATTGGCGCCATCGTGCCCGAGGATCAGAATCAGGCTGTCCAGGCCGAAGAGTTCAATGACGAGGTTCCCGCTGCCGAGCCGGCGGAGGAGCCTGTCGTGGTCGAGCCCGAGCCCAAGCTCTATCGCAATGCTGCCGGCAACATCCGCTTTGGTTCGGATGCCATCCGTGCGCTCGGAATGCTTCCCGAGTCCTGCACGCTCGATTACGAGGAAGGCGAGGAGCCGACGTTCGAGCCCGAGCCTGTCCCCGTCGCGGATGCACCTGCACCCGCCGCCGTTGTGGACGACGTGCCCGCTGCGGCTTCTCCTGCCGTTGCGGAGCCCGAGGCTATGTCTACAATCGATCCTGCAGCGGGACTGGACATTCTGGCACCCGCCGCGCCGGCACAGGACGTCGCGGACGAGTCTGACGATGATTATGCCGAGCAGCCGCGACGCGTGTCTTACGAGAGCGATACCGATTTCTCGGCCGAGATTCCCGCGGCGACGCCCCATGCCGATATTGCATCCGCCTTCTCTTCGATTGGCGCCAGCGCATCCAGCTTCTTTAAGGGCGCGTTTGCAAAGGGCAAGAAATTCATCGACGACTTTGAGGAAAAGCGTGCTATCGCACGCGAGGCTGCCGAGCAGGAGGCTATCGCCCAGCAGCAGGCAGCCGAGGCGGAGCGTGAGCTCGCGGCACAGGAATTCGAGCAGAACGAGGCTCAGCAGCCCATGGCCGTCGATGCCGCCGAAGCTACGACGTCTTTTGAGTCCCAGCAACCGGCATCTGCGGACGTTGTTGAGGCGACGACGTCTTTCGAGCCCCAGCAGCCCGTCGATAGCACCATGTCGTTCGACGCCGCACAGTTCGATGCCACGATAACGTTTGAAAAGCAGGGCACCGCGATTGCTGAGCCCCTTAAGGCTTCCGATGATCAGGCCGCTGCGGCAAACGATACCGAGACCGCCGATGTGGCTGAAACACCGGATGTCGCCGAAGACCAGGCCGTCGAGGTCGTCGCTGACGAAGAGCATCACGTGGCCGTCGAGCAGGACGATTCGGCCGAGGTCGAGCAGGAGGAGGCTGTGGTCTCCGAAGTTTCCGAGGTGCCCGAGACGGACGAGTCGAGACCTTACTCCACGCAGATTTTCACCATGCCGACTCCGGGTGGTTCTGGCTCCACGGTTGTCAACGTCGCCCCCACTCAGGACGAAACGGTCGATTCCCTCATGGCGCAGATTTCGTCTCAGGCTGCACCGCGCCCGCAGATGAATGTTCCCGATCCGGCGTCAGTTCCGGCGCCTGCGCCCTCTTCGTCGCCGCTGGCCTCGGTCCCCGATCCGTCGTTGCCGTCGATGAAGCAGGCTAACGTTGCGTCTCGCACGTCGCTGTTTGACCTTCCCGACCCCTCGGCTCAGGTCGATGACCCCTTCGCGACGGCGCAGGGTCCCGAGCCCACATCGGCGCCCGTTGCGCCTTCTATGCCCGCCGCGTCGGGCGCGAGGCCGCTCGAGACTATCTCGGCTCCCGCTTCGGCTGCGCCCAAGCCCCGCAAGCGCGGTCTGGGCGGTCTGTTCGGTCGTAAAAAGAAAAACGATCAGGACAGCATGAGCGACTGGCTGGGTGTCGAAGACGATTACGATGCCAAGAAGTCCGGCCGCGGTATCGGCTCGTGGGATAACTTCGAGGACGATAACGACGGCTGGAAGGGCGGCGCTACGTCTTCCGATGGCGCATCTGACGAAGACATGCTCTCGGCTGTCGCCTCCATGGGCGATGACGAACTGCTCGGTCACGATATCTGGTTTGTGGCGACGGGTGCCTCGGATTGTGATGGCGCCGGCATGAAGGCGTTCTTAGCCTCGCATCGCGATAAGCTCCGCGGCGTATTCTTCATCAATCTTGAATCCGTCGGCGCCGGTAGGCTTTCGGTCGTGACAGTCGAGGGCGAGCAGCAGCTGCTTAAGGGCGACCGCCGCATCATGAACCTGGTCAGCAAGGTCTGTAAGTCGTTCCATGTCGATTGTGGTGCGCTCGAGATGCCCTATGCCAGGACCGATGCCTATGCCGCGCTCGAGGCGAGCCGCCGCGCCCTCACCATCGCCGGTGTGGACGGCACGCGCCTGGCTTGTGCTCGTACCGAGGACGACCTGCCCCACAACGTTAACCCGACGAACATCGCCACGGTATCCGAGGTCGTGACCGAGGTTATCCGCCGTTCGTAGGCGGAGCTCTAAGGAGTCAACGTGTTTTCGTTCATTAAACGTCATTGGCCTGTTTACTTGATTCTGACCCTTATTGCCGTCGCTTTGGGATTTGGGGCTGCCTACATCGTGGGCGTAAAGGGATCGACCCCCGCGTCCGCAATCAGCGAAGAGGTGGAGCAGGAGCAAAGTACGGGTGCCGATGGAATCCCTGAGTCCGAGCAAGCGCTCGTCGACGGCGGATCTTCATCTGCAGAATAGCCGCGGCACTTTACATGGCTAAAAGAGGGCGAACCGGGAGACTGGTTCGCCCACTTTTTTGCATTAGCGCCTCCTCGATGCCGATTCCAGGTGGGCAAACAAGATGGCTGCGGCGCCGGAAGTCAAGAGGGCGGTTAGGCAGGCGGCGATGGGAATAGATCCCGTTGCCGGCAGGTCTTGCGGCAGGGCACATTGTTGAACGACGCGATCTTCGTCATGTGACTCAAGTTTGTCGCCGCCGCCATTGCGACAGAGGTCGACACGGGCGCTGTTGGTGAGTGCAGTTTGTGGCGTATAAGCCGACGTTGCCTGCATGTGCACGACTGCACCCCGAGCGTCTGTACCAAGGATTGCTTTGACATCGTCAAGGTCGTCGTGCTCATCTTTGAGATCATCGCGGGTCCAAGAATCCGCATCGCTTCGAGTCGTAAAGTCGGCGGCCACCGCACCGTATTCAATGCGAATGCCCGTTACGACGGTATTGGCGGGAAGATCGAGCTCATGTGCCTCAAGTGTGGTTGATTCTGTGGCCGGGACATCGGTTTTCCAGAGATGCCAGCCTTCGTAATCAACGAGGCGACGGTCCTCGCCTAAGCGCTCTTTAACTTCTTCGGACTCAAGCCAGGGGTTTTCATGTCCATCGTCAAGTGTCGCGTTTGCCTGCTCGTCGATGCTTGACGAGCCCAACGGCGTCGTGCGGTACCACACGTTACATAGGCCGTTGAGGTCGCCGGTGGCGATAGGGGTTTCGATTGAGACGAATCTTGCGGTGCCGTCCTTGGCGCACTCAAGATCATCGGTAATTGTGAACTCATCAACCCAGGTGGTCGACTCGTTTCGCGCATCGACGGTGTAGGAGAAAAACCCTTTCGCATCGGCTTGTGTCGCGGCGCGGTTTTTGCCATCGCCGTTAGCCAAGAGGCCATCCCCGACGGGCTGGGCAATTTCTTGACGCTTGTCGATCTGTCCTTTGATCTCGATCGGCGCGTCCTTCATTGCGAAAGATTGGACTTCTTCCGTAGCCTTTACTTCAAACGTTATCTCCTCGGCAAGGTCGTAGGTCCGCGGGGACATTATTTCGCGCAACGTGTAGGTGCCAGGCGCAAGATGTTCGATACGGTGCGGCTTGTCGGATGAGGTCCAGGAGTCTATTTCGGTTTTATCGGGACCATATAGGGTGAGCTGTGCGCCTTCCACTTCCTGCTCACCGCTTGCATCGACCTTGGAGATATCAACCTTGGTGAAATCGTCGGATACGTTAAGCCGTGCTTCTACAACGGGTGTTTTCTGGTCGGCATAAGTAAGGTCGACAATATGGGATGTCCGATCGAGTAAGAAGCCTGCCGGCGCTTGAGTCTCGACAACCTCGTAGTGCGCGGTGCCAGATCCCAGCGGGAGGTCGTCCGCGCGTGCTTCTCCAGTTTCATCCGTCGTGACGGTAGCGACAGTCTCACCGTCGAGCGCGGCGATGCTACCGTCGGGGCGCACGATATCACCCGAAGCACGGATCTCAAAGATGGCGCCCGCGAGGCTGCTGCCGTCTACGGCATCGGTTTTAACGATCCTGATGTTTCCGATCGCGGCGTGGTCATAATACGAGGCGATTGCAACGGGCGTTAGGTTTATATCGGCGGGTATGTTTACCTCGATCTCTTCGCCGACAAGATAGGGCTCTTTGGCCGAGGTTTCGCGTACATAATAGGTGCCCGGCACGAGCGATTCGGGCAGTGTGACGGTCCCGGTCGTGTCAGTCGTAAAGGTGTCCATTACGTTATGTGCTGGATACCAGCAAGTTTGTGAGACAGGTTTGTGATTGCTGTCGAGTAGTTGGAAGGTGAATCCGGCTAGTGGAACAGAAGCGCCTGTTTGGGCATCGCGTTTTACAATCTGGAGATGCGTCGACAGAGCGTGGTTGTCCACGATATATTGAAGCTCGGTGCCGTCGGAAATCTGATTAGCCTCGACGGTCCATTCCCCCGCACGTTTAAAACCCTCGGGGACGGTTTCCGGAACCTCACGAACCGTGTAGCCGGCGCGGTCGTATGGGACGGCTCCGTGGACACCGGCTGGTCGCTTGCCTGTGCCAAACCATGCTTCGGGCTGGTCTTTGGTGGAGGCAAAGCCATAGATGTTTGTAGTCAGTGTGCCAACAACCTGCTGAGAGCTGTTACTGACAACCTCAAAGACAACATCTCCTGCCGGCTGCTCCAGGCCGGATTGATCGTTATTGCCGTAGTCCTTGAATTTTGAAATCTCAAGGTTAAACGCAATGGGGATATCGGAAATGCGAGATTCGATCTCGACCACGCCTGAATCGCCGAGTTGGTCGGCTCCAACGGTGTAAGACCAACTGTCACCGGAGGGCAAATAGCCCTCGGGCGCCTTCGATTCATAGATGGTAAAGGTTCCCAGGGGGACATCGGTGAGGGTAGCTCGACCGCTTTCATCGGTCCTGAGAGTTTGTGTCCATCCAGGGGTTGATTGCGATACGCACACGAATTCTGCTCCTGCGAGCGAAGCCCCAACTTGGGGGCCTGCATTCGTTGCGGCGTCGAGCTTTACAATGCGCAAGGTAATGGTGCCGGGTTGTTCATCAATGGTGACGTATCCGCCGTTATCCGTCGTGGTAAAGGCAATGCGATCGTGCCGGGGGATATAACCAGCTGGCGCTGTTGTCTCAACTAGGTAGTATGCCGTGTTGGGTAGGAGTGTTGCCTGCGCTCGACCGTTGCTGTCCATCTGGACGGTGCCGACACGTGCGCCGCTGGCGCTCTCAAAAACATCGAATGTTGCCCCATCAAACTGATAAGTATTGTTTCCGCTGGTAATGGCAGCGTTTGCAGACTGCTTTTGGAAGGAAACAGAGACCGCCGGTAGTACATAGAGCATGTCTTGACGTTTGCTGCCGCCCGATACGGTTCCTATATAGCGCCGCGCGCGGTGCGGAGCGGCTTTGATGCTTCCTGATTTTGCGCTGTCGTGGAGCCACCGCGCAGCCGCCACGACTTCATTGTCGGCGGTAAAGTGCCCACTCTTGGTTTTGCCCTGAGCGGTCGTGTAGGAGTAGGTGCCGTCGACATGGGTAGTGCCGTTGAGCATCCATACGGCAAGCTGGGTGGCGGCGCGGGCGCGATCGGGTGAAAGATGGTAACCGCCAAACGACGTGGCGGTAGGATATCCGTGACAAACGATTGCCGCGAACTCGTCGTCGAGCCACACCCAGCCTTGATCAAAGTTGAGCCATGGACCGCCCGGCTTGGTGGGCCCGGGGCGTTCCTGGTTCATGCAGTAGGCAATCGAGGCGTCTTGAGCTTCATATTTGCCGATGAAGAAGGGCCCACAATCATCGCTAATAGTACGGAAGCCGAGCTGGTCGTAGCCATCGACGGCAAATGCGGCTCCCGGTGCCAGGCAGCCGAACAGCAGGAAGAGGAGCAGGAGCAGCGGACCTGTTGCGATTGCGCTGTGGACAGAGTGCGTGGGTGCGTTGGACATGGCTGCTCCTTATCCCTCGTGCGCCGCATGGGGAGGTTGCGACGCGTAGGATGAGGCTACCCCCGAGGTTCATGCGGGTAAGTACCGGAGCCTGACCAAAAGCTTGCCCAATTCCTGACAAATTGAGCTCAAATATAACAATCAGGCAAAAGCGCAGGTAGAAGATAAGGAGAACAGGAGACCAAAGGTCCTCGTCTCCACAATTGATGCGATTTTCAAACGAATCTCCACAGCTAAAACAAGCATCGCCACCCTTGTATCGAACAAGACAACCGCGTTATACTAGCCAACACGCAAGCGGGCATCGCCAAGTGGTAAGGCATCAGCTTCCCAAGCTGACACTCGCGGGTTCGAGTCCCGTTGCCCGCTCCAGTAAAAAGCACAAGCACGGCACCATCACGGTGCCGTGCTTTTTTCAATAAAGCGCCGGGACTCGAACCCGCCAGGGTGCGAGCGTAAAACAAACGCGAAGCGTTTGTAGCGAGCAGGCGAAGGCGCCGGCAGGCGCCTGAAGCCGGTGCGGATTTGCGAAGCAAATACGCAGACGTCCCGTTGCCCGCTCCATCGAGCGCGGGAGACCTTGGGACGGCCAATTCAACAAAGTCTTCCCCATCGTCTCCGTGAATCCGAGAAGATCGACCGCAGCCGGTGCGGATTTGCGAAGCAAATGCGCAGACGTCCCGTTGCCCGCTCCATCAGCCGAGGTCGATTTCGGGAACGACAGATTCGACCGGTTTCGCCCCCCGCGTCTCCCCGGACCCAGGTTTGCCGACCGCAGCCGGTGCGTACTTGCAAAGCAAATACGCAGACGTCCCGTTGCTTGCTCCAATTCCAAAATGTTAGGTTCATACCCGCTGCCCATACTGGCACGCGCGCACGGTACAATGGTTGAGTTACGACCAACGTGCCAATAACCAAAAAGGAGCCGCTATGATCGATCGCTATACCCGCCCGGAGATGGGACACATCTTCTCCCTCGAGAACAAGTACGCCATTTGGCAGGAGATCGAGGTCCTGGCCTGCGAGGCCCAGGCGGAGCTCGGCAAGATCGGCATTTCTAAAGACGAAGCCCAGTGGATCCGCGACCATGCCAACTTTGAGAAGGCAAAGGTCGACGAGATCGAGGAGGTCACGCGCCACGACGTCATCGCCTTCCTGACCAACATGAAGGAGTACATCGACGCTGATGTTCCCGAGGGCGACCCCAAGCCCAGCCGCTGGGTTCACTATGGCATGACCAGCTCCGACCTGGGCGATACGGCTCTGTGCTATCAGCTCACCCAGGCTTGTGACCTGATCATCGAGGACGTCAAGAAGCTCGGCGAGATCTGCAAGCGTCGTGCCTTCGAGGAGCGCGACACGCTCTGCGCCGGCCGTACTCATGGCATCCATGCCGAGCCGATGACCTTCGGTATGAAGTTTGGCTCCTGGGCCTGGGAGCTCAAGCGCGATCTGGACCGTCTTGAGGACGCCCGTAAGAACGTTGCCTTCGGTGCCATCTCGGGCGCCGTCGGAACTTACAGCTCCATCGAGCCGTTTGTCGAGGAGTATGTCTGCGAGCACCTGGGTCTGGTTCACGATCCGCTGTCCACGCAGGTCATCAGCCGCGACCATCACGCCTACCTCGCCGGTGTCCTCGCTACCACGGCTGCCACCTGTGAGCGCATCGCAACCGAGGTTCGCAACCTGCAGAAGACCGATACGCTCGAGGCCGAGGAGCCGTTCCGCAAGGGGCAAAAGGGCAGCTCCGCTATGCCGCACAAGCGCAACCCCATCACCATGGAGAAGGTCTGCGGCCTGTCACGCGTCGTGAAGTCTAACGCCCAGGTCGCTTTCGACAACGTTGCCCTGTGGCATGAGCGCGACATTTCGCACTCCTCAGCCGAGCGCGTCGCCCAGGCCGATAGCTTTATCGCACTCGACCACATGTTCCAGTGTCTCATCCGCGTCATCGACGGCCTGCAGCTGTACCCTGCCCGCATGATGGCCAACCTCAACAAGACCCGCGGCCTCATCTTCTCCTCCAAGGTGCTGCTGGCTCTTGTCGACACGGGTATCACCCGCGAGGACGCCTATGCCATCGTGCAGGAAAACGCCATGGCCACCTGGCACGAGGTTCAGGATTGCGTCTCAGGCCCTACCTTTAAGGAGCGCCTCGAGGCCGATCCGCGCTGCACCGTCAGCCAGGAGAAGCTCGACGAGATCTTTGATCCGTGGGACTTCCTCACCCGCATCGACACGGTCTTCGACCGTCTGGAGCAGCTGAGCTTCGAGTAAGGTTGACCTCATTCGACCGCTTGCGGATACATTTCAGCCTTTGGCGCCTTGCCCGTCTTGGGTGAGGCGCTTTTTTCGTTGCCGCAGCGGCGCCAGGGAATACAATGAACCTCACCTGCAATTTCGGCGAAATGAGACGTGTGCCCAGACGTATCAAGCGAGCCGCCATCGTCTCGTTCGTGTTCATACTTCTTGTTGCCGCATGTGCGGCCGCCCTGACGTATACCGTTCGAAATAGTTCTTCCTCCTCGAATGAAGTCGACGAGGACCTCCCAGTACTCAAAATCGGCGTTACGGATAACGACCCCTATGTGTATGTCGACGCCACGGGCGATTACGCCGGCATCGATATCGATATCGCCCGTGAGGCCTGTAAGCGTGCGGGACTCAAGCCGCAATTCATCGAGATATCTTGGAACGATCGCGACCGGCTGCTCAAAAATGGTGATATCGATTGCCTATGGTGCGATTATTCGCCCTGTTATCGCGAGGATAAGTATTACTGGACTGAGCCGTATCTAACCGTGACGGTCTCGGTTGCCGCCAAGAAAGCGAGTGGTATCAAGTCCTTGGCACATCTCGATGGAAGTAGGACCATTGCGGTGATTGCGGGCTCGGTGAGTGAACGTCGATTGCTTGCGGGGGATCTGGGGATCTCGCCGGACGTTCAAATCAAATCATATGGCTCTGCCGAACTCTGCAAAGCCGCTCTAGCCAAAGGATATGTGGACTGCTGGATGGCGGACGTACGGTCGCTTGACCGACTCGTCGCCCAGTACCCCGGCCTTTATCGCGTGTTCGCTGACGACGTTATGACAGTTGACCTGGGCGTTGCGTTTGAGAACAGCTATGAGGGGGACTACGTCAAAAAGCTCAATACGGTGCTGTTCGACATGGACCGAGATGGCACGATCGAACGCATTGTGGACAATTACAAGGCAGGAGCGACAACGGGCAGGCAAGGAGCGGAATCATGACAAATGATGAACACCGCTTGCGCCGAAAAAGATCGGCCACCGCGGCTATCGCCATTGTGGCCAGCGTTGTCTTGCTGAGTCTGCTATATATGGTCGGCACGCATCGCTGTCTCGATAAGACGCTTGGGTTTGGTCGCGAAACCATGGTGTTTTTAAAGGCCGCCTGCGAAAAATATGACCGATATGAACAGGGAAGAAAAACCGAGGCAACGTACAATTTGGATGCCGCGGTCGAGTCGTTTGTGACGTTCTTGCCGCATGATCGCGTTGAAGTCAACGACGCTCTGGTCGAGGAATACGTCCATAACGAGCACCTTTCGGGAATGTTGGTCATGAACGCCGACGGCCAAATGGTCGCTCATTACGATGTCGACGGTCGCGATCCTCTGATGCTGTGGCGAGAGGAGCTGGCCTGTTCGCCGGTCGCATCGATGTATCGAGGCTCCAAGGTGTCCTACTCGACTGTCGTTGAGCGTCGCGGTGTCGACTTTGCCGTGAGTGCCATTCCGTACGGTGATGGGGTGGCGTTGGGGTATCAATCGCTTGCGGCTGAGCCCTCCGATGACTATTCATACGTTATCGCCGACGTGCTCGTGAACAACACGTTCCATCAGGGTCCAACGGTGCTCGTGATGCGCGATGCGCAAATCGTTTCGTCAAACGATTCGACCGTCGATATTGCCCTTGCCCGACTTCTTGCCGATAGCGGAACTGACTGGAAAGACGAAGGCCTAACGCGCGTCGAATATCAGGGAACTACCTGGTACGCCGTGCGTGCGGCGTATAAGGACTACCGCCTGTTTGCGCTCTACCCCAAATCTGAGGTCATGTCTGGCAGGATTGCATTTGTCGCTGCCGGCGTGCTGGCGTGCCTGGCGTTTTGGGTCGTAGTGCTGTTGGTGCGCACTATTGCCGACCGTCG
The DNA here is from genome assembly GCA_934668875.1 of uncultured Collinsella sp. Lineage (GTDB taxonomy): Bacteria > Actinomycetota > Coriobacteriia > Coriobacteriales > Coriobacteriaceae > Collinsella. The sequence goes on from CAKUON010000002.1 coordinate 282,399, forward strand.
CAACTTGGCCGAAAAGGACAAGCAGCTCGGCATCATCAATGCCATCAGTTCTGCGTATGAGTCGACCTTCCTGTTGCATCTCGATACGCTCGAGATCGAGGGAATTAACATGTCGCCGTCGATGGCGAAAATATTTGCTGAGCATACCGAGGCATATGACTTTTTGGACACGGTTTGTCGAGACGTTGTGAGTCCCGAAAGCCGCGAAGTGGTCATGGAGCTTATAGATACAAGTACGCTTCGAGACCGTATGGAGGGCGTGCCGCACTTGGATGCCGAGGTGCGAGATTGCCGAGGCGCTTGGTATTCGCTGCAGGTTGTTCCGCAGCGTCGCGATGAGCGGGGCCGACTGGAATCGGTCGTCGTGGCGACGCATAACATCTCGATGGCAAAGCGCGCCGAAGAGCTTTCTTTTCAGGACAAACTGACGGGGCTTCGCAATAGAAATTACCTTGAGTCCCTTGGCGACGACTCGGTGAACAAATCCCTGCCCGTGAGTGTGATCATGATGGACTGCAACCACCTCAAGCGCACCAACGATCTTTACGGTCACGAAATGGGCGATGAGTTGCTGCGGCGTACGGCGTCTGTATTGAGGCGGGTGGCAGGCGAGAAGTTTGTGCCCATGCGCGTTGGTGGAGATGAGTTTTTGTTGATATGCCCCTACACTGATCGCGAGTCCGCGCGTCAATTGGTGCAAGATCTTCGCCGCGGTCTTGCTGCGGCGAGCGATGATGCGCTGGCCGTCAGCGCGTCATTTGGCATCGCGACGGTAGAGACACCCGGCTGTACGCTAGCCGAGATATACCGCGTTGCCGACCATAACATGTATCAAGAGAAGCGTGAAGTTCACGCTCAGGACGCGAATCGTTAGTATTGCAGTCACCGGTTTGTGCATCGTAGGATGTTGAATCGGTGCCCGCGATACTATATCGGCCCGGGCGGGGATAATAGACATCTGAAATTTCTCTATGAGAGGGGATCTCAATGATTAGCTTTGACTACAAGCCTCAGGGCGTGTGCTCTCGCAATATCCATCTCAATCTTTCCGACGACGGCAGCAAGGTACTGGGCGTCGAGTTTACCGGCGGCTGCGATGGCAACCTCAAGGCCATCTCCAAACTGGTCGAGGGCGCTCCTGCCGACCGTGTGATCGAGGTTCTTGCCGGCAATACCTGCGGCATGAAGAAGACCTCTTGCGCCGATCAGCTTACGCGTGCTATCGAGGCCGCCCGCGCCGAGATCGCCTAATGGGTATCGTCGACCACATCAAGAACGGAATATCGCGCCGCGGCTTTGTACTCGGTGGAGCTGCCGCGGGCGCTGCCACGGTGCTTGCCGGATGTTCGAAAAAAACAGGCACCAGTGATGATGCCGCTGGCGAGCCGCAGGTTATCAAGGACGATTCCAAGATCATCTCGATTACGGATGAGTACGAGGCAGTCGACATCGATCTTGAGCCGGCGGCATCGTGGACGCTGCCGCTGGGCACATTGCTGTACTACTGCGAGGGTGACTATGCTGCGGCAATGATGACGCCCGCATCGGCACTGCACGCCAACACACTCGGTGTGCTCAACCTGGGCGATGGCTCACTTACCACATTAATTGAGGATCCTATCGAGGGCACGGGATATGCTTTTTACGATGTCCGTGCCGGCGATGGCGTGTTTGCGTGGGTTGAGATGAACTTTGCCAATTCATCGTGGAAGCTCTACGCTCAAAATCTGTCGGGCGCTTCGCTCTCTGGCGACGTGGTTGAGCTCGATCGAGGTGGCAAGGACTACGATCCGCCACTGTTTACGGCGTTCGGGTCATCAGTCATCTGGTATAAAATGCCTTCGGCAGGCGGCAATAAAACGAGTAACGATTCGTTTTGCTATCGTCGCTCGCTTGATGAATCTAAGGCCGAGACAATTTGGAAATCGACGGGCCGCTTTGCGTCGGCCCCACGCGCGAGCGACGGCATTTTGACCATCTCGCCGCGTGTCCGCAACGACGAGGGCGTCTACTACGGCATAACGGCAATCGATCTGACCGATGGTAACAACACCAAACGTGCCCAGCTAGTCCTTCCCTCGTCAGTCTCGCCTTTCGAGGCCGTATATATGGGCGATACCTTCGTGTTTTCTATCGAGGCGACCTATAGTGGCGTGGGCAGTCTGGGCAACATGGGCACGTATATCGGTAATGAGGGAGGGCCGTACCTCTTTCTGTCACGCGAGCCGCTCGCATGTGCTGCCGGCAAGAAGAATAAATATCTCGTTAAGGTGCAAGCATCGCATTTTCTCATCGACACCTCTGCCAAGACCTATGGCTCGCTGCTGTCGCCCGACCGCGCTTTGGAGTATGGCGATTATCCAGCTACGGCGGGAAAATCGGACTCATTCCTTACGTACGCCACGGTGCGCAACAGCCAGGGTATACCCGAGACGGTCACCGCACGCCTATTCTCTCTTTAAGCTTAGAGGGGTTAAAAAGGCGCCAACAGGGGAATAAACGCGTTGTAATTGTGAGTACCGCCCGCCGAGCTGCCACGTCATAGCGGCATCCGGCGGGCTCAGGTGCGTTAAAATGGGCTTGTTCTTAGCTAATTGAGACAGGGGGGCCGTGTTATGGCTTCAGATGCAAAAAAGATTCTGCTGGTCGAGGATGAGAAGGCAATCCGTGACGCCGTCGCTGCCTATCTCGAGCGCGAAGGCTACTGGGTTGTGGGCGTCGGCGACGGTCAGTCCGCGATCGAGGAGTTCGAGAAGCATCAGTTCGACCTGGTCGTGCTCGACCTTATGCTCCCCAAGATCCCCGGCGAGCGCGTTTGCCGCACCATTCGCGATACCTCGGATGTTCCCATCATCATGCTGACTGCCAAGGGCGAGATCGAGGACCGTATTATCGGTCTTGAGCTCGGCGCCGACGACTACCTGATTAAGCCGTTCTCGCCGCGCGAGCTTGTCGCCCGCGTACGCGCCCTGTTCCGTCGTGCCCATCAGGCCGACGAGCCCGCCGTCGAGGTACTCGACTTCGGCGATCTGGTCATCGATATCTCGGGCCACAAGATCTTGGTCGAAGGCAAAGAAGTCGATCTGACGGCTTCCGAGTTCAAGCTGCTCACCACGCTTGCTCGTCATCCCGGCCGTGTCTACAACCGTATGGAGCTGGTCGAGAAGGTGCTTGGGTACGACTTTGAGGGCTATGAGCGCACCATCGATAGCCACGTGAAGAACCTTCGCGCCAAGCTGGGCGATGATCCCAAGAAGCCCAAGTGGCTCTACACCGTCCACGGTGTCGGCTATCGCTTCGAGGCTCCGGCCAAGACCGATAAGTCGGACGAGAAATAGGGAAATCACATATGACACCTGCGCGCTTTGAAATCGGACAAAAGCACAAGCAGGAGAGCGAGGCGGGTTCCAAGGCTAGTTGGAACACGCCTCGTTCCGATTCACGGCCAACGATGAGCTATCCCTCGCGCATGGCACTTGCTTTTGCTTTGACATCGCTCATGACGGTATTGGTGCTGGTGGGCGTTGTCTCTGTTGTGTGGGGCACGGTCTTTTCGGATTACACACGCTCCAATATCGTCGAAATCGCAAATTCCGCCGCCGAGAAGTTGGCAACCTCATATGAGGAAAACGGCTCTTGGACCGCGGGAGAACTGCGCACGGTCGCAACGTCGAGTTTGGTTTCCGACGATCTGGGTATGCAGGTCGTCAATAAAAAGGGCGTGATCGTTTATGACGATTCCTGGCCCTCGGCAAGCGCCACCGCCGATGTACGCGAAAACCAGGCTACGACCGACGACACGAGCGGCAAGAGGGCATCACATAGCCCGGTCTCGTCTGCTCCAACCGACTCCGATAGCGTTGCTAACGTCGAGATTGTAACGTCTTCCGGCGAGCATGTCGGACAGGTAAAGCTGTGGGCCATCGGCTCCGATGCTCTGCTCACCAAGGCGGACTCTGCGTTTAGGGAGAAGACCTTTAACGCCATGGCCCTCGCCGCGGTTGTTGCAATCTGCATTTCGGTCGTTATCGGATCGCTCGTGTCGCGCATGCTCACCAAGCCGATTCATCGTATTACGAGCACGGCCAAGCAAATTCGCGATGGCGATCTGTCCGCTCGAACGGGCTTGCGCGGCGACGATGAGATCGATCAGCTGGGAGAGACCTTCGACGAGATGGCCACCTCACTCGAGAAGGACATGAAGCACGAGAAGCGCCTGACCTCGGATGTCGCGCACGAGCTTCGCACGCCGCTTATGGCCATGCTCGCAACGGTCGAGGCCATGCAGGATGGCGTGTACCCCACCGACGATGAGCATTTGGAGACCGTTGCTTCCGAGACGCGTCGCCTGGCTCGTCTGGTGCAGCAGATGCTCGACCTGTCGCGCATGGAAAACAGCACGGCTCCGCTCAACCTTGAGCCGGTGGATATGGTTCCGTTCGTGCGATCGATTGTGAACGGACAGGAGCGCCTGTTTGCCGACCGTGACCTTCGTCTTCGCTTTGCAGATGAAACCCAGGGGCATGACGATGTCGTCGAGGCCGATCCCGATATGATCACGCAATGCGTCATCAACCTCATGAGTAACGCCATGCGCTATACACCCGAGGGCGGATGGGTCGTGGTGTCGGTGCTCAGCGACCGTAAACACGTCGATATTGCGGTCTCGGACACGGGCATCGGTATCGCCAAGGAAGACCTGTCGCGTATTTTCGGACGTTTTTGGCGTGCCGACGCCAGCCGCGCCCGCGAGGCGGGCGGTCTGGGCGTGGGCCTTGCCGTGACCAAGCAAATCGTCGAGCGCCACCATGGCTATATTTCCGTGGAGTCGGAGCTTGGAAAGGGTACGACTTTTACGATTCATCTGCCACGCGAGCACACGGCGGACGCGGCATCTACTACAATGGAGCACTAGCTTTTCGCTATTCGGTGAAGGAGGGGTTTCGTCCCTGCCGCTCCGGGTTTGCGAGAACATGCGGGAAAGCCCGCATTACTGTCGTATTTTGGTAAGGAGTGACTCACGTGACAACGATGGAGCGTCGTCCGGATTCCCGTGGCAAGGTTCGTGATATCTATGATGCCGGTGAAAACCTGCTGATGGTCGCCACCGACCGCATTTCTGCGTTCGACTTCATTCTTCCCGACGAGATTCCGTTTAAGGGAGAGGTGCTCAACCGCATCTCGGCATTCTGGTTCGATAAGTTTGCCGACATCGTTCCCAACCACCTCGTTTCCATCGACCCGGCGGATTTCCCCGAGGAGTTTACTGAGTATCGTGACTACCTCGCTGGCCGCGCCATGCTGGTCAAGAAGGCCCAGACGATTCCTATCGAGTGCATCGTCCGCGGCTATCTGACCGGTTCGGGCAAGAAGACCTACGACGAGAACGGCACCGTCTGCGGCATCCAACTGCCTGAGGGCCTGACCGAGGCTTCCAAGCTTCCCGAGCCGCTGTTCACGCCGTCCACGAAGGCCGAGATCGGTGACCACGACGAGAACATCTCGTTCGAGCGTTGCTGCGAGATCGTGGGCGAGGACATTGCCACGCAGATTCGCGACCTTTCCCTCAAGATCTACAAGGCTGCTGCCGAGTATGCAGCGACCCGTGGCATCATCATTGCCGACACCAAGTTCGAGTTTGGTGTCATCGATGGCAAGGTCACGCTGATCGACGAGTGCCTCACGCCTGACTCCAGCCGTTTCTGGCCTGCCGCCAGCTACGAGGAGGGCAAGATTCAGCCCAGCTACGACAAGCAATTCGTCCGCAATTGGCTCAAAGCCAACTGGGATATGACGGGGGAGACCCCGCACCTGCCCGCCGAGGTCATCGATGGCACGTCCGAGCGCTATCGCGAGGCCTTCCAGATCATTACGGGCTCCCAGTTCACAAGCATGAAGGAGAACGCATAAGTGAGTACCCGTAGCGCCACGAACAAGCGCACGCAATCCCACGAGGTTACCGGGGTTGCGCGCAAGTCCGCCGCATCCGCCAAGCCCGCCCGTCAGGCAGCGAGCTCTGTCCGCGTCGTGCCGGCTTCGTCTAAGGCACGCCGCAAAGAGCTCGAGAAGGGCGAGAACCTCGAGGGCCTCTCTAAAGAGGAGAAGCGCGCCCGCAAGGCTAAGCAGCGCGCCAAGGAGGACCGCATCTACACGGTGTCGAATATCCTTCTCAAGCAGGATGAGGACTACACCAAGCGCCGCCGCATCTGGTGGGCCGTGCTTACTATCGGCATGGTGCTCGTCGTGGCCATTTGGGCTTCGCTGTACTTCGCTCCCGCTGGCATGGTGTCCAGCCCCGTCCAGATGGTCGGCATCGTTTTGTCCTACGTCGTCATTTTGGGTGACTTTATCTATGACTTCGTTCGTATTCGTCCCCTGCGCAACATGTACCGCACGCAGGCCGAGGGCATGTCCGAGAACAAGCTCAACGCCCTTATCGAGCGCTCGGCTGCCGAGGAGGACAAGAAGGACTCCAAGAAGAAGTAGCGTTTGCATGCATACTTATCGCTAAGATATAAGGCGCGTCGTTTTTGCGGCGCGCCTTTTTACTGTTCTATAGATAGATGGAGTGGCACATGATTCGAGCTGCCCTGACGGTCGAAGAGGCTCTGGAGGGCATGAAGGCCCTGGAGCCCAAGATTAAAAACTATGCACGCCTGGTTGTCCGCAAGGGCGTAAACGTCAAGCCCGGCCAGGAGGTTGTCGTTCAGTCTCCGGTCGAGTGCGCGCCGTTTGCGCGCGTGGTGGTCGCGGAGGCCTATGCCTCCGGTGCCGGTCACGTGACGGTTATTTGGGCCGATGACGCCGTGACGAGGCTCACGTACGAGCATGTCGAGAAAAGCTATTTTGAGCAGACGCCCGAGTGGAAGCGCCTGCAGCTTGATTCCCTGGCCCAGGATGGTGCCTGCTTTATCTTTATCGAGGGTGCGGACCCTGCCGCCCTTAAGGGCATCGATCCCGCTAAGCCTGCTGCAGCTTCTAAGGCAAGGAACACGCAGTGCAAGGTTTTCCGCCGCGGACTGGACTACAACATCAACCCGTGGTGCATCGCCGGCGCGCCGGTCGTTGCCTGGGCGCGCGAGGTGTTCCCGGGAGACGCCGATGAGGTTGCAATCTATAAGCTGTGGAATGCGATTCTGCACACCGCTCGCGCCGATGGCCAGGACCCGGAGAGCGACTGGGAGCTTCATGACGCGGCGTTCGAAAAGAATTTGCGCTTCTTGAACGACAATCGTTTCGACTATCTGCATTACACCGCGTCAAATGGAACCGATCTGACGATCGGCATGACGAAAGGTCACGAGTGGGCCGGCGGCAAGGGCAAGACGCCCGATGGACACCCCTTCTTCCCCAACATTCCCACCGAGGAAGTCTTCACCTCGCCTGATCGTATGCGTGCCGACGGTATTGTGTATTCGGCTATGCCGCTCATTCACCACGGTAACAAGGTTGACGATTTTTGGATTAAGTTCGAGGCGGGCCGCGTAGTGGACTACGATGCCCGCGTGGGTAAGGCGACGCTTACGAGCATTATTGACACCGATGAAGGTGCCGCTCATCTGGGTGAGGTCGCGCTTATCTCCAAGAACACGCCGATTCGCGAAAGCGGCGTTCTGTTCTATGACACGCTCTACGACGAGAATGCCAGCTGTCACCTTGCGTTGGGTGTTGGTTTCCCTGAATGCATCGAAGGCGGGTACGACATGTCCAAAGAGGAGCTCCTGGAGCATGGCGTCAACGTTTCGAGCACGCATGTCGACTTTATGATCGGTACGGACGACATCGATATTGCGGGTATTACGCCCGATGGACGTGAAGTTGTGATTTTCCAGAACGGCCAATGGAGTTGGGAATAGTCCCAGACCGTGGTACAATGCCACCCGCGGGCCGTTAGCTCAGCTGGCAGAGCAGGGGACTTTTAATCCCAAGGTCCAGGGTTCGAACCCCTGACGGCCCACCATAGAAAAGAAAGCGATCGACTCCGGTTGGTCGCTTTTTTTGTCGCCCTTGCATGGGTTCGAACCCGAAAGGGCGCGGAGCTGAGGAAACGCGTGAGCGTTTGCCAGCGCAGCGCGCAAGGCGCGAAGCGCCGCAGCGGCCGCCTGCGGAGCAGGCTGAACCCCTGACGGCCCACCCAAAGTAAGGAATACGAAATGAAAACAAATAGATACGGAATTAGCGGCAGCACATTAAAGATAATAGCAGCCATTTCGATGGTTCTCGATCATGTAAGCAGGATCGTCCTGACCAATGGAATCATGACTCACGCATCGTACAGTCAGATATCAGACGAACAGTGGGCGATTCTAAGCGAGGCTTCGGATGTGCTTCATGTTCTTGGCAGAATTGCATTTCCCTTATTTTGCTTTTTGATAGTTGAGGGATTTTTGCATACTCATGACTTAAAGAAGTACCTGCGAAATATGCTTGTCTTCGCAATCATTGCGGAGCCCATATACGACTTCGTCCAAACCGGGCAACTATTTGACCTTCGGCAACAAAATGTTATGTGTGAGCTCCTGCTTTCCTTGGTCTTTTTGATTGTTCTGGAAAAGATACAAAGTCTTTCAAAACGGAAAAGATACATCGCAGAAACTGCTCTGATTGTTTTGACAGCACTGGCAGCTGAATACACTAAACTAGATGGCGGTGTGTATGGCATTATGCTTGTGGCTGCATTCTATTTATTCCACGACAGCAAGGCCAAGATGTTCTTTGCTGCAGTATGCGCAGTACTCCTTTCGTCATGTCATATAGTTGGCGGCGGGTTTGAGTTTGCTACAGCTAATATATTTAATCCTGATGTTGCTGCTGCGGTCGTTTCGTTGTTGCTTATCAATTTTTATAATGGCAAGCGAGGGCTGAAGCTGAAATATTTCTTCTACATTTTCTATCCGGCACATCTTGCTCTGCTTTACGGTGTCTCGCTTATTGTTTGCAGCTGCCTTTAAAAATTCCCAAACAAGTCTCTGAATCTTCTATATGCAACTGCGATAACAGAACAGACTTGATCAAGAAAGCCCTGTGATCCTGAATTTGCAAGATGAAATCAGAGAAATTGAGGAATCCAACTTCGAAAACATCTCTTGGATGCTCCACCATAGAATAGAAAGCGATCGACTCCGGTTGGTCGCTTTTTTGTTGCCAAGGCATGGGTTCGAACCCGTATATCTATATATAAGAACGCTTGGCGAACAAAACCTGCCTTTTACCGACGGGAAACAAAGAGCTGATGCTTTTGGAGTAAAGTGGCGCTCCAGAGATGACCGATGCCTTAACACCTATAAACCAGCTGGTCATCGCCAATATCAGAAGCCAATGCTTCAGTTTTAACCTCAGTGATGCGACTGAGGGACCTATTCATTTGTGAACAAAATATGGAGTGCGCGATTCCCGCCCCCGGCGCCCCTCCGGTCTGGCAATATATCTCCTTGCCGCGCGGCCCGGTCGGACCGGATCAGCCGC
>CAKUON010000003.1 GCA_934668875.1 uncultured Collinsella sp.
CGGTGTCCCCTTCCTTTCAAGAAAGGGAAGAGGCGGGGCATGCCCCGCCTCTTACACCACATCTCTGCGCGCTACCCCCTTGATGTGAATAAATTCCATCAAGGGCTTCTTTTATAAACAAAATAAATGTATCCGCAACGGTAACAGTACTCATATTTGCCATTTTTTGGCCACAGCCCTTCAGAGGATCTACGAAAACGGTTCTGTGCCGGCATCCGGGGACGGTCCTTGGTTGTTGCCTGTTCAAGAATGTCCCCAACGACTAGTCGTTTAAAAACGTCCTCAATGACTAGTCCGCTTACCTGCGAATTTTGACCGTTGGGCGGGATGCTCTGCGGTTGCCGCAAAAACGTTTTGCATATCGGGTACAACGGGCTTTACGTGAGTAAAGTGCGCGCCGCGTCCACGTGTCGCGCTTTTAAAGGAGGCCCCATGCCTGGTGTTACCCCTGCAGAAGTTTTGTCCAACTTTGGTCTTACGCTGGTCGAAGATCCCGCCGAGAATCAGCCCCGTCTGCTGGTCGATCTACCCGCCGCGGAGCTCGTCGAGCACGCCGTCCGCCGCGAAGAAGGCCGCATGGCATCCAATGGCGCACTCGTGATCGAGACGGGGGAGCGCACCGGCCGTTCGCCCAACGACCGCTTTATCGTCGACACGCCCGACGTGCACGACAAGATCGCCTGGGGTGCCGTCAACCGACCACTTTCGATCGAGAGCTACGAGACCATCAAGGCCGGTATCGTCAACTATCTCAACGAGCGCGATGTGTTCGTCACCCGCGGCATGGCCGGCGCCGACCGCAACCACACGCGTCGACTGCTCGTTGCCTGCGAGCGTGCCAGCCAGGCACTCTTTATTAAGCAGATGCTCGCCCGCCCGCTCGCCCGCGAAATCGCGCGCACCGGCGAGCCGGACTTTTGCGTGCTCGCCGCTCCCGGCTACCAGTGCGATCCCGCCATTAAGGGCCTCAACTCCAGCGCCGCCGTGGTCATCAACTTCCAGGAACGCGTGATTCTGGTCGCCGGCACCGGCTACTCCGGTGAGATCAAAAAGTCGATCTTCAGCGTCATGAACTACCTGCTGCCCGTCGAGGACGACGTGCTGCCCATGCACTGCTCGGCCAGCATGGATCCTGTCACGCACGAGACCGCCGTGTTCTTTGGCCTGTCCGGCACCGGCAAGACCACGCTTTCGGCCAACCCCACGCGCCTACTGATCGGCGACGACGAGCACGGTTGGTCCGACATGGGCATCTTCAACATCGAGGGTGGCTGCTACGCCAAATGCGAGGGCCTGGACGCGTTCCACGAGCCCGAAATCTTCAACGCCGTCCGCTTTGGTGCCATATGCGAAAACGTGGTGCTCGACGAGAACCGCAAGCCCAACTACGACGACATCTCGATCACGCACAACACGCGCGTGGCATACCCTGTGGAGCACATTCCCAACGCGTGGACCAAGGGCATGGGCACCACCCCAAGCGTCGTGCTCTTCCTGACCTGCGATGCCTTTGGCGTGCTGCCGCCCATCTCACGCCTGACGGCCGACGCCGCCATGTATCACTTTGTGACGGGCTTTACGGCCAAGATCCCCGGCACCGAGGTCGGCGTCACCGAGCCCACGCCCACGTTCTCTTCGCTGTTTGGCGAGCCGTTTATGCCGCTCGACCCCATGGTCTACGCTAAGATGCTCGGCGAGCGCATCGCCGACGGTCGCACCCGCGTCTATCTGGTCAACACCGGCTGGATCGGCGGCGGCTACGGCGTGGGCCATCGCATTGAGCTGGCCTACACGCGCGCCCTGGTCGCGCGCGCCCTCGACGGCACCATCGAGGACAGCGAGTTCGTCCACGACGATATCTTTAACGTCGACATTCCCACCACGTGCCACGGTGTGCCCGACGGCATCCTGGTGCCGCGCCAGTACTGGCAGAGCACCGCTCGCTACGACGAGGCCGCGCACAACCTGGCCGTCATGTTCGAGGAGAACTTCGAGAAGAAGTACTCGCACCTGCCCGAGTCCGTCAAGGCCGCCGGTCCGCACGCTCAGGTGCACGCTGACGCCCGCCATCGCGGCCGCGGCTTGTTGGGACTCCGACACTAACGTTGCTTCAGACCCAAAACCACCATAAAGGGGACAGGCGCCTTTGTGGTGGTTTTACTCGCGCGGATGACTCGGGTTACAATACGCCTGACATATCGCTCCCTTCTCCGGATGGGGGCAGCGTAAGCGCTCTTGTGGCGGCACCGTAGGACTTTGAAGGTGGCCGTCGTAAGGGCGCTTTTTGTTTAGGCACCCGGGCTCGGGCGCATGCTATGAAGGGAGAGCACATGAAGAGTTTCGTTGCCGAGGATTCGTTTTGGGAGCTATTTCCGCAGGCGGCTGTCGGTGTTGTGGTCGTAAAGGGCATGAAGCCCGCGGCTCAGATTCCTCAAGAGGACGTGGATGCGATTGCGGCGTTGCTCGACCGCGCCAATATCGACGCGGAGCGTCATCTGACCAGCGATACTATCAGCGAGAACGCACCGGTCAAGGCATGGCGCGAGGCTTATCGGCTGTTCAAGACCAAAAAGGGCGCCCGCTGCTCGATCGAGAACTTGCTCAAGCGCGTGCTCAAGGGCAAACCGGTGGGCCACATTACGCCCGCGGTGGACATCTACAACACGGTGTCGCTGACCTACGCGCTGCCCGTTGGCGGCGAGGACCTACATGCTATCGAGGGCGATCTGCGGTTAGCGGTGACCGACGGTGGCGATGCGTTTCTGCCGCTTGGCGAGGAGGCGGATGACCCGACGCTGCCCGGCGAGCTCGCCTACATCGATGATGCGGGCGCCGTATGCCGCTGCTGGAACTGGCGCGACGGCGTTCGAACGGCCCTGTCCGATGATTCGGCCGATGCGTTCCTGGCGATTGAGTGCGTGGAGCCCGAGCGGATGGGGGATTGCCAGGCCGCGATCGATCGCTTAGCCGAGCTGCTCGAGCGCTATCTGGGAGCGACGGTTGTCGTTAAGACGCTTGTGACCCGCGACGATCCTTGCGCGGAGCTGTAGCGACGCCTAGAACCTATTGATGCCCCAAACCACCACAAAGGTGCCTGCCCCCTTTGTGGTGGTTTTTATGTTGATGGGTTTACAAATGGGATATTTGGGTATGGGTGTTGCCTTGTGCGGCTAAGATGTTTACCCGTTAGCATCATGCAAGCGAAAGGCGGTCGTCTCCCATGCAGCAGAACGACGAGACACGTTTCGAGGACTTTGTCGGACTGATCAGCGGGCTCTACAAGGAGATCCAGCGCATTAAGACATCCGAGGGCGCAAGGCTGGGCCTCAAGGGCTCCGACGTTATGTGCCTGTACTATCTTGAGCGTAGCAAGGACGGCTTGACTGGTGCTGACCTGGCTCGCATGGCAGGCGTGACCCGTGCCGCCGTCTCGCGCACGCTCGCGCATCTGGAGGAGGGCGGCTACGTCGAGGTCGATGATTCGGGCGATGCCGCCGTTAAGTATCGTGCTCCGGTGCGCCTGACCGCTCTAGGCGGCGAGAGCATGAGCGAGGCGGACCGCATCATTCGCGAGGTGCTCGATACCACCGGTAAGGCTATGGGTGTGGAGCAGCGCGAGCAGATGTATGCGTCGCTGCGCACGATTCTCAACACCCTGCGCGAGATCTAAGGCCGCCAAGGCATTTACTTCCAATTAACAACTGCATCGTCCCGTTTGAGCGCGTTCGCCGTGCCGGGACATTGTTGTCAAAATTCCCTGCGCGAGACCTGCGCAAGAAAGGATTCGCTATGTCCGTCCGCATTATTACCGATTCCGCCAGCGATATGTCGCCGGCTGAGCACCCCGCTCTGCGTGTTCTGCCGCTGTCCGTCACCTTTGGTACCGATGTGTACATGGATGGCGTCGATATCGATCATCAGCGCTTTTACGAGATGCTCGTGGAGCGCGATGAGCTGCCCAAGACCGGCCAGGTCAACCCGTACTCGTTTTCGCAGGCTATTGTCGAGGCGCGTGAGGCCGGCGACGAGGCAGTGATTATTACCGTGGGCGCCAAGCTTTCGGGCACCAATCAGAGTGCCCGTACCGCACTTGCCGAGGCGCCGGGCGGCGACGTGTATGTGGTTGATAGCAATAACGTTACCCTGGGTGAGCGCGTGCTGGTCGAGTATGCCCTGCGCCTAGTGGACGAGGGCCAGGGCGCGGCCCAGATTGCGGCGGCTGTCGAGGCCGTCCGTGACCGCGTGGTGGTTATTGGTCTGCTCGAGACGCTGGAGTACCTGGTGCGCGGCGGTCGCCTGTCTGCTGCTGCCGGCGCCGTGGGCACGCTGCTCAACGTAAAGCCCGTTGTGGCTGCCGAGGACGGTCTGATCGTGCAGCTGGGCAAGGCGCGCGGTTCCAAGAACGGACGTAACCTGCTCAACCAGAAGGTCGAAAAGGCAGGCGGCATCGACTTTTCCATGCCGCTGGCGCTCGGCTATACGGGCCTTTCGGATGCGGTGCTCAAGAAGTATATCGAGGACAGCGCGGCACTGTGGGCTGGTCACACCGAGGGCGAACTGCCCGTTCACACCATCGGCGCCACCATCGGCACCCATGTAGGCCCCGGCGCCGTAGCCGTAGCCTTCTTCCAGCCCGTCAACTAGCTCACCTGCCAAAACCACCACAAAGGGGACGGACGCCTTTGTGGTGGTTTATGCTATTCCGGATGGAAGGGAGCGAGCAATGGCGTCTGAGGGCTTTTTTGAACGGGTGTACGAGGTGGTCGAGCAGATTCCCGAGGGGATGGTCGCCACCTACGGTCAGGTGGCGCTGCTCGCCGGTCGTCCGCGGAGTGCGCGGTACGTGGGCTACGCGCTTCACGACAATCCGCGCCCTGGTCAGATTCCCTGTCATCGCGTGGTGTTTGCCGATGGCCGCATTTGCGAGGGCTTTGCGTTTGGCGGCCCCGATGCTCAGCGTGAGCTCTTAATGGGGGAGGGCGTGACGTTTACCGATCCCATGCACGTCGACCTGGGCGCCTGTCGTTGGCCGGCCGGGCTTTAACGGCTTGCTCGCGCCAAAACAACCACAAAGGTGCCTGTCCCCTTTGTGGTGGTTCTAGTTTACCTGAGCTAACTTATGGAGAAGGTATGGTGAGGTAGTTTCACACTAGAAAGTAAACCACGGTGAACTATATTGTATTCAGCAACGGAGCAGGCCATAGGCGATGAAAAAGCCTGCCCTGTTGAGTTTGATTCGCATTCCTCCCCTCTGTGCGATTCAACGGTGTACTTCGGGAAAGCGCCCGTCGGCTGCCATGGCCGGCGGGCGCTTTCCTGTAATCATGGGACAAAACATCAGGTCCGTTATCCCAAAATGAGGTGCCGACGTTTGGCCTTAGGGCGGCACAAACTTTGATTGTTAGTCCCGCTTGCAGCAACCGATCTTTGTAAACCCCTGCGGCGCCTCTTCGCTCGCGGGGATTCTTGGGCTGTTGCTTCCCAGATACGCCTCTACATGCCGCGCGAACGCTTGCCACGACCACTCGTCTTTATCGGCCTCAAGCCGATCGGGAGAAATCGCGTTGAACAGGCACGTTGGAATTTCGTGCTCGTGCAGATTCTTGGCGATACAAGGCGTGCAGCCCTTGTCGTGGTTGACAGGGTTAAACGGGCATTTCCGGTCGTTGCATGTACAAAACGCAACTGAGCTCATGGGGCTCCTTCCAGTCGGTCGGCTCTGCTGTAAAACGCTGCCGCATGTTAAAACAATAGGGCGTCATTGCTTAACAGAATATAGTCTTAGGGTGCTTGCGACTTAGGGGTTCTGCCGAGCGGCTGAATACCTCGGCGACCGACCTCTGAAGAAAACAAAACCGCCGCAATGAGGATTGTGTACTCATCGCGGCGGTTTTGTTTGACTGCTGTTTATTGTTCTCGGCTAGTACACCATGCCCATGGCGTCCTGAACCTCGGCCAGGGTCTGCTCGGCGATCTCATTGGCGCGGCGATTGCCCTCGTGCAGTACGTCCTTGACGTAATCCAGGTCGTTCTCGTAGCGCTGGCGACGCTCGCGGATCGGCGCGAAGTACTCGTTGACGGCCTCGGTCACGTACTTCTTGAGTTGGCCGGAGCCGCCCATGCCAATCTCCTCGGCAATCTCGACCTCGGAACGACCGGTGCAGATGGCGGCCGTCGAAAGCAGACCGGATACGCCGGGGCGGTTCTCGGGATCGAACGTGATCATGCGCTCAGAATCGGTCTGGCTCTTCTTGATGCGCTTTGCCGTCTCCTCCGCGGTCATCGAGATGTTGATGGCGTTGCCGTAGCTCTTGCTCATCTTGCGACCGTCCAGGCCCGGCAGTAGCGGGGTCTCGGACAGCAGCGCTTCGACCTCGGGGAACACTTTGCCGTAGCGGTTGTTAAAGCGGCGGGCGATGGTGCGGGTGAGCTCGATGTGCGGCAGCTGGTCGCGACCGACGGGCACCACATTGCCCTTGCAGAACAGGATGTCGCAGGCCTGGTGCACCGGGTAGGTGAGCAGAAGGCCGGTGAGCTCGTGGCCCGAGGCCTCCATCTCGGCCTTGACCGTGGGGTTGCGCGCCAGCTCGGCCTCGGAGACCAGCGACAGGAACGGCAGCATGAGCTGGTTGGCGGCGGGCACGGCGGAGTGCGCGTAAATCATGGTCTTGTCGGGGTCGATGCCGCAGGCAAGGTAGTCCATGACCATGTTGTACACGTTGTCCTGGATGTGCTCGGTCGTGTCGCGGTCAGTGATGACCTGGTAGTCGGCGATGAGCACGTTGGTCTTGGCGCCCATGTTCTGCAGCTCAACACGGCCCTTGAGGGTGCCGAAGTAGTGACCCAGGTGCAGACGGCCGGTGGGGCGGTCGCCGGTGAGCATGGTGAACTTTTCGGGCGTTTTGGCCAGGCCCTCGCGAATGGCGTTGCTCTTTTGCAGCGCGACTTCGTAGCTGTTCTCGTTTGGCATGATTGCTCCTAACGTTCGTTTGCAGGTCTTGATGATAGCGTGTTTATTGAGATGGGCGGGCGCGAGTGGATGAGGGGCTGTCAAGGGCCGGCTTTCATGTCCGCCGCGGCGTCCGCGCGAACGGCCGCCAACGCCTTGGCCCATCCTCACCAGCAAACCCTAGCGCCTGTGGTGGCGCTCCTCCTTGCGTTCTTCTGCCGCCTGCTCCTCCTGCTTAAAGGCGGGATCGTCGGGGGTGACGAGCTCGTCCTCGTGCGTGCGCTTGTTGTAATGGTGGCGCAGCACGGGCTCAAACAGATGTAGATGCTTGGCAAAGGCCGCCGAGCCAATGGCGAGCACTGTAAAGATGAGCACGCGCATGGGCACCTCGACCTGGTTAATCGCGGCGGCGCCGGCCGAAAGCATGATGCACCAGGCATAGATGAGCAGCACGGCCTGTTTTTGGTTGTAGCCTTCTTGGATCAGGCGGTGGTGGATGTGACCCTTGTCGGCCTGCCCGATGCTAATGTGGGCGCGCTTGCGGCGCACGATGGCGCTAAACGTGTCGATGATGGGCACGCCGGCAACGATGAGCGGGATGATAAGCGAGGTGAGCGCGGCGGTGCGGCTCACGTTGAGCAACGAGATGGAGCCCAGCGCAAAGCCCAGAAGCAGCGACCCCGAGTCGCCCAAGAAGATGCTTGCGGGGTTGAAGTTGTGTCGCAAAAAGGCCAGGCAGGCGCCAAAGAGCGCAATGGAGAGCGCGGCGGCGTCGATGCGGCCCGAGAGAACGGCCATC
Source organism: uncultured Collinsella sp. (assembly GCA_934668875.1). Lineage (GTDB taxonomy): Bacteria > Actinomycetota > Coriobacteriia > Coriobacteriales > Coriobacteriaceae > Collinsella. Next base: position 7,749 of record CAKUON010000003.1, read on the forward strand.
GAAAACATGGTGAACGACGCGATGCCGCAGATGCCCGTGGCCAAGCCGTCGAGGCCGTCGATGAGGTTAATGATGTTGGTGAATGCCACCAGATAGATCACGGTGATGGGGTAGGCGAGCCATCCGAGCATGATCTCGCCGGGGGCAAACGGGTTGACGATGACGCCGATGCGTAGGCCGCCCACGCAGGCGATGAGCGCGGCGAGGACCTGACCGGCCAGTTTTTGCTTGGGCTTGAGCTGGAAGACGTCGTCGATAGCGCCGGTCGCAAAGATGACGGTAAAGGAGAGCGCCAGCATGGGATAGCTAATGTGAAGACGCGGGTGCGGCACCAGGACGGGCGGCCAGCCTAGGTGCCAGGTGCCTAGGATTTGCACAATGCAGGCAACGACCAGGCCCAAAAACACCGCCGTTCCGCCCAAACGCGGGATGGGCTTGGTGTTGATGCGGCGCTTAGAAGGATAGTCGACGGCGTCGAGCTTAATTGCCAAGCGCTTGACCAGGGGCACCGTGAGGAAGGTCGTGATAAAGGCCGCCGCTGCCACGCATAGGTACGGTATGTAGCTCGGGGATGAAGCCATGAATCTAAAAACCGCCAAGCGTCGAAGGGAAAGGTCAAAAGAACGCCATGCGCAAAGGGCATAGCCGAATCATGATACTCGACCAAGGGGGGTGCATGGAATTGCACGCAGCGATAATCACGCGCTTACCAGATATTGGGATGTTGTCGATGGCTTGTCGGGATGCCGGCGGGGATCCATGTGGACTGTAATGGTGATTTTCGGCAAAAGAAAACCACCCCCCACGTTACGAAAATGAACCCACCTAAAACAGGTGGGTGCCCTCATCGACTGTTCCAGCGTCCTTAACAACGAAGGATACCTGTACTAGGTACGACTGTGTGGGCTCCCTAAATAAACGCGACGGTTCACCCAGTTGCTCCGCGGGGGGCGGAATACCTACATCATAAAGCGGCACTTTGTCGATTCCAGTCTTGACATTACAAAAATCGTGTCGGACGATTACGGCGCCTTAGGGACGGAGCCGTCTACGCGGTCTGGCCCTTTACGTTTGAGCTGCTGAATCGTTGTTTTGGAGCATGTTTTTATGCCGACGTCGTTGACCGAACTTTTTTCGCCCGCCTGCCATTTGTGTCCGCGCCGTTGCGGTGCGGCGCGCGACGAGGGCGCGCGTGGCGTGTGCGGCGCCGACAACACGCTTAAGGTGGCCCGCGCAGCGCTTCATATGTGGGAGGAGCCGCCTATCTCGGGCGAGGCCGGCTCGGGCACGATTTTCTTTAGCGGCTGCTCGCTCAAATGCATCTATTGTCAGAACCACGAGATCTCAACTGGCAATTTCGGTCTTGAGATTTCGCCCGAGCGCTTGGTCGAGATTATGCTGGAGCTGCAGGACCAGGGCGCCAACAACATCAACCTGGTGACGGCGACGCATTATGCTCACCTGCTGCCGGCCGCGATTGCCGCAGCGCGGGAGTGCGGGCTGGACATCCCGATCGTCTACAACACGAGCGGCTATGAGCGGGCGAGTGCCGTTGCTGCCCTGGGTGACCTTGTTGATGTGTGGCTCACCGACTTTAAATATGCCGATGCCGGGCTTGCACAGTCGCTTTCTCATATTAAGGATTACCCGCGCGTGGCCGTGTCGGGCCTGGCACAGATGGCGCGCGAGATCGAGCGCCGCGGGGGAGAGCTAGTGGACGACGAGGGGCTCATGAAGCGCGGTATCATCGTGCGCCACCTGGTGCTGCCGGGGCATGCGGATGACTCGTGCCGCGTGTTGGACCTGGTGTGGCAGACGGTGGGCGATGTGCCGATCTCGGTCATGAACCAGTACACGCCCAATGCCCTCATGCGCGAACAAGGCGGCGACCTGGCGCGCGCCGTGACGCGCGAGGAGTATGAGCAGGTGCTCGACCATGCCGACGACCTGGGCTTTACGACGATGTTTTGGCAAGAAGGCGGCGCAGTGGACGAGAGCTTTACCCCAGCCTTCGACACCACCGGCGTCCTCACCAGCGCAAAGTAGCGCGTTCGTCGATGATTTTTAATCCCCGTCCCAGAAAAATCATCGGGGTGGCTCGGACGTTCGAAAAGTAGTCAAAAAGCCACGTCCCAAAAAGACTGGGTATTGGGCGTTGACAGTTGGCGAGCCGTAGGTAAAATATCAACTTGTCTTGGGGACGTAGCTCAGTTGGGAGAGCGCTGCCGTCGCATGGCAGAGGCCGAGGGTTCGACTCCCTTCGTCTCCACCATTGGATTATTAGGCGAACCCTTTTCGGGGTTCGCCTTTTTTTGTTTGGGTTGGAAGTCATCGCCCCAGTAGTCGAAAGCGAAATAAAGCTTGAGTTCATCCCCGTCTACCTCAATGAGCCGCACGAACGTCTCGATGATTTCTGCCGCATCTGGTTCCTGCGCAATCTGATCGAGCCAAGCGGCTATGGCTTCACCAGACAGATGCGCACTTTCGCTAGCCTGAGCCTGCCGCAAGTCGGCTTCTAAGGCCGCTTTCTGCTCGCGTAGCATGTCTACGCGCTCTTTACCGCCGGGCGGCGCAATACCGTCCTCGATAGCCTGCCAGATACGCTCAAATGCCGCGTCTATGCGCTTTATCTCGCGCTCAATGCGCTTGCTCTCAGGTTCCTCCTTCTCTTCATTCATTTCGTCATAAAGAGCCATTGCGTCAACGATGCGTTGACGTATATCCGGCTTCTTAATCGTTTCGAGGACGGTATCAAGCACGGCTTCTTCAACGGCATCGCGCCTAAAGGTGCGCTTGCATTTCTTGCACTTATAGTAGTGGTACACGCGGCCTGTTTTAGATGTTCCGCAGGTGCCAACGTAGTATTGGCCGCACTCTGGGCACCACATCTTGCCCGATAGCGGGTAATCGTTGGTGTCACGTGTCTTGTTGTGTTTGCGCCCGTTTGAGCCCAAGATGCTGTTGATCATGTCCTGGTCTTCGCGTGACCACAACGCGGGCATGCCGCCCTCGATTCGAACGCCCGCGTAATCATAAACGCCGCAGTTCTGCTCGCGCCTAAGCAGCTTTGTTATCACGCCGTGCGTTAGCGGTTTGCCGCGCTTGCCGCGTTCACCTGCGACAGCACGTTTGATTTCGGCAACGGTCGAGCCAGCAAAGAGCATGTTTTTCATACGGTGCATCACGGCGGCTTCACGCTCGTTGACCTCGTAATACCCGTTTACAATGTCCCAGCCATAGTGCGTGCGACCGTTTGCCATTCCGCGCTGGGCGTTCTTGTTGATTCCGTCGCGGATGCGCTCACTGTCTATCGCGCTTTCCCATTCAGCAAGCACTTCGAGCATTCCGAGATTCAAGACGCGCGTTGAGCCTTCGCCAAGGCTTTCACCGGCATAAAGGATTTCAACGCCGGCCTTGCGCAGCCTGATTCGTGCAAGTGCCATCTCGTCACGGTTGCGCATGATGCGTGTAACTTTATAGATCACCACATAATCAAATATTCCTAATTTCGCATCTTCCATCATGCGCTGAAAATCAGCGCGTCTAACGTCACGGCCTGTCTGAGCGTAATCGCTATATACGCGCACGACGTCAAGGCCGTTCTCCGCGCAGTACTCACGCGACTTCTCTACTTGGATGTCGATGCTTTCGCTTCGCTGGTTATGCGAGCTGAAACGTGCATAGATGGCGGCACGCGTGCCCTTTGGCATGATAAAATCACCTTGCCTTTTCATTTGAACGGATTGGCAAGCCCTGCACTGGTCTTGGCGGATAGGTGCGGGGCATTTTTATGTCTAATCTCCTTTTGATTCCCTTGCAGCTGCCTTGGCTGTCATGGCGATGTTTTGCTGCCACTCGGGCGAACTTTCGCGGTAATGATCAATCATTTCGCGCTCGTCGGACGAAAGGTCATCAACGTTGTCAAAATCGCAAGTTTCATCATTCCAACCGAGTATGTCGTTTGGGGAACAGCCCAATGCAATGGAAAGATTCCAAATCTGCTCAGCATTCATCATCGCTGCTCCAGATTCCCACGACCTGTAGGTGTACTTGTTAACGCCGATTTTTTCAGCAAACTCATCTCTGTTTGAGTAACCAGCGGCTTTCCTGAGCTTCATAAGCCTTATGTTCACTGCTAGTCTCCTTCTCTTTCAACGTAAGTGCATAGTACAACGAAAATAGCTAATACACAACGAAATTGTTTGTTTTCGCTTGACATAGCTATTTTGAATGTCTATCCTCTGGAGCCAGTTGCTAAGGAGATTAGCAGCTGGCTAATATTTCACGGGTAAACCCGAGAAATATACGGGTGTTCTCATTGACAAGCAATGAGAACAAATACCACTCATTGAAGGAGGTGAAACATATGAACTTCGATAAGGAGACTTTCGCGGCAAATCTACGCGCCGCACGAGCAAAGCTCGACATTACTCAGGACGAGTTTGCGCGACGTGCCGGCATTTCCAAGGATGCCGTTGCGAAGTATGAGAGCGGTGAGGGCTATATCCCCGGTGCGGACAAGATCATGTCTATCTGCCGAGTGGCGCATATCAGCCCAAATGACCTGATGGGATGGAAGGAAGTCGCGTAATGGATGAATTTATCGACGTATTGACGCTCTGGCTGTTCATAACAACTGCCGTTGCCGTCGGCAGGTGGATCAGCAAGTAAGAAAGGAGGGGTTTCAGATGCATGAAACCCAACTGCAAATCAACGGTTTGCATCGTGGTTTTGACGAGTGCGAAATGTCGCAAGCTCGATGTTTCGCAGGCGGCATTTTGTCGGCGCGTCAAAGCTATGACGCAAGCTTGCGAAACAAAAGCGCCCGCACCTGGCGGCAACCAGACACGGGCTGTGTCAAAACTTCCTACGGTAATGACAACGAGAATTTTACACCACTAGCAACGGTTAAGCGGTGGTTTTGCGGTGCTATTGCCGTGCTAGCGGCAACTGGAATCCTGCTCATTGCCCTGGCTGGTGCCATTATCTGGCTTACGGAGACGTACAACCTGCCTTGGCTGCTGCTCGTCCTTGCCGGTCTTGAGCTTTGGTTCATCGTCCGTATGGTCGACCAATGAGGGGCTATCTCGACCGCGACGCAAACGGCTTCTGGGTCGCGCGGCTGATCATCGAGGAAGCCCGCAGGCCGGGCGTTAGCGGCGCGGGAGACGTTCGCACGCGCCACAGGTTGCCTGTGGCGCCATCTGCACCGCGAGAGGTCGCAGAAGTGGCATTCAGGCGCTTTATGAGCCGAGAAGCAAGGAAGCGCCATGGATGTTGACGATTACACCCAGCCGCTCGAATCCGTGATGCGGCAGGAACAGTTGGCAATGTACCCGGTGCCGCTCAAGCTGCAAGACCGGCAGGAGCTTTTCAAGCTCTGGTGCGAGCTCAATCCAAGGGCGCTGCGGCAGATCGAGCTTACGGCACTCGCAATCGACCAGCGTGGCATCCGCGTGAGCACCAAGTACCTTATCGAGAAGCAGCGCTACGAGGGCACCGTAAAGCTCGTGGGCGTGCCGTTTGTTGACGGCAGCGGCGTTGAGCACGTCTACGGCATCAACAATACGGATACGCCGCTGCTTGCCCGCTGGCTTCTCAAGAAGCATCCGAAGCTGAACATCAAGCTTCGCAATTCAATCTATGACAAGGAGAACACCAACCATGAAGCGTAAGGAAGCTATCAAGTTCCTCGATTCCGTTGCCGAGTACATCAGCAAGACCGACGGCACCATTACGGTATTCAACTCCAAGAGCGGCGAGAGCATCGACCTCGATACCGACCTGGCTCTCTGCTTCATGGGAACGCCCATCGTTGCCATGAAGGACGTGCTTGAGAGCGACAGGCTCGACGATATGACACCTGGCATGTTCGTCCACCTGATGACCAAATCGGCGTGCAACGCATATGTGCAGCAGCTCCAAGAGCGCTGAGCAGCTGGCGCTTGACCTTTTTGGCGAGCAGCCGATGCCGACGCCCGGGCAATGCCGTTTCGAGCTTCATCTACTCGAGCACGGCGAAAAGCCCAAGAGCGCGTGTGGCTTTCGCGGAACGACCGTCTGGACTAACTGCCGCGAGGTCGGCAAGTGCCTTTGGGACGGCTGGCACCAGCAGGGGACAAGCGATGGTCTGACGATGGGAGGTGAGGACGATGACGGCGATTCCTAAAGACGTGCACGATCAGGCGCAGGAGCCTATGGCGTGGTTTCAGCACGACGCTAACGCGCAGCGGGACATCAAATGCCAACGGCTGCTCATGCGGCGCGGTAACGAGGGCTACGGCGCTTACTGGCGGCTCTGCGAGCTTCTGGCGAGCACCAAGCACCACTCAATTGCGGTGGACACCGATGAAGACTGGCTCATTCTAGCCGGCGCAATCGGTATGCGCTCGATGGGGGCTTTCGACGAGACGGTAAGCATCGCCGAGACACGAGATTTCATCGACTGCCTGCTTGAGATCGGCTTGCTCGTGAGAGACGGAAAAGGCCGAATCGAGAGCGAGAGGATGTGCAAAAACGCCCTTTATTTTGGCAAGCAGCGCGTCAACGGAGCCAAGGGCGGCAGGCCGAAAAAGAAGCAGGAAAACCCGCCAAACTAGCAGGTCAGAGCGTATGTTTGTGTTGTTGTGGATTGAAACCAGCGCGAAACCATCGGTTTTAGGTTGGGCTAAGCCTAACAATACATAACATAACAATACAGAAGCGGGTTTTTGGGTTTGGGTCTTTAGACCCTAACCCAAAGCCAAAAACCCGCACTTGCTTGTTATGTTGACTTACAAGCAAGGTTCTTCTTTCTTGCTTCTTCTTTCTTGATCGATTCGTTTTTCGAGCGATTCCAAAGCCTGTATTTGAGTTTTCAACAGTAGTTATCAACAGGTTATCAACAAGTTTTCAACAATAGCAAAGTTTTCAACAAAGGAGCGTTGGCGATGCCTTACGGGAGCTATGTCAACAGAGTCCGAAAGCGCACGTGCCCTTACTGCGGCATTGAGCGGCATCTGGACTGGTTCATCAAGGACAGCGAAGCCTGCTGGAAGTGCAGGGAGCTAAAGGTCGAAGAGAAGGAGGTGAAAAGCAATGAGCGCATCGGTTGATCTCGAAGGACGCGCCTACATCAAGCGCAGCCTTACACCATACGACCTCGTTTTCCTCAAGGAGCTACAGCGGGAGTTGAACGATCAGCCGACGTTGGCAACGGCCGACCCGCGCTTTTGGGTCATTCGAGACTACGAGTACCGCGAGGCAACAAGTGACGATGACGTTGAGGCTGTTCGGCTTTTTGCAGACGGCGCAAGCACAATCTTGAGCCTGGAGGAAGCGGTATCGCTGGCATACAAGGACAGGCTTGATTTAGGCGGAGAAGACTTTGCAAGAGATTGGCTTGAAGACAACCGGATTCAGTTTGACGAAGACGGGTGCATGTGGCTGGGCAGCTTCCATGCTTTTGAGAACGCAATCAAGGAATACGCCGCCAATGGCATGTTCGATTGCGTGTTCCTCACGAAGCAGTGGCAGATCGTCCCTTGCACCATGTTCCTCACGCTTCGCGAAGCAGAAGAGCACCTTAAGGCCAATTACTACCACTACACGTCAGAGGCGCACACGTACGGCATGACCGCTTGGAGATCGCCAGATGTCGCGCAGCTGATAAAGCTGCTCCATACGGTCGATTTCGACGAGTTGGCGAAGCTGCTTCCAAAGGAGGACGAGCAATGAGTTTGTCGGATGACATTAAACAGCTTACCGGCCTTTGCATCGTCGGATCGCGACAGTCTGGTAAGACAACTCAGCTGATCAAGCTGTCAGCAGCGACGCGAATACCAATCATGACGGCTCACGCCGATGATCCGTGTTTCATCAAGTGCATAGCACAGCTAAAAGGCTACGACATTCCAGAGCCGCTTGTCTTCAATGCCACTCACACACTTCAAGGTGCGCATTCGGAAGATGGCCTGAAACCCGTGTTGATCGACGAGGTTCAGATGTTCTTTAACCGCCATGGCCTGCGTCCGGTAGTTATGACGATGCCATTTTACGCGGCAGAGTTTGTCTTAGACGAGCGCGTAATGAAGCAAGCTAAGCCGTCTTTGTTCCAGCTATTGCGGATGTGGTGGCGCTGTAGGAAGGAAATCATGAAATGAGTTCTTACGTTAAGTGTGTCGGTGATCTGAGCGTTCCCGAAGAAGAGCTTGTTGAAGCTGCCGCCAACACGGGATTCAATCCTGTGACCAAGCCCGCGCATTACGCGGGGCATACCGGCATTGAGTGCAAGCAGGCAATGGAATCGATGCTTGGCACCGATGAATACGTGTCCTATATGCAGGGATGCGCCTTCAAGTACCTGTGGCGCTGGAAGTCCAAGAACGGCATCGAAGACCTCAAGAAGGCGCATGAGTGCATCGAGAACATGCTTGAGACGCTGGAAGGCGGCGCGTCATGAGTGGCGGTGACTTCTACGCCGCGCCCAAGATCGTCACTGTCCGCAAGGCGCATAAGTGCGCGTACTGCGGCGAGACGATTCCAGCAGGAACGCGTGGCGTGCTCATGGAAAGCGGCCTTTGGATGCGTCTGTTCTGGAAGCGCTACGCATGTCCGCGCTGTCAGCCATATGTCAGTGAGTTTTGGAGCTGGCAAGGCTTGGAGAGCGAATCCATCGAATTGGACTTCGACGAGTTCATGCGGGAGTATCACCGCGATGTGTGGGTGACCGACGATGACGATTAGGAGCGACCGCAAGACCCTCGAGAACCTGTGTGCCGTATCGCAGGACATGAGCCGGCGCATTACAACGTGCGAGAAGTGCGGACACGAGGGTGCGCGGGTCGATTACGACGATCTTATTTGCTGGTGCGATTGCGTCACCGACGCAATCGAAGTGATTCACCGAAATTTGGAGGAAAGCAATGAAAGGGTTTAAGACCGAGGAAGAGTATGAAGAGGCATCGTCGATGCTGGTTGGGTGCGCCCTGCTGATCGTCCCGTTTGCGATGCTGGTTGCCAGTATCGCCATTGGCTTCATCTTCGGAGCTGGATATGGGTTCCTGGCCTTCTCCTGCTTCCTGCTGATCGTGTGCATCTGGTTCATTTACTTGGCAAAGGCCAGTATGCACAAGGCGAAGAAGATGACTGAAAAGGAGCGGGACGATGATTAAGATTTCCGGCTGCTGCGACGGGTGTGGGAAGGAAGCCGACTGCACCAACATTGACGAATTCGCAAGAGTACACGCCTATGACAAGGGCAAACTTATCGAGTTCGACATTTGCAAGGACTGCATCCACGAGATTCGCGACATGTCGGGCAGCGTTATCGACGTCGTACATGAATTGAAGCGCCGCCATGGACGTTGAGGTCAAGCGCGACCCAAAGGGGGTGTGGTACGCGCAGCCGTATCTTGGCAAGGCACCTGACGGGCGGCAGATACGGCCACGACGTAGCTTCCCGGATGCCACGACGCGCGAGGAAGCACAGGCTTTGGCTGATGCCTGGGCTTCACACCTGACCTTTGACGGCAAGGTCAAGAGCACGCTGATAGTCGACCTGCTCTGGGAATACATCGAGCAGCGAAAGGTCAAGGGTGCGGGCTTGAACACCGTGAAAAGGTGGTCGCTCTTCACGCGAACCTACGTGGGCAAGTACCTTAAGGGCAAAGTCGCTCGCGACCTTACCGCTATCGAGCTGAACGACTTCGAGACGCGGCTTGGCGTGAGCAAGAAGAATGGCGGTCAAGGTCTCTCGCGTAACACGATCATCAGCGTTCACCACTTTTTGCGCGGCGCATACAACTTCTGGGTGCGTATCGGCATCTGCGAGAACAACCCAATGCTCATGGTCGCAAAGCCGCCAGAGGAACGCCATGAAGCCGTGAGCATTGACGAATGGGATTACAAGGCACTCGATGCCACGGTTTCCGAAAAGCTCGACCTTGAAGCGCCAGAGAAGCGCTTCATGCGCCAATCAGCCTACGCTTTCGCGGCTTGGCTCGCACTGCATACAGGGATGCGCGTCGGCGAGGTGTGCGCCGTAAGGCGGCGCGACCTCCACAAGGCGCAGGGGTTCATCCTCGTGAGCGGTACGGTCATCGAGGTTCCGGGCGGCGGCGTTATCCGATCCAACGTGACCAAGAACAAGAAGACGCGGCCTGTGGCGTTAATCGACGAAGAGTGGGAGCGGATAAAAGCCTATCTCGCGCAACAGGATTCGATTTCAGACGCTTTTACGCCCGATTCACCACTAGTGAGCATAGACGGCTCTTACATGCGCCCTACGACCGTCTCAAAGGCTTTCAGCCGCGCTCGCGACCGTGCGGGCATGCCGAAGGCGTACACGTTCCACTCATTGCGCCACACGCACGCCACGTGGTGCCTGGCGAACGGCGTTGACCTCAAGACGCTCGCAGATCGCTTGGGGCACTCGAACGAAGCGACAACGCTGAAGCTCTACGCGCACCTTCTGCCGGGGCGCGACCAGGCGGCGGCTCAGGCATTCAACAGCTTCGCCAAGCAGCTTGAGGATGGAGTGTAAACGGTGTGTAAATGGCAAGACCTCAGCCATTTGCGGCACGACACGAAAACGAGAGGTCAGAAAGCAAAACCGATGGTTTGGGAACGGTTAGCCGCCGTATTCCAAGTAAGAATCAGGAGATACTGAAAATGGTGACTATTATGACCGGCGATGAGCGGCGCAAGGCTCTTGACAGAGCGCTTGTGGTTCGCAAGCAGCGCTCGGACATTCGCAAACGTCTCAAAACTGGCGAGCTTGGCATTGATGGATTTCTTGAGCTAGCAGACCGCAACTATCAGGCTGCGGCTGGGATGCGCGTCGAGTATCTGATTGGGTCGATGCCTGGTTATGCCAAGAAGCGTACGCAACAGCTTATGAAGAGCCTGCATATCAGTACGACCAGACGCGTGCAGGGATTGGGGCACGTTCAGAGAGAGGGGCTTATCAAGGCTCTTGGGGGTGGTTGCCGTGAGTAAACCGAGTGAGCAGGAGCGCAAGCGCGTTATGCGTTGTGCCGTGCTTGTAGCCGTGCTTTCCGTGGTCGCAAGCGTCGCGATCATCTTTCTGAGTTTCTGCCTTCTGGAGTTGTTTATAAGCATCATCACGGGCGGCATGTTTTCGTGGCTCGTCCCGTCGCTCGCAACCGCGATGGTGACTCTGACCTTTATCGCATTGGCAATCGTGAGGGGTGGCAACTGTGAGTGACAGTCTTAACAGCGTCACCTTGAGTGGCAACCTTGGGCAAGATGCAGAGGTTCGGTACACCAACAGCGGCCTTGCGGTCACGAGCTTTTCGCTAGCAGTGAACAAGAGCCGCAAGCAGCAGGACGGTAGCTATAAGGATGTGACCAGCTGGGTCGACTGCGTGATGTACGGCAAGCGCGGCGAAGCGATGTTTAACAACGGCCTTCTTATGAAGGGCGCACGCCTGGCTATCCTCGGGCACCTGCACCAGAACGTGTGGGAGAAGGACGGCAAGCGCTATCGCAAGCTCGAGGTCATCGTTGATAACGTGGCAATCATGACCTCGCATCGACAGTCGCAGCAGCCGCCGGCGGCACCGCAGGCTGCGACCTACCCAGATGTGTACGACGAAGATATTCCCTTCTAAGGAGCTGACATGTACGGACGAAAGATGAACGTTTGCCTGGCTGACGGAACAGCCATGCCGACATACGCGCACGATGGCGATGCAGGCTTCGACCTTTGCATCACCGAGGACGTAAGGCTTGAGTCAAACGCAAGCGCGGTCTGCGGACTTGGCTTTGCCTGCGAGATTCCGAGCGGCTGTGTCGGTCTGGTCTTCCCGCGCTCTGGCCTTGGCGCTCACTACGGCGTGACGCTGCGCAACAGCGTGAGCGTTATCGACAGCGGATACCGTGGCGAGGTGCACGCACCGCTGGTCAATCTCAGCTGTGACACTGTGTTTCTTCCCAAGGGTACACGTGTGTGTCAGATGGTCGTTGTCCCGTTCGTGCCGTGTGATCTTGTCGGGGTCGATAGCCTGACCGACACCGAGCGCGGTACCGACGGCTTTGGCTCTACGGGTGTCGACTAGGGTTGATGCTTTGTGGATGCCAAGGAATACTTCGAGCGCATCCGTGACGAGGTGGCTAGCATCGAACATGCAAAGGAGATGCTAGCCCGCCTTAAGGCTCGCGAGGGAGCCAAGGCGCAGAGTTACGACGCGGGCGGCGGCGGTGGTGGCTCAGACCCTATGGATGCGATTAACGGGCGCATTGACTTTGAGGGGAGGTTGGAAAGGAGGATTGCAGACAGCCAGGCTGAGGTAGACGAGGCGTGCGTGCTGCTCTACGGTGCTGACAATCGCGGCGGCTTGGCTAAGCTCAAGGGCAACCGCTACGCCGACGCGCTGTGCATGGCCTATCTCCAAGTGATGCCATGGGACGAGATAGCCGATGTGATGCAGTGCTCGCGCCAATGGTGCAGGGAGCTTTGCAACGCTGGGTTCCGCTATATCGACGAGGTGGGCTTTGCCGCGCTTAAAGATATTTGAGATTGGTACTTGTCATCACTTTTCGGTTTGCGTTATATTTCGGTACGGTGGATTATCAGAAAGGGACACGGCCTTGGGTCGCGTCCCTTTTTTGTTGGGGGTCGCGCAATGGCTAAGGGCTTCTCGTATCGGTTCTACCATTCCAAGGATTGGGAACAGGCGCGAGAGCTCGCATTGCGGCGCGATGCCTATCTTTGCCAGCACTGCCTTAAGGCTGGCATCGCAACACCGGCAACGATGGTGCATCACATCATCGAGCTAACACCATCGAACATCAGCGATCCGAACATAGCGACCGACACTCGCAACCTTGTAAGCCTGTGCGACCTCTGCCACAAGAAGGTGCACGGCTGGGCAAGGCAGGGCAGCACAAGGCAAGGGCTGCGCTTTGACGAGGACGGCAACTTGATTTCGCTGACAGACGAAAACACAGACTGAGCACAAGCGCACAGTCAAGTAAAACGACAGACAAAACAGCAGGTCACAGCTTTGAGCTATCCCCCCGGTCTAAAATCAAGGCACCCAGCATAGGGCACCAACGCCGGAAGATAGAAATTTGCGTGTGACGGGTTTCAGAACGGGGGTGGTCTTGTGGGAAGGCGAAAAGTGTGCGAAAGTAACGAACTTTTGCCGAAAGCCACGGAGAGTCCCCCGAAGAAGCGCACCGCTTCCATCGAGAGCCGATACCAAAGCGAGCTGAAAAAGCTCCAACGGCTCACCAAGGACGCGATACCGGACGAGAAGCGAAGCGCCGTGCTTCCGCTGATGTCGAACATCGCGTTCTTGAAGGTCAAGCTTGACGAAGCCCGCCGCGAGCTGATGTACGAGAGCATTTTTACCGAATATGACAACGGCGGCGGTCAATCCGGCTTGCGAGAGCATCCGGGTTTCAGCGCCTACAACAAGCTGTTTACAACCTTCTCGCGCGGCATCAAGCAGCTCACCGACATGATGCCGTCCGGCAGCACCGCAGGCGATGCGCTCATTGACTACCTCAATGAAACGCGCTTCGGCGGCTAAGAAGCGAAGCGGCGCTGGTCGCTGCGAGCAGGCGATACGAAGCTACTTCGGTGGCATCCTCAACGGTGAGATCACTGCTTGCGAGAAGATGCAGCAGCTCGCGGAGCGCGTGCTGCGCGACCTGGACAACACCGATCCACTCTATCCGTACCATTACCGCGAAGAGTTCGCGGCGAAGCACGTCACCTTCATCGAGACGTTTTGCCGACTTCCGAGCGGAAAGCTTGGACGCAAGTTCAAGCTCGAGCTTTTCCAGTTGGCCATCCTCTCCGTAATCTTCGGTTTCGTGGATGCCGAGGGCTTGCGCCAATACCGCGAAGTCCTTTGGATTATGGGGCGAAAGAATGGTAAGACCGCGCTTGCGTCGGCTATCGAGCTTGACTTGCTCATTAACGATGACGAGGGTGCGCCGGAAGTCTACAACGTGGCTACGGCTCACGATCAGGCGGCGAAGGGCTTCAACAACGCCTGGCGAATGGTGATGACATCACCGGCGCTGGCAAAGCACGTGCGAAAGCGTGTGAGCGACCTTTACTGCGGCCTCAACATGGGGTCAATCAAGGCGCTTTCCGCCAACACAAACCACCTTGACGGCTTGGACATCTCAGGCGCTATCGTTGACGAGCTCGCAGCCATGCGAAACCGCGACCTCTACGACCTGACGATTCAGGGTATTTCCGCCCGTAGGCAACCGCTGGTCTTGGAGATCACGACCAACGGATTCGTGCGCGGCGGCATTTTCGATGCTCAGTACGAATACGCCACCAAATGGCTGAACGGCGAAGCATCTGGCGAAAAAGCCGAGCATTTCATCGCTTTCATTTTCGAGCTTGACGAGCGCGAGGAATGGAAAGACGAGAAGTGCTGGATTAAGGCGAATCCCGGACTTGGAACAATCAAGTCCCTGAAATCGCTCAGGGAAAACGTCTCCAAGGCGCTCGATGACCCTACATTTTTGCCGACACTGCTGGTAAAAGACTTCAACCTCATTGAGAACCAGAGCCAAGCCTGGCTCAAATGGTCTGAGGTCCACAACGAAGCCACGTTCGACCCGTCCGACGGGTCTTTTTCGTACGCAGTTCTCGGCGTGGACGCTTCGGATACGACCGACCTAACGGCGGCGTGCCTGCTTATGATGCGCCCGAACGACGAGCACATATACGCAATGCACATGGCGTGGATACCGCTTCGCGCTTTGGAGCAGGCGGAAGCCGAGGGGCGGCGCGGGGGTCGAGACGGCGTGCCATACGATGCCTGGATTGCCCGCGGGCTGCTCAGAACGTCGGCAACGCCGATCATCGACAAGCGCGATGTGCTGGATTGGGTCACGGAGATTCAGGAAAAGTACGGCATTTATTCGGTTGCCTGTGGCTATGACCCGTGGCATATGCGAGACGTTCCGACTGTTGAAGCGTACGAGGGCTATTTCGGCGCTGACAACTTCAAAAAGGTAATACAGGGTGCGCAAACCTTGTCCATGCCGATGAAGGAGCTTCGAGCGCTATACAAGGAAAACCGCATCGTCGATAACCAGAACCCTATAGCGGAATGGTGCCGCTCGAACGTGATGATCAGAAACGATGCGAACGGCAACATCGCGCCCGACAAGAAGAACCAAGACCCGCGCAACCGCATTGATGCTTGGGCGGCTGAGTGTGACGCGTTCGTAGTGCTCAAAGACATGATGGATGACTACAAAAGCATGATTGGAGGTTAAAACGTGCGAAAACCAACGCTTTTCCGCTCGATGTTCGATGCCGTGTTCCATAAGCCGATCATGCAGGCTGTCGATGGCTACTTCCAGACGTTCACGACGTACGCGCCGCGTTTCACGTCGTGGTCTGGCGGCATCTACGAAGCCGAGCTGACGCGCTCCATCATCGAGCGAAACGCCGACCATGCTTCAAAGCTGCGGCCTGAGATTTCTGGTACGGCGCAACCGCAATGGACGCGTTCTTTGCAGTGGCAACCGAATCCGTGGATGACAACGCCGCAGTTCTTGCATCGCGTCTCAACGATACTTGACGTTTGCGACACGTGCTTGATCGTCCCTGTTGACGGCGGGGACGGAATCACGTCCGTTGGCTATTACCCAGTGCTGCCAAGTCAGTGCGAAGCCTACGACGTTGACGGTGCTTTGTGGCTTGAGCTCCGTTTTCCGGGTGGCGATAAGACCTTGATTGAGTGGTCGCGCATCGGCGTTATGACGCGGCATCAGTTCAAGAGCGATCTGTTCGGTGACGGTACTAACGTGCTCAATCCAACGCTTGATTTGATTCACGCTCAAGAGGAAGCCGAGAAAACAGCTATCGAGCAGGGCGCGGCGGTGCGCTTCATCGGCAAGCTTTCGCAAAACCGAAACCCAGAAGACACGAAGAAGTCTGCCGATTCCTTCAACAGCCAGTTGGGAGCGTCGAACGCCGGCGGAATCGTCGTTTACGACAACAAATATCAAGAGGTCAAGCAGATCGCGCCACAGAACTACACCGTTGACGCTGCGCAAATGGAGCGCATAGAAAAAGCGGCCTATCGTTTCTTCGGATCAAGCGAAGACATCGTTATGAACAAGGCCGACGAGGACACGTACAACGCCTTTTACGAGGGGCGTACCGAGGTCTTCGCCATCCAGCTCGGGTACGTGCTCACGGCGATGACGTTCACGCCGAACGAGATTGCCCATGGCAACTCGATTATGTTCAGCGCGAACCGCCTTGAGTTCGCGAGCAATCAAACGAAGCTCAACGTTTCAACGGCACTGTTCGACCGAGGGATTTGGTGCGGCAATCAGGTTGCAGAGGTGTTCCAATCGCCGAGCTATCCGGGCGGCGAACGCCATGTTATTCGCGGCGAGTACATCGACCTCGATCTAATCAGCCAGCACACATCCGAGCAGGCGGCGGCTGCTGCCCAGACTAACGCGAACATAGCCGCAATCGACGGCAAGAAAGACGGTGGTGAAGATGCCAGCCAAACCGAATGAGCGCCAATACCGCGCAATGCCAGTCATGGTGCGAGCACTTGGCGCTGATGATGGGAAGCGCGAGAAACGCTTCGATACCGAGTACTACGTCGAGGGATACGCTTCGACATTCGATGACCCTTACGTACTGTTCGAGGACTTCGACGGAAACGAGTACCGCGAGATCATCGCGCCTACGGCTTTTGCCGATGCGGACATGACCGACGTAATCATGCAGTTCGACCACTCCGGCAAGGTTCTCGCGCGAATGAGCAACGGGACGCTGATTGTCGAGCCTGACGAACACGGGCTGTTCGTCGCTGCCGATCTGTCGGGTTCGCAGGCGTCGCGCGACCTTTACGAAGAGATTACCAACGGGCTCGTTACCCGCATGTCGTGGGCTTTCATGATTGCGGCAGACGAGTACGACCGCGAAACCAGAACAACGACTATCACCCGCGTTAAGAAGGTCTACGACGTGAGCGCCGTGAGCCTGCCGGCAGACCCGAACACGGAGATTAGTGCAAGAAACCTGCTCAACGGAGTGATCGAGCAGTCGCGCAAGGAGTTTGCGCGAAGGAGGGGCGCGTTGCTTCGAGCAAAAGCGTGCCTGGCAATTACCAATGCGAAGAAAGGTAACTAGCAATGACACTCGAGGAACTTCTTAACGACCTGCAAGCGCTTGTCGACCAGTATTCTGACGGTACCGAGCCGACGGAAGAGGATGCAGCCCGCATGGCCGAGCTGACCGACCAGATTAACGAGCGCACTGCCCAGACCGCACAGGCGGCGCAGGTTCGCAACGCCGCCGTCGCGAACGCCCGTGCCGCCATCGACGCAGGCTGCGCACAGCGCGTGGATTCCGTGCCGCTGGCGCGTTCCGCCAACGTCGCTGGCATCCCCGGCACTGCATATGACGTGACCGACTACGACAAGGCTGAGCGCCGCGCATGGGCTAAGGGTCTTGCCGAGCGCTCCGGCATCCAGCTTATCGGCGGAACCGCGCTCACCGATGTCGAGCGTGCTGCTCAGCGCCACGCAATCGAGCAGCGAGCCGAGTTCACCATGACCACGGCCAATACCGAATCCATCGTTCCCGTGGCCGTACAGAACGAGATCATTTCCCTTATCGACAATACTGCTGTTCTCTTCGGTGACATCAGCCGATCGAACATGTCTGGTCAGGTCGAGTTCCCGCGCCACAAGTCCATCAAGAAGGGCGATGCGGCCAAGACCGAAGAGGGCGCAGCCCCTACCGATATCGAGGAAAATGACTTCGATACCGTGCCGCTCGTAGGATCGGAGATTAAGAAGACCGTCGAGATGTCCCGAAAGATGGCAACGCAGTCGCTTTCCGGCTTCGAGCAGTACATCATTTCCGAGGTTTCTGCACGTCTCTCCGTCGCGTGCAACACATTCGTCCACGAGAAGCTTGCCGATGAGACTTACGGCATGGCGACCGCTAACAAGATTCAGACGGCGGCAGTAAAGAAGCTTGCCAAGGCCGACATCGTGAAGATGCTGAGCCTGCTCCGCTCTTACGGCAACGCAGCGGCTAAGGGAATCATCATCTACGCCAATAACAACACCATCTGGAACCAGATTGCCATGCTTGAGGATGCCAACGGTCGTTCTTATTTTGCAAATGAGGCCACCGATGACCCGACGGTTCAGGGTCGAATCTTCGGCAAGGTTGTAAAGCAGGACGATTCAATCGCCGACAACGTGATTAAGGCCGGTTTCCCCGACCTGTTCAAGGGCAACATGTTTGATGGCCCCGACGTTACGCCTTACGTCCAGCCGCGAACCCAGAAGCGCTGCTTCGACGGTTATGTTCTGTTCGACGGTGTTCTTGCTGTCCCCGAAGCGTTCGCACAGCTCACTATCAAGCAGGCTTAAGGAGGTGGCGCGGCATGGCCGAAAAGGCTAAAGGCAAGCTGCTGGATGCGTGCCGCGCCGCGCTTCGCATCCCGGCTTTCGTAACCGACTACGACGAAGAGATTTCAGACGTAATCGAAGCCGCCCGCGCTGAGTTGGTTGCGGGCGGCGTAGCGGATGCCAAGGCGCACGACGATTCGGACGGGCGCGTTCGACTTGCGATAAAGGTTTACGTCAAGGCCAACTTCGGCATGGACAACCCAGACGCCGAGCGCTTCATGAAGGCGTTCGAAACCATGCTTACGAGCATGAGCGGTGATTCGGCGTACAACGGCGGTGATGCCGCATGAGCGGGTGGGCTGGCGTTTGCACGCTTATCGCTACCGTCTCAGAGCGCGATGATCTGGGCGTATCGCACAAAAAGGAGCGCCGCCGCCGTGTTCCCTGCAACGTGTACGGCATAAGCCAGACGGCGTATTACACCGCCGCGCAGGCAGGAGTTAAACCGCAGGCCGTTATCACTGTACGCGCGTGCGCCTACAGCGGTGAAAGGCTTTGCGAGTTCGGCGGCATCCGCTATGCCGTCGATTCGGCGGTCGTGGCGAACGTCGACAACGTGCGGCTTACACTCGTCGAGAAGGTGGGCAATCAGTGAGCGGGATAAAGATTGACCAACTCCAATCAATCATCGTCAACAGCATCGAAGAGGTTATCGAGGACAACGAAGAGATTTTGCAAGGCAACGTCAAGGCCGCTGGCAACAAGGCGGTTCGCCTTCTGAAAGAGAGAAGCCGGAAGAAGAAGCGCCACGGCGGAAGCTACGCAAGGGGATGGTCTGCCGACGTTAAGAGCGAAGCGACCGGAACGACCTGCGTTGTCCACAACAGGCAGTATCAGCTTACACACCTGCTCGAGAACGGCCACGTTATCAAAAACCAGCACGGCAGCTATCCCGGCAGGGTCGAAGGCGATCACGTTATCGAGGGCGTTTACAAGGAAGTTGCCGCCGAGTTCTCCAAGGGGGCGCAATGAACAGCCTTAAAGACCTGGCTGAGCTTCTTGATGCGTTCGGCCTGCCGTGGGCAAACGGAGGTTTCCGCGACGATGACGAGTTGCTAGCGCCGCCGTATATCGACATTGAAGCGGGTTACGGTGGAGCCCTGTGCGCGGATAACACTGGATGGTGCCGCTGGATGCCCTACGATGTGGCGCTTTACGTTCGAGAGCGCGATTACGAGCTCGAGAAGCGATTCGAAGCGGCACTCGATGCCGCAGAGTTCAATTATGTGAAAACGGTCACGTCGCTCGATGGTGACGAGCTTATCGAGACGGCCTATGAGGTTGGCGTGACCGAGTAAAGAAAGGAGCCGACATGGCGCGAAATGGGTTCTTCGGCGTTAAGAACGCGCATATAGCGCGTCTTACCAACGAGGATACGTTTACGTACGAGAAGCCTGTCCACATCCCAGGCACGGTTGAGATCAAGATTGAGCCGTCCATTGAGCAGTCGACGAGCCACGGCGATAACGAGACGTGGCTGGACAAGTACCAGGATAACGGCGGCTCTATCACGTGGTCGCTCTACGACATCGAGAGCACGCCAGAGTTGCGTGCGCTTCTGGCCGACATTATTGGCTTCGACATCGACGAGAAAGGGCGCTTGCTGGCAACTTCCGGCAAGAAACCTAAACCGTTCGCATTCATGTGCGAGCAGCCCGGACACGTCGTTGGAAAGCGCCGCTGCATCTACAAGTGCACGAGCAAGCCCGCATCCGTCGATGCAAAGACGCTTGAGGACAAGCCCGACATCACGCAGCTTGATTACGAGCTTACGTTCCGTCCCGTCAAGCTGCCGAGCGGCTGGCGCGGCAGCTACATCGACACATATGGCGATATTGACGGTTACGATAAATTCTTCGAAGAGGTAGATACTGCCGTCACGCCCAAGGCTGTGAGCGCGTAATGGATGGCGGGATCATCGAGGTTGGCGGCGTTAAGTACCCGGTCGCTTGCAACGCCTTCACTCCAATTGCCTATTCACGTGAGTTCTTCGTTGAGCGCAAGGACGGCTCGTGCCGTCCGAAGGACATCAACGAAGCCATCTCCGTTGTTCTCGATGTCTCGGCGGCGTCGAACATTCCGCCTATCGTGCCACTGCTTGAGATTTTCTACGCCTGCGCGAAGACGTACAACGCCACTGCGAAGGATAAGACAGACCTCGGTAAGTCCTTTGAGGATTGGGTTTGCGGCTTCCCGCAGACGGAATTCGACCTTGAGCGCAAAGGCGGTTGGGCATCTGACGTGATGCAGATCATCAAGGACAACTTTTTTCCGAACGCAAAAGCGGACGTGGAAGCCGCGCCCGCCGAAGCACCCGATGCCGCCGCTGCCGAGGGAACTGGAGAGTAGCTGCGACGCGCTCTACATCTACTCTTGCCAGCAGGCGGGATTGAGCGTCCAAGACCTGCACGACCTGTCTTACGTGCAGGTGCAAAACCTTATCGACGTGTATAGCTTCGTCAACGATGCTGTGGCATACGCCGAGGATGACGAACACGCGCGGCAGGGCGAAGCGGCCTTCTGGGCTGGCATGTGAGCGTAAAGCGCCAGCGCACCTATGCGGTGCGCTGTTCTGTGCGCTCATTTCTTTCATTGACAACTGAAAAGAGGTGGAACCGTGGCCGTCACGTACAAAGGTCTGACTATCAAGTTCGGCGGAGATACGACCGAGTTGCAGGGCGCGTTGAAGAGCGTGCAGAGCACGGCGAAGGATACGCAGGGCGCGTTGAAGGACATCAATCGCGCCCTGAAATTCGACCCCGGCAACACGGATTTGCTCGTTGAGAAGGAAAAGCTTCTGAACCGAGCGTACGGCGAGACGAAAGCGAAACTCGATGCCTACAAGGCCGCGCTTGCGACGCTCGACGAGAAGAAGCGAAGCGGTGCGACGCTCACCGAGCGCGAGGAAGCGCAGTACTCTAGCCTTAAGGCTCAGATTGCCATTTGCGAGAACCAGCTTGAGAGCTATTCCGACGATCTTAAAAGCATCAGTCGCGAAGCCCAGGCATCGAAGAGTAGCCTTTACCAGTTCGGTCAGACAATTCAGGACAACAGCGATAAGCTGGAAAAGGCCGGCAAGGGTCTTGAGACTGCCGGAAAGACGATCACCGGTGCCGTCACCGGCACTGCTACCGCGCTTGTCGGTCTTGCCAGCAGCCAAGAAGAGCAAATCGAGCAGACGCATCAGCTGAACGCTGCCTGGAAGGACGCAGGCGGCACGTCCGAGCAGGCGCGAAGCTCTTACACGCTGTTCTACAAGCTTCTCGGCGAAGGGGACACCGCAACCGAAGCCGCTCAGAACCTATCTCGTCTGACCACCAACCAGCAGGAGCTGGACAAGTGGAACAACATCGCCGCAGGCTCGTTCTCAAAGTTCGGCGATG
Organism: uncultured Collinsella sp.; assembly: GCA_934668875.1. Classification (GTDB taxonomy): domain Bacteria; phylum Actinomycetota; class Coriobacteriia; order Coriobacteriales; family Coriobacteriaceae; genus Collinsella. The sequence continues at coordinate 29,567 of CAKUON010000003.1, forward strand.
CATTGCCGCTCGAAAACCTCGTGGAAGCATCGCAGGAGACGGCGCACACCGGTACCGTCACCGGCGGTCTTGCCGATGCCCTCAACTGGGCGACGGCAAGCAACGAGCAGTGGAGCGCAGCACTCTCTGGCAACCATGCGGCACAGCAGGCTTTCAACGACCAGATCGCTCAGGGCGCTACCAAAGAGGACGCTTTCAATGCGGCGCTTGCCGCCTGCGGTGACGAGCAGGAGCGCTCCTCGCTTATCACGCAGACGCTCGATGGTCTTTACGGCAACATCGGCGAGACGTATCAAGAGACTAATAAGACGATGCTCGACACGCGCGAAGCGCAGGCCGAGCTAAACCAGAAGATGGCCGAAGCCGGCGAAGCGGCCATGCCCTTCAAGGAAAAGGCGCTCGAGCTTGGAACGACCTTGCTTGAGAAGGTAACACCGGCGCTCGAGGGCGTTAGCGACTGGTATAAGTCCCTAACGCCAGAGCAGCAGGACATGGCAACCAATGTCGTTTTGGGGACGGTCGCGTTCGGCGGGCTTACAACGGGCATCGGCAAGACGCTCCAAAAGGGCATTGAGATCGGCCAGACGTTCAAGGACGTTGCCGGCGGCTTCGCTTCCCTCGCAGGCAAGTTCGGCGAGGGCGGCGGCGCTATAAGCACGGCTGCAACAGGCTTCGGCGGCATCGCCGAGAAAGCGGGCGGCTTGGCATCGACCCTTGGCGGCAAGCTCTCTACAGGGTGGACATCGTTCACCGGATTGATTGCCGCAAACCCAATCTTGCTTGGCGTGGCTGCGGTTGCCGCTGCCGTCGCTGGCCTTACGTGGTTCTTCACGCAAACCGAGACTGGTAAACAGCTCTGGTCTGACTTCACGGGCTGGATCTCCGAGAAATGGCAGGGCGTTCAGGATTTCTTCGCAGGCGTGCCGGAATTCTGGTCTGGGATTTGGGACGGGATAACCGGAAAGGCCGAAGAGGTCAAAAACGGCCTTTCGGAAAAGTTTGAAGGCATAAGGCAAGGCGCGTCCGATGCTTGGGAGGGCCTGAAGGCCAACGCGTCCGACGCTTGGGAGAATTTGAAATCCGGCGCGTCTGAAAAATTCGGCGCCATCAGGGATTCAATCCAAACAGATATGAACACCGGCAGAATTGTCGGTTCTTCGGCTTCAAATGCCCTGAAAGCTGCCATGAACGGTGATTGGGACGCGGCGAAGTCGCAGGCCGGTATTGCCTTCCAGGCCATTCAGAGCAATATCCAAACGAAGATGAACACTGCGAAGGATACCGCGATAAACGCCGGAAACGCCATCGGTGAAAAGCTTGGCTTCCCGGGGCTTGGCAGCAAGGTCGCTGGCGTTTTCTCGAACATCAAGAGCAGCATCACTTCGCCGATCAACGATGCCTGGAACTTTGTCAGCGGCATCCCTGGCAAGATTCAGGGGGCGTTCAGCGGGATTCGCATCAGCCTGCCGCATATCAACATGCCGCATTTCAGCGTCAGCTGGCGTGACATCGGTGGCGTTGTGAAGCTGCCGTCCATCAGCGTCAACTGGTATGCAAAGGGCGCGTCCTTCGACAAGCCTTCGATCATCGGCGTTGGCGAAGCTGGACTGGAACACGTCGCACCCGATGCCAAACTGCGCACAAGTGTCAGAGAGAGCGTCGAAGCGGGTATTTCTCGCGTGCTCGACCGCCTAAGCGGCGGCTTCGGCGGCGGAGCCCAGGTGAACGTGACCGTCAACGCTACCGTTGCGAACAGCATGGACGCGTATACAACAGGTCAGCAGATCGGCGCTGGTATTGCCAGCAGGTTAAAGCAGAAGGGGGTGCCCGTTGGAGCTTAAGCGCAAGCGAAACCAAAGCGACAGCATTGTTTTCAACGGGCACGACCTGTCGAAGCTCGTCTACTGTAAGGTGCGCCGCCCAATCATGGCGGACGTTTCGGCGAGCTTCGAGGATGCGCCCGGGCGGCACGGCGAATACTTCAAGAACGCCCGCCGCAGCGGTTACGATTTGCAGATTGACATGTGGATTCGCACTGAGCACCGACGCGAGGTCGCAAAGGCGCGGCATAAGCTGGCGGCGCTGCTCTGGTCTGACGAGCCAGCGCCACTTTATTTGCCCGATGACCCTACGCGTTATTTGATGGCGATCGTTAGCGGCGCAACCGACCTTGACGAGATTACCGACGATTGCCCGCAGACAACCGTTACGTTCCACATTGGCGACCCCGACTATTACGGTCAGCATCGCCGTATGGATATGAGCGGCGCAGCATCGTTCGCCGTCGGCGGCACGCTGCCTGCGGCGCTCGCCGTGACGGCCAAGCCCGGCTCTTGCAGCTCTTGGCGCATCACCAACACCGACACCGCCGAGTTCGTCGAGGTTGTCCAGCCGCTGACGGCTTCGAGCGTGGTTCGGATGGATTTCGACAAAGAGCATGTGACCGTTAACGGCTCTGTCGCTCAGCTCAACATCATGAGCGACTTTTTCAGCATTAAAGACCGTGCGCACGTCAAGATCTCTAGTGGCTCCGCGACGTTGGAATGGGAGGAAAGATGGCTTTAACAAAGAAAGTCAACTTCACCCGTTTCAGCCGTTTCGGTGCGAACCTCGGACGGCTCACCTACACCGCAGCGACCCATGAGGACGCAACGGACGGCACCGACGAGCTTAAGATCAGGTGCGACGAGGATTTAGACAAGGGGGAGTACCTTGTTTGGGTTGACCGCCAAGGTGTTGTACATGAACACATTGTCGACGAAATCGAGCGGCTGCACGATGACAACGGCAAGCCATATACCAGCATAACGTGCATCAACTCCATCAACGAGACGTGGGATGACTATATCGAGGACAAACGACCGTCCGGCGGCGTAGCCGTGGCGCTCACGTCAATACTCGCGGGCACCCGTTGGGAAGTCGGCAACTGCGACCAGCCCGGCAGTGCTTCGCACACCTTCTATCACGTAAAAGTGCGCGAGGGATTGAGCGACCTGCTCAAAACATGGGGCGGCGAGCTTGAGACCGTAATCGAGACGGACGGCACGCAGGTCACGCACCGATACGTGCGCGTGGTGGCTACACGCGGAAACCAGCAAAGCCCGAAGCGGTTCACCTGGACTAAAGACCTCATAAGCATCAAGCGCAAGACCGGCAGCGCCAACCCAAAGACGAGGGTTTACGGTTACGGCAAGGGTGTTGAGACAGATGGCGGCGGCTATGGCCGACGCTTGACTTTCGGCGATATAAACGGCGGCAAGGATTACGTCGAGGATGCCGACGCGACCGAGGTTTGGGGACATCCCGACGGCAACGGCGGCATCGCTCCTGCGGTGGACGTTTACGTTAACGAGCAATGCGAGGACGCGGCTCAACTTCTTGCCGAGACGAAAGGCTACCTTAAGCAAGCCAAAACGCCGACCGTCTCTTATGAAGCAAGCGTGATTGACCTATTTGCTTTCGGTCGAGATTGGGAAAGCGTTGCCGTCGGCGATTGCGTGGCGATCATCGACAAGGGCTTCTCCGCTGCTGGAATCAGGCTCAAGGGGCGCGTCTCGAAGCTGACCCGCGACTTGGTGACCGGCGATGCCACGGTAGTGTTCGGCAACTTAACCGATAACCTGGCCGACATCTTTCAGTCAATGGCGCAGCAGCTCAAGAGCGGCAGCAACCAGCGGGCTAACTACGATGCGGCGGCGAGCACGTCCGTCTCGTGGCTCAACCAGCTCATGGCGGCGCTCAACAAGGCGTTCAATGCCGTCGGCACGTACAAGGTCGAGACGTTCGAGCTTGGCGTGATCTACTCCAACGTGCCGCTGGATTCCGTAACGGGTGTCCCACTCAAGGCAACGTCCGGCATGTGGGCGGTAAACATCAACGGCATGGGCATCCGCCTTGCCGCATCGCTTGCAAGCGACGGCCAATGGAACTGGCGCACGTTCATCACTGGAGCTCAGGTCAGCGCCGATTGCATCAACGCCGGCACGATGCGAGCAGACCGCATCCGAGCTGGCCTGCTCACCGACGATGTTGGAAAGAATTTCTGGGATTTGACCACCGGAGATTTTAGCCTGTCTGCCGGCGCGACCGTTGGAAGCAAGCAGATCGCCACGACAGATGCCGTAATTGCATCCGTCGATGTCGAGTACGCGCAAGGTGTCTCGCGCACCGAAGCGCCGAAAACCGGATGGCAGTCCGAAGCGCCCGTATGGGTCGAGGGGAAGTACATCTGGACTCGGACGAAGACTGCCATGCAGTCCGGCGAGATTTCCTATTCAGATCCGGCCTGCATTAGCGGCGCGGACGGCAAGCAAGGTGTAACCGGCAGGGGAATCGATTCTATCGTCGAGCAGTACTACCTATCTTCAAGTGATTCTTCACAAGTCGGCGGCAGCTGGAGCGAACAGCAGCCTGCCTGGAGCAAGGGAAAGTACATCTGGACTCGCAGCAAGGTCACTTGGAGTGACGGAACCGTAAGCTACACGACGCCTTGTCTCGCCAAGGCAATCAATGGTGCGAACCAGATGGCCGGAAACGGCATCGCATCCAGCGTCAAGCTCTATGCGAAGAACCAGAGCGATACGGTTCCGCCAATCAACGCGCAGAACCCTGAGCTTGGATGGTCTGAGACATTGCCGGAATGGAGCAACGGCTATTACGTCTGGTCTATGGAGCGCATCACGCTCGGTGACGGCTCCGTACGCTATGCGGCACCGGTGCTTGAGAGCGCCTACAACAAGACGTACCAAAGTTCCTACGATTTCACTGAATCGCTGACTGACCTTGACGGCACCGTGCAGGATCTGGCTAAAGACGGAGTTGTAACGGCAGCCGAAGCGGCGGCAGTGAAGAAGGCCATGCAGGCGGTCGACAAAGAGCGCGAAGAGCTCACAAGCCAGTACAACTCGCTGAAGTCCAACAAGTCACTCAATGCGCAATTCCTCGCACAAGTACTCGCGCCTAAATACACGGCTGCGTTCGGATCTACCGAAGAGGGCGGTGCCTACAGCGATTACGCCGACAAGGTGAACGCGGTGCTGGAGTGCAAGACGGCAGACGCGCTCAAGGCGGCAATGTACGAATACGACGCGTCATACGGCGCGTACTCGTCAGCCGTTAAGGATTACGCCTCGGCGGCGCGTGCGGCTCAGCATGCCATCGAGCAGCAGGACGCTTCCGACTATGCGGATGGCATCCTCAGCAACTACGACGAGCAGATGACACAGCAGGAGATTTTCAACCGGCTGACAAGCAACGGCGCAACTCAGGGAATCTTCCTTAAGGATGGCAAGGTTTATATCAACGCGAGTTACATGTCTGCTGGAACGATCGCTGATGCGAGGGGTCGCAATTCTTGGAATCTCAAGACGGGCGATCTAACGACGAATTACATGACCGCGAACAACATCACGGCGAAAGGCACCTTCCGCTGCGGCTACGACAGTTACTACACAGTGCTCAATGCGGTGGGGCAGATGTCTGGATACCGAAAGAAGAGCGGTGCGTCGAGCGCTTCACAGGTTGGCTACATCGATTTCTCGGCATCGTCTAGAGATATACCGACCGGAGAGATCAGATACGGTTTGCAGATGCAGGCCGAGGGCAGTCTGAGAATATCTGTCCCACATCTGTCAATCTCCAATTCAGCGGACACTAACACCACCGCTATATACGGCATCACCGAGAACAGAAACTTGACCTATATCAGCAAGATACAGGACAACAGCAACGGGACCATCTCGTGGTGGACCTCGACGGCCCACATCAACTTCATTAACGGAATCTGCACGTCTTGCTCTTTTAACTAGGAGGATATATGGCACAGATCACACATTACATGGTGCATGATCCGGTGGGCAACACCGAGAGCTATCTGACGGAGTTCGACGCCGAGTTCATTGCACGCGCGGCAGCAGCAAACATCGTCTTCATTGCCGTCTACGATGACGGCACGCGTGAGGTCGTCGACAGCAAGGACGTGGTTAAGCCGAAATCCGCCGACGAGCCGTTCACGCTCGTGACTCCGGTATACGTTGATGACCGAACCGATGCCACGGTCGCATGCTTCGATGCCCTGGCTGCAATCGTCAACCCTTCAGTCGCGGTGGCAACAGAAGACGGCGACACCGAAGTACAGGCGGATCCGGTTCAGGCGTTCATGGCGGCTCTTGAGAAGCTGCGAGCGCTAAAGTCTGGCGGCGATGCGCGATGAACACGCAGACCATCGAGCTTGACGTGAACAAGCGCGGATGCGGCAACAACTGCATTCGAATCGCGCAAGGCGAAGGCGGCGGAACAACCATCAAGGCGCTTATCTACGACAACGGCGGCGAGCTGTCCTTGTCTGGGTACAGCGCCTATTTGGTTGCCCGATTGCCCGACCGAATCCACTATTACCGTGGCAGCGCCACGGTCAGCGGCAACACGATCACCTACGTTTGCGATGAATCCAAGCTCGCAAGCGTTCCCGGCTACACCGACGAAGCCTACTTCGAATTTACGAAAGGCTCGCAGACGGTGCAGACCGAGCGTTTCGCGCTGGACATCATGCGCGACGCTCGCGAAGGAAATGCCCCGGCGCAGTCGTGGGACAACGCGGTAACAGACCTGACGAAGCGCGCCGAAACAGCCGTCACCAAGGGCGAACAGGCCGTCACCGATGCGGCCACGGCGCTGAATAACGCCAACGCCGCAGTCAACATCTGCAAGAGCGCCACGGACGCGGCCAACACCGCGACGAGCAAGGCGAACGCCGCGACAAAGAGCGCCACAGATGCCGCTTCTGCGGCAAATACAGCCAAGACGAACGCCGACACCGCAACCAATGCTGCGACTGCCGCGACAAACGCGGCGAAAGCATCCACGGACAGCGCAGATCGGGCGGCTGCGGACGCTCGTAAGGCGGCTGAGGAAGCTCGCGGCTCCGTGAGCGCAGGCAGACAGTTTTACTTCAAGCGAATCACAGACGAGAACGGGGACACGCGCCCTGTTCTCGTCGATATGACAGTTAGTTAGGAGTTGGCATGGACTATAACTTTCCGACAGATGAAGCGCTGAAAGACGGCCTTGCGTCCATCGCAACAGCCATTGGCAAGCTTGCCGACGTGAAAGCTCTTGAGCGTGATGAAGCGACTGGGCGATACAAAAACAGCGCAATCAAAGCGATGGTAGACAAGCATAAGACCGGGCTTATTTACACATGGCGTGTTCCCGCTGGAAGCCCTACGACGCTGATTCCCGTGAGCGCTGCGGCAAAGCGTCTTGCTGCGACAAAGTTCGTTGCCGCCACCGCAACCACTCCAGCTGTAGACCCATGTAATTTGGAGGGCGGGCCGTGGTTCCACGTCTCCGCGAACGCGGGTGCCGATCCCGACGGCGCACCGTGGGTTGTCGCTATCGATTCAGTGGATTACGGTTTCTCGCGCATCGACAACGGTAAGGGGAACAACGTCTACGAGATTGCGCCTGTGGTGTGGCAGCTTTGGGAGCCGCTTGAAAACGGCGATGCACTATGGTCTGTCTCCGACACGAAGTTCACCGGTTCCGTCGCGTGCCCAGATGCATACTTGCCTGATGGCAGTCTGCGACCGTATATGCTTACGCCGTCATACCCTCTATCGATGGATTCGAATAACAACCCGCGCTCCATCTCGGGTATGCCGGTAAAGACGCGCACGATCAGCCACGATTCGCTTATAGACATTACGAAGTGCGCCACGACGGGCTATGGCGGCATGAGCGCCTACGACCAGTGGTATATCAACTTTCACCAGCTCACCAAGACGCTTAACAAGTCCTCGCAAGTGGATTTTCAAGGCTGCTCAAACTTCAACGTACAGTTCCATCCGGTGATTGCAGAGAGCAATACAACACGAATCGTCGTTGCCACTTCAATCGCCGCTTCGCTGCCGGTTGGCTGCGCCCTCATGTACGGAACCAACAACGCGGCTTCTTGTCCCGACCGTGGCGCATCGAACGCATATGACGTGTTCGATGCTGCGGTAGTTGAGGGCAAGGAGACGCTTGCGGACGGCAACGTTGCCCTGCTGATGCGTGTTGCAAAAGCGTTCTCCACTACCACTGATACGTGGGTTCAAACTTCGCCGTGGAACACCGGCTCGACCGACGAGCTTGTTGGAGATGGGCAGGTTGCCAATGATGGCAAACATCCGTTCAAGATCGGCGGCGTTGAGACAGCAACAGGTGCTTGGGAAGTCATGGGCTGCGCTCTGTTCGTGAGCGATGGAACGGGCTTCGGAATCGCCGTGAACCCCGACAGCCGCAACGAGAAGAAGGGAGCTGTTGCCGCCGGCGTGGTCGCAACTGCGGCGTGCATGCCGCTCAAAGAGGGCTACACGCTCAACTTGCAGATGGTGTGCGGCCTAATCCTCGAAAAGGATGTTGGCGGCTCCTCCACGACCGGCACGGGAGATTATTACTACGTAAACGTTAACGACCAGATCGTGAAGGGAACTATTCGCGAGGTTCGGTTCCTCGGCGACCTGCGGAACGGCACGGCGGCTGGTCTTCGCTACGCGAGCGCGGACGCGGGGTCTGGCTGGGCGTACTGGAGCATCGCTTCCCGGCTTTCTGCCACCAGCCGCAGCCGGGGGTGAATCATGGCGTAGCCATGAGAGGGGGTTGGCCCCCTTCTTTCTAGCAACAAACAGGGATACACGGTGAGGGCGGCGCTGGTGTCTGGTTCAGTTCCTCGGCAACCTGAGGAACGGCACGAAGGCTGGTCTTCGCTACGCGAACGCGAACACGAGGTCTGGCAGGGCGAACTGGAACATCGCTTCCCGGCAATCTGTCTATAAACAAGAACCAAAAGTTCTCGCACCGTGCCTACCCGGCGCGTCGCTTTCTGGCGCGACCGGGCTAGCCTGGCTCAACTGAGCGAAATTTGTCCGCAAGGCTCGCGGGCTAGTAGCCGTCTGGCGAAAACTCGTATGACAGACAGAAAGAGCTTTGGATTTGAAAACCTATTGCAAAAACTACATCTTCACGCGCCAAAAGGTTGCAGAAGCGCTTGAGGAATGGAAGAAGGGCGATTCCGGCAGGAAGAACGAGCATCGAATCCAAGAGGAATACGGCTCGGAATCGTCCTTCATCGACGTTATATGGCTCGAATTATCAACTGAAACACTGGAATTCGAGCCGATCAGCACCCATGTAAAGCACGACCCGAATTCAGGCAAGTTGCGCGAAATCAGCGTCGAGAGTGTCAAGCGCCAAGTTTGCAACTACCTGTGCGTCAATGCGCTCGATCCCCTGCTGTCGGCTAAAGTCGGCTTCTGGCAAGTCAGCGGCGGCGTTAAGGGCAAGGGTACAGCCCTCGGCATGCGTAAGCTCAAGCGGGCGATTCGGCGCTATCTACTGCACGTCCACGTTGACATACGAAACTGTTACGGCTCCATGCGAACAGAGATGGTCTTTGAGCTTGCAGCGCGTTACGTGCGAAACCACAAGGTGCTCTATTTGCTCTCCGCGCTGCTATCGAGCATGGGTGAAGTGCTTATTCTCGGTAGCTACCTATCGCTGAGACTGGCTGCTTTTGTCATCTCGTTTGCCTACCACGCCATTGAGGGCGTTGGTACGGTTAGACGTGGCAAGCGCACGAATCTAGTAGGTTGTCAGGTCTGGTACGCAGATGACGGCTATTTGCTTGGCAACTCTAAAAAGGCGCTGAAAAGAGCAGTCATGCTCATCGCTCACGTGCTCGCAGGCTTCGGTCTTGAACTTAAGCCTTGGAAGATCATGCATAACGGCGTTGAGCCAATCGATTTCGCGGGTTATCGAATTTGGGCAAAGCACGTCGATTTGCGGAAGCGACTTTGGAAGCGTCTCCGCCGCGCGTTTTTCCGATTTGACAAACGAAGAACGCCGAGACTTGCCCGCCGCGTGTGCTCGTACTTTGGGTGGATGAAGACGGCGGAGATGGAAAAGCAATTAGTTGTACGTCAAAGAGTGTTCAACGCGGCAAGAGCCGCGAGTTAGGAGAAAACATGATTGTGAAAGCCGAGCGCACTGGCGAAGCGCCGGAACCGGTCGAGGTTATCGGCCAGAATGTCTGGCTGCGCAAGAACATCGAGACTTCTACACGCGAGGTCGGCTTGAACGATTCCGACACGGCCACGGAAACTGTATACAGGTATGACGAGGTGCATTTCGTCGATTGCGGCTTTCCGACCGCCGAGAGCGTGCGTGAAAGCTTCGACGAGCTTTGGAGCGTCCATGCAGCAGACGGAATGCCCGATTCGGCGCGAATCGACGACGCTATCAGGCGGTTGGAGGCGGTCAAGGCATCTCTTGCGGATACCAACGCAGCGCTTCTCGAAATCGGCGACATTGTTGGCGGTGAGTAGCGATGGCGAAGATCTACTACGAAGCCGTCATGGATGACAGGCGTACCGTCGAGAGCGTACCCAAGCTTTGGCGTGCCGCCGTGCAGAAGATGATCGATAACAATGCGAAGGAGAAATAATGGGAGCTATCTACACGTTCACGGAGCAGCAGATCTGGGCAATCGGCGGCGCATTCCTGATGATGCTTATCGACATGGTTACAGGCATCGCCCAGGCAATTTACAACCGTAGTTTTAGGTCTTCGACGATGCGCCGCGGCTTGTGTCATAAGGCAACGCTTTCCCTTATCATCATGCTGGTTATATGTATCGAGATTCTAAGCTCGCATATCGTTGGACTGAATTTCGGTGGTATTACCGTCTATGTCGTTTGCATCGCAATCATCGGCATGGAGTTCGCTTCTATCCTCGAAAACCTCAAGCAGGCTTATCCAGAGCTTGCCGATACGCCCATCATGAAGATTTTCGAGCACGCCAACGTTGACACCGATGATATTACGAAGGCGATTGCCGATGAAGTCGCGAAGCGCGGCTAGGATGCGGATTGCCGTCGCACTGCTGCTGGGCTTCGCGGTAGGCATGGGCTTATGGTTCGTTTTGACTATCGACCACGTTGGCAGAGATACGACAGCATTTGGGAAAGCCTATAACCAAGGCTATAGCGATGGTTATACAGCGGCTTTGCCTGTTTATGAAAAGAAGACGAGTGCGAAGAGCGGCTATATGCCGCTCTTCTTGCAAAAAGACCCTCAATGGGCTGATGTCGCTTACTCGGACGAAACTATAGGTACATACGGCTGCGGCCTGACGGCGGCGGCAATGGCGTTGAGCTACCTCAACGGTCGCGAGATCACACCCGACCTGTTGGCGGCTTTCGTTGGCGAAAGCTGCCTGACCGACCGGGTTAACGACATGGCCAAGTTCAGCGCCTATCTAGCGAAGACCTATCATTTCGAAACCCGTGACACGTTTTGGGGCACGGGCGAAGCCCTCAAGGCCGTCGATGACGGCTGGATCGTCTTTGCAGGCGTTACCGGAACCCTTGGCGAGCGCTCTTACGGCTCGCACGTCGTGATGATTTGGCGCGAGAACACCGACGGTACCTATGCGCTCCGCGACCCTGATGACGGCACCAATTCAATCCATGCATGGACATCCGACGAGCTTAACGCCGTTACTTTCACACAATTCAATGCAATTAAGAGGTGATGCAGATGACCATGAAGGGCATCGATATTGCAGACTGGCAAAAAAACCTAAATCTCGATTCAATCGAATACGATTTTGTCATCATCAAAGGAACCCAGGGCACCAATTACGTCAATACGTTTTGTGACGCGTTTGTGCAAAAGGCTATCAAGGCGGGTAAGCTCTGGGGCTTCTACCATTTCATGAATATGGATGATCCTACCAAGCAGGCGGATCACTTCTATCAGAACTGTAAAAACTATTTCGGCAAGGGTATTCCCGTGCTCGATTATGAGGACGGCGGCAGAATCGGCACGGACGGTGCCAAGAAATTCCTCGATCGCATCTATGCGCTTACTGGCGTGAGGTGTCTCTTGTATACTTACCGCAATCTCACCAAAGAGGAAGATTGGTCTAAGATTGCGCCAAACCACGCCCTCTGGGTTGCCCAGTATGCCAACGAGAATCAGACTGGATACCAGGATTCGCCATGGCTTCCGGATGGCGGCTTTGGTGCTTGGAATACCTGCGTGATGCACCAGTATTCTTCGCACGGTAGGCTATCTGGGTACAACGGCAACCTCGATCTTGACATTGCCTTCATGGACGCTGCCGCCTGGTCGCGCTATGCGAAGCCCAGCACCTACAATGCGCCGGCTGCGACTGCCCATGAGAATAGTGGTAGCACCGCCGACCTTGCAGCAGGCGTAATGCGAGGGAAGTACGGCAACGGTGACGAGCGCAAGGCCAAGCTTGGTGCTCGATTCAACGAGGTGCAAGACCTAATCAATCGCACGGCCACCGCAAGCGCCGGCGATCTTGCGGCGGATGTGCTCAACGGAAAGCTTGGCAACGGTGAGACGCGCAAGGTAATTCTTGGCACCCGCTATGATGAGGTGCAAGCCGTGGTCAATTCCCGCGCCAACGCCGTAGACATCGACGCTCTTGCACACGCCGTCATTCGCGGCGAGTACGGCAACGGTGACGAGCGCAAAGCCAGACTTGGCACCAACTTTGCTGCTGTGCAAAAACGAGTAAACGAGCTTCTTTAACTAAAATGCCCGCGCCCTGTAATGGGGCGCGGGTATTTTGTGTTTAGTGGGCATTGCAACAAGTCTCTAACGGCTCATGTCCTCTCGAATCAAGTTCTTGATGTACTCGGTTGTATTGTCTTGCTCCTTGAGCCATTTATATATACTCTCGTCATCCTCGTTAGGGTAAAAGCGTATGACAAGCTGTTTCACCGACCTTTTGCGGTAGGAGGATGTTGCTCGTCTTTGCGCTTCGGTTGCCATTTCATTCACCGCGCTTTTCTCTGGCCTTGCGCCAGATGCGGAACGAGATAAACGAGATGACAAAAACTACAATGCCTGTTTTCATCGCTGCACTCCTAATGTAAGATGTTTCTGGCTAGTGGGGCACCGCCGAAGCAGCGCCCCTTGCCCTACCTAGACCTCTTTGTGTGCTTTCCGGGCTTGCGAGAGGTCTTTTTCTTTAGGGCTTCGATTCCTTCATCCAGCGCCTTTGCCAGTAGCACGCTGATGACAACAATCGTTAAGTCCCATATTTTGTCATCCATTTGAACCACCTCCTTTCTTTCTTACGTCTATTATTATAAGGTATACCCCATAGTAAAGCAAGCTCATATTGAATTTTGCTAACTTTTTTTCGAGCTAAACAGTGTTATTATGCAAAACCAGTTATTGGAGACTTTGATTTCGCGCCCGTTCGCGGCTATCGTAGGGTTCGCAAAGATTTTCTGAGGCTCCACCCTTGGATTTGATAAGCCGCTGACATTGTGTCGGCGGCTTTTTTTGAAAGAAAGGGCTGCACCATGGCCGAGCTTGAGTTTCAACCATTGTCCGACGAGGAGCGCGCCGAGTTGGAAGAGCTCCGCGCCGAGAAGACCCGCCGCGAGGCTCAGGAAGAGGCCCGTCGCGAGCGTGAGGAGCTGGCTGCCCTGCGTGCCGAGCGTGCGAAGGCCGAGGAGGTCGCCGCGAACGCCGCATCCGAGCGCACGCCCGCGCCCGCACCCAAGCCCGCAGCCGCGAAGCCTGCACCTGCCGCGCCCAAGCCTCAGCCTAAAAAGGTGGCTCATCCCAAGTCCGTCGAGCCCAAGCCGAGCCGTGACGAGATGACCTTTGCCCAGCGCATGGTTACCTCCAAGGAGCCTACGGGCGAGAACGAGATCCCTGGCATGGCGCCGGCTCAAAAAATCATCATTGTCCTTGCCCTCATCGCGTTTGTCATCTTTATGGGCTACACGATCCTGACCAGCATGGGCCTGCTCTAACCGATTTGCATCGGGCGTCATGTCCGAACACTCTGCTCTTGTCCAACCCTCAACCTCTGCACAACGCATCCGAAAGGTCGCCCCATGGCTTTGACCGACATCTCGCATCCCACCGACATCGCAATGCTCACCGATCTGTACGAGCTCACTATGGCCCAGGGCCTGTGGGAGAGCGGCAAGGCCAATGAGCAGGGTTGTTTTACCGCGTTTTACCGCGACCATCCCTTTGGCAGCGCCTATGCCGTCATGTGCGGCACCGCCGAACTGCCCGAGCTGGTCGAGAATCTGCGCTTTACGCCCGAGGACATCGACTACCTCGCCTCGCTCCAGGCCCCGGCCGGCGGCGCGATGTTCAAGCCTGCATTCCTCGACTACCTGCGCGATTTTCGTGCGCATGTAAACATCGACGCCGTTCCCGAGGGCGAGCTCGTCTTTCCGCGCGAGCCCATGGTTCGCGTCACCGGCCCCGCGCTGGAGTGCCAGCTGCTCGAGACCGCGCTGCTCAACATCGTCGGCTTCCAGACGCTTGTCGCCACCAAGACGGCGCGCGTTGTGCTGGCGGCGGACGGCCGTCCCGTTGCCGAGTTTGGCCTGCGCCGCGCCCAGGGTCCCGATGGCGGGCTGGCCGTCGCGCGCGCGAGCTACGTTGCCGGCTGCTCCTCTACGTCCAATGTGCTCGCCGGCCGCCGCTACGGTATTCCCGTCTTTGGCACGCATGCGCACAGCTGGGTCATGAGCTTCGACTCCGAGCTCGAGGCATTCCGGGCTTTTGCCAAGTCGAGTCCCAAGAACTGCACGCTGCTCATCGACACCTACGACGTACGCGAGGGTTGCGAGCATGCCATTACGGTTGCCAAGGAGATGGAGGCGGTGGGCGAGCGTCTGTCGGCTATTCGCATTGACTCGGGCGACCTCGCCAAGCTCTCCAAGTATGTCCGCAGCCGTTTTGACGCCGAGGGCCTGCCCTATGTGGGGATCTCGGTTTCTAACGACCTGGATGAGTACACGATTCAGTCCCTGCTCGACCAGGGCGCGCCTATCGATAGCTTTGGCGTGGGCACCAAGCTCGCGACCTGCTACGACCAGCCGGCGCTGGGCGGCGTGTACAAGCTCGCCGCCCGCCGTGCGAGTGAGACGGACCCGTGGACGCCGGTGGTCAAGCTCTCCGAGCAGCCCTACAAGCGCACGATCCCGGGCGTGCAACGTGTGCGCCGTTATTACGACGGCTTTGGCGGCCCGGTCTGCGACATGATCTACGACGAGGACCATCTGGCGGGGGAGGGCGCCGCGCGCGGCAATACCCTTGTGGCCGTGAATGATGCCGCCTTGGTGACCGACGTGTCCGAACTTGAGTATCGCGAGCTGCTGGTGCCGATTGTGCGCGACGGCAGCGCGGTGGCTCCTCGCGAGAGCATCGAGGACGCGCGTGAGCGTTGCGCCTGGGCACTTGACCATCTGGACGCAGCTTTCAAGCGCTTCCTGTACCCGCAGACCTATGTGGTGGGCATGGAGCAGGGCCTGGCTCAGGTGCGCGACGAGCTCGTGCGCAAGAACATGGCTGCGGCTTCGGCCTTCCCCTGGGCAAAATGATCTGAAGGGGACGGAGGAAAACGGATCATTTTCGTCCGTTCCGCACTAGGCGCCCCGACTGCCCCAGCTCGCCCGAACGCTCGACATTCGATTGGTTTGACGTATGACGACTTCTTATAAAACGATGGTGGTAAAGATTGGTTCGTCCACGGTGGTGGGCGCCGACGGCAAGGTCAACCGCGCCTTTATCGGCGGGCTTGCCGACCAGGCCGCAGCGCTGCGCGAGCTTGGCTGGCGCCTGGTCGTGGTGAGCTCGGGTGCCATTGCCTGCGGCTATCCCGTGCTGGGCTTCGACCGCAAGCCGGTCGGTGACCTGCCGAGCCTGCAGGCCTGCGCCTCGGCCGGTCAGTGCATCATCTCGTCGGCCTACGACGAGGAGTTCCATGCGCGCGACCTGCTCACCTCGCTCGTGCTGCTCACGCGTCACGACACGGCGCGCCGCACGTCCTATCTGCACGCGCGCGACGCCCTGCTGCGCCTTGTGGAGCTGGGTGTGGTGCCGGTCGTCAACGAGAACGACACCGTTACCGTCGATGAGATCAAGTTCGGCGACAACGACACGCTGGCGGCGCTCGTGAGCTGCCTGGTTTCCGCCGACCTGTGCGTGACGCTGTCCGACATCGACGGCCTCTATACCTCCAATCCGCACGAGGACCCGACGGCCGAGTTTGTCCCGGTCGTGCACAAGATCGATGCCAAGATCATTGCTTCGGCGGGCGATTCTTCGACCTCGGTGGGTACGGGCGGCATGATCACAAAGATTCGCGCGAGCCGCATTCTGATGACGGCGGGCATTCAAAGCGTGATTTGCTCGGGCGAAGAGCCCGATGCGCTCGTGCGTCTGGCCCGCGGCGAGAGCGTGGGTACGTTGTTCGATCCGCCGGCTGAGCGCCTGGACATCGCGCCCCGCAAGCTGTGGATCGCACTGGGTGATAAGGCGCATGGCTCGGTGACGGTCGATGATGGTGCTGCGAAGGCGCTGGTCAGCCGTGGCTCTTCCCTGCTTGCGGTGGGTATTCGCGAGGTCGATGGCCAGTTTGCCGAGGGCGATGTGCTCGACGTGTGCGACCCGAGCGGTATGGTCGTCGCCCGCGGTATCGCCGAGGCCGATTCGGACGTGCTGGAGCTTGCCGCCGGCCGCCGCCAGGACCAGATTGCCAGCAACCGCCTGCTGGCAGGCCTGGCCGAGAAGCCCGCGATACACAGGGATAATTTAATCGTCTTCGCATAACCAATTGACGCTGCAAACGCCCCTAAGCGGCAATCTGACGTTCAATCGTCGGGCATGACCAAAAGGTCAATGCCCTCCTCTTTCACGTCACCTTGCTCGCTTAGGGGCGTTTTCGCTTTCCGTTCTCTACCTGCGGCATTGTCGTTGCCGGCACTTGTTCGGCACTTGGGGACGTTCTTTTTGTGCCGGCAGGTGGGGACACTCCTTTGCTAGAAGATCTGGCGCAGGTCTCCTCGGTTGAGGGCTTCGTCGAAGAGGTGCTTGAACACCACGCTGCCGTGCAAGCCGTCGTGCTCGAACTCGTTGGTCACCCAGGCATGCGAGTTGCCCACGCGGCTGAGCGTATCGAGCTGCATGCCCGAATCGACGTACATGTCGTCGAAATACACCGCGGCCTGCAGGGGCACCTCGTTGCACGCCAGTCGCTGCGGGTCGTAGATCTTGTCCCAGCTGGTGTCCTCCATCAGCAGGTCCATCGCCGGCTTGAAGGGCTTAAGTTCGGGCATCTGCTCAAACATCCACGGGAACATGGCCTCGCCGGTAAACATGAGCGGTCGCGCGAGCGTGTCGAACTCGGCACGGTGTGCCTTCTCTTCTGCCGCGGCCCAGCGAATGGGCATGGTGTCGCCGTCGGCGTAGATGAACTCCTGAAGCGTCCAGTACAGCGGATTCGTGCGCGTGTTGGTGCGCTCGAAGGCGCGCATCAAAAAGCTGTCAGATACCGAGGCACCGCAGGTCAGCGTGCCGTCGCCGTCAACAAAAGCATGATCGATAATCCAATGCATGCGCTCAAAGCTCGGCTTCATGCCAAAGTCGCTGCCCATGAGCTGCAGGCGCTCGACCGTCATCGGCGAGCCGTCGGGTAGCACGGGCTTCTGAGCCTCGAGCGCATCGGCCAGGGCTGCCACGCGCTCGACGTCTGCGGGGTAGCGGTCGTAATACTGCTGCGTCTTGGCGGCCATGCGCGGGAAGGTGTGCGCGTAGACCTCGCTGGCGCTCGCCGGCACGTGCGGAATGCCACCACAGGTAAAGCTTGCCGCCACGCCCTCGGGGAAGAGCGACAGATAGCTCAGCGTCAAAAAACCGCCGTAGCTCTGCCCGAGCGTGGCCCAGGGCTTGCCGCCAAAGCCCACCAGGCGCAGGTACTCAAAATCGCGCACGATGGAGCTGGCGAGGTGGCGCTTGAGGAAGTCCGCCTGCGAGCGGGCCGCATCTGCGCCGGCTGCCTCGGCGCGCTCGCCCAAGGCCGCGATCGTGCGTCCGTCAACACAGCTGCTGCGTCCGGTGCCGCGCTGGTCGGGCAGGACCACGCGGAAGTGCTTGACGGCCTCCTCGATCCAGCCGTCGCTTGTGGGCGACAGCGGACGCGGGCTCTCGCCGCCGGGGCCGCCCTGCAAAAACAGGAGCAGCGGCAGATCGTCGTTGATGCGGTCGGGCGCGCAAACCACGCGATAGAAGAGCTTGATGCTCTCGGGCGCGCCGGCGATGGGTGCCGGCATAGCGCCGCGGCGCATGGTGCTGCCGACGGCCAGGAGCATCGGCTCCAGGCCGCGCCAGTCGAGGGGGACATCGATGCTGTGGTCCTCGACATACAGGCCGGGGACGTGGTACGAAGTGATGAGGGCCATGTGAGTCTTCCGTTCGTTGCGGTGTTTCGGGTTGACCAATTCTACCGCCGCGGGCGAGGCCATGCGCAAATCGGCTACCATGGTTGCAAACTTCTAGGAGAAAGGGCCGCCCATGTCGGTCGATATAGCCACGTATGTCCACGATCTTGCCGTTGCCGCCAAGGCAGCGTCGGCCTCGCTTGCCACGGCGAGCGACGAGCAGCGCCAGGAGGCCGTGCGCGCCATGGCCGTAGCACTGCGCAACGGTGTCGACTCCATCGTCGCCGCCAACGAGCTCGATATGTCCGCCGCGCGCGATGCGGGGACCTCGGCGGGGCTCCTCGACCGTCTGCTGCTGACGCCCGAGCGCGTTGAGGGCATGGCCACCGGTCTGGAGAAGCTTGCCGAGCTGCCCGATCCCGTGGGCCGCGTGCTCGATCACCGCGTGCTCGCAAGCGGCGTGGACCTCACCCGTGTGAGCGTGCCGTTGGGCCTTGTCGCCATGGTGTACGAGGCGCGCCCCAACGTGACGGCCGACGCCGCGGGCATCTGCATCCGCACCGGCAACGCCTGCATTCTGCGCGGTGGTTCGCTGGCCTATCACTCGTGTGCCATGATCGCCGAGCTGCTGGCCGATGCGCTCGAGCCCAAGGGCTTCCCGCGCGAGGCCGTCTCGATGATCGAGTCTACCGACCGCGAGGCAACCGGCGAGCTCATGAAGTTCCGCGGCATCGTCGATGTGCTCATTCCGCGCGGCGGTGCAGGCCTGATCCGGCGCTGCGTGCGCGAGTCGCTTGTGCCGGTGATCGAGACGGGCACAGGCAACTGCCACATCTACGTGCATGAATCCGCCGACTTCGATAAAGCGCTCAATATTATCGTCAACGCTAAGACGCAGCGCGTGGGCGTGTGCAATGCCGCCGAGTCGTTGCTGGTCGACCGTGCTGTGGCCGATACGTTCTTGCCCGCTGTCGTTGCCGTGCTGCATGACCACGGCGTACTCATTCACGGCGACGAGGCCACGTGCGCCGCATGCGCCGGCGCCGGCTTTGTGGAGGGCGATGACTACGTCGTCGCGACTGAGGAGGACTGGGGCCGCGAGTACCTGGCGCTCGAGATGAGCGTGAAGGTCGTGGCAAACGAGGACGAGGCCATCGCGCACATCAACCGCTATGGCACCATGCATTCCGAGGCCATCATCGCCGAGGACGTGGATGCCTGCGAGCGCTTCCTGGATGCGGTCGATGCCTCGGCCGTGTATGCCAACGCCAGCACGCGCTTCACCGACGGCGGCGAGTTTGGCCTGGGCGCCGAGATTGGCATCTCGACCCAAAAGCTCCACGCCCGCGGACCCTTTGCCGCCGAGGCCCTCACCACCTACAAATACAAGCTCCGCGGCACCGGCCAGGTCCGTCCCTAAACCTACCAAAAAGGGACAGGTTTATTTTGGCAGGTTTTATCTGCGGTTTTGCCGGGCACACGTTCGCCCGGCTTTTTTCTCCTCAAACCTTTTCTGCCTTTCGGCTTGAGCCGCGGCGATATACGATAGTGACACCGTGTCCTAGCACCGAATCACCAGGAGGTATTGCCATGTCCCAGACGCTTTCCGCCGGAATCACCCGCGACCGCGCGTTCGAACTGCTCAACGAGCACAACAAGGACCCGTTCCACATCACCCACGGTGAGACCGTCGAGGGCACCATGCGCTATTTTGCGCGCGAGTTCGACCCCGAGAACGAGGAGTTCTGGGGCATCGTCGGCCTGCTGCACGACTTGGATTGGGAGGAGCATGAGGACGACCCCATGAACCACACCATCTATGCGGCCGAGATCCTTGAAGGCGAGGGCGCATCGCCCGAGCTCATCCGCGCTATCCAGACGCACACGTCCGATTTCAATGCTTCACTGCCTAAGCCCGAACTGCAGATGGAGAAGATTCTGTTTGCCTGCGACGAGCTCACCGGCTTGATCGGTGCCGCCGTCATCATGCGCCCAAGCAAGAGTGTCATGGACTTTACGACCAAGTCGCTCAAGAAGAAGTTCAAGGACAAACGCTTTGCCGCCGGCTGCTCGCGCGACGTGATTTCGCAGGGCGCCGAGATGCTGGGCTGGGAGCTCCCCGAGCTCTTTGACCGCACCATCGCGGCCATGCAGTCCTTCGCGCCCGACCGCGACACCTTCCAGGCCTAACCTGCCAAAAAGGGACAGGTTTATTTTGGCATGTTTTATCTGCGGAAACGCCTCCGTTGTAGTTCTTAGCTGCGGAGGCGTTTCCGTTTTCTTGTGACGCCTCGGGACTATTCTGTCGTTGCCGGCAGGTGACTATGCGGCATTCTTTATAATCCACGTTCCCAACCCGGTTAATAACTGAACCTGTTTGATCGTCAGCCCTTCTTTTCGAAGGGCCAGTATCGCTTCGTTGCGAAGTGCCTTGGAGATGGATTTGAGTTCTGTGGGCGCACATCCCGCGACGTTTTGCACGACTGCCGCACCAAATTCACTTAGATCTTCCTCTCGCACTTTTGCCGTTGCGCTCGGACGATAGGGCAGCGTGGGTACACTTTTCATGAACTTGAGATATGAGCGCGGCGTCGGAAAAAGTGCGTCGACAACGTCCCCGGTGACATGCGGCCGAGACCTTGCTCCCATTAGGTACTCACGATGGCTGCTCCATGGATAGTCGTCATATGTCGCCAGTCCTGCTTTTTGAGGATTCAAATGAATATATCGAATTGCTTCGAGCAGATACTCCTCCGATTTAATCGGCGAATCCCAGAAGCGCTCCTGAAATACGTGGCCGATATGACCCGCGCGTGCATTGTACCTGCCCGCATACGATACGGCTATCGCGTGCATCGCGTCGCTCTTGCGGTCGTCCGGATCGTCGACGAGCAGATGAATGTGATTTCCCATAAGGCACCAAGCGATAAGCTCAATATTGTGTTTGGGGAGGATCGCATCGAGGATTTGAAGCAAGGCGATTCGGTCCTCGTCACCGTCAAACAGCAATTGCCCTCCGTTCCCGCGCAATGTGACGTGGAAAAAACCAGTCGGTGACTTTGAACGAGGTTTTCTCGGCATGGCCCCTCCTTTTAGCTCGGATGGGCTGAAGATACCTTATTGGGAGGTATTGGTTGTCGAGATTCAGTTCACCGACTATAGCTGCTACCTGCCGAAATGTTATTGCGTTTTCAAATTGATGCTTTTTAATGGTAATTGAGCGGGGTGAGAGCCCTCGATGCGGATGCGGACGTTGCCAGCGTCGAGCTGGATTGTTCTTGTGTGAAGACGTCGCAAATGGGCTTCACGCATTTCTACGTAGATAGAAAAATGGCCGGGCGCTCAAAATAAAACGGAGCGCCCGGCCATTTACTAATTGTTCATCGACGTTTGGCCAGATAAAACCTGCCAAAATAAACCTGTCCCTTTTTGGCAGGTTAGTTAAGGGCGGCTTGGGCTAGGCGGGCTTCGGCGTCCTCCTCGGTTACGCCCAAGGCCACAGCGAACTCCTCGATGGAGCGGCGCTTGGCCTCCTTGAGTACGCGCATGTAGTAAGAGCTGGGCTTTTTATCAGCTTCCTCGGCCTGGCGGATACGGTGCATCATGGTCTTTGCCACACGGACCGTCTCGGGCGCACCCAGCTTGAGCTGCTGCTTAAAGTGCGTCTCCTCCAGCGAACTGTTGCGCTCGGTAAAGGTGTCGCACTCCAGCTCGTCGTAGTGGTTCAACAGGTGCTCGGCATCTTGCTGGGAGATGGCGGCGTGCAAACGGTCGGCCTGCGCCACGGGGTACATAAGGATCGTCTGCGCATGTCCCTGCTTGGTCTCGAGCAACAACATGGGCTGCGGCGTGTCGTCCCTAAAACCGACGACGGTGCAGACTCCCTGACCCGGATGAATGACGTGTTGACCGATTGAGAACATGCTACCTCCAACTTATACGAATTTACGTATGTCTAGAATACCACGCTGACGTGCGGAAACCCTTACTTTATGCAGGAAAAGCACACAACTCCGATAGGTAAGAGTATTCGATAAAAGACACAGCTCATTCACACCTTTATGCATTTTCAACGCGTGCATAATCTGCAGGCAGACCGGCATCTTTGAGTGACTCCATACAAGCTGTAGTCAATTTTGTGCATATGCAATTTCGATTGGCTTTACCCTGCGATAGTGCCCGTCGCTTGTGATAGAGTGCTACAAACTCTGGCTTTTGCCCTACGAGTGACCAAGAGCTCGGGGGCTTTAACACAAGGAGGATCTATGCCCGAGAAGATTGAAGAGCTGGTACGCGCTGCGCTTGCTGCGGCCCAGGAGGCCGGCGACCTTTCCGCATTTGAACTTGACGATTGCGCTATCGAGCGACCGGCTGACACTTCTCATGGCGAGTGGACCTCCACCATGGCCCTGAAGTCCGCCAAGCTGGCCCACTGCGCCCCGCGCAAGATCGCCGAGGCCATCGTTGCCCATATGCCCGAGGATCCCGCGATCGAGAAGGTTGAGATCGCAGGCCCCGGCTTCATCAACTTCTACCTCTCCGTCGCCGTCAAGAATGCCATCTTTGGCGAGGCTCGCGAGAAGGGCATGGACTTTGCTAAGTCCAACGTCGGTGGCGGCCTGAAGACCCAGGTCGAGTTCGTTTCCGCCAACCCCGTCGGCCCCATGCACATCGGCCACGGCCGCTGGGCCGCGCTGGGCGATTCGCTCTGCCGCGTTATGGACCACGCCGGCTATGAGATCCAGCGTGAGTTCTACATTAACGACCACGGCTCTCAGATGAACACCTTCGGCAACTCCATCAGCACGCGCTATATGCAGCTTGCCGACATCATCGCCAAGCAGGGCGTGGATATCGACGAGGCTCACAAGATTCTGATCGCCGATCGCGACGCCTTTGTCGCCGACGAGAACGACGAGCATCCCGAGACCCATCCCTACCAGGACAACTTTGCCGAGACCCTGGGCAAGGACTCCTACGGTGGCGACTACATCATCGACGAGGCTGCCGAGTTCTGGCGCACCGACGGCGACAAGTGGGTCGAGGCCGATCCGCAGGAGCGCATGGAGAGCTTCCGTGAGCGCGGCTATGTGAAGATGGTCGACAACATGCGCGACCTCTGCCACGCCGTCAACTGCGACTTCGACCGCTGGTACTCCGAGCGCTCGCTGTACGTGAAGGACACCGAGGGCGAGACCGCCGGCACCTCCGCCGTCGACCGCGCTTTTGAGAAGCTCGACAAGATGGGCTACCTCTACACCAAGGACGGCGCCCTGTGGTTCCGCTCCACCGATCTGGGCGACGACAAGGACCGCGTCCTGATCAAGTCCGACGGCGAGTACACCTACTTCGCCTCCGACGTCGCCTATCACTGGGACAAGTTCCAGCGCGTCGACCACGTCATCGACATTTGGGGTGCCGATCACCACGGCTACATCGAGCGCGTCCGCTGCGTCTGCGACGCTCTGGGTTACCCCGGCAAGTTCGAGGTTCTGCTGGGCCAGCTCGTCAACCTGCTGCGTAACGGCAAGCCCGTCCGTATGTCCAAGCGCAAGGGCACCATGGTGACCCTGCAGGAGCTCGTCGACGAGGTCGGCTCCGATGCCGCTCGCTACACGCTCATCTCCAAGAGCTCCAACCAGATGGTCGACTTCGACATCGAGGCCGTTAAGAAGCGCGACAACTCCAATCCGGTCTATTACGTGCAGTATGCTCACGCCCGCGTGTGCTCCATCCTGCGCCGTGCCGCCGACGTTACCGCCGAGCAGGCTGCCGAGATGGGCATGAAGGCCGTCGCCGAGAAGGCCATTGGCGAGAACGTCGATTACTCGCTGCTGACCGACCCGACCGAGCTCGCCCTTTCGCGCAAGCTCAACGAGCTCACCGACCTGATCGCCAGCTGCGCTCGCGACCGCGCTCCGTTCCGCCTGACGCACTTTGCCGAGGAGCTCGCCGGCGACTTCCACAGCTTCTATGCTGCCTGTCAGGTGCTGCCGAGCGAGGGTCGTCCCGTCGACCCCGAGCTTTCGCGTGCCCGTCTGGCCGCTTGCGACGCTGTCCGCGTGACGCTCGCCCTGGTGCTCACCCTCGTTGGCGTTTCCGCGCCCGAGCAGATGTAATCTGCGGGTCATTTGACCGTGTAGGTTTGGTTTAACTGAGCCCTATAAGCCCGATCTCCCACGGAGGTCGGGCTTTTTTCGCAAATGCCGACGTATTGACGAATTTGGAACTGCTGGAAATGCGAAACTATGCTGGTTTACTACGATGATTTGGAGTATGCCGACCGCACCGATTGTTTTGCATGACCGGCAAGTGCTCTACCTGCGGTTTTGTTTTTGCGAATCGTTGCCTGGTTGGAGACCGACTATTTATCGTAGTAAACTGGCATGGTTTTGGCGGAGGCTATTTGCCTTGCGGGCGGAAACCCAAAGAGTGTCCCTTTTGGCTAGTCGTTTAAGAACGTCCATTGACTAAGTTGCAGGTGGCGGCGGTTGTGTTACACTAACGCTGCGTATTTAACGCAATCATCTCGATACAGATCAATGATGTCCGTCGCTTTTTGACGGAGCTAGACTGTTTAGCCGCCCTGAAGGTATATGCAGGGAGCATGTGATCACAGGGCTTGAAAAGAAAGTTGAGCAAACACTGTGTCTGATCAACAGCAAGAAAATGAAATAACGACGACGCAGGCCGCTCCCACTGCACCGGTTGCGTCGGACCAGGTCGCGACGCCCGCTCCGGCGGCCGTGCCTGTTGCGGCTGAGAAGGCTGAGCCTGCAACAGGCGAGGAGGCTGCGTCCGCAAAGCCCAAGCGCACGCGCCGCGTAGCTAAGCCGGCGGCGAGCGGCGACGAGGCTGCCAAGCCCAAGCGTCGCACCACGCGCACCAAGCGCGCCGACGCGGTCGACTCCTCGGCGCCGATTTCCGATGAGGTCGCGCAGGCACGTGCGCTGGCGCAGATCAGCGAGGCTCAGGTGGTACGCGCTCGTCGTCGCGCCGCCGAGCGCGAGGCTGCGGCTCTGACCGAACTCGCGACCGCGTCCGCGTCCGAAGCGCCTGCTGTCACCGAGGCTCCCGCTGCTGACCAGCCGACTGAGAAGCCGGCTTCGCGTACGCGCCGTCGTGCGGCCGCCAAGACCCAGCAGGCCGTTGAGCAAACAGCCTCCGAGGTCATCGAGGCTTCGGCTCGTCCTGCAGAAGGGGAGGGAGCGCCGTCCGCTGAGGTAAGCGAGGTGCCCGTCGTCGATCCTGCCCTGCGTCCCCATCGCCGCGGTCGCAAGCCTAAGGCGTTCGTGGAGGCCGAGAAGGCCGCTGCTGCAGCTGCGGCAGCAGCTCAGGTAGCCGCGGCGACAGCCGAGTCCGTGCCTGCCGACGCCCCGGCTCAGGACGCATCGTCCGCCGAGGATGTCGTAGTCACCGAGGGCGAGGCGGCAGACGTCCACCCCGGTCGTAGCCGTCGCACCGTGGCAAAGCGCTCGATTAAATCTAAGGCCGCCAAGAAGGGTGCGTCCGAAGATTCTGGCGAGACGACTGCCGATGCATCGACTGATGCCCCCGAGTCTCAGGACGTCGAGCAGCCCGCGTCCGAGAAGCCCAAGCGCGGTCGCAAGAAGTCCACTAAGGCCAAGGCCGCCGAGCAGCAGGCCAAGGCCGAGCCGCAGGGCGATTCCAATGCCGAGGTCAGCGATGATGCTGCGGCTAACGCCGGCGCCTCCGCAACCGATGGCGCCGCCCCCGTCGAGGCCGAAGAGAGCTCTCGTCCCAACCGTCGTCAGCACAAGCGCAATGACGAGCGCAATGACCGCAGCGAGCGCAAAGATGAGCGCAACAACGACCGTCGCAATCGTCAGCGCGACCGCAAGCAGCGCAACAAGGAGCGCAACGCCGCCCCCACCGAGCCCACGCTTTCGCGCGAGGAACTCGCGGCCATGAAGGTCGCCGAGCTTCGCGAGAAGGCCAAGGAGTTCGAGATCGAGACGACCGGCAAGAAGAAGGCCGAGCTCGTCGAGGAAATCTACACTACCGCCGCGAAGGCCGAAGGCTTCCGCGATATCAAGGGCATCCTGCAGATTCGTCCGGACAGCACCGGCATCATCCATGCCCACGGCTACATGAAGTCCAACGACGACGCCTTCGTTCCTGCTTACCTCATTCGCTCGGCGCGCCTGCGCACGGGCGACGTCATCGAGGGCTCGCTGCGTCCTTCGCGCGGCGGCGACAAGCGCGCCGGCCTCGCCAAAATCACGACCATCAACGGTCTTGACCCCGAGCAGATTCGCAACCGTCCCAAGTTCGGCGACCTCACCCCGGTCTATCCCAACGAGCCGCTGCGCATGGAGCACGGCAAGGACTCTATTACCGGTCGCGCCATCGACATCGTGTCACCGATCGGCAAGGGTCAGCGTGGCCTGATCGTGTCCCCACCCAAGGCTGGCAAGACCACGATCCTCAAGAAGATCTGCCAGTCTATCTCGATTAACAACCCCGAGGTGCACCTCATCTGCCTGCTCGTCGACGAGCGCCCCGAAGAGGTCACCGATATGCAGCGTTCCATCAAGGGTGAGGTTGTAGCGTCGACCTTCGATATGCCTGCCGACAACCACACCCGCGTGGCAGAGCTCGTCATCGAGCGCGCCAAGCGCATCGTAGAGCTGGGTGGCGACGTCGTGGTGGTGCTCGACTCCATCACGCGCCTCGCCCGCGCCTACAACTTGGCGGCGCCCGCCTCGGGCCGCATCCTTTCGGGCGGCGTCGATTCGGCGGCACTGTATCCGCCCAAGCGCTTCCTGGGTGCAGCCCGCAATATCGAGAACGGTGGCTCGCTCACCATCCTGGCCTCTGCCCTCATCGATACTGGTTCCAAGATGGACGAGGTCATTTTTGAGGAGTTCAAGGGCACCGGCAACATGGAGCTTAAGCTCGACCGCGACCTGGCCGACCGCCGCATCTTCCCGGCTATCGACCCCGTTGCCTCCGGTACACGTAACGAGGACCTGTTGGTCGACGAGCAGATGCGTCCGTTTGTCTTTGGTCTGCGTCGCATCCTTGCCGGCATGAACAACACCGAGCGCGCAGCCGCATCGTTTATCAAGGGTCTTAAGGGCACCAACACCAACCAGGAGTTCCTGGTGCGTTCGGCCAAAAAACACAGCGACTACGAGCAGACGTTCTAGGTTGTCATCCACGCGCAGCGATAGTCATCAATACGATAAAGGGTCGGGGCTTTGGGCCTCGGCCCTTTTCCATGGCGCCGCTCCGCGCTTATTTTTGACCATAAGACCGACGAGCAGCAGGTTTCCCGTTTCAATCCGATATCGTCGCTTGCAATCGGCAGGGCGGTTTCGCATAATAGCTTTTAAGCTTCGCGACGGAAAACGCAGATGAAACGAACCATATACCGTTGCTTTGGGGCATAGCCCCGCTTCATCTTCTCTCGCGCAGCCAACTGAATGATGCGATTTGGGTGCTGGAAGATGGGGAGAGCTCATGGCTTCTTCTGATGCAACACAACGAGCAGTCCTTGCCGGACTTTCGTGCGGGATCGGCCTTGCCGCTCCCGTGGTTATGTATGCCGCGACGCTGCCGTTTTCGTCGGTGAACGAGACGGTCGTGGCGGGTGCGGTTCCCTTCGCCGTGGGCGCGGTGGCGGGCGTGGGTATCTATGCCGCCTCGCTGGGTATCTCCGAGTATCGTGCGCAGCGTGAAGAGCGTCTGTTCCAGCCCGATGCCATGGGCGGTGCCGCCAATCTCAATCAGCATCAAAGCGAGTTCAAGACCGCCTCGATTCCAGCTCAGCAGCAGGATGCGACTCCTTACGCTGCGACTTCTGCTTCTCAGGCTCAGTCGGAGCAGTCTACCTCGGCATTCCTTTCCGGTCTGACTGGTGCGTTCCAGCGCCGTCATGCCGATGATGGTGTCCCTACCATCGCTCGAGCCGCAGATGCTATGGACGAGGCCGAGGCTTGGTCCATGATCGACAGCATGCTCGACGACGATTCGCCGGTTAGCTGCGACCCTGCGCGCTCGCGCGACGTCTATCAAGTCGCCATCGACGAGCTCACCAACGGCGGGCAGACCGGCTCCTTCAATCGCGATGACATCGCCGCCGCGGCGCGCGCCGTGTCGGGCTCCCAGGCCGCCCCTGCTGGCAGCACGGCGGCCTTCGTGGCGCTCGTTGCCAATGCGGCTGCCAACAATGCCTATAGCGCCACCTCCGCGGATGCGAACGCCTCTGTCGGCACTTCGTACGTTGACGAAACCATGACCGCCGACGAGGAGACTGTTGCCGCCCGCCGCGCCGCCGAAAGCTCGCTGTGGGGCGCTCCCGCCCAGCAGCAGGCGGCTGAGGCTGCGCCGTACAATGCGAATCTTGCCAGCATGCCCATCATTTCCGACGCCGCGGGCGTCGATCTCGACGATCTTGACGAGCCCGCTGCCATCACCGCATCGATCGATGCCCAGGATCGCATTGACACCGGCGACCTTCCCGACGCCTCGCTTGAGGTTGATGTTCCCATGGCCGATTACTCGGGCCACGAGGACATGTGGGCCGCTGCCACCGCGATTTTGGACGAGATCGACGAGCCTGCCCCCGTTGCGGCCCCCGCTCCCGTCGCTGCTCCCGCCTATGTCGGTCGTCACAGCGCCGTGTTCCCCGAGGATACCGCCCGTATCTCGCGCGAGAGCATTGAACGTGCCGAGGCCATTGCCGCCGGCATTATGGAGAACCGCCGCCATGAGCGTGTCAATCAGATCCTCGAGGAAGAGATCGAGCGCCTGCAGTCCTCTACTGCCAAGAGTACGGGTCGTGCCTACCTGAGCGTTATCGAGGGCGGCACCGCCAGCTTTGCGCCGCTTCGTGCCGAGGCTTAGCTTTCGCATGGTGAAGCTCAATCGAAAATGGGCGGTCGCGACCTGCCTGATGGCGCTCTTGATTTGGGGTAATTCGCTGGTTCCCGGCTCGGGATCGGGATCGCTGAGCCTGACGGTCATGGAGGCCGTCCGTGGATTTTTGCACGGCGTGGGGCTTCCGTATGAGTGGGTGACCAACTTTGTGGTTCGCAAATGCGCCCATTTTACCGAGTATATGGTGCTCGGCATCTTGGCGACGCACGCCTTTGACTTCGAGGGCCGCCGCACCTTTGACGTGCTGCTTCCCACGGCGGTGTTCCTACTGCTGATTCCTTCGATCGACGAGACGATTCAGCTCTTTGTGCCGGGACGCGCCGGCATGATCACCGATGTGATGATCGACTGCTGCGGAGCGGCAACGGGCGTTGTGCTCCGATATCTCTTACGGTCGCTGATATGCGCCAAAAAGGCCGCCTAGGACATGTTACTTGGTCCTAGGCGGCCTTGCTTGTTTTGGGGCTTCTGCGGGGCGTGGCAGCTCTATCTTGGGATCCGAATCGCGCCACGTTGCCGTGTCTTTTTTCGGTCCTACTGGAGCGCCTTCGCACCCAGAGCCAGGCAGCCCATGATGCCCTGCTTGCCCTCGAGGCTGTTGTTGACGATGTAGGTGTCGATATCGTTGACCTCGGGCGTGACGATATAACCATTGAGCATCTCGGCGCACTTTTTGCGGGCGAGCGGCACGATGGGGGTGTGGTCGGCCACGCCGCCGCCGATGATGATCTTCTGCGGCGCATAGCACAGCGTGTAGGTCATGAGCGCTTGTGCCAGATAGCCGGCAAGCAGGTCCATCGCCTCGGCGTCATCGGCCATGTCTCCGGCGGACTTACCGCCCCAGCGCTTTTTGACGCCAGGGCCGGCGATGAGGCCCTCCAGGCAGTTGTCGTGGAAGGGGCAGCCGCTGTGCTCGCCGATGGTGTCGCGCGGGTCGCGCGTGACCAGGATGTGGCCGGCCTCGGGGTGCATCATACCGTGGACGAGCTGACCGCCCGAGAGCACGCCGGCGCCCACGCCGGTGCCGATCGTCAGGTAGACCACGTCAGTGAGGCCCTTGGCGCAACCAAAGGTGACCTCGCCCAGGCAGGCGACGTTGACGTCGGTATCGTAGCCGCAGGGGATGTTGAGCTCGTTTTGGATGGTGCCCAGCAGGTCAAAGTAGCGCCATGCGGTCTTGGGCGTCTCCAGGATTTTGCCGTACTGGGGCGAGGCGGGGTTAACCGCGGTAGGGCCAAAGGCACCGATGCCCAGGGCGGCGATGCCCTTGTCTGCAAACCATGCGTTGACGGCCTCTACGGTCTCCTGCGGGGTCGTGGTCGCAATCTGCTCGCGCTTCAGGA
Organism: uncultured Collinsella sp.; assembly: GCA_934668875.1. Taxonomy (GTDB): domain Bacteria; phylum Actinomycetota; class Coriobacteriia; order Coriobacteriales; family Coriobacteriaceae; genus Collinsella. The sequence continues at coordinate 60,087 of CAKUON010000003.1, forward strand.
CCGTACCGTCCGCATAGCCCGTGGCGCAGACCATCTTGGTGCCGCCGGCCTCGAGCGCTCCGATAAGCTGCTGCTCTGCCATAGTGTTCCTCTCTCCGGGACGAGTTGTTTGTTCTCTAAAGTATAGCGCTATAAAATATAAATGAGGTCGCTATAAAAAGAAACCTCGCAACCCAACGGGTTCGCGAGGTTTCTCTGGTGCCTTTAGTTGCTGGGCCGTCCTTACCCGCGCGGTTTGATTTTATCACGCAGCGACTTGAGGTTCTCCAACGCGGCGTTGAGCGTTTCGTCACGTTTGGCAAAGTGGAAGCGGATCAGGTGATTGACGGGCTCGCGGAAGAAGCTGGAGCCCGGAACGGCGCCCACGCCTACCTTTGAGGCCAGATCCTCGCAGAAGTCGAGGTCGCTGTCGTAGCCAAACTCCGAGATGTCCATCATCACGTAGTAAGCGCCCTGCGGCACGTTGTGCGTGAGCCCGATGCTGTCGAGACCCTGGCAGAACAGGTCGCGCTTGGCGGTGTAGAGGTCGAGGACCTCCTGGTAATAGCTATCGTCGAAGTTGAGGGCGGTGACGACAGCCTCCTGCAGGGGAGCGGCGGCGCCCACGGTGAGGAAGTCGTGGACCTTCTTGATGCGCTCGGTGATCTCGGCCGGGGCGATGGTGTAGCCCAGGCGCCAGCCGGTAATGGAGTAGGTCTTGGAAAGCGAGCTGCAGCTGATGGTGCGTTCGAACATGCCGGGCAGAGTTGCCATATAGACGTGCTCGTGGGGCGCATAGACGATGTGCTCATAGACTTCGTCGGTGATGCAGTAGACGTCGTACTTTTTGCACAGGTCGGCGATAAAGTTGAGCTCCTCGCGCGTAAAGACCTTGCCGCAGGGGTTGGACGGGTTGCATAGGACAATGGCCTTGGGGTCGTTGTCGCGGAAGGCCGCCTCGAGGACCTCGCGATCGAAGTCGAAGGTGGGCGGGTTCAGCGGCACGTAGATGGGCTCAGCGCCCGAGAGGATCGTGTCGGCGCCGTAGTTCTCGTAGAAAGGCGAGAAGATGACGACCTTGTCGCCGGGGTTCGTGACCGTCATCATGGCGGCCATCATGGCCTCGGTGGAGCCGCAGGTGACCACGATGTTCTCGTTAGGGTTGATCGGCATGCCCATAAAGTGCTCCTGCTTGGCGGCGAGCGCCTCGCGCATGGCCTGGGAGCCCCAGGTGATGGAGTACTGGTGATAGAGCGGCTTGGGGTCGGTGGCAATGGTGCTGAGGCTATTGAGCAGCTGCGCCGGGGGATCGAAGTCGGGGAAGCCTTGCGAGAGATTGACGGCGCCGTACTTATTGGAGATACGCGTCATGCGGCGGATGACCGAATCGGTGAATGTCGCCGTGCGGTTGGAGAGTTCTTTCATGCCTGTCCTTTCGAGCATTTGCAGTGGGGCAAAGTTTACTCCTATGAAACCGGTGGGATTTGCTCGAAACGGGCTCGAAAAACTCTTTTCAAAATTCTTGAAAATTGGGGCTTGCATCGCGTGGCGTTCCTTGCAATAATAGTCGAGCGCGAAGCGCACAGGACACGGTGGGTGTAGCTCAGTTGGCTAGAGCGACGGGTTGTGGTCCCGTAGGTCGAGGGTTCGAGTCCCTTTACCCACCCCAGTTCTTGCTTCGTGTTGATATCGGGTCGTTAGCTCAGTTGGTAGAGCAGGGGACTCTTAATCCCAAGGTCCAGGGTTCGACCCCCTGACGGCCCACCACACGATATCTCCTCTAAAGTCCGCCACAACGGACTTTAGCTTTGGGTCGTTAGCTCAGTTGGTAGAGCAGGGGACTCTTAATCCCAAGGTCCAGGGTTCGACCCCCTGACGGCCCACCAAAGCATGTTAAAGCGACTGGCTCCGGCTGGTCGCTTTTTTGTCGACCTCGCATGGGGTCGAACCCATCGGGGCGCGGAGCTGAGGAAATGCGTAAGCATTTACCAGCGCAGCGCGCAAGGCGCTTTAGCGCCGCAGCGGCCGCCTGCGTAGCGGGCTGACGCTCTGACGGCCCACCAAAGTAACTCGGTATATTTACAAATTGAGCCTGCCCTGTGGATCGGTGAAGCCGTCCGTACCCTCTTTGAGCTTTTCCTCGTCTGCCTTCACGCGGCGCTCGAGTTTCTTCGTGTCCTCGGCGGGCGGTAGATTCTCGGGGACAATTCCGCGGTCGATGAGGCTGCCGCGCACACTTGCGTTGTTTTCGACATGCTCCTGCTTGATTTGCTCTAGACCGTACAGGTCGTGCTCCTCGGCGTTGAAGGCCGTCATCGAGTTCGTAAGGTCCTTTGCTTTGATGAGAACATCGGCTAACCTGTCCGCTAACGCCGCACTCTTGGGCACGCCGAGTTGCTGCTTCATTTCCGCTGTGCTTTTGCCGCCGAATAACGCCTCATCGCCCTTTGACTTGATGATTGCGAATCCTTTGGAATCCACGCCGCGTTTGAACGCAATACCCGAGAGCTGTTTCTCTGAATCGGATAGCGAGTGACGAGCTTGAAGACGTTGAATCTCGGCGAAGCGTTGCTCTATAAGCTCCTGACGGCGTGTCTGCACGGCAAAGTATGCCTGGGCGAGTGCAATTTCCGGTTTGTTAGGGTCTCCGTTTTGGGCGATTAAATAGCATGCGTAGCGCGTTAACTTGTAGTCCTTGACGGCTCGCGTTGCAACACCGGCGTCTACCATTTTGCTGGCTTCAGCAAAATGGGCGGCAACAGGCATTTCATTAGTTTCGCACGAGGCCATGGCTCTTTTCACCGCTGTCTCGAAGTTGCGCCATTGGGTATATCCGAGGGGTTCCATTAAATCTCGTGCGAGCCAATACTCAACACCGTCTTCCGTATGGGCGTAGCTATCAAGTTCGACGCGCCACTTCTCGATATCTCTACTGTCCATTTCTCTTCCATCCTGGTCGATTGTCTGCGCGGGCTTTTCCCGCTCTGCATTCAAGATAAGGATACGCTGTCGTGCGGACATGAATGAGCCCCGTGTCGCTTCGGGCTCACGGGGTCTATGGATATCGAGAAGTTGTGTTCTGCTTTAGATTCGTGTCCAGCTTAGTCCGCTCGGTAGTGCGATCCGAGGCTTTCGGTTCGTTTGCGCATGGCTTTGACCATCTCTGTTGCCAGCAGCACCTGCGATTGTAGGCGGGCGAGGGCTGCGATTTCGCTATCTTGTGCGTCAACCACGCTCAAGGCTGCAGACTCGGACTTCAGACCTTCAAGCTCTTGCAACGCTGTGGATAGGCCCTTCTCGGTACGGTTGATCATGCAGTAGGTACTCATCGTGCGTTTGAGGCTGCGTGTCAGGCGCTCTGCATCTGCCTTGGCGAGGCCGCACTGGGGGAGGGCGACATCCGTCTTCAGGAGCGTCTGAGGGGCATCCTGCGCCGCCCGCGCCGCCGATGCGCCGGCAATGCGCCCAAAGACGATGCCGTTGGCGCTCGATAGGCCGCCGATACGGTCGGCACCGTGCATGCCGCCTGTCGCCTCGCCGCAAGCGTAGAGGCCCTCAACGCCCGTGTGCGCCGCCTTATCGATCTTGATACCGCCATTAGCTGCGTGGGCGTACATGGCTACACGCATCTCGTCGGTCGGGGCGATGCCGTGCTCGTCTTGCAGCCAGGTGGCAAAGGTCTGCACAAATTCGGGAACATCCTTGTCAGGGAAATCGTAGTGTAGTGCCAGACCATCGGCACCCGCTTGGTCGACAACGAGGTCGATATCACGAGAATCCAGGCGCGAAGTGAAAGGGCCGTATCCGGAGCGCTGCTCAAGCAGATCACCCAGCTTGTCGTCAACAATATCGACCGGCTGATCGAACTTGACGTAGCGCCAAGTCTTCTCGTTGAAGACCAGGTTGCGCTTGGGTTCAATGAAGCCGGGCATCATCTGCATGAACTCTATATTAGTAAGGGAGGCGCCGTGCGCCAAGGCGATGGCCTGCGAGGAGCTGAGCACGTCTGCCGAAGTGAGACTGCGCTCGAACAGTCCTCCCGTGCCGCCAGCGGCAATGATCGTCGCCTTGGCCGCAATGGACTCGAGGCGCTCCTCGGCGCGGTCATAGAGTACGGCGCCAGTTATTCTGCCGCTTGTACCCTCAACAAGGTCGATAAGCTCATGGCGGGGGAGTAGGCGAATGCCGAGTGACTCGATCTGGGCCGTACACGCGTCATCAAGGGACTTGCGGGTGAGGCCGCGCCACATACGCGTCTTATGGTCAAAGCAGGGGATAAACTGCTTTTGCTGGGCGCTCTCGGCGCTTTGTGGACGCTGGAGTTCAACACCCAGGTCTTGCTCGAGCCATTGAATCGCCTGGGGAATGCCGTGGACGAACGTCTGGACGAGCTCGGGGTCGGCAACGCCGCCGCCGACGGCCTGGATGGTGTAGATGAGGTCTTGTTCGTCATCTTCGTCGACGGGCCCGATGAGGCCGAGGCCCCAGGTACCCGGGAAGAAGCTCGATCCGCTCATGGTCTTGCCGGCGCTCGCTACGGTAACGGTTAAGCCCGCGCGTGCCGCCTCGATGGCGGCGCAGAGGCCCGCAATGCCAGATCCAATTACCAGTACATCAGTCGATTCCATCGGATTCCTTTCTCGTCCGGCGCATTGTCGCACGGGCGCTCGCCAAAGGCACCGAAAAGATTCCGTTAATCGGTAAAGGGCCGATATCGCAGGTGGACGTCGCGGACACTTGGACGATCCACTCCATCCCTCATTGAGTTGCGGTGGAATACGGACTGTTTTGGCTCGTATAGGGGCTAATCAGTCCGTATTTCACCGCAACTGATATATCGGCGTTAGCTGCCCTCGGGAATAAAAAAGAGCCGCTATCCGGGTGGATAGCGGCTCCAAGGCTCAAGTATGTGAGCATCGCGCGGGCGCGATTAGGCCTTGAGGGCCTCCTCGACGGCGACGGCGCAGGCGACGGTGGCACCGACCATGGGGTTGTTGCCCATGCCGATGAGACCCATCATGTCGACGTGCGCAGGCACGGAGGAAGAACCGGCGAACTGGGCGTCGGAGTGCATACGGCCCATGGTGTCGGTCATGCCGTAAGAGGCAGGGCCGGCGCCCATGTTGTCCGGGTGCAGGGTACGGCCAGTGCCGCCACCAGAAGCGACGGAGAAGTACTTCTTGCCAGCCTCGATGCGCTCCTTCTTGTAGGTGCCAGCGACGGGGTGCTGGAAGCGCGTGGGGTTGGTGGAGTTACCGGTGATCGAGATGTCGACGTTCTCGTGCCACATGATGGCAACGCCCTCGCGGACGTCGTCGGAGCCGTAGCAGTTAACGGCAGCGCGGGGACCATCGGAGTAGGGGATGGTCTCGACGACCTTGAGCTCGCCCGTGTAGTAGTCGAACTGGGTCTTCACATAGGTGAAGCCGTTGATGCGGGCGATGATCTGGGCGGCGTCCTTGCCCAGACCGTTGAGGATGACGCGCAGCGGCTTCTTACGAGCCTTGTTGGCGTTCAGAGCCAGGCCGATAGCGCCCTCAGCGGCAGCGAAGGACTCGTGGCCAGCCAGGAAGGCGAAGCACTCGGTGTCGTCGGAGAGCAGCATAGCGCCCAGGTTGCCGTGGCCCAGACCGACCTTGCGGTCCTCGGCGACGGAGCCGGGAACGGTGAAGGCCTGGATGCCCTCGCCGATGATGGCGGCAGCCTCAGAAGCGGACTTGGCGCCACGCTTGACAGCGAGAGCGCAGCCGAGGGTGTAGGCCCACTCAGCGTTCTGGAAGGCGATGGACTGGGTGTTGTTGACGATCTCACGCGGGTTGAAGCCCTTGTCGGTGCAGATCTGCAGAGCTTCCTCGAGGGAGGCGATGCCGTTGTCGGCGAGGCACTTGTTGATCTTGTCAGCGCGGCGTTCGTAACCTTCGAACGTAACAGTCATAGTTATTTCCCTCCCTTTCTACTCGTGAACCGGGAACACGCTGGCGACGGAGTGAGTCTCCTCGTCGGTGCGCGGGTCGATGTACTTGGCAGCGTTCTCCCACTGACCATAGTGGCCCATAGCGCCAGCGATGGCCTCCTCGGGGGTCTTGCCGGCCTTGACGGCGTCGGTGAACTTACCGAGGTTCAGGAACTCGAACGCGATGATCTCGTTCTTGTCGTTGAGAGCCATGCGGGTGACGTAGCCCTGAGCGAGCTCGAGGTAACGAGCGCCCTTGGCCTTGGTGCCGAACATGGTGCCGACCTGAGAGCGAAGGCCCTTGCCGAGGTCGTCGAGGGAGGCGCCCACGGGCAGGCCGCCCTCGGAGAACGCGGTCTGGCTGCGGCCGTAAACGATCTGCAGGAAGATCTCGCGCATAGCAACGTTGATGGCGTCGCAGACAAGGTCGGTGTTGAGGGCCTCGAGGATGGTCTTACCGGGAAGGATCTCGGAAGCCATGGCGGCGGAGTGGGTCATGCCCGAGCAGCCGATGGTCTCAACGAGGGCCTCCTCGATGATGCCGTCCTTGACGTTCAGCGTGAGCTTGCAGGCGCCCTGCTGAGGTGCGCACCAACCCACACCGTGCGTAAGACCGGAGATGTCGGAAATCTCCTTAGCCTGGACCCACTTGCCCTCCTCGGGGATGGGTGCGGGGCCGTGGTATGCACCCTTGGCAACGGGGCACATGTTCTCCACTTCCTGTGAGTACTGCATGCCTCTCCTCTCTATCGTGTTGGCGTCCCGTCTGGGGGTCGTGGCTGGCGATTGCCGGGCGACCCTTCGAAAGGGACATGACATGCAGCCCCTATAATACCGCGAAATGCACGGAATATTCGGCGAACGGCTCAGTTTTCGTAGCGAGATGCGCGGAACTTTCAATTGAAACGATTTAAATGAGATATATTCATCAGAAGCGCGCGTTCCATTTTTGTCGCTTTTGGTCATCTTGCGGAAACGTTGCATTGTCTGACCTGTGCTGCAGTGCCGTTCGCCGGTTGTTTGCTGCCATTTGCCGTGCGCGGATGCCATTTTACGTGTTTGTTTTGATAGCACGCTTCAATCGTGGTGTATTGGAAGGCGCAAGTTGATCCCGCTGAAGGGGGTGCCATGCAGCGCGTTTGGAGAACGGTTACCGGCTTTTACCATGTTTCGGCCCGTGGCATCGGAAAACGGATCATCTTTGAGACCGATGACGACCGGTGGGAGTTTTTGGAGCTGATGCGCGACTGCTGCCACGATGCCCAGGTAACGATCGTGGCATGGTGTCTCATGGGCGACCACGTGGATCTGGTGCTTTTGGATTACGAGGACGAAATGAGCGCAGCCATGCAGCGGTTGCTGCTGACGTATGCTCGTCGGTTCAATAAACGTACCGGGCGCACGGGCCATCTGTTTCGAGACCGTTTTGAGCGCCGCTCGCTCGATACCGACTGGCAGGTGATGGAGGCTATTCGCTCCGTGCACGTCGATCCGCAGGAGGTGGGCATCAGTCTCATTGAGCGTTATCCCTGGAGCAGCTTTGCCGAGTATCTACGGGCCTATGACAACGATATGACGAGGGGATTTTCCGACCCGTCTTGCGTGCTTGAGCTTTTTGGTTCTGCCAAGGCCTTTATTGCCTATTCGCTTTCGACGCCCGATGCCTGCGAGCCTGCGATGCCCGATATGGAAGAGACGGAGTGGGAGCGGCGCGCCTTTGCCGAAAAGATGGCGAAGCGCCTGGGCGTTCCGCTCAATGAGCTCAAGACCGTAGCACCCACGCGGCGAGACGGAATCATTTTCGCCCTGCACGATGGCGGCTACACGGTGCGCGAGATTGAACGGTATACGGGAATCAGCAAGAGTACCGTCTCTCGTATCGTGCGCGCTTATGCGCGGGTGAAGGCTCAGGCTGAGGGCTCGGAATAGAAAATGGCCGAACCACTCTTGTCAAGCGATTCGGCCAACAAAATTCTTAAGATTTGGGACAAATACTACTGATTATTTTGTCCCGTGAGCATGCCGTCGAGGGTGCGCCAGGCGAGCTCGGCGCATTTGACGCGGGCGGGCATGTGCGAGATGTCCTGGAGCTGGGCGGCTTCGTCCAGGTCTTCCAGGTCCTCCTCGGAGAGCTGCTCGCCGCGGATCATGGCGAGGAAGAGCTCTGCCAGGCGGCGAGCTTCCTCGACGGTCTCGCCGGTGATTAGGTCGGCCATGATATCGGCGCTGGCCTGGCTGATGGCGCAGCCGTGGCCGGTAAAGGAGGCCTCCTCGATAACGCCGTTCTCGACGCGCAGCTGCAAGGTGAGCTCGTCGCCGCAGCTGGGGTTGATGCCGTCGTGCTCGTGCGTGGGAGCGTCCATCTCGTACTTGTAGTCGGGGTGCGAGTTGTGCTCCATAAACGTGGTGGAGGTGTACAGATTACCCATTGAACGTGCTCCAAACGTGATGTAGGCCGGCGATGAACTTGTCGATATCGGCCTTGTCGTTATAGAAGGCCACGCTGGCGCGGCAGCAGGCGAGGTTCTCGACGCCCAGCCAGGTGAGCAGCGGCTGCGCGCAATGGTGACCGGCGCGGATGCAGACGCCGTCCATGTCCATGATGCTCGCGACGTCGTGCGGATGGATGCCCTTGACATTGAAGCTCACGACGCCGTGGTGGTTATCCCAATAGATGGAGCCGATGATCTGGACAAAGTCGAGCTGCATGAGCTCGCCCATCAGGTAGTGGACGAGTGCCTGCTCGCGGGCCTGGATGTTCTCATAACCCACGGTGTTGACCAGGTAATCGAGAGCCGCACCCGTAGCGAAGATGCCTGCGGCGTCCTGCGTGCCGGCCTCGAACTTCTCGGGGACGGGCGCCCAGACGGCGTCCTGCTCGGTGACCGAATCGATCATCTCGCCGCCGGTGAGCATGGGCGGCATGGCGTTGAGCAGGTCCATCTTGCCCCACAGCACGCCGATGCCCATGGGGCCCATGGCCTTGTGCGCGCTAAAGGCGAAGAAGTCGGCGCCCAGGTCGGCCACGTTAACCGGCATGTGCGGCAGCGACTGCGCGCCGTCGACGACCAGGTAGCCACCGTACTTGTGCACGAGCTTGCCGAGGTTCTTGACCGGGTTCTCGACGCCCAGTACGTTGGAGACCTGACCCACGGCCAGGATCTTGGTCTTGGGGCCCACTTTGGAAAGAACTTCCTCGGTCGTGAGCTGGCCGGTCTTGGTGGGGTAGAGGTAGACGAGCTTGGCGCCGGTCTCGCGGCAGACCTGCTGCCACGGGATCAGGTTGGAGTGGTGCTCCATGATGGTGATGACGACCTCGTCGCCGGGCTCGAGTACCGTGGGCGCAAAACTCTTGGCGACCAGGTTGAGCGACTCGCTCGTGTTGCGGGTGAAGACGACTTCGTTGGCCTGGGCGGCGCCGATGAGGTCGGCGATTTGTTGGCGGACCTTCGCGATGGCGTCGGTGGCCTCGACGGACAGCGAGTACAGGCCGCGCAGCGGGTTGGCGTTCATGCGCTGGTAGAAGTCGCGCTCGGCGTCGAGCACGCAGGCAGGACGCTGCGCGGTGGCGGCGCTATCGAGGAAGGCGATCTCGGGGTGCTGCTGGAACAGCGGGAACTGGCCCTTGTACGGGTTGGTCTCGATGTCCACGGCAGGCCAGCCGCGCGAAGCCTCGTCGCTGGCATCGAGCTCCATGGGCTCGGGGGCGGTGCAGGTATCGCATTTAACGTGCTCGGTGTCGATCATGCGAGCTCCTCTTCAAAGTTATCGATCAGGTTGTTGCCCAGGCGGACGACGGCGGCGCGGGTGCGCTCGTCGGCGGCAGAGAGCGCGGCGTCCTCCAGCTTGGCGCGGATGAACAGGTCCTCGGCGGCGTTTTGGTCAAGGCCGCGGCAGGCGAGGTAGAACAGCTGCTCGTCGCGGACGTGGCCGATCGTGGCGCCGTGGTTGCCGGCGACGTCGTCCTCGTCGCAGAGGATGACAGGGACGGTCTTGTTGTCGACACCCTTGTTGGCAAGCAGCACGGTCTCGCGCTCGGTGCCGGTTGCGCCCTTGCAACCGTGCACAAGGTCGATGGTGCCGCGGTAGACTTTCTTGGACGTGCCGGTCAGCACGCCGTTGGCGTCGATCTCGCACTCGGTCTTGCGGCCGCGGTGGCGCAGTTCGTAGTTAAAGTCGCGCACCTGCTCGCGAGCGCCCAGGTAATCAGTGTCGATAGTGACCTTGGCGGTGTCGCCCAGCAGGTCGCCGGCAAGGCCGGTGGCGCTGGCGCCGGCACCCAGGACGGTGTGCTGCACGTTGACGCGCGCGCCCTCGTCCAGGAACAGGCCGGTGTCGTCGAGTGCGATCCAGCTGTCGTCGAGTGTCTGCGTGCAGGTCACGTTGACGGTGGCGTATTCGTGGGCACACACACGCAGCACGGAGCCCACGACACCCTCGCCGGCAATGGGGGAGTCCAGGGCGATCTGCAGGTCGAGCGTTGCCTGCGGGCGGGCGACGACGTCGATGGCGGCGATGGCAGCCGCTGCGTCGACGCCGCTCACGCGAATGGTAACCGTGGCATGCTTGTATGCGGGCACATCGATGACGATGCGCTTGGTAGCGTGCTCGGCCATGTAGGCGTAGGCAGCCTCGCCCATGCCGGTCTCGAAGGCCTCGGCGGGGGAGAGCTCCTCCTCGAGCTTGATGGCGCCGGCCTGGTAGACGGAGGTGGCGGGCACGTCGAGCTCGGTCTCGGGCGTGATGCGGGCGCGGTCGGCGGCATCACCGGGGGCGGAGGCGCGGCGCTCGGGGAAGCGCTCGGCCATGGCGTTCATGGCGGCGTCGAAGGTGTCGGCAGCACCGCGGAACTGCTCGTCCAGCCCCTCGACCTCGACGGCCTCGGCGGGAGCGGCGGCAAGCTCGTCCGAGAGCTCGAGCTTGGTCTGGTTCATGCGCAGCCAGCCCCAGGTTGCTGCGGGCATCGCGTTGACCTGCTCGAGCGTGGTAGCAGCGGTGTTGGTGGTCTGTTTCATTATCCGATCGCTCCTTCCATCTCGAGCTTGATCAGGTTGTTCATCTCGACGGCGTACTCCAGCGGCAGCTCCTTGGAGACCGGGTTGGCAAAGCCGTTGACGATCATGGTACGGGCCTCTTCCTCCGAGATGCCGCGGCTCATCAGGTAGAACACCTTGTCGTCGCCGATGCGGCCGATGGTAGCCTCGTGGCCGATGTCGACGTTCTTGGCGCGGATGTCCATGGCCGGAATAGTGTCGGAGCGGCTCTGGTCGTCGAGCATCAGCGACTGGCAGCTCACGGTTGCCTTGGAGCCCTCAGCCTTGGGCGTGGCCACGATGGAGCTGCGGAAGGTCTGGATGCCGCCGCTCTTGGAGATGCCCTTGGTCTCGACGGTCGCCGAGGTCTCGGGCGCGTTGAGCACGACCTTGCAGCCGGTGTCGAGGTTCTGGCCGGCGCCTGCAAAGGTGATGCCGGTAAAGCTCGAGCGGGCGCGGCGGCCGTTGAGCACGCTCATGGGGTACAGGTAGCCCACGTGGCTGCCGAAGGAGCCGCTGATCCACTCGATGTCGCCGTCCTCGTCCACGCGCGCACGCTTGGTGTTGAGGTTGTACATGTTCTTGGACCAGTTCTCGATGGTCGAGTAGCGCAGGTGCGCGCGTTTGCCCACAAAGAGCTCGACGGCGCCGGCGTGGAGGTTGGCCACGTTGTACTTGGGCGCGGAGCAACCCTCGATAAAGTGCAGGTCGGCGTCATCCTCGACGATGATGAGCGTGTGCTCAAACTGGCCGGCACCCTTGGCGTTGAGGCGGAAGTAGCTCTGCAACGGAAAATCGAGCTTGGTGCCCTTGGGCACGTAGACAAACGAGCCGCCCGACCATACGGCGCCGTGCAGGGCCGCAAACTTGTGGTCGGTGGGCGGGATGAGCGTCATGAACTTCTCATGGATGAGCGGCTCCCACTGCGGGTCGTGCAGGGCCTCCTCGATACCGGAATAGACGATGCCCATCTTGGACGCGGTGTCCTGCATGTTGTGGTAGACCAGCTCGGAGTCGTACTGCGCGCCGACGCCCGCCAGGTAGCTGCGCTCGGCCTCGGGGATACCCAGGCGCTCAAAGGTGTTCTTGATGTCGTCGGGCACCGACTCCCAGTCGTGCTTTTGGTCGGTATTGGGCTTGACGTAGGTGACGATGTTGTCCATGTCCAGGCCCTCGATGGAGGGGCCCCACGTCGGATCCGGGAAGCGGTTAAAGATCTCGAGGGACTTCAGGCGCAGGTCGAGCATCCACTGCGGCTCGTCCTTCTTGGCGCTGATCTCGCGCACGATGTCGGGCGTGATGCCGGCGTCGAGGCGCTCGAATCCCTCCTCGCCATAGGTGAAGTCGTAGAGGCTGCGGTCGATGTCCGCGACCTCGGTGCGGTTCTTGGTCATTGCGTCGCCCCTTTACGCCTGCTGCTCGGCAGCGGCGGCCTCGGCCTGGGCGCGCTGCTCGGCGGCCTCGCGCTCGAAGGTCTCAAAGCCGTTCTTGTCGATCCAGGGGATGAGCGAGGCGTCGTCCTCGCGCACGATGTGGCCCTTAACCATAACGTGGACGCGGTCGACATCCAGGTGCTCCAGGATGCGCGTGTTGTGCGTGATGATGAGCATGGAGCCGTCGCAGCTCTTGCGGTAGGCGTCCATGCCGTGGCTGACGGTGGAAAGCGCGTCGACGTCCAGGCCGGAGTCGGTCTCGTCAAGGATAGCGAGCTTGGGCTGCAGCAGCAGGAGCTGGAGCATCTCGACCTTCTTCTTCTCGCCGCCCGAGAAGCCCACGCCCAGCTCGCGGTTGAGGTAGGCGGTGTCCATGTTGAGCTCGGCTGCGAGCTCCTTCACGCGGCGACGGAACTCCTTGCCCTTCATCTCCAGACCGGGGCGGCCGGCGATGCTGGCGCGCAAAAAGCTCGACAGCGGCACGCCGGGGATCTCGACCGGTGCCTGGAAGCTTAGGAAGAGACCGGCACGCGAGCGCTTGTCGGTGGTGAGCTCGGTGATGTCCTGGCCGTCAAAGACGATGCGGCCGTCATTGACGGTGTAGACGGGGTCGCCCATGACCAGGTGGCCGAGGGTGGACTTGCCGGCGCCGTTGGGGCCCATCAGCACGTGGGTCTCGCCGGCGGCGACGTTAAGGTTGACGTTGTGGAGGATGGTCTTCTCGTCCACGGAGGCGGTCAGACCCTCGATGGAAAGCAGCGGATTTGCGCTCATGCTGTCCCTCTCTGTATATGGTGTACTCATAGGTGTACTAAACCCTAGGAATCTTCTCGGAATAAAGTTACTATGGGTTCGGCGTTAGTCAAGGGAAAACCCGACTAATCCACTCGACTTTTCAAATTGTGGGACAAAAATACCTGTTGTGTTTGTTCCACTTACTTAAGATTTGGGACAAATACTCCTGGTTATTTTGTCCCAGGCGATGGGAGGGTAGGTATGCTCATTTCTTCTAAGGGCCGCTATGCCCTCCGATTGATGATCTATATCGCGGCGCTGGGCGACGCCGAGGGCAAGATTGCCCTGCGCGAGGTGGCCGACCGCGAGCATATTTCGCAAAAGTATTTGGAACAGCTGGTCCGCCCGCTTATGAAGGCGGGCCTGCTCAAGAGCGTGCGCGGCAAGGGCGGCGGCTACATGATGGCCAAGGACCCGGCCGAGGTGCGTGCCGGCGACATCCTGCGCGCCGTCGAGGGCACCACGGCACCCGTTGCATGCGACGGCATCGACAACAGCTGCACCCGTAGCGACCTGTGCTCCACCGTCAAGTTCTGGCGCGGCCTGGACGATGTGATCGAAAAGTACGTCGACGGCGTGTCGTTGGCCGACCTAGCTGCCGTCCCCGAGATCAACTTCGACATTAAGCTGTAGGGCTGCAAATGGCATCTCTCGACAAGGTGTACAAGCAAATTGAAGATTTTGCTCGGGAATGTGACGCCGAGAAAGTTGTGCTGTTTGGGTCTCGCGCTCGAGGCGACAACTTGCCTAAGAGCGATATTGACATCGCCGTAGCAGGTTGTCGGGATTTCGGCCGTTTCTCATATTTGATCGAGGAGCGTCTTGATACTCTTTTAGATGTAGATGTCGTCAATCTCGACGAGTCCTTATCGCAGCAATTGCTCGATGAAATTGCCAGGGATGGTGTGATTCTGTATGAAAAAATATGAGAACTTTGCCAGCGCCTTGGCGAATCTTGAGGATGCGCCCAATCAGGATCTCAACAATGATTTTGTTCAGAGTGGATTGATTAATAAGTTCAATCTTCAATTTGAACTGAGCTGGAAGCTCCTTAAGCGTCTGCTCGAGTATGAGGGTGCCACGCTTGCCGCGTCGGGGTCTCCTCGTGCCATCTTGAAGGAGTCCTACCGATTCTACGACTTTATTGATGAGGCAGCCTGGCTAGATATGCTCAGAGACCGCAATACGAACGTCCATATCTACGACAACAAGCTTGCTCAAGATTTGATTCAGCGTATCTTGAACATCTATATCCCTGCTTTCTGCCAGTTGAGGGACGGGCTGATGGAGCGTTACGGCGAGCTTCTGTTGGCGCCTGACGACCAGTTCGTTTAATTCCTTAAGATTTCGCGGAGGGTTGTTGCCGTTTACCGAGGGGTTGTTGTGCAACAACGGGCGAGCTGCAATACTTACTCTTATCTTTGCAAATTGCACTTTAACTACACCAATGCAGGGAGGATCATATGCAGCCCAAGCATTCCGCTATCGTTGCGGGCCTGACGCTGGCGCTCTCGTTTGGCGCCGTTTCCGCGCCCACGGCCGCTGTTGCCGAGGAGCCCACGCCGGGCGTTGCCTCGGATGCCACCGATATCGATAAGGGTCTCTACACCCAGCAGTCCTTCTCGGGCGTGCTGAGGTCGGTCCAGGGCGTTTCGTTTGTCAACGTGACCCCCGAGATGAAGTACTTTACCAAGTACGAGAGCCATGGAAACTATAACCAGGGTTTTTCGTACGGTGACGGTTACAACGCGCTGGGCTATTACCAGTTCGATCGCCGTTGGTCGCTCATCCCGTTTATGAAGCAGGCCTACAACTACAACCCCGAAAAATACAGCATGCTCAAGGACGCGATCGATCGCGGCAGCGAGATTTCCAACGCGAGCAATTCCATGTACGAGAACGGCCAGCTTACCGAACTGGGCCGCATTGCGCAGGAGGCTTTCCAGGGCGCCTACAATACCGATCCTGCTGAGTTCTCGGCGCTTCAGGACGCCTATGCGTACAACTCCTACTATGCGGTGACCGAGGCTTGGCTCAAGAGCGGCCTGGGCATTGATATTTCCGGTCGCGCCGATTGCGTCAAGGGCATGGTCTGGAGCATCACCAACATGTGCGGTACCGGTGGCTGCAGGGATTTCTTCCGTTGGGCGAATCTTTCCAATGATATGTCCGACCGCGAGTTTGTGACGGCACTTGCCAACAGCGTGGTCAATAACGTCGCGACCAAGTTTTCGAGCCAGCCCCAGTATCATGAGGGCTGGAAGAACCGCTACCGCAACGAGCTGAAGGACTGCTTGGTTTATATCGCCGAGGACGAAGCTGCCTCGACGCCTTCGACGCCTGCGGAGCCCGAGTCCACGCCGGCGCCTGCGCCGACGCCTGATTCGAATGACAACTCGAGTGACGATTCCAACGATGACAGGATGGATGCGCCCTCGACCGATGCTGACGGCAATGGTTCTGCTGGTGGCACTACCAACGACGGGTCTACCTCGAACGGCTCTGTCTCGAACGGCTCCGATTCGGACGGCTCTGCTGCGGGCGATTCGTCTTCAAACTCTGCCGGCAATACGGACGGCGCCGCTTCTGGTTCGACCGGCGCAGGCTCATCTGACTCTTCCACCGGTTCGAGCGATTCTTCCGCCGATACTGGTTCTAACAATGACTCTAACTCTGGCGCAGCTTCTGATTCCGGTGTTTCCAAGGACGACTCGAATAAGGAGACGGACGCGCCCGCAACTTCGACGGACAAGAAGCCCTCTTTCGCCGTGCAGCTTGGCTCCACGCTGGGCTCTTCGCTGATGGCTGGCGTAAGCAGCTCGTCTCCTGACAAGAACAATTCTGTTCAGGTTACTGCGACGCAGACCACGGTCGCGAAGGATGAATCTAAGGAGAAAGATTCCGAGAAGTCCGAAACGGAGAAGGACGGCAAGTCCGATCAGAAGAAGGACGAGGGTAAGAAGTCTGAATCTGAGGAGAAGGGCAAGAGCAAGGGCAAGACCGAGGACGGAAAGCAGCAGGGCGAGGACAGCGGTAAGAGCGGTACCGACAATCAGGTCCAAGAGCAAAATGACTCCAAGACGGTGACCACTACAACCACCACGACCACGACGACCAAGTCCTCGGGCGGCAACATGCCCAAGACGGGCGACTTGATCGTGATGGCGAGCCTTGCCAGCGCGAGTTTGGCGACGCTCGGCGCTACGTCTATCGTGAGCGGCAAGCATAAGCTCGATCAGCAGAACAAGGCTTCAGGGGAGGACGGCTCGGAGGAGTAATCTTCCAGATCGTTTTCTATAAGAGTTTGGGACGGGGTCCGGTGCGGCGGCATCGGGCCCCGTTTTTGTTGTGCAACGATTTGTTATGCCCCCTCGGGGGTCTGTTGCTACCGTTGCCCGAAACGTTTGCATGTCGATATTGTTGCGCTCTACCCGCTCGCTACAATGGGCATCGTGCTGCGTTAGAAGGAGAGTTTACGGTGTCTGAACAGGAGAATTATGGTGTTGCTCATGCGTTTGGCGCACGGTTGCTCAATCATGCAGATAACGCAGCTCTGCCGGTTGATGTACACGACTTTTCCGATGCAATCAATCGGTGTTTACTCGTCGATAAGACTATGTTTATTGCCGATATATTGGACAGCGAAGCACCTGTTGCGCTTTGTTGTCGGCCCAAGGGTTTTGGCAAGAGCATGAATCTATCGATGCTCAAATGCTATTTGGAACGACCTGATCAACGGCCAGATCGAAGCCCGTTCGTCGGCACCCAGATTTGGCAGGCGGGCGGCGGTCGCTATCGTGATGAGCACGCGTGTTATCCGGTCATCACGCTTGACTTTTCAACTGCCGCTGTGAGGTGTGACGCTGATGCTGCGGCGGCTATTCGCAGCGCTGTTGCACACGAGTGCGCCCGATTGCTGCCGCTGCTTGCCGCGCCTGATCTGTCAAGACGTGAGGTTCGTCTTATCGAGAGGGCGGCGCGTGGGGTGGCCAGCGATAATGAGACCGATGCGGCGCTTTGCGTGCTCATTAAACTGCTCCAGACAGCTTTCGATGAGCAGGTTGTTCTTCTGATAGACGACTACGATGCGGTATGTCCAAAGCGTTTGGACGCTAAGGACGACGGTAGCGTGGATTCTCTAGAGCCGCTCAGCCGAATGTTGTTCGACACCATTGCCGACGCCGGCG
Organism: uncultured Collinsella sp.; assembly: GCA_934668875.1. Lineage (GTDB taxonomy): Bacteria > Actinomycetota > Coriobacteriia > Coriobacteriales > Coriobacteriaceae > Collinsella. The sequence continues at coordinate 77,467 of CAKUON010000003.1, forward strand.
ACTCGCTGCGATTGACGTGTCTGATGGGCGAGCGCCCCGGTCCTGCCGAGCTTGCGTTGTCCCAGCGTGGGGTTTCCTATCGATCGGCGACGCCACTGTCGAGTTGGTGTGATCGATGGTTCGGTTTTTCGGACGACGAAGTCCAGGTGCTGTTGGATTGCATCGGTCGCAACGGCTGTCTGGATGACGCGCGTGAGTGGCTCGAGGGCTACCTGTTTGGTGGCTTTTATTGCTCGATCCCGGAGCGTGTTGTGGACTACGTGCATCGCGGTTGCGTCGCGCCCGTTCGGGCAGATCTGTATGGTTACGCCGACCGTCTGAGCGCATGCGTTGGCGACTGGAATCTCATTCGCCTGTCCGCATTGTTCGATTTGGTTGAGCCGCATGGGATTATTGAGGCGCCAGTGCATATGCATGCCGAGGAGGCCGATGCCGCCAAGCTCGAAGATATCTGGACTGCGCTGTATCTGTCTGGATTCCTTACGACGGATATGACGGGGCATTCGGAGGACGGCGCGTGCCTTCGTTCCCTGCGTCTGCCTAATGACGAAGTGCGTCAGGCGCTCCGTCTTGTAATTCTGGAATGGTTTGAGTGCGCCGTTGAGGACGTTGGAGTTATCGACTCGTTCCATGACGGGCTGTGTCGAGGAGACGAGGACACTGTAAAACAAGCTTTGAGCTGTGCTATCGGCGATCTGGGCATCGATGTGGGCCAATCAGATATGCCGACAGCCTATCATCTGGCGCTTCAGGGGCTCTGCTTTGGACTGCCCGGCTATTGCAATCCCAGCTCCAAGCGAAGTGGCGTCTCGGATCGCTGGGATATCCAGGTGATTCCCACCGGTCGGGTGTTTGACGTGGCCGACACGCTCGGCATGCTCGATGAGCGACCGCTGATAACGATCAACATGATGTACGACCCTGGCGTCGATGCCCTGGGCCTGGAACTGTTGGCGGTTCAGGCGCTGCTCGACATAGAACGCGACGGCATCGATGATATCCGCGTGCCGCGTCCCGCCGTCGGGCGCATGCGTTGGGGCTTTGGTTTTGACGGTCAGCGTGTGTCCGTGGTGTGCCAACGACTGTAGCGGCGGGCGAAAGCCCTTTTACTGCTCGGCGCCCTTCATGGGAGGCATGGGCTTCCAGTTGGGATCCTTGACGATCTTGCGGGCGTCCTTCATGCCACGGCGCAGCGCTGGAATACCGGTCTTAAAGCATTTGTCGACTGCTGCCAGACGAATGAACTCCTTGCAGAAGGTCGCGGCATTGCCCAGACGGAACAGCACAGGGTGGTAGTCGCCGTAGATCTGCATGTAGCGTGCCAGATAACCGCGGTTGCGCATGATGTAGTAGCGGTTGGTGTCGCTCGTGGAGTTGAGCTGGCGCTTGCCGGCGATATCCCAGTTAGAGACGGCGCGGGCGCGCTTGAGCACCACGTCGGCGACCACGGCGGCGGGGAAGTGTTGACTGGCCACGTAGCCGTAGCAGGCATCGTCGCCGTAGATAAAGAAGCGCGCGTCGGGCAGGCCAATCTTGTCGACCACGCGGCGCGAGAACATGCCGCCCTCAAAGCACAGTTGGTTCATGGTGCGGTAGCCCTCGGGACCCAGATCCCACTTGGCGACAGGGTTGGGGATGCCGAGCGAAAGGATGAGTTGGTACTGCCAAAAGAAGGCGCCGCCGTCAAAGTCCAGGCGCGAACCCTGGATAACATCGTAGCGGTCGGTCCACTTGGCAAGACGCTCGATGCCTTCGGGGATGACGAGCACGTCGTCGTCCATCACCCAGAACCACTGGGCGCCCAGGTCGTAGGCGCATTTGGTGCCGGCGGAGAAGCCGCCCGCACCGCCGCCGTTTTCGAGCTGCGGGGCGTAGATGACACGGTCGGTGCCGCCCTGCGCGTCGGGCTGCTCGGTGTCGATGCCCCACAGGCTGGCCAGGCGCTCGTTGAATGCGGTGCACATGGCCTCGGTCTCGCGCGAATTCTCGTTATCGACAATCACGATGCGCCAGGGCGTTGCCGTGAGCTCGGTCATGGAGTCGAACAAGTTGGCCAGGAGTTCCTGGCGCTTGTACGTAACGACGACGAGGGCGAGCTTATCGATGGGTGCGGGAAGGGTTGAAGGCATGGGGCAATATATCCTTTCACGCGCGGCGCGCATGCGCCACACGGAAGCTATCGAATACGTCCTTGGGACTGTCCTATTGTAAAGGCTCACCGCACCTTGACGGCAAGCTTTGAATAAAACGCAGGAACCTGCCACGGGTTTAGCGGCTTTGGCGTTTGACGGCAGCGTGTCTATTGCCGCTTGAGCTTGCGAGCGATAAGGCTTCTAACTGCATCGATGATGAGGAGCGCTAAGGCAAAGACTATGCTAATGACGACACCCGTGACGATACATATAACTGCCGGGCTGTTTTGGCTGACCAGTATGTTTGCGAGCAACGTATTGAAGACGGGACGCCACAGGCTACTGGTGAGCGACTGCATCACATAGAAACCGAGCGTGGCGGTCGATAAGGTGACGATGACACCTGCAGTCCACGGATTGCCTGAGACGCTGCGTCGGGTTGCCGCAAAGAGCAAGGAGGCGGCAGCGAGGGCAAACGAGATCAACGAGGTTGATTTGTAGGTAAGGACTGCCATCGCCGTGAGGTTGCCGGTGAAGGAGAGTGCTCCTTCCAGGATGGTGGCGAGTACCAAAACCGTTTCGAGCGATCGCATGCCCAAGGCGCCCGCCCTGTCCGAATCCATGACATCGGTAACGTCGCGGAGCAGACCGCCGATCAAAAACGCGATAACGTACGTGACGGCGCTCATGAGCTTCTGGAGCCAAGAAAACTCGCCGGCGCTTGTCGCACTCATGGCGGCCAAATACCCGTTAACAGCAAATGCGAGGATGCCAACGGCGATGACCGTCGCCGTGTAGCTCTTCTGGGAGAGTCGACTCTTAGCCAGTCCAAACCATGGCGCCATGAAGACCGTGGCGGCATAGACCCAGATAAACTCAAGGCCTAGCGTGTACCAGTAGTGCGTGCTGAGGGTAACATCGGGAATGGGGGAGACGACCGTGGACCACGCGAGTGCCACGAGGCAATAAAACGCAGTGGGCATAACGACCTTGCCAAGGCGCTGCGCCGTCCGTTGCATTTGCGACTTCCACGTTGTCCCACCGTCCCAAGCACGCGCGGCTGAGGCGATGAGAAAATAGCCCGAGATCATAAAGAAGACCTCGTTGGCCCAGCAGCCCAGCAGGTTAATAAAACCGAGCACGCCGGAATAGGGGAACATCGCAAGCGGCACATATTCCACGACGCCGACGCAGGTCGCTTGGAAAGTCCACTGAAACGTGTGGAATACCGCGATGCCGGCGACCGCGATCAAGCGCAGCGCTTCGATGGATATATTGCGTGCGGCTTTGGGCTGCATGACGTCCTTTCGTACCGGTTTGCCTCTGCGGGCTCCATAGATTATATAAACGCCCGCTGGCGCGCTGACCCTTTGATACCATGAAACGACAGGTATTTCCTAAGGAGCACATTTGTCTACTAACGCCTCTGGCAGCCCTGTTCTGTCGCTGCTTATCCCCATTTACAATGTTCAGCGCTACCTGCGCGAGTGTCTCGATTCCGCCCTGGCGCAGACGCTCAAGGATATTGAGATCATCTGCATTAACGACGGATCGACCGACAACTCGCCGGCGATTATCCGCGAGTATATGGAGCGTGATGGGCGCGTCAAGATGATCGACAAGGCCAACAGCGGCTACGGCGACTCGATGAACCGCGGCCTGGAGATGGCGCGTGGCAAGTACGTTGGCATCTTGGAGTCCGATGACTTTATGGCGCCCGACGCACTCCAAAAGCTTGTCTCGGCCGCCGATACCAATAATGCCGACTTTGCGAAAGCGAACTTTGATTTCTACTGGTCTAAGCCCGAGGAGCGCCGTTCGCTGCACGAGATGTTTAGGCCTCAGGATTGCGGCAAGCCGGTGCACCCGAGCGATACGACGCAGTTCTTTAAGCAAAAGCCATCGATTTGGTCGGCTGTGTACCGTTGCGATTTTCTTGAGCGCAACGGCATTACGTTCCTTCCGACTCCGGGGGCATCCTTTCAGGACACGTCATTCGCCTTTAAGGTGATCGCGTGCGCCGATAAGGCTGTTTACCTGCATGATGCCGTTTTGTCGTATCGCCAGGACAACGAGAATTCCTCGGTCAATTCTTCGGCTAAGGTCTTTTGCGTCAATACCGAGTATGCCGAGATTGAGCGTTGGATTCGAGAGGATTATGCCCGCGACCACGCAAGTGATGACGTCGCGCGCATGCTCAAGTTCAATCAGCTCATTAAGTACGATTCGTATATGTGGAACTACGTGCGCCTGGCGCCTAAGTTCTATAAGGAGTTCCTGGTGCAGATGGCCAAGGAATTTCAGGCGGCCTTGGACGCGGGGGAGTTTTCGCTTGACGACCTCAAGCCGTGGAAGCGCGCGAATCTCGCTGCCATCCTCAAAGATCCTGAGGGCTGGGTTGACGAGCATCCGAGTTTTGCGACGGATGGTGCTTTGGGGCGTGCTAAGTATTACGCCTCGGTTGGAGGCCCGGGCGTGGTCGCCGCTTTCCTCATCGAATCGCTGAGGGGGTAGGTCGGCATGGGAGAGGCCTCGTGTCCTAAAGCTACCATTGTCGTCCCCGTTTATAACTCCGCGCGCTCCATTCAGCGATGCCTCGACTCGCTGTTGGCTCAGTCCGAGCGCTCGATTCAGGTTGTCTGCGTCAACGACGGTTCGACTGATGATTCGTTGAACGTGTTGCACCAGGTCGCGCAGGCCGACGATCGCGTACTGGTGATTGACCAGGAAAACGCGGGCGTCTCGTGTGCTCGAAATGCCGGTATCGATGCCGCCGAGGGCGAGACCGTCTTTTTTGTGGACGCCGACGATTACATCGATGTCCAGACGGTCGAGCGCGTGCTGCATGCCATGGAGCCTGCAGATGCCGAGGCCGCCGTTTTTGGCGGCGTCTGTGAACCAGCCGATGCTGCCCCCAAACGCGTCCAGCAGCTCATGAGCCCCAAAGCCGGTACCTTTGGCGCCCGTGATCCCCAACTGCTGTTTCATTCGAATGCGCAGCCCTATGCCTGCCGTGCGGCTTTTTCGCGCGAGCTGCTCAATCGCGAAGGCATTCGCTTCGCCCCCGGTTTGGCTTTGGGCGAGGACGTCGTCTTCCAATTTGCGGCTTATGCGCTTGCCCGCAAGACCGTCGTCATGCCGGACAAGTTCTACCACTACGTGATGGAGAGTGAATCGGCGACGCACGAGTTCAACAGTGCCGATGCTCGCGCCAAAAAGCTTGACGCCCACATGGGGATGCTCGAGGAGGTCTTGGAGGACTGGGCGGCCTACGGTCTTTTGGACCTGTGCCCCGGCGAGCTGATAACTTGGTTTTTAGACCTAATTGTGTTTGACCTAGCGCGCTTAGATGCCGACGACTTCCATCGCGTGGCGGCTCGCGTCAACATGGACCTCACGACGTTTTTGGGAACGGAGTGGGCGGATATGCCTGCTAAGGGCGCCGTTCGCCGTGTTGCCCACAAGCTCGTTGCGGCGACCTCGAGCGTTTCGATGGCAGACGCCACGCTGTTCTATCTTTCGACTCGCGGTCTCAAAGCCTGTCTGGAGCGCTTTCTCTAATTCCAAGCGCTGCAGCCCGCCGCAACTCGGCTGCTAAAATAACCCTGTTACACGCTATTCAACAGGAGGTTCTCTTGCAGAACTCTGATACCCCTAAAGTTTCGCTGCTTGTCCCCATTTGCAATGTCGAGCGCTACCTGCGCGATTGCCTCGATTCCGCCGTGGCGCAGACGCTCAGGGACATCGAGATCATCTGTATCAACGACGGCTCCACCGATAGCTCGCCGGATATCATCCGCGAGTACATGGAGCGCGACTCCCGCGTCAAGATGATCGACAAGGCCAACAGCGGCTACGGCGACTCGATGAACCGCGGCCTGGAGATGGCGCGCGGTGAGTACGTGGGTATTCTTGAGTCCGATGACTTTATGTTTGAGGATTCACTTCAAAAGCTGGTCGCCAAGGCCGATACCGAGCATGCCGATGTGGTAAAGGGCGACTTTTACCTGTATTGGTCCACGCCCAGCGAGCGCCGTGAGCTGTTTGGGATCATCGACGAGCATATGACGGGCGCCGCGTATCGCCCCGTCGATCGCCCAGGCATCTTCTACCGCAAACCTTCCATTTGGTCGGCTATCTATCGGCGCGAGTTCCTCAACGACAATCAGATTCGGTTCCTTCCCACGCCGGGTGCCTCGTATCAGGACGCAGGCTTTAACTTTAAGGTTTGGGCTTGCGCCGAGCGTGCCGCGTTTATTGCGGACCCCATTTTGTGCTATCGCCAAGATAACGAGAAGAGCTCCGTTAATTCGCCCAACAAGGTGTTTTGCGTTTGCGACGAATATGCCGAGATGCAGCGTTTTTTGGACGAGCGTCCCGAGCTTAAGGCTCAGCTTCAGGGTATTTTAATGCGCATGAAGGTCGATACGTACCGTTGGAATGATGAGCGTCTGGTCGATGAGCTGCGTGAGCAGTTTTGGGAGAAGGCCTCTCCCGAGCTCAAGGCCGACTGGGATGCCGGTCGCTTTGACCTGTCGCTGTTCGATCCGCGTGGCGAGACCGACTTGCGCCTGATGGTCAAGTCGCCCCGCGCCTATATCGATTCGCGCTTTGGCTTTAAGAAGCCGGGCAAGCTCAATACGTTTAAGCATTACTTTAAGATCGGCGGCTTGCCACTGGTCTGGCGCGTGCTGACGTATCAGCGCACCTACGGCGACAACCCGCATCCCGATGACGTTCCGGCCGCACAGTAGGAGCGAGTGACTATGGCTACCCCCAAGATTTCTGTTGTCGTTCCCATCTATAAGGTAGAGGAATGCCTGGCCTGGTGCCTGGACTCCCTGCTTGCGCAGGACATGCCCGATTGGGAAGGCGTGCTGGTCAACGATGGTTCGCCGGACGGTTCACGCGATATTGCGGCTGCCTATTGCGAAAAGGACGCGCGCTTTAGGCTGGTTGATAAGGAGAACGGCGGCCTGTCGAGTGCACGTAATGCAGGCATCGCTGCGTCCACGGCGTCTATCGTCGCGTTTTTGGATTCCGACGACCGCTTTACGCCCGATGCATGCCGCGTGATCGTCGATACCTTTGAGCGCGAGGACTGCGACGTTTTGACCTTTGGCGCGAATCCGTATCCGCTGGAGGCGGGGTATCCGTGGCTTAACTATGTGCTGAGCCCGCGCGATATGTCGTTTGAAGGCTATAGCTCCGACCTGCTGTTTAAGGAAGCTTCTCGCCCCTTTGCATGGCGCACTGCCTGCAAGCGTGAGTTTTTGCTGGGCAACGGGATCGTGTTCGACGAAACCGTTAAGTATGGCGAGGACCAGGTCTTCGATTTTGCCGTGTACGGTCGTTCGCGCAAGACCGCGCTTATCTCGAGCAAGCTGTATGACTACCGCGTGGCGCGCAAGGGTTCGCTCATGGATACCATGCGCTATGACGACGAGACGCGTCTGCTGGAGCATGTGAAGATTTACTCCTCTGTGCTGGCTGACTGGCAGCGCGACGGTCTCGATGTCCAGCATGCCGAGGACCTGGCGTACTTCCTATGCGATCTGGTGCTGTACGATGCGCTCAGATTGCTGGGTTCGGACTGCGGCAAGGTGTTTGCTGCCGTTGCCACGGCGCTTGCCGGTTTTGCTGTGGGCAGCGATGCTGCGCTCGCACAATGTGCCCCGTCTGTTGCCGCTATGGTGCGCGCGGCGCTTGCCAGCAAGGCCCCCAATGCCCGTGCATGCAAAAAGCTCATGTTCGATTACGACGTCTTGAGGTTTGGGCGCCTGGGTGCCTGCAAGCGCATGGCAGCGAACGCCCTGGGAAAGCGAGAAGTGTAGATGAGTATCAAGCGTTTGGCACTTTGCCGCAGTCAGGGCCGTCTGTTTGTGCTGCTTCGTTTTGCCGGTCAGGATGTCGCCGCGCTTATTGAGCGGGAGGGTTCTCAAGCGTTTGCCCATGCGACGACGAGCGGTTCTTGTGTGCCGTCGCCGGTGCTCCCGGTCGATCATGGCCGTGTGCTGGCGCTTTGCCCTTCCGTTTCCGATTACGAGCGCGAGCTCGCCGTCTTGGTGCTTCCCTTTTTGGACGGCTCTACGATTGACGTCACATTTGCATCCGGTGACCAAAGGTTGGGCTCCATTCGCCTCGATAGCCGCGTGGCCAAGCTGGAATCCAAGGTTAACTACAAAGCAAAGCCTGCGCTGTGCGCGCTTATCCGCGATGCGCAGCGTGGCGAATGCTGCGGTCGCTACGAGATCGATGCCATTCGCTATTTGCCGGCAGACGCCGGCGCGGTGTGGCGCTATGAGGTTACCTGGGCGGGAGACCCCCAGTGCACCCCTGAGTTCCAGATCTTCGATACGCATATGAACGCCATCGATGTTACCGTGCATGTTTTTGAATCGCAGGTTGACGTGCCGCAGCAGAACGGATGCCGCGTCAATAAAACGTATCTGAGCGTTGAGATGCCTCAGGATATACGAGATTTTGTCGCGATTGCGGCTGACCCCACGGGCCTAATCCAGAGCGGGTTTTGCGCTATGGACGGTCGCCTGTACAACGGCATGGTCGACGACAGTTGGAGCCGCATGAAGGACGCGCGTGCAGACGACGCAGCTTATCGACGTTGGTTTGAGCAGCATCGCGCAAAGCCGGGCGATTTGGCGTGCCAGCGTGTCGCTTCGGCGGCCTTTGCCTATAGGCCGCTCGTGAGCATTGTGGTGCCGTGCTACAAGACTGATCGGGTCTACCTGCGCGAGCTGCTGGATTCGGTGCTAGCCCAGAGCTATGACAACTGGGAATTGCTGCTGATGGATGCCTCGCCTGAATGGGATGCGGTGGCCGACTTTGCGGCGGATGCCAATGACGAGCGCATCCGTCGCATTGAGCTGCCCGGCAACGGCGGCATTGTGCTCAACACCAACGCTGGTATTCAGCAGGCGAATGGCGACTACATCGCGTTCTTGGACCACGATGACATCCTGGAACCGGACGCGTTATTCCACTATGTTGCCGCGCTGAACAAGGCTGCCGAGGACGAGCGTCCCCAGGTCCTGTTCTGCGACGAGGACATGTTCCAGAAAACGGGGGAGTGGGGCCAGCCGGTCTTTAAGACGCGGCTCAACGTCGACCTGCTCTATAGCCATAACTGCGTGACGCATTTCCTGATGGTGGAGAAGGCGCTCATCGATCGCATTGACATGTCGCAAGAAGACGTTGCGGGTGCCCAGGATTACGACCTGACGCTCCGCTGCCTTGCGGCGGGTGCGCGCTTTGAGCATGTTGCGCACGTGCTGTATCACTGGCGCGTTCACCCCGGCTCAACCGCCGACGGTTCTGCCGATAGCAAGCCATATGCTATCGAGGCCGGACGCCTGGCTCTGCAGCGCCACTTTGACTCACTGGGTGTTCATGGAACGGTCGAGGAGTCCGAGACGCCGTTTGTCTACCGCATGCGCTATGCGCTGCCGGAGCCTGCGCCGCTGGTGAGCATTGTGATTCCCACCAAGGACCACGTCGAGACGCTCGACGCCTGTGTGATGTCGATTGCCCAGAAGGCCACGTATGCCAACTACGAGATCGTCTTGGTGGAGAATAACAGCGAAGCCCCGGAGACGTTTGCGTATTACGAAACCCTGCCTGAGCGCGTAGCCGCTGCGTCTGGTGGCAAGGGTGCAGCGCGCGTTGAGTGGTGGCCGGGCGAGTTCAATTACTCACAGATCATCAACTTTGGCGTTAAACATGCTAAGGGCGACTATCTGCTGCTGTTGAACAACGATACCGAGGTTATAAGCCCGGACTTTATCGAAGAGATGATGGGCTATCTGCAGCGTCCCGATGCGGGCGTGGTGGGTGCCAAGCTCTATTTTGCCGATCATCTGGTGCAGCATGCCGGCATTTTGGTTGGCGTGCGTGGCGCACTTGCCCATGCAAACCAGGATTTTTCGGCAAAACGCGAGGGCTATCTTGCCCGCGCTGTGCGCCCGGGCAACTTTAGCGCCGTAACGGGAGCCTGCCAGATGGTCCGTCGCGACGTGTTTGAGCAGGTCGGAGGCTACAACGAGGAATTCGCCGTCGGCTTCAACGATGCGGACTTTTGTCTGCGCGTGTGGGAGGTGGGCTACCGTACCATCTTTACGCCCTATGCCGAGCTGTATCACTACGAGTTCACCTCGCGCGGTAGGGAAGAGGCCAACGAGGAAAAGCTGCGTCGCTGGAAACGCGAACAGGCGCTGTTCATGCAGCGCTGGCCGGAGTTCTTCCTCGATGGCGATCCGTGGTTGGGGCCGAACTTATCCGATGAGAGTGAGTATTTCTCGGTCTAAGGCAATGGTTTTTAGGAAGTCCTTAACTTTCTTTTGCTATGAGCTTGGAAGAAAGCAATGGTGGACTACTAATTAAGACAAATTACGAAAGCTCGATACTTCCACGATAAGTTTATACAGGCTTATATAACTCGATATTATCGGATATAGTCTGCGATAATTATTTAAACGATGATTGGCTGTTAATCGATTCCCTAGAAAGGCAAACAAGTGAGCGCCACAGCATTCCATAATCCGTTTCGTCCCACTGCCGGCGCTGAGCCTCCGCGCATAATTGGCCGTGACGATATCGCTCTTGAGTTTACCGAGAGCTTGAATGCGGGAATTGGTGCACCTGCGAGGCTCATGCGCATTGCTGGACCGAGGGGCTCCGGAAAAACTGTTTTGCTCTGCGATCTTAGGGATCGTGCTCGAGAGCTTGGATGGAAGACCGCTATTGTCTCTGCTGGCCCTAACTTATTGCTGGACTTGTGGGATCAGGTTGCTGATTCTTCCCTTGCGGCCAATGCTTCGGTCGGCGTAAACGCCGGCTTTGTTTCCGCGAAAGTTGACGTTGCGCCCAAAGAGCCGAGCCTTAGAAAGTTACTGAGTTCGGCAGCGAAGTCATCCAAGGGTCTTTTTATTGCCATCGATGAAGTTCAGGACGCTCCGATTGACGATATGCGTGCCATTGCGTCTACGGTTCAGCTTTTGATAGGGGAAAAAGTAGATATCGCACTTGCCTTTGCCGGGTTACCCGCCGGTGTTATGGATCTTATTAACGGCAAGGCGCTTACGTTCTTGCGTCGTGCCCTCCCCGAAGATCTGGCGCCTATCAACCAGGTGGAGGTAGCGCTCTCTATGGGCGATAGCTTTGTCGCGACTGGCTTGACCATAGAGGACAATCTCCTGTCGAGAGCCGCTAAGGCCACTAAGGGCTATGCCTATCTGGTGCAACTGGTCGGTTATTCCATTTGGCAGCGCGCCAACTTGCATCGTGCCAAAAGTGCCATTGTGAGCGAGCGCGACGTCACTGAAGGCATTGCGCTGGCAGAGGCACGTTTTCACGATGTTGTTCACGAGCCCGCGATTTCTGGACTGGGGCTCAACGATATCAATTACCTTTTGGCCATGTGCGAGGATAAACAACAGTCCAAATCATCCGAGATTGCTAAGCGCATGGGTAAAAAGACCAATGAGGTCAGCTCCATTAGGGCAAAATTGCTACAAAGAGAGGTTATTCAGGCACCACAGAGGGGCTACGTGCAGTTTGCCGTGCCGGACCTAGATATCTATCTGCGAGAGAACGCCGAGGAGATTCTCGAACGGTTCTAGGTCGAGGTATTATTAGGTTTTGATTTTTACTTGGGAGCATTATGGTAAAAATGCGAGATTCCCGTATCGAATTACTTCGCATTGTCCTTATGTGGACGGTAATGGCTCAGCATTTTGTTGTTCACAACGCTGATTCTGTTTCCGTATTTCCTGATTCGTTTACTAGGTTTTTCTACAATATCTTTTTCTATCCAATTGGAAGAACTGCGGTCGGCTGCTTTGTTGCCATAACAATCTGGTTTGTTGCGGGGAAAGTCGAATACTCCATAAACAAGGCTGTTAAACAGATAGCTTCAATCGAAGGCACGGTTCTCTTTTATAGTATTGCGCTGGGCTTTTTCTTCATGCTTCGCGGCGATATTCAAGTAAGTCCAACCAATTTGATAGATATTTTTGCACCAACTCTTACTGGTTCTAGTTGGTGGTTTGTAACCGTCTATGCTTGGCTTGTATTTTTGCTGCCCTTTATACTTCCGGCTTTGCATGCGTTGGGCCAGAAACTACATCTGTATCTAGGAGTTTTTCTGGTCTCTGTCTTTGGATTCCTGCGTTATGTGCCGCTCTTTTGGATTCCCATCGACGGGCTACTAGTAGATTTTATTATAATTTGCGTTGTTGTTTGCTATATTCGCTGGTATGTAGACTTGTCAATAGTGGATATGCGGCTCCTGGTTGCTTGCTGCATTGCTTCCTTTGTGGGAGTTGCAATCTCGTTTTACGGTCAATTCCATTTTGATGGCTTGCTGGGCTCGACCTTTGCGAATTTGTATAGCGGTTTTTTCGGTTCACCGGCGTCTATTTTTTCGTTAGCTATAGCAGTTTCGGTCTTGTTGGTCGATTTAAAGATGCCGCATTTTTCCTCCCGTTTCATTAACGCTGTAGCGAGGCTTTGTTTTGCTACTTATCTTATTTCTGACTATGCGCCTATCCGAAGTTGGCTTTGGAGCTCGCTGTTTCCCTTTACGCGTGTCGGCGTTGGACTGGGATTATTGCAGGTGCTTCTGGTTCCAACGGCTGTGTTTGCGATTTGCTTGATGCTGGAGGGTCTCAGGAGGCTCTTGGTTAGTTTCATCATGCGTTTTATCGGCCCTTTCGATTTGTTAAATAAAGCTTCGAACTAAATTTAGGCTCTTGCCATTTTCTACCGCATGCGTGATTTGCCGACGATCCCTCTACGCTGGTGGTGGAACGATTGGGATTCTGAACTAGTGTTCTCTGGTTGTTGCGGGTTGGTCGATAACCATCTAGTAAAGCGAGTCGTGGGCACGCAGGGCCTGTTATAGACATAGTATCGCCCACGGTTGTTGCAACTAAGACGACTATCATCGAGGCTGCTGTTAAGAAGCCGATCGAGCCGAAGGCTGACGTGGTAACCGTTGCGAAGTTTTCTGAGACCCTCGATGATGGCTCGGTTGGCATGTTTCTGGTGCTGGTGTTGTTGGAGGCGCTATTAATTGCTGTAGAGGCTTCGGTTTAAATCAAGGAATCGAACCGGTTTCCACATCAATAGAATGCGCTGTCCGCATATGACGTATCGATATGGGCATGGTATTGCGTTTTTTAATTTGCGGCCACAAAGATGCCTTTTGCAAAGCGCGAGGGCTATTGTTAGCGCCGGGCGATTTTAGCCGCTAATAGTCAAACGATTTTGACCAATCCCGGTCACCGAATAATGGCCACCGTGGCTCCCCGCCGCCACTACGCTGGTGGTGCCAACACGCCGGCGTTAGGAGGACTATTGAGGTGAACGAGAGACACGATGACCTACAGGAAATTATAGACGCGGCGCTCCGGGAGATGGCCGCGGAGGAGGGCGACGGGTTCGACCCGCAGACATGCAACCTCGCTGAGTTCTGCAGGAGGACGGGGCTCACCCGCTCCCGCGCGAGGACGGTCAGGGCCCACGGGTTCAGGGCCCTGCCCCACGGGAACAGCGGGAGGAGGACCGCGTCGGGCGTGCTCGCCGGCCACACCGGCCTGGTGGACGACCTCCTGCGGAAGGGCGTCACCAACTCGCAGGTGATATTCGAGCGGCTGCTCGGCCAGGGCTACGCCTGCGGCCTCACCACGGTGAAGACCTACATCGCCGCGCATCGGGACCTCGTGCCCGCGAAGAGGCGACAGGCGGCCCCGCAGGGCTGCCGCGGGCAGCGCTTCAGGACGGCGCCCGGAGAGGCCTACCAGATGGACTGGGGCTTCGTCGCGGTCGAGCGCCCCGGCGGGGAGCGGGCGCGGATCGCCTGCTTCGCCATGGTCTGCCACCATTGCGGGAGCGCCCACGTCGAGTTCTTCCCGAACGCGCGCCAGGAGAACCTCCTCATCGGGATGCTGCACGCGTTCTCGGCGCTGGGCGTGCCCGCGACCGTGCTCACCGACAACATGAAGAGCGTGGTCGTCCGCCGCGATGCCGACGGCCGGCCCGTCTGGCAGGCCGACTACGCCGAGTTCATGGGCGTCGTCGGCTTCCGCACCAGGCTGTGCAGGCCGCGCCACCCCTATACGAAGGGCAAGGTGGAGAGACTCGTCCGCTTCGTGAAGGGGAACTTCCTCGCGGGAAGGTCCTTCACCGACCTTGACGCCCTCAACCGGGAGGCCGCCCTCTGGTGCGCCGAGCAGGGAGGCCGCTGGCGGCGCCCGGCGGCATGCGTCCCGATGCGCGAGCACGAGGCGGCATGCTCGGCGAGCACCAGGCCGCTCGAGGTTACGGCCGAGGTCGAACGGTACCTGTGCCCGCGCCGGAAGATCTCCTTCGACGGCTTCGTGAGCTTCGAGGGGCACCGCTACGGCGTGCCCTACTGGTACGTCCGCCGCGAGTGCAGGGTGAACCGGGAGGGGCGCGTGGTGCACATATACAGCGACGACCTCTCCCGCGAGCTCGTCGCCCACGCTGTCGGCACCGGCGCCGACAGCTGGTGCGAGGGGCAGCGGGAGACATCGCCGGCGCAGCCCGAGGAGCTGCCGACCCAGCCGGTCGGGACCGTGGTCGAGCAGATCGCCCCGCCCAGGACGAAACCCGGTTTCGAGAGGTTCGACTTCGGGAGGGCAGAATGATGGCGGGCGCGGGGGCGAGTCCCTACGAGCTCGCGAGCGACGCCGCGTCGAGGCTCGGGATCGCCGTCGGGGCGGAGGAGCTCGCGACCCTCGCCTCGGACCTCGACCTCGGCGACGGGGAGATGGCCGCTGTGGCAGCCACCTTCTCCTACCTTGCGGAGAAGAGGAGGCTCGCCTCCATCGAGACGCTGCTGAGGTTGAGCAGGCTGCCCAGGCGCGAGCCCAAGACCTTCGAGGGTTTCGACTTCTCCAGGATCCAGGGCCGGGACGCGGCCGCGCTGGGCAAGCTCCCGTCGCTGGCCGACCTCTACGCGCACCGCAACGTCGCCTTCGTCGGGCCCGGCGGCATAGGGAAGACGCACCTCGCGCAGGCCTACGGGCGCGAGTGCTGCATGCGGGGGCTCAAAACCTACTACATAAAGGCGACCGAGCTCAGGGACAGGTTCCAGAAGGCCGTCCAGCGGGGAAACACCTCGCGGGTCGTCTCCTCGCTCGTCAAGCCGTCGTGCCTCATCGTTGACGAGGTGGGGAGATGCGTCTACGACAGGCCGTGCACCGACCTGTTCTTCGATGTCGTCGACAGGCGCTACGAGAAGGAGGGGCCGAACGCGATGATCCTTACGAGCAACATCGCCCCGAGCGGGTGGGATGAGTTCTTCACGGGCGACGACACGCTTCTCTGCGCCCTCGACAGGCTGTTCGACAAGGCGTCGGTGTTCGTGATGCGGGGCCCGAGCTACCGCGGCAGGGGGCTCGACACCTACTCGGTGGAGGCCGTCCCCCAGGCGGTGAAGGTGAGGGGGATCCAGCCCGAGGGGATGTAGGAATGCGATAGAAAAGTCATAGATGCGGGCGTGTTGGCTAAAATGGGTCGGCCGGGATTGGTCAATCTCGGCCGACTATATTTGGCTAAATAATTCCGACGCTAACACTATCTTGCCCGCGCCGTGCGCCCCGGCAACTTCAGCGCCGTAACGGGCGCCTGCCAGATGGTCCGTCGCGATGTATTTGAGCAGGTCGGAGGCTACAACGAGGAATTCGCCGTCGGCTTTAACGACGCGGACTTTTGCCTGCGCGTATGGGAGGCGGGCTACCGTACCATCTTTACGCCCTATGCCGAGCTGTACCACTACGAGTTCACCTCGCGCGGCAGGGAAGAGGCCAACGAGGAAAAGCTGCGCCGCTGGAAGCGCGAACAGGCCCTGTTCATGCAGCGCTGGCCGGAGTTCTTCTTCAACGGCGACCCCTGGCTCGGGCCAAACCTATCTGCCGAGAACGAGTACTTCTCGCTTTAGCGCGAAGTGATGCCAAGATTCGGCAAAGTATCCTCAAGAGCCGCAAGGGCGGTGGGGTTCAAATACTCCTCGTTCAAGCGGCTCTTGTCATATCGAAAACGTGTGCCTCGTGAGCATTCGACGAGTTCCGCAGTAAAGAATTTCTCCCAGCTAAAAAACTCTAAGCTTTCGATATGTTCAGCGGGATTAAGTAGCATCTCCTTAATGTGTTTGCTGTTGAATAATCCCGACTTCAACACGAGCCATTCGAACGATTCCGGCAGGAATAGCTTGATGTTCTTTCGGCGCTGTAGTGCAGTTGCTTCTGCAATTTCTGGTCCAAAGGCGGCGCCGTCGGCAATCACGAGGATATCGTTTTCTGGTGCGTCCGTAATGCAATTGCAGATATTTGATTTTCCACCCGCGCTGATGCACCTAATACTGCTCTTTTTGCATAGCAAACTGAAGAATTCGTAGCCCGAATTTGTGTCCTCGACGATGACAAGCTCGGGCCTCTCGCCTTTAAATTCAGTATCACCGTAAATACGATATGTAGAAGTGTAGACACGAGAGTAAACGGGATACTTCGTTGTGGTTCGGTTGGTGTTCTTAAGACCGTAGACTTCATCAACGCTATAAGGCAGTTGGCGCAGTGACTCTCTGGCGACGATTACGTAGTAGTTTGAGCTACGTTTTGCTTCATGGGCAAATTCTCTTGATCGAACAAAAGTATTACCCTCATCAATAAAAACAATGCTGCTGGAAATCTCTTGGAGGTCTCTGCGCCAATTTTTTCCAGCTATTGTTTTACAGGGAACTTTGCAACTTACTGTTACGCCGCTTTGTGGCCCTAATTCTTCGTGAGCAGCCACCATATCGAGCAACGTCGTTTTGCCCGTGGCACTGTTGCCTTGAATGATGGTCAAGTTTCTATTGATGGTCAGTTTAAACTGAACGCGGTTGTTCTGAATAACTACCTTGTATGATCCGCGCATCAGGAGTTCTCCCTTAGGCATTTTCCAGCTATGGGAACAAGGTCAAACATCGTGTGGACCACGTCGCCCGTGTTGGCAACGGTCACCGTAAATTTACCGTTTCCAAAATCCAATATATGGTAGAGATTGATTGTTAAGTCCTTTTGCGCGGCGATTCGCAGAATCCAATAAGCGCAATTGTCACCACAGTTTGAGGCGTTATATACGTTTTGCGGCATGAAGTACATAAGCAGCAGTGTTTTGGTGCCGCTCGAGAGCTTCTCAGGAGGGATGATGCCGAGGATTTTAGTGTCGATTGCATTGGGGCCTACCACGGTGCCCTTATCGATTGATTTAATGATCCTTTGAGCAAAGGCGTCTTGAAACCACTGGGGCGAATATACGTTATCGAAGTAAACCGACGTATTGTAAATAACGTTTTCCATATCACCATAGTGAATTGTTAACACGTTGGTCCCTTCGGGTCGCTGGTTTGGTGTTCGGTGAAATTGATTATATCGCAGCATACGAGACGGGCATTATTGGCCTGTTGTGTATGTGATTAATGCCCATGGCGTGTTTTATCGGAAGTGTTTAGATCGATTGTCTTGTACTTGAGTTGCTTTAAAAGTCTGCGTTCTAGATAATACTTTTTGAGCGTTGCTCCGTGTGGCGGCACGTAAAAGTTGTACTGTGCTTGGGCAGGTAAAAGTCCAAGACGATTAGATATCCGAGAGGATATCGAGCCCGCGCCGGGGACTTTAATTCCGGCGGCAATTAGGTTTCCGAAAGGATGCCGTGGCTGACAGCCAGCAGAAAACCGCTCTACACACTCCTTCCGCGTGCCGCCTGCTCAAACGATTTGCGCCGAAAAGGATATCCGGTTTGTGCCATAAGACGTTGCTGTCGACAATGCACGGGACGGCAAGGACGTGGCGGCTCTCATCAAATTGCAGTCACAAAGATACCTTTTATCGATTTCCTGTTGAAAAACTAAATTGATAGTCTGAGAATAACTTAAGAGAGCCTTAAATCTCGGAGAAAGGATGTCGTATGAATAACCTTCGAGAAAGATGGCGCGGACTAACAGCGCTGGGAGTTGCTGTATTTGCCGCCGCCTGCATGACGGTTGCCCCGGCGCCCTCATTTGCTGATATTGATTCTCTCGTTGGTCTTCAATATATTGATCATAGCGAGTCTCGCAATTTGACAGGTTTCTCTGTTTCTCGTCCTGCTGGAACGTATTATTTCGACAACGATGGCTCGATGCAGACCGGACTCGTTCGGTGCGAGGACGGCAACCTTCGCTATTTCGATCCCGATACTGGCGCCATGGTCACGAACCAGTGGCATAACGATTACGAAGCTGTTTGGTACTATTTTGGCGCTGACGGGACCGCAGTTTCGGGCTGGCAGTCTATCGGTGGGGACAAGTACTACTTCTACCCCGAAAGCCATGATATGGCATACGGCCGAGTTCAAATTGACGGCAAGAACTACTTCCTGAACACCCCTGGCGCCAACGCCGATGGCCGCATGCAGCATGGCGGCTGGATCTATGACTCCATCTATGGAAAGTGGCTCTATGCGACTTCCAACGGCGAGTTGTTGACCGGTTGGCAAAATATCGGCGGAACTTGGTACTATTTCAACGAGTACGGTGTTATGTTGACCGGATGGATCGACGATTCGGGGACGTAGTATTACGCTAACGTCTCTGGCGCGATGGTCACCGGGTGGCTCAACGTCGGCGGTACGTGGTACTACCTCGACGGCTCGGGTGCCATGGCCGCTAACGGCTGGCGCTGCTTGGGTGGCTCCTGGTATTGGTTCGGCGACTCCGGCGCAATGTCGACTGGCTGGTTCTTGGCAGGAGGCTCTTGGTATTATGCGAGTGGTTCGGGCGCCATGGCAACCGGTTGGCTCGGCAATGGCGGCACGTGGTATTGGCTCGGAAGTTCGGGCGCTATGGCCTCTAACTCTTGGGTCAACCTTGGTGGAGTTTGGTACTGGTTTGACCATTCCGGCGCGATGGCCACCGGCTGGCGTCAGATCGGCGGCGCCTGGTACTACTTTAGCGGTTCTGGCGCTATGGCCCACGATGCCTGGGTTGGCGACTACTATCTCCAGTCCTCCGGTGCTATGGCTACGAACACCCGGGTTGGCTCCTACTATGTCGGCGAGGACGGCAAGTGGATTCCGGGCTACGGTCTAGTTTGGTATAAGAACGGTAGCGAGGTCTACCATACGCATAAGTGCCGCACTGTAGGCAAGGACGCAAAGGGCTTTTCTCAGATGTCTATTCAGGAGGCTCAAAAGCGCGGTGCTTCTCGCGAGTGCAAGAACTGCCAGCAAATTGGTTAGTACATTGCTGAACTAGTTTGATTGAGGCCCCGTTGCCCTAAGGCGACGGGGCCGCTGTGTGATTGGATTCCGTGCTGTTATGAAGAAATGCTCATTTGGGGTACTGGCCGTTTTGGGCCTTGCTTCTTTGGGGTTCCTGTTGGGTTCGCCCTTGCCGTCGTTTGGCTTTGATGCTAGTAGCTCTGTTGACGACTCATCATCCGCCCTGGTTGGGACCCATGTCGACTCAAGTGTCTCAAATGCTGGTGTTCAGGACGAGTCGACTTCAATAGTTGAGGCGGACGCTCAGGTAGATAAAGGGGCTTCTTCTGAGGCTTCGGACCAAGTTACTTGGCATCAGGGATGGATATCACCCGAAGAAGGGGCTGGTTTTTGGCGCTGGGGCTTGTCTGATGGAACAATTGCGGCTTCTTCTTGGAAATATATAAGCGGTAGCTGGTACTGGTTCGACGACGAAGGTCGAATGGCTCAGGATGGATTGGTCCAGGTCGGGGGTGCGACTTATGGATTCTCCCCTTCGGGCGCAATGCGTGTCGGCTGGTACCTAGATACTACGGGCTCCACTTCTGCTTGGCGTTATTTCTCCGGTTCTGGCGCCATGGTAAAAGGCTGGCTTTTAGACGGCAGCAACTGGTATTGGCTGGATGATGAGTGCAAGATGGTCCACGATGCAATGCTGCAGATCGGGGGAGCCACGTATGGATTCTCCTCTTCTGGCGCAATGCTTATCGGATGGCATCTTGATGCTTCCGTCTGGCATTATTTCTCCGGCTCTGGCGCCCTGGTAAAGGGTTGGCTCTCGGATGGGGGCCGTTGGTACTGGCTTGATCCTGCGGACGGTTCTATGGCCACCGGGCTGAATGCATGCAATGGAACCCCTTATATTTTTAACGGATCGGGGGCCATGCTCTCCTCTCGGTGGGCATTTGCTGACAACAACTGGTATTACGCTGACTCCAACGGCTTGCTACATGGAGGCTGGTTACTTCTAGGGAATTCTTGGTATTACCTGGATCCAGGAAGCCATATTATGCTTACGGGCTTTGTGCAAGTGGATGCATCCTCCTACTTCCTTACTAGTTCAGGTGCCATGGCAACAGGATGGGCACTTGCTGATGGTGCTTGGTATTACGCCGCATCAAACGGAGCTATTCAACGTGGGCGATGGATAAAGTCCGGAAGCGCCTGGTATTACCTTGATGATGCATCCGGCGCAATGCGTACTGGTGAATATACGGTAGGCGACACACGCTATTATTCTAATGATTCCGGTGCGATGGCATCTTCGCGCTGGATCAACTTGAGTGACGGTGTGTCATGGGCGAATTCGTCTGGAGCACTGAGCGACCCGTTGCCTACTTCATCTGATGGATCTCCCGTAATCGCCGATCGTGCCGACTTGTCTTCATTGCCAGGTACAATTCATATTGGAGACGCAGTTTTCTATGCGGACGCAAACGGTGTCGTTAATGTGGCATCTGGTTGGATTATGTCGAATGACGCTTCTGACGAAAACGGCAATAACTGGTACTACGCATCTTCCAATGGTGTCCTTAAGTCTGGTTGGCAATATGTCAACGGTGCGTGGTATTGGATGGACCCTTCCACATTCAAGATGAAAACTGGATGGCTTAATGAGGGCGGTACGTGGTACTGGCTCCAGCCTTCGGGTGCCATGTTTGCTAATGGGTGGCTGAAAATCGATGGCGTTGACTACTACTTCAATGCAAGCGGTGCATGGTTGAATACGTCTGGTTCTGTTTTGGGGGTCAATAGGTCTAGCCTGGTCAATTGGCTTATGAGTCACGAAAACGACGGCTATTACTGTGGAACACGGTACGATACACGCGTTAGCCAGGAAACATGCATGTATCCAAAGGGGGATCCCCGTTGGGATGGTTATACGGGTATGAACTGCGGTGGATTTGTATCGCATGCATATATGAAAGCGGGCGGTAATTTAGCTCCCATTGCCGCCGAGCAGAGCCATTCCCCTTGGAGTGGGGGTCCCGGAAGGGGCGGCTGCGTAAACGCGTATCGTTGGTACGGCTACGCTATCGATACGTGTGCGAATGTGACTTATTTCAGCTCTATTGATGAGCTGTTACGTAGTGGTTTGGCTCGTAAGGGGGACATTGTATTCTTCAATCCTTACAATCCATATGCGGATGATAGCCACATTGGCTTTTTCTGGGGTAATTCGCCGAGCGAAAATTTGTTCTGGCATAGCGATGGCTATGGAAATCGCATTTCCGGTTTGACCGCGTTGGGCCCATCGAAAGTAATATTGATTCGTTAGAATGCTGGGTAGTAAGGGGTCTCTCTGAGGCCCCTTCTTTTTCGATATTTGGTATCAGAGCTAATTCGATGCCGTTATTCTTTGGGGAGGTAGAGTTGGGATATTGAGCCCTAGGTTTCAACCCTGCTGTTAAGCAGTTGTTTACAGTGCAGTATCGCGTGCATTTTATTTTCGTTCTAGATTGCGTCTTGTCCCGTTGGATGTTCGGAAATCTTTCATAGCCATGCTGTAAGCTAGACGCAATCAAGAGCGAATGACGAGGTTTACATGAACAAACATCTTGAGTTGTTGTCGGCATCGTTGGTGCTGATGGCCCTTGCGTCCATATCTGTGTTTGTATTCCCTGCGAATGCGGAGGCTGCACAGGCTCTGGTTGAGAATTCTTGGCGTTATGAGGATGGGCAATTAGTCGCAGAGGAAGATTCTTCAGAAGAAGATGAAATAGCCTTATTGTCCATGGACACCCTTCCCGATGGGGTTACGGCGCAGGGCATTGACGTCAGCGAGCACCAAGGGCGTATTGACTGGGATGCTGTGAAGGCTTCTGGTATCGATTTCGCTATTCTGCGTATTGGGTTTGGCGCTCCATCTTGGGGCGGTCGTGTTGATTATCAGTTCAGCCGAAATATTTCTGAGTGCGAGCGTCTTGGAATTCCTTACGGTATCTATATTTATTCGTACGCTCGGGATGATCAGCAAGCAGCTGACGAGGCATCAATGGTGATTGACTGCCTTTCTGGACATAATCCAAGATTGCCGGTGTATTACGATCTTGAGGATAAGTCGATTATTGCAGATGGCCGACAATCCGGAATTGCATCGAGAGCACGGATCTTTTGTAATAGGATTTCTGCTGCAGGATATAATCCAGGCATTTATGCAAATCTGTATTGGTTTAACAATATCCTGACCGACTCTGTGTTTAAGAGCGGCTCTTGGGATCATTGGATCGCTCAATATAACTCAAAATGCCACTATACCGGCAATTACAGCTTTTGGCAGTATACGAGTAGTGGAAAAGTTTCTGGTATTAGTGGAAACGTTGATATGAATTACGCGTATATTGATGTTTCTCTTTACCACTGGCAGTTAAAAGAGGGCACTTGGTATTACGCAACCTCTAGCGGAAAAGCGTACATCGGATGGTTGCATCAGGGTGGCGCCTGGTACTGGCTCGACCCCGACGCGGGCGGCGCCATGGTGACGGGCCTACACGAGTGCAACGGCTCCCTGTACTGGTTTAATTCGTCCGGCGCCATGGCGACCGGGTGGGTCCTCGACGGCGGGACCTGGTACTACGCGACGGGATCCGGCGCGCTGGCGCGCGGCCCCGTATCCGTCGGCGGCGTGCCCTACTGCTTCGATGCCCGTACGGGGGCCATGCTGACGGGCTACCAGACTGATGTGCAGGGCGTCCGCCGCTACTTCGGCAGCTGCGGTCCCCTTAACGGCTGGGGCCTCGTCGACGGCTCCTGGTACTGGTTTGCGAACGGCATCGCCTCGACCGGCTGGCTTAACGCCGGAGGCTCCTGGTACTGGCTCGATCCCGAGGCGGGCGGCGCCATGGTGACGGGCCTCCACGTATGCAGCGGCTCCGCGTATTGGTTCAGCTCCTCCGGCGCGATGGCTACCGGCTGGGTCCTCGACGGGGGCACCTGGTACTATGCCACGGGCTCCGGCGCCCTCGCCTCCGGTTGGCTTAACCTAGGCGGCGTCTGGTACTGGCTCGACCCCTCGACGCACGCTATGGCCACGGGCCTGCACGGGTGCAACGGCTCCGCGTACTGGTTCAACGGCTCAGGCGCCATGGCGACAGGCTGGATCTTCGACGGCGGCATCTGGTACTACGCGACTGGCTCCGGCGCCTTCGCCTCAGGATGGGCCTACATTGGCGGTGCGTGGTACTGGCTGGATCCATCGACACACGCGATGGTCACTGGCACTCAACAAATCGACGGGTCACAGTATTCTTTTTCCAGTAGCGGCGTTTGGCTCGGCTAACAGCCCTTCTTTAATTGCTTTTTTCTAATGACATATTGCGCGAGCCAATCCATTTGTAAACTATGTCTATGTACGATTGGTACTTTCTGGGGGCCGCGCATGGTAAGAAATAAGACGACAATATTAACTCTATTTGTTCTATCTGCGATATTGCTCGTTGGTCCAAGTGTGGCTGATGCCGAGAATGAGGTTTCTGTAGGCTCTTCCGAGCCTTCTATTTCCGAACAGCAAGCCTTCTCTTCGGCCGCCATTTCATCCGATTCGATCGATGGTGTCGCTGCTCAAGGATCCATTAAATGGAAGCAGGGCTGGAATTCGGTTGACGGTAAGTGGTTTTACGCGGATTCGACCAATCCTGTTGTATTGCGTTCCGGCTGGCTTCACACCGGAGGTTCCTGGTACTGGCTCGATCCCGAGGCGGGCGGCGCTATGGTGACGGGCCTCCACGCATGCGACGGCTCTGCCTACTGGTTCTGCTCCTCCGGTGCGATGGCGACCGGCTGGGTGCTCGACGGGGACACCTGGTACTACGCGACCGGCTCCGGCGCCCTCGCCTCCGGTTGGCTCAACCTAAGCGGCGCCTGGTACTGGCTCGACCCCGACGCGGGCGGTGCCATGGTGACGGGCCTACACGAGTGCAACGGCTCCCTGTACTGGTTTAATTCGTCCGGCGCCATGGCGACCGGGTGGGTCCTCGACGGCGGGACCTGGTACTACGCGACGGGATCCGGCGCGCTGGCGCGCGGCCCCGTATCCGTCGGCGGCGTGCCCTACTGCTTCGATGCCCGTACGGGGGCCATGCTGACGGGCTACCAGACTGATGTGCAGGGCGTCCGCCGCTACTTCGGCAGCTGCGGTCCCCTTAACGGCTGGGGCCTCGTCGACGGCTCCTGGTACTGGTTTGCGAACGGCATCGCCTCGACCGGCTGGCTTTACACCGGCGGTTCCTGGTACTGGCTCGATCCCGAGGCGGGCGGCGCCATGGCGACGGGCCTTCACGCATGCAACGGCTCAGCGTACTGGTTCAACGCCTCCGGCGCGATGGCGACCGGATGGGTGCTCGACGGCGGTGCCTGGTACTACGCGACGGGCTCAGGCGCGCTGGCCTCCGGCTGGCTCAACCTAAACGGTACGTGGTACTGGCTCGACCCCTCGACGCACGCCATGGCGACGGGCGTTCAAACTATCGGATCATGTGAATACATATTTAATAGATCTGGCAAGATGATGACTAATTGCTGGTCAAACGGTGATGGGTCTTGGATGTATCATTCTTCATCCAGCGGTGCAATTGACCTTAAAGGCATCATGACCGATTTGGGAATCCAGCTGATTGACGATGACGGGAATGTTAAAACGGGCTGGATTGAGAGTCAGGGTTCTCGATATTATTGTTCTGCTAATGGGGTAATTCTGACTGGGTGGCAGCAAATAGCTGGGTCTTGGTATTACTTTAACTCGGATGGTCGAATGACGACCGGCTGGTTTAACGATGGCGGTAATTGGTTCTGGCTAGATTCCGCTTCTGGCGCAATGAAAACGGGATGGCTTTCCCTTGGGGGCACATGGTATTACCTTGATGCTGCACGTGGGGGAGTAATGTTGAGTAACGGCTGGTATTGGATCGGCTCTACTGACTATAAGTTCAATTCATCCGGCGCAATGGTTGGCGCTTGGGTTGATGTCCCTTGCTATTCGCAGTACCCGGAACTCCCTACTGGCTGTGAGTCGGTTGCCCTTACAAACTTGCTTAACTACTATGGTTTCCGTTTGGGAAAGACGATTATTGCGGATTACTATTTGCCCAAGGGAAGCGGTGGCAACTTTGTTACCGCCTTTGATGGCAACCCAAGGCGTAGCAGCGGGGGTCTCATGGGATGTGTTGCTCCTCGATTACTATTGCCGGTAATAACTTTCTGCGCGCTGCTGGAAGTGGCAAGCAGGCAAAAGACGTCTCTTTCTCGTCAATTTCTTCCATTAAGAATAGGCTGACCTGTGGACAGCCAGTTGAGATGTGGAACACCGAGTGGGGAAGCTGGCCAGGAGGGCGTTATGCTACGCGTTGGTACAACGGGCATTCCTATGGCCTGTGGGGCGGTAATCATGCCGTAGTCCTTAAGGGCTATGATGATGAGCAGGGTATCGTCTATCTTTCGGATTCGATAAACGGCAACGTTACGCGAAATGCTCAGATATTCTTCGGTACATGGCAACAGATGGATAGTCAGGCCGTGGTAATTGAGTAACTTTGATGCTAAAAAGGGGAGGACTCAATGAGTCCTCCCCTTCGCTTAATTTCTGCTATCAAGTCTTATGCAGTTCGCTTGCGACCAAACAGCTCATCCCAATTACTGGCTGCCAATACGGTTCCGCAAACAATTACAATGCAGCAAATTACAGACGCCATGTCGGGAATTGTGCCAAGCAAAATGAGGCCAAAGACTACCGACCATGCCGAATAGGAGATGTTCAGAGCCATTGCGCGTGCCGCTCCAATAGCGGCAATGCCCTTGTAATAGAACAGATAAGAAGCCGTTCCTGCGAGTCCGGCCAGTGCAATGATCAGCGTCGGCATGCTCGGGATGGCTCCTATCGTAAAGTGCCATGCGCCGAAGAGGGGGAGAACAAGTACCCCATAAACAAGCGCGCTTGCAGTTTCGCGAATCTGCAAAGCGGTTTCATCGTCAACGGCGTCATCCTTCATTCCCCATGCGCACAGCACAGCCTCAGATCCCCATCCAATAACGGCGAGTACGGCTCCGAGCAATCCGAGGGGGGCATTTGCAATTTCGCTCGATCCGGCCGATAGATAGCCCATCGTCATCACGCCACAAAGGGCGACAAGAAGGGATAATATTTGGCCCTTGCTCATTTTTTCCTTCAGCAGCAGGAATGACAGGAATGCTCCGACTGCGGGGTAAAAGGCGGAGATAATTGCCGTGTAGGCGGCCCCGATATTGTTGATCGCCAATACGTAGCCTGTCATTCCGATGGGTCCTCCGAGCAGCGCTCCGGCGATGACTACCTTTCCTGAACGAGTCTTTAGAGCGGCGAGCGTATCCTTTAGTCTGCCTCGAACGCCCATATAGCCAAAGAGCCAGATTGCACAGAAGGCATCATGTAGAAAAGAACCTGCGATAGAGGCGCAAGCGAGCGCCTCCGCCGTTCCGACGTAGGGCGCGAGTGCCAAGCCGATTCCAAGAATTACCGTATCGAGGCCCCAGAGGAGGCCGCTAAAAAAGCCGAATTGCATCGTTACTCACCTTTCCGATAGATTTCCAGCGCCTTTTTGAGGTATTTGGCACCGTAGTTGAAGTAGATATAGAGCCATTCGCCCACAAAATCACCCTCGGCTTCTTTAAGAAGAGCCCAGAGATACCAGCACCACCCTGCGAGGGCAATGTGCGCATAGTTATGCGCAACTTCGCCATTCGTTGCTTTGCGACCAAAATAAGCGTCAAGTGCGCGGTCGACTTCATCTTCGGAAAGCTCGCAGCAGACACTACACGTTCCAAAATCATTCGCGTAGTCGCTCATGCCGGCATATTCCCAGTCAATGAGATAGTACTTATCGTTTTCATCGATAAGGAAATTGAGATAAAAGAAGTCATTGTGGCAAAGGCATTTTGGCGCGTTGTCGGCCTGAACAAATCGCTCCAGCTCATCGATTTCGGTCGCCATTTCTTTAAACCCCGGAATGTCGATGGGTCCTTTCTCTAGGAGAAGCGATTCATAACGCTTTGCCTCAAGATAAAAGTCGAACTCAGTTTCGACATTAGCGCCGCTCTCGTGAAGTGAACGACACATCTGCATCATGCGGTTCATTTGGGCGGCGTCATGCGGATCAGGCTGCTTTGCGTTGGGAACAAACTTTGAAATTTTCCAACCACGTTTGGGGTCTTCATAGATGAACGTGTCGTCAAGCCCAAGTTCTTTGGCCTTTTTAAGTGCGGCAACTTCGCCATTTCTATTAATAAGCAGCTCGGTCCCGACTCCCGGATGACGGTAGACGTACTCTCCCTTGTTAGTTCTAAAGTGACACGATAGATTCGTGAGGCCTTGCTTAAGAGGGTAGACGTCGTGAATCTCTGATTTGGAGCAGCCGAGCACCTGTTCGATGTTATCGAAAATGTCTGAGTCAACATTTTCGATAAAGTGCGGGTCGAAAACACGAAGCTCATCAAGAGAGTCAAATTCGTTGATTTCACCCTCAGGATACTTCTTGATTACCATATCGAGTTCCTTGATGTGCTCGATATACAGATCTTCCCAGAGCTTGTCCGCCGTTTCCGGCTTGTTATATTCCGCTTCAAGTATTTGTTTAAATGCAAGTGAGAAAGCTCGGTCGAAGTAAACATGGCCGAGCATATACCATGCGTTAGAAC
The DNA here is from genome assembly GCA_934668875.1 of uncultured Collinsella sp. Taxonomy (GTDB): domain Bacteria; phylum Actinomycetota; class Coriobacteriia; order Coriobacteriales; family Coriobacteriaceae; genus Collinsella. Next base: position 105,582 of record CAKUON010000003.1, read on the forward strand.
CACCGATTGTAACATTGGTGATTCTATCCATTGCACCCGTTTGAATGCACCATTCTTTGGTGGCGCCTTCAGCGTATTGAGCAGAATAAAATGCTTTCCAAACGTATGCCTCAAACGGATTGTTGAGAAGGTAATCATCGCTTGAGCAAATGTAGGTGTTGCCAAGACGCTCTTTTACGCACATAAGCGATGCGTGGTTATTCTTGGATGCGTATTCGTTGTTAACGACAATCGAAACGCCGAACTTGCTTTCAAGATAGAAGAAATACTCTTTTTTATAGCCGACAACGACGGTGATATTGCTGATACCCGCGTCTTGCAGCTGCCTAATCTGACGCTCAACGAGAATCTCACCACGTACTTTTAAAAGGCCTTTGGGCTTTTCATACGAAATAGGAGCAAAGCGGCTCGAAAGCCCAGCAGCCAATATCACTGCATTTTCAACTTTATAAGGGTGAAGTGCTTCATACCCGCTGTCGGTCAAACTGTCAGATTCGAGAAGACCCTCACTAGTGAGCTCCTTATTCGCTGCGTTTACAGAGCCAAGTGAAAGCCCAGTGTGCTCGGCAACTTCTCGCTGGCTGGCATAAGGGTGCTTTAAATATTCGTATAGAACCGTAAAGTTGCGCTTGCTCAGTTCCACTGTAGGCCTCCGATTAAAGTGTTCATTACTTGGTATAAGAATAGATTGATTGAACGCAATGTTCAATCAAATAAGGTTACCTACATAGACTGAACAGAAAGTAGTGAAAATCAATCACGTAATGTGGATTAAAATAAACAACTGAGATATCTGGGAGGGTTGATTATGTATCGATTCGAAAAGAAGGCTGCACTTGTTTGCGCCACTGCGTCATTAATCGTTGCTTGCTGCTTGTCTGTGACTGTCAATGTGGCGTTTGCGCAGGACTCCGGCGAAGCTCAGAGTATTGAGTCAAAAGTGGATTTACCCTCCGGGATTTCCGATAATCTGCCACTGGATAGCCCTTCCGTCATAAATGATGGGTGGCAACGTGACGAGTCGTCTGGAGTTTGGTATTACGGAAAAAACGGTAAACACCAAACCGGCTGGCTGCAAAGCGGAGGCTATTGGTATTGGCTTGACCCTGCCAATGATGGTGCAATGCAGACTGGCTATTTTAATGTGACCGATGCTGGCGGATCGATTTCTTCGTTTTATGCGAACGACGGTAATGCCACAACGCCGTATGGCTCGCTATGTCAGAACTGCTGGCTGCGTAACTCGGGTGGAAATTGGTTTTACGCCAATGCTGGAGGCGATTTAGCTGCTGGTTGGTTTTACCAAAACAGCACATGGTATTACTTGGATCCTGTTTCGCATGTTATGCAGGTTGGTTTTGTCAACCTCGGGAGCGGGAAATACTATTTAGATGCTTCTGGCGCTATGAAAACCGGCTGGATTCTCCAGGACGGGAATTGGTACTGGGCATATCCATCGGGCGCACTTGCTTCGTCATGGCAGACGATAGGTGGGACTCGCTATTATTTTGACTCTCAGACGCTGGCTATGTTCAAAGGTCGTCACGAGATCGATGGAAGTACCTACATTTTTGGCGACTATGGCCTCGTAAATGGATGGTTCAAAGATGGAGTAGATTGGTATTACTGCTCTAATGGTATTGCGGTCACTGGCTGGCAACTCGTTAACGGAACCTGGTATTATCTCGATCCGGCTTCCGACGGCAAAATGTCTGTTGGGTATTTAGACCTTGGCAATGCAGCATATTATTTGAATTCGAATGGGGCTATGGCTATTGGTTGGGCTCAGTCCGAGGACGGCTGGTATTTTGCCTCTGAATCTGGCGCGCTTATTTCTGGCTGGTATAAAGAGGGCTTGAGTTGGTATTACCTGGACCCTGCTAGCCATCTCATGAAAACGGGCTTATTTGAGGTGGGCGGCAACGATTGTTTCGCAAACCTGAGCGGTAGACTTGTGGTGTCAAGCTGGATTACCGTTAAAGACGGCGTAGAAAGATACGCCGATGGCAATGGATATCTTTGCAAAGATGTGATCCGCGAAAACGGTACTATCCTAAAAACAGCTGGAGCTGATGGCTGGCAGGTTGCGTCCGGTTGGGTTAATGTTGCAAATCAAAGGTTTTATGCTGAGCCCGGAACGGGCGTCATTCATCGTGGATGGCTGCAGATTGATGGCGATTGGTATTGGCTTGATGCCGATTCTGGTGCGATGAAAACTGGATGGGTTTTTACTGACGGTGCATGGTATTACCTAAACGACGACGGAAAAATGGCAACTGGTTGGAAATGCCTCAATGGAACATGGTATTACCTTGACTCCAACGGCAGCATGCATGTTGGCTGGCTTAAAGATTCGGGTAAGTGGTATTGGCTAGACGGCAGCGGTGCTATGGCAACAGGCGCAAGAACCATCGATGGCGTGCGTCGAATTTTCTGGAGCGATGGCCAGTGCGACAAGGTTGGCTGGCAAAATCCTCCGCAGTATCCCCAGGTCAGCTCTTGGACTGTTCAGTTGCCTAGCTACTGCACTGGCTACTTTACCTATGTGACTCCTTCTCGCATTTCTGTCGAAGCGACGCGGGAAGATTGCGTGAATGCCTTTATTCAGCGTGCTTACGAATATATCGGTACGCAATATATTGAGCCTTGGTCTACCGCTCCCGGCGGGGCTGTTGATTGCTCTGGTTTTGTCTTGCAATGTCTTTATGCTACTGGCATGGATATGGGTGTTTACAACCCTTATAACCATCGCTGGGATCCAAGCCAAACCTACAATTCGATGAATTGGTATCGAAGCAACATCTTTATGCCCGTGAGCACCAGCTCGATTCAGCGTGGCGATGTGATTTATTATCGCGGGCATATCGCAATCGCACTTGGCGGCGGTATGATGATTGACTCCTGGCCTCATCAGGGTGTCGGTATTCATCCCGTCAGCGCTAGGGGAAATGTGATCGGCGCAGCCCGTCCGTTTATCTAATTGATTCCTTGTAAGACAGTCGGTACCGGTTGGGGGCCTGAAATGAATGCTCGGATTGATCATCGAATTTGCTGGCGAGCAATCGGCTTGGTGCTACTATCCGCCTCGCTCTCGGTTTTCGCCCCCGCGTTTTCTTGCACTGCTTATGCCGTGGAAGAGGGGGCGAATAACGATATCGTAGAGCGCGACTCGACGGAAGGGTCGGGTGCTTTTGTCGGCGGCGGTCTCGCTCAAGATTCCAACGATTATGCTGGCAAAACAGCGGAAGATTCGAATCCACAGGTTGTCGAAAGCCAAGACTCGTCGACGACGGAAAAACTATCTGGATGGCAATGGGACGGTTTGTCCTGGTATTACTATCTTGACGACTGCCGTTTGACCGGAATGCAGAATGTTGACGGCTCGTTGTTTTATTTGGACCCCGCTCGTGACGGCGCGATGAGTTGCGGCTGGATTTTTACTGACAATAAGTGGTATTACGCGAGTCCATCAGGCGCTTTGGCAAATGGTTGGCAGCTTATCGGAGGCCAATGGTACTGGTTTGACTCCCTTGACGGCTGTTCCATGGTTACTGGGCGACGTGTTATCGATGGGCATCCTTATCTTCTTGGAACCTATGGACTGATTAATGGATGGTGTCTTGATAACGGTTTATGGTATTGGGGTAGCAATGGTGAAGTCTTAACCGGTTGGCTTCAAACTGGCAATAACTGGTATTGGCTTGATCCCGCCAATGATGGTGCTATGTCTAGGGGAATCGTTTCCGTTGGCTCATCACGTTATTATTTATCGGATTCCGGTGCAATGGCTGTTGGTTGGGCGTTTGATGGTACGGACTGGTATTACGCAGACGGTTCCGGCGCACTTGCGTCGGGCTGGCGTTCGGTGAACGGCGCTTGGTATTGGCTCGATATCGCAAATGACAATAGAATGGTTACCGGCTTTTTTTCCATCGGATCGAATCGGTATCATTTTTCTTCAACGGGAGCGCTGTCACTCGGCTGGTTTATGAGCGATGGAGACTGGTATTACGCTGAGCCATCTAATGCATCGGGTATTGTAAAGACGGGTTGGCTGAAGGACGGTAGCCAATACTATTATCTTGATCCTGCCGTCGACGGCAAAATGCTGCTCGGGCATTTTTCTGTAAATGGGAAAAGCTATTATGCAAAAGGCTCAGGCGCTGTTGCTTGTCGTGAATGGGTAGATGTCCAGGACTCGGTTCAGGATGGTCCGTCTAAGGCTTTTGCTGGTTCTGACTGCTCGTTGTGCGGAACATTGCGCAATGGGAAGTTATTTACTTCAAACGGCGATGGCGAATTGGTCGAAGCGCGCGGTTTCGTGACGCTTGGTGGCTGCATTTTCTATGCTGATCCGACTAATGGCTCCTTGAGCGTCGGCTGGCAGAACGTTAACGGAAAATGGTACTTCTTTGATGAGACCGCTGGCTATGCACGATCTGGCTGGCTGAGCAAGGATGGCTCCTGGTTCTATTTAGATCCATCCACTTACGTTATGAAAACCGGTTGGGTTGCCGTTAACGGATATTGGTATTACTTGAATTCGTCTGGTTATATGCAGACAGGATGGCTCAATTTGGGCGGCACCTGGTATTGGCTTGATGCTAGTGGGGCTATGGCTACTGGCTGGCGCGTTGTGGACGGATCCTGGAATTACTTCATGGCTAACGGCGCGTGGGTGTCAGACTATATGGACGCTAAAGCTCAAAGTTATTCAAGCAATACAAATTGGCTGATACTTGTCGATACGTCGCGTTGTATCACGAGCATCTACACTGGGTCATGGAATAATTGGTCCTTAAACCGTCGATATGTATGTTCGACGGGAAAAGCCAGTACGCCAACTGTGATAGGGGAGTACCAAGTCTACGGAAAGGGATACTCCTTTGGGCATGGATATACTTGCTATTACTACACACAGTTCTACGGTGATTATCTATTCCATTCTTCGCCCTACTACGTCAACAGTAACCAGGTGATGGATCCCACGATGGGCGTTCCATCCTCTGCAGGATGTGTACGCCTTGAGATCCAGAACGCAAAATGGATTTACGATAACATTCCTTATGGAACAAAGGTTGTTACCTATTGATATTGGACAAGTGTCTTTAAAGGTGGGAGAAAGACACTGATTCTTAAGGGACTCTTTTCCAATTGAGGTGCTTTGATTTGGCAAGCGGTTTCATGAGAAGGCAGTCATAAACTGTATGCACTTCCGGTGCGCGGGATTTTAATTCTCTACGAGCTTCCTTTTCAGATTATTTTGAAAAGCCAACCATCTCGCTCCCTCTAGGGGGGCGAGATGTCGGTGTTGGTGTTAAAAATTACGGGAGCACCATTCAATTTGCCGCCATGTATTATCTAAAGGCCGAGCCTTCTCCTGTCTTTTTTGAGCGTAATAAACAACACCTTAAATCTCTAATGATTGCTTTGCTAATCTTGAAAACATGACTTTGGGAGGATTTTTGGAAATAGAAAAGGGAAATGGTACAGGCGTATGCGTACTTCTTTCAGCATATAAACCTGATCTTAAGTTTTTCGCCGCTCAACTTGATTCGATTGATGAACAAACGTTTCCGGTTACGCTTTTGGTCAGAAATGACTGCCCCGAATCGGCCTCTTTAGAGGGGTTTATCCAAGAGCATATAAAGAAAAACGCGTATCGTTATTATCATGGCGATAAAAATCTCGGTTATGTCAAATCGTTCGAGGCACTACTCTCTTTGGCGGAAGGGGATTACGTAGTATTTTGCGATCAAGATGATATTTGGGAGCCTAACAGAGTTCAAGTTTCGCTCAACCATATGCTAGAAGAAGGCTCAATTCTTGATGTTTGCGATAGATCGGTAATCGACGAAAACGGAAACATGCTGGTAGAGAGCTACAGAAAAGCTCATCCAAATTCGCCTGAAGTAAATTGGTGCTCCGGAGAGGATATTACTATTCAGGCTGCAAGTGTATGCTACGGCATTGGTATGGCTCTCATGCTAGATGCGAGTGCTGCTAAGTCGATGATTCCCTTTCCGGAATCCACTGCACATGATTTGTGGTTGACATTGGGCTGCAGCGAACTGGGGAAGTGCAGTTTTACAACGACTCCCTTGGTTAAGTATCGTCGACATGGCGGGAATGAAACTGGATTCCTTGCGGGTGTTGCTTCAAAAGATGATTGGTATTTAACAAGAGTTAAAAACAGGGTTGATACAGCTAAGCAATTTGCCGAAAGATTTCCTGATTCACCGCACCTAAAGGAAATAATGGGGTTCGCCGATGCAAGAGAGCGACGCTCCATAATTGGCTTGCTTAAATATCGACGAGCTTGCCCGTCCATTGCTAAAGCTGAAATCATTATGCGACTTGTACCGAATTGGCTGTTTCTTTTGATTTTAAACATGATTAAAGAAGCAAAATAGCTTCGTATCCGAATCGCGACTTGTTCAGAAGGGCGCTTATATTTGTGGAAGCCACAGAGAAGACTCTTTCGATTAAACACAATATGTTCTGGAATACCGTTGGCTCGTTGACGAATTTAGGCTGTCAATGGCTAATCACTATATTGGTCGTTCGACTGTCTGATGGATATAGTGCTGCTGGAATTTATTCCCTTGCTATGTCTATTTTCAACATGTTTTCTCAATTGGCCCAATACAGGATGTACACGGTACAAATTGCAGATGTTGAAAGGAAAAACTCTGCTGGTGAATACCTGACTTTTCGTTTCTTTACTACGTTTATGGCGTTTGCAATGTTGGCCGTCTATTCCATTGCGACGTGTCGTATTGATACGGTGCCTGCTGTTCTTTTGTATGCTCTCTATAAAACCGCCGGCTTAGTTATTGATGTCATGCATGCCAATGATCAGGTTGGCCATAGGATGGACTATATTGGGAAATCCCTCATAATGCAGGGCATTGGTTCTCTCCTTTCGTTCATTGTTGTCTTTGGGCTGTTAAATAGCCTCGAAGGTGCATTGTTGCTAATGACGGTAGTGACTATAGGTATCGGTGTTATTTACGATTATCCGAGATCAAATCGAATCTCTGCAATCAAGCTTGGAATTACCCAAGCGAAGGTCAGAGCTTTCCTATGTGGCTGTTTGCCCATCGTTCTGGGCGGCATTGCTGCTTCTGCGGCGCCGAATATTCCAAGGCAGTATTTATCTTATACATTCGGAGATTCTGCTCTAGGCATTTATGCATCAGTTGCTGCTCCCGTGGCAATTATCCAAATGGGTGCGACGTATATCTATAATCCTTTATTAGGTTATTTAGTAGAGCGTTACTATTCTAAGGAAAAGTCCTTTTTTACGCTTATAGGTAAAATACTTGCCGGTATTTTATTTGTCGGCGTCATATCAGCAGTTGCCCTTTTCTTTTTCGGCAAATTATTGCTGTCTTTGTTTTATGGCGCTGGAATAGCCAAACATTCTGATCTCCTTCAGCCTATGTTGGCTTGTGCCTTTTTGACTGGCATTGCTTGGTTTGTCAACGATTTGCTGGTTTCTCTTGATAATTACCGAGGGGTATTTGTTGGCAGCATATTGTCCTTAATCAGTGCTGTTGCTGTCATGGCTCCCGCGCAAGTGTTGTTTGGCTTAAATGGCCCTACTGTAACGGCGCTTATATCCAATGCTATTTGCCTTATTTATCAGTCTTTTGTTTTGGGGAAACAGACGCAAGAATGGTTTGGGGAAAAGAGATAGGCCGATGATGTCTAAAGCTCACGCGCTATTAAAGCTTCAAAACACTGAATTGGATATCCTTCAGGTTGTCGCTGCATTCTGCTCTAAGCACGGCATCAGGTGGTGGCTTGATGGCGGAACATGTTTAGGAGCAATGCGTCATAGGGGGTTTATCCCTTGGGATGATGATATAGATATCGGAATGATGCGTTCAGACTATGACCGCTTTTGCTCTTTAGCCGAGGATGGTTTACCGGAAGGATATTCGCTCCATACATCGCGGAATACTATTGGCTATGCTGCGATGTTTGCTAAGGTGTATCGCGATGGAACTCGCTTCGAGAATCAGGAGGCTCGAGAGGCTTCCAGTTCGATGGGCATTTTTGTCGACATCTTTCCATATGACCAGCTCTATACAGATAAACGCCTTCGTGCAAAACAAGTCCGAACTGCATCAATTGCACAGAAAAGAGCTTATTTATATCACTCTTCTTCCATTGTTGTCCCTCATAAAGGGTTCCTTGGACAACTCGAGCAAATTGGTTGTTCTGCTATACACGTAGTGGAACGACTGGTTTCTCGAGGCGCATGCTCTTACCAGGATTTGTTCGACTCCTGTATTGCCGACTCAAATACGGGTGAGGTCTCTGATTATTGTCTGACGTTAAGCTGGCCGAATATGGCGCCAGTGCCTATTTCAGAGATTTTCCCTCTGAGCAGTGCGGTTTTCGAAGGCAGTGAATTCCCCGTTCCTCGTATGACGGATAAATATCTTACAACGATGTATGGCGAATGGAAGAAAATTCCGGAGCCGGAAAATCGACATACCCATCTTCCTCTTCTGCTTGACTTTGGGGATGGTGAAGTCTGGACTGCGCAGAATTAAGGATATGAAATCTTTACCAGATGAGGTTATGTAATGAGTTCTTCTATTTGTATTTTCACCCACCATTATCACCCGCAACTTAGCGGAATTGGTAATTTTGTCGATGGTCTCGCTCATGCCCTAGCTGCCCGCGGCGACAGGGTGGTTATCGTTACTAATGATTCAATGCGCGTAGGAGCTGGTCATTCAGTCGAAAACGGTCTCGAGATAATTCGGCTTCCATGTATTTCATTGCTTGATGGAAGGCTTCCTCTTCCCAAAAAAACCAGCGATTATTACCGGCTCCTGCAAAGCCTTGATGATTATGAGTGGGACGGCGTACTTATAAACACGAGACTTTTTCCTCTCTCAATCGAAGGGCTGAAGTTTGCCGCGAATCATAACATCAAGGCCGTCGTTCTCGACCACGGTTCAGCGTATCTTTCTTTCAATCAGCCGTTCCTTGATTTTTTTGTGCGCCGATATGAGGATTGGATTACGGATCGTGTAAAGTCGTTTAAACCTGATTTCTATGGGATTTCATCTAAAAGCGTTGAATGGCTCCAACACTTTAATGTCGCTGCAAAGGGCGTAATATCAAACTCAATCAATGCCTCATTCTATAGGAGTATTTCTTCGGGGAGAGATTTTCGATCTGAATTAGGTATCCCTCAGTCATCCTTGGTTGTAGCTTTTGTCGGGCGGCTTATTCCTGAAAAGGGAATTAATTCAATTATTGAGGCGGCTCGCGCAAAAGATATTACCAAGCGTGATATTTGCTTTGTTCTCGCAGGGGATGGTCCGCTTGCTAATGAGGTCAAGGAAGCCTGTTCGTCTGACCTGTTTTGGCTTGGGAGATGTAACACAGAGGACATTTCCTCCTTACTTCAGCAAGCAGATGTGCTTTGTCTTCCAACTCGTTCCGAAGGCTTTTCAACGGTACTTCTTGAGGCTTCAGCCTGCGGAACGCCTGCTGTTGTAACAGATGTGGGAGGCGCGCGCGAGCTTATTCCAGATGATAGCTACGGCACGATAATTCAGTCCATGTCATCTGATGAGGTGGTTTTAGCATTATGCAGGCTATTTGATGATCGAAGGCTTCTTTCCCTTCAGTCTCGAAACTCTAGGGCTCTTGTTGAAAATCGATATAGCTGGGACGCCACTGCTATAGATGTCGAGAAGGCGTTTTGTATTCGCTAAGTGATACTTGGCTGGCTTTTACTTAGCTTTTGAGTGAAGTTGGATCTAAGACCCGAATTTGTTATTGTCGTCTTACCCTATTCGATTTTGTCTTTAGTTGGAGATGCACGTTTTGAATAATCCTGCAATTAAGAAAAGCGAGTACGCGCTTGCCATCTTTGGGCTGGGACTTCTTTTGTTAGCTGTCGCGACATCGTTGCACTATAAGAATTTAAATCTTTTCATTCTTGAACTCTTTTGCGATGTCGTTGCTGTTGCGTGCTTATATTTGCAACCGAAATCACAGTCGAGCGGTGGCGCTATTCGTCAGATAACCGTCCTCGTCGCGTCCAGCATCCTCAGCAGCTTTCTGCTAGTTTTCATCATATTAGCTGGCGCGAAGACGTTTGGCCCCTTCGATCTTGGTGCATGGAATATCGCAGGTCTTGTTATATGCTTTCATTTAGTTTTAGCGTTCCAGGGCATTGAGCTTTGCTATGGCCTGGTGAAGAGCTTCGTAACCTCGGTTAAGAAAACTGATGCTAAGAAGTGTTTCTTTTTTTTGGCGGTTTTTGTTGGCTTTGCTGTTTTAATCGCTTTTATTGGCATTCCGCTCGAAAAGTCAAAGACGGTGTTGTTCGCGTCTGCTTTGCCCATTACGGTTTTGATCGGGTTGATTGCTATTAATGGGGGCATTTCTTATCTGAAGCCCGAACTGTTCGCTTTCGCATGCATTGTCTCAATTGGTCTATCCGTAATTATTTGCTTCCCTGTTACAAATTTTCTGACATGGGATGATGAGGTCCACTATGGAAATGCAAACAGTTTTTCCTACCTCACAAATGCTGAAATAACAAATTCTGACCGAATGATAGTCGAGCAGTTTTATATGGGGGATGGCTTTAGTTTGGATGCATCTTTGGGTAAGTATCCAATAGATGAAACAAGAGAGTTTAACCGTGGCTCTGTTGAACAATTAGTCAGAGAGACTGATAAAAATGATATAGCTGAAGGTATCGATCGTTTTAATTCTTTTGATAGTGTGGCTCTTTCTAAAATCGCTTACATTCCTTCATCTATCGGCCTTTGTTTGGGTCGCTTGCTTCATCTCCCATTTTCTATCAAATTTGCATTGGGAAAAATATTCAATTTACTTGCGTATGCAGTTATCTGTGGAATCGCAATTCGTATAGCCCCTTGCAGAAAATGTCTTTTCACTTGTATTGCGTTGTTCCCGTCTGCTGTGTTAATGGCAGCCAGTTACTCGTATGATCCCTGTGTGATATCGTTCAGTTTGCTAGGAACAGCTCTTTTGTTGAAGATGCTTGTTTCTGAAGAGGATATTTCTGCAAAAACGTTCTTCGGATTTCTACTATCTTTTGCAGTCGGATTTGCAGCTAAAGCGATTTATTTTCCATTATTCGGACTTGCGCTTTTAATTCCTGCAAATAAATATACTTCGAGCAAGCAAAGACGTATCTTGATTGGAACCGCGATATTCGTTTGCGCCATAATGATTTTATCTTTCTTGGCGCCATACTTCTCTTCTGTCGTAAATAACATTTCTGATGCGCGTGGTGGCACCGAAGTCTCTACGGCTGGTCAAACGACGGGAGTGCTTGCAAATCCGGTTGGAACTATAGCTGTAATCTCGAATTTCGTTTTTGGATCGATGCTGACCCCGGCGTTTCTCAATTCAATATCAACGAATATGGCCTATCTTGGGGACGTCTCCAATCTGTTCCCATGGCTTTCATATCTCCCCATCATGTTGTTTGAAGCTATTTGCATTATTGATAATGAAAAAGTTACTAAAATTAAGCTTAGCCGTTGCGGAATTGTTTGGTCTCTATTCTTGGTTCTTGCTACTTGCTACCTAGTTGCTTTGGCTCTATACATCGCTTTTACAGGAGTCGGAAGCCAGACAGTTGCGGGTGTTCAGGCGCGATATCTCATACCTTTGATAATACCTTTTGCCTGTCTATTGCTCAGGTTCCCTATTTACTGCGATGAGGAGGTGAAGGCTAAATTTACAGCCTTTATGCTCGGGGCTCCATTTGCGCTGCTGTATTTTGTGATGTTCGAGCTTCTGTATATCCGTTTTTTCTAAATTAGCGATATAGGTCATGGTTATAGTAGGAGTGGGCAATTAGTTGGATTCGATTGGATCGAATGGGACGGCGTTGAGGGTTCGCTCAGGACATGCGCCCCGTATTTGAGGCAGAACTGCAAGGGGTCCTTTTCCTGCGGTGATGGATGGGGACTCCATGTGTGCCCTAGTTGAGCAAGCTAAATATCTAAGCTTGAGATGTAACTTCCTAATGGTTAGACAGGATACAGTAAACTTAAGTCTGAGTTAAGCTATGCGTTGGACTGTAAGAGTCGCAAATTCTTTGGGCGTCGCTAAAAGCCAACTGTTTTTGGAATGGATGAATCTCGATTGTCTTTTACTTCAACGACATGTTCAAAAGGACATCTGCGTGTTCTCGTAATAATTCCTGCCTATAACGAACAGGAGTGCATTCTCAATACCGTTGCAGCTATAAAAGCTGCGGGTTATGACTATGTCGTAATCAACGACGGCTCACAAGATACAACGCTTGAGCTTTGTCGAGAGCATGGTATCAACATATTGGATCTGCCGCAGAACCTTGGCATCGGTGGAGCGGTCCAAGCGGGCCATAAATATGCCCAGAGATTTGGCTATGATATCGACATTCAGGTTGACGGCGATGGCCAACATGATCCTTCTTATATTCCTGAGCTTGTAAAGCTGATTGAGAGCGGTGCGAGTTTGGCGATAGGCTCTCGATTTCTGGTTGAGACTGATGGTTTTCAATCAACTTTTATGCGTCGTGTTGGAATCAGGTGGCTTTCATTTTTGCTCGAGTTGCTTACGGGTAAGGTGGTCACCGATCCCACTTCTGGCTTTAGGGCCTGCAATAAAGATGCTATCGACCTGTTCTGCAAGAGTTATCCTGATGACTACCCGGAGCCAGAGTCGATTGCTTTGGCTATGAAGCTTGGTCTTCCCGTTATGGAAGCGCCTGTAAAGATGAATGAGCGCCAAGGTGGACGTTCATCTATCGGGGGCTTCTCTTCCGTCTACTATATGGTCAAGGTTACGTTAGCCATTGTCCTTGTGTGCTGGGTTCATAGGGGAGACAAATAATGAATCTTATTTTGAGGATTGGTGCGGCCCTCTTTTTCGGCGGATTCCTCGTCTATGTTTTACGTCTCGTGTCCAACGGAAAGATGCTTCTTAAGTACTCTTTGCTGTGGATTTTGATGTGTATGGCGGCCTTGATCTGTGATTTATGTCCTCAGATTATTTATAGTTGCTCAACAGCTATTGGGTTTGTCAACCCGGCCAATTTCCTTTTTTTGGGTGCAATCGTGCTGTTGCTTGCAATCTCTCTGTCTCTTAGCGTTGCCGCGAGTCGTCATGTTTTGGCGATCAAAAACCTTACTCATAGGATTGCCCTGCTCGAAAAAGAGCTTGAGAAAAGGTCTGATCATGAATGAGCTCAATACATGGTTTGATTCAGTTCCTTCGGCTATCCCTCATTAGGGCTCCTAAGTTTGTGCACCATTGATCGCGCTCGACTGCTGGTTGTGGATTGTCTAACAAATAGACAATCCCTATGTTGAGTGTCTTATCGTTTTATCTGGTGCAACGTATCAAGCGAGTTGTCTTGCATATTAATTAATTTGGGAACTGCATCTCTGGGTCGACTGCATCTGGATATTCAAAGGTTAATTTGATTTGGCGAGAAGAGAAAAATGATGAAAAATCGACATCTGAGTTTAATCAGCGTGGTTTGTCTAACATCTATTTGTTTCATCTCTCTTTTATGGCCCGCAATCGCATTTTCATTAACTGAAGATTACGTGGCTGAAGGCACTGATGGCTCTTTGGTTCAATCGGGTCAGGAAGCATTTGGGACATCAGGTAGCGATCGTTTGACTTTGGATTCCGATAATTTCAAAGCATCTATCGATTCGTCGATATATGAATATACTGGCGATGTGATTACTCCTGATGTCTCTGTTTTGACTGCCAGCGGTTCTGTGCTAGCAAGCGGAATCGATTATGAAGTCACGTATTCAGATAATGTTGCCCCTGGCTGCGCCACTATAAGAGTGAATGGGCTAGGGAATTACGCCGGCGTTACCTCTCAACTGTCGTTCCAGATCGTTCGTTCCTCTGATAATAACATCGCTCTTCCTGGTTCTTGGGCCTACCAAAACGGTAAATGGTGGTGGAGATATGAGGCTGGTGGTTGGCCGTCAAACTGTTTTCTGTCCATTAGAGGGGCGGAGTATTATTTTGATTCCGAAGGTTATGCAGCTACTGGCTGGAAATACTTGAACGATGGCTGGCATTTATTTTCTAACTCCTGTGCACATTTGAAGGGATGGGCTGCCACCGGTGGGCGCTGGTTCTACCTTGACGAGACATCGGGTTCAATGAAGACCGGCTGGGTTTTAATTGATGATAGCTGGTACTATTTGGATAGTTCGGGCGCTATGCAGACCGGGTGGTTACTCCTTGGCAATACTTGGTACTGGCTTGAGCCTTCTGGATTAATGGCTACGGGCTTTAGGCTTGTTAACGGCTCTTTTTATCATTTTTCCGAATCCGGTTCTATGAGCTCCGGTTGGTTTATTAACGATGGGGCATGGTATTGCTCCAACGCATCGGGAGAGATTCGTACCGGGTGGTTTTACAATGGTTCTAGCTGGTATTTGCTAGACCCCAATAATAATGGCGCCATGCTGGAAGGATTTCAAACTGTAAATGGCTCCATTTATTATTTGGATCCGGATAGCGGCGGTGCATTAAAGTGCAACACTTGGGTCTTCTCACAAGATGAAAACGTATATTATGCGTGCAGCAGTGGTGCGATTGTGCTTTCGGGCGTCAAGGACGGCGCGGGCGGAATTAAGCTCAGGGATCCCGAGGGAAAGCCTGTCGCTGGCTGGTATTGGTCCTCAGCTGCACAGGTGTGGTTTTACACAGACTCAGATGGGGTTCTGCAGCGCGGTTGGCGATTCATTGACGGTAGGTGGTATCACCTCGACAACGAATCCGGAGCCATGAATACTGGCTGGTTCCTCGATGATGATGGAACGTGGTACTACCTTATGTCTTCTGGACAAATGGTAAATGGCTGGAACAGAATTGGAGACTCCGAGTATTTCTTTAATGCCTCAGGTGCTTGGGTGGAGCCTGAGCACTCCGCGCGCGCCTCCTTGCAGTCCCAGATCGTTAATCGTTGCCATAGCGTTCCTTCTCCTGGGGCGGGACTGTGCTCGGAGTGGGTTAGCCATGTGTTTTACCCCGTGCTGGGGTCATATCCCAACGGCGACGCATGCGACATGTTCTGGAATTGGTGTTACAGCCGAGATATATCTCAGCTTAAAGTTGGAATGATCGTTGCGGTCCCTACGCATACTCATACAAGTGCTGGTGCCCGCTGGGGCCATATTGCTATTTATATCGGAAACGGTATGGTTATGGATAACATCGGTTACATCAGGACAACATCACTTGCTTGGTGGCTGAACTACTACCACACTACCGCTATACCACAGTGGGGCTGGGTTTTAAATACGCCTTTGGAATGATGCGGATTCTGGCCAGCATGCGGAATCAACGCCTGCTTGTGTGTCGAATCACAAACGCTTCTTAACTGTATATCATGTATGGAATGCAATTATTCATAGTAAGGGAATCGAGGGTTGACCCTCGATTCCCTTATCTATTAGTCGCATTTTAATAAGGCTAAAATTAGAAAGCGCAGAATTAAGCTAACACTTTATAAATGATAGTAGCGATTTCCGGGTTCTCCCACGCTGAAATTTGGGTTAATGTACGGATCGCCTTCGACATAGTATTTTGCCCAGCGATAATTCATGTATGCGACTTCTTTGTGGAACCGAATCTGCTTTTCCGTATTGTTTTCAACGCCTCTAGAAATCGACTCGTAGTGATAGAGCTCGACTTCGGGTGTGTATACGATCAGGTCGTTGATCTCGCGTAGTTTTAAGCAAAAGTCAACATCATTAAATGCAACTTGAAGCTCTTCCGTGAAACCTCCGACTTTCTCATATTCGCTACGCTTGGTCATTATGCAAGCTGCAGTGACGGCGCTGAAGTCTTGTTGTGCATCGTTGAGTGCAAAGTATCCCCAGTTATCCCTTGGCATGCTTTGGCAAAGATGCCCTGCCACGCCACCAGTGACGCATAGGCCCGCGTGCTGAATGGTGTTGTCGGGATAGTAGAGTTTTGCACCAACTGCGCCAACATCCTCACGTGCGCAGATGCCAAGCATGGCCTCAATCCAATTAGGCGTAATTACCTCAGTATCGTTATTCAACAGCAAGAGATAGTCGCCCTTGGCGTGAGCAACGCCAAAGTTCATGAGCTTGGAGAAATTGAATTCGTGTTCCCAAGTTACAAGACGAACGATGTCAGGATATTTTGCTTGCAACTTATCGTAATAATCGAACGTCGCCTTTTCTGTGCTGTTGTTTTCGATTATGACAAGCTCGTAATTGTCGTACGTTGATTTCTCAACAATTGACTTAATGCAGTTGTCCAGAATGTCAGCGTGGTCTTTAGTCGGAATGATAATCGACACGAGTGGATGGGAATCTGGCACAGCGTAGGTTACTTTATATGTAAAGGGACGACGCGCTTGTTCGACCTTCGCATTGAGCCCAAGCCTGTCCAAATGACTCTGGACCGCTTTGATACCTGCGATAGTGGCATACGGCTTGCTATCGGCATTTGCTGCGGTGGAGCTCTCGCTTAGGCGCCAGTGATATAGAACCTTTGCAACATGATGAACTTTCCTTGCCTTTTCCACGGCGCGGAGAGTCAGATTATGATCCTGTGCTCCATCGAACTCTTTCGTGTTCGGTTCTAGAGTGTCAAGCAGAGACTTACGGATGGTAAGCATATGGCAGATATAGTTATTGTTTCTGAGCAGATCGATATTGAAATCCGGCTTAAAGAACGGCTGCGCTAGCTTTCCATCGGGCATGAGTTTATCTTCATCACAATATAGAAGATCGACGTCATTGTTGTTTTCAATGGCCTCGGCATATGAGAACAACAAGTCCGGTTCAAGAATGTCGTCATGGTCAAAGAAGCTAACGAAATCGCCCGAAGCTACGGCAACGCCTGCGTTTGTGTTTTCGGAAATACCCTTATTTTCGGTAAGATTAATTGACTTAATCCTGTTGTCGTGGGCTGTCTCCTGCTCAACGCGAGCCTTTAGTTCCTGATTGTCAGGGCTTGCATTAACTAGGAGGAGCTCCCAGTTTGCATAAGACTGGTTTTTTACGGATTCGACCATATCGTTAAAAAACGAAATGGGCGTGTTGTAAAGAGGGACAATGATGCTGAATTTCGGAGCGCTATTGAAGACGATTTTTCTCTGCTTCTCTAGAGCGCCTATGGTCGCCTTGTGCTCTGTGAACCATTCGGGGTATTCAGGGTCAAACTGCGCATGGGTAAAGAGGAAGTTGGTTTCCTCAAGAAGCAAGCCAAATTTATCAGGCGTTAAGCAGTCGAATGCACTGAATGATGGGTGATTTTGATCGTCAATTATAAAGTAGTAACGATCAAACGCCTTTGGCATGCGAATCGAGAGCTGTGTTTCAAGTTGTTTTTTCTCGGATGTAAATCCAACGCTCGTTACATTTGAGCCGAAGTTGACTATACTCAGCTCGACCTCATTGAGGAACCGGTCGAGACAGCGAAGTTTGATTTGCGAGTCGTTGCGGTATGGTGTTCTAACCGTGCACCTCAGGATATACTCGTTTGAATCTTCGATGCACTGCCAAAAATCAATCGTCGCCATCTCAAACTCTGAAACGTCATCGTAATTTCGGAGTTTGCTGCACATATCAGGTTTAATTTTGTAGTTAAGACGCGACTCCCATTTGATGTTCTTGCAATTGAGCGAAAGGGAGTCGCTGCTCAGGTTACGACCGTCTTTGCCGATTTCGCTAAACTCAACTTTAATGGATCGGGCATCGGGGTCGGGGATTACAAGAACGTATGAGTCCGATTCTTCGTTATTGTCCTTGAATTTTAGAAGAGACAAAGGTAAGCGGCGGTCGTCATCCGTTGCCGCTTGAGCTTTTATGCTGGAGCCTTCATGGATGCCTTCTATTTTAAGTTGCTGGTAGATTTTCCAGTTTCCTCTGCATACTCCGGTTGTTTCGACTCGCATTGTTTGCCTTTCGTTTGTTGGACACTGCTCATTGTACTTATTCATTTCCTACCTCGCGATAAATGCAGAAAGAGTTACGTGTTTCTACTGTCCGTTTTAAATAGGATGAGGAAGAAGCCACTGCCAGCGCATATAATTTTAATAACTATGTTTATCTAATCATTTTTAGCAATTAGCAGCTTTTGCTCAACGATTGTCAACTGAGAGGAATTCTATGAAAGGCATCATCCTCGCCGGCGGGTCCGGCACGCGCCTGTACCCGCTCACGCTCGTGACCTCCAAGCAGCTGCTGCCGGTCTACGACAAGCCCATGATCTACTACCCGCTGTCCACCCTCATGCTGGCGGGCATCCGGGACATCCTGGTCATCTCCACGCCGACCGACCTGCCCAACTTCGAGCGCCTGCTCGGGGACGGCTCGCGCTACGGCGTGAACCTCTCCTACGCCGAGCAGCCCTCGCCGGACGGCCTGGCGCAGGCCTTCACCATCGGCGAGGAGTTCATCGCCGGCGAGCCGTGCGCGCTCGTGCTCGGCGACAACATCTTCTACGGCAACGGCCTCAGCCGCCACCTGAAGAAGGCCGTCGAGAACGCGCAGTCGGGCCGCGCCACGGTCTTCGGCTACCACGTGGACGACCCCGAGCGCTTCGGCGTCGTGGAGTTCGACCGCGAGGGCCGTGCCGTCTCCATCGAGGAGAAGCCCGCCGAGCCCAAGAGTTCCTACGCCGTGACCGGCCTGTACTTCTACCCGGGCGACGTGGCCGCCAAGGCGCACGAGGTGAGGCCCTCGGCCCGCGGCGAGCTGGAGATCACCACGCTCAACCAGATGTACCTGGAGGAGGGGACGCTGTCTGTCGTCACCCTCGGCCGCGGGTACGCCTGGCTGGACACCGGCACCATGGAGAGCCTGCACGAGGCCGCGGAGTTCGTCCGCGCCGTCGAGCACTCCCAGGACCTGCCGGTCTCGGTCCCCGAGGAGATCGCCTGGGAGAACGGCTGGATCACGACCGCCGAGCTGGAGGAGGCCGCGAAGGCCTACGGCAAGTCGGTCTACGGGCAGCACCTGAAGAAGGTCGCCGCCGGCGAGATCGTCAACAGCCCGCGCGAGTACTAATTGCCTGGTGAAAGGGGATGAGTGATGACCGATATTCTGGAGCGCGATGGCCTCTCCGTCGAGCTGCTCTCATCCCTTTCGTACTGGGGAGGCGAGTTGGCTGATGCGTTATCTGGTTGCTAAGTGGTTTTCTGAGCAAGGTTCGTTGGTAATGGCCGTTAAGCCGGGCCAGGAGCTTGTCGAGATGATGCGAAGGATAGAGGATCGTTTCGGCATCTCTGACCTTCAGCTCATTAACATCAGTCGTCCTTCCGCATATGGCGAGTATGAACCATTTGAGTTTGTCCATTCTGAGGAACAGCTTGTAAAGCGCCTTGAGCAGCAAGCGAAGTAAGAAGCTGCGTTAGAATTTCATGATAATCGGGCAATTCGAATATGTGTTCGTATTTTCGGTTATAATCTAAGTAGATATTTTTAAGGGAAGGAGGGCATATGGCTACTTCAAGTTTAAAAACACCGATTAGGATGCTCTCTCCTCAGGGCGTAAAGGCGTTGTGCGACGCATATGATGAAGGCGTAACCAAGGATTTGAAGTTCAAGCCATCGCCTTCGGATCCGTCTTTGACGCCAGACATGAAGAAGGCCATCGATTCTTTGTTTAAATCGATGGGCTTCTAGAAATGGCGCTTGTATCGTATTCTTTACTCCAATTACTTAATGCGCGAGGAGAGGACGAGGTTTCGGACGTTCTCTCCTCTTTTCGCTGTGAACGTAACAAGGATATAGAGGATTTTGTTCGTTATAACGCGTTTGATTTTAACCTGAGGGGTTTCTGTGCCTCTTATCTTGTATTTGATACAGATGCGGCCGCTTTAGTTGGCTTTTATGCCCTTGCTCTAAAGATTGCCTCCATTCCTGAGAATGTCGTTTCAAAAACAGCTCACAAGAAGTTGGCTTCTTTTGGTGAACTTAGACCAGAAACTGGTTGTTTTGATTTGCCTTGTGTTCTGTTGGCGCAATTTGGGAAAAGCGATTCAGGTATAGGTCGCGTAACCGGTGAAGAACTCATGGCTTTCGTTGAAAAGTCTATTTCTGACATACAGCGTCTTGTTGGCGGAAGGTTTGTGTTTCTGGACTCTGTCAATGAGCCTGGTCTTATTGAGTTCTATAGTCGCATGGGATACAGAGAGTTTGGCATAAGAAACAAACCTGCAGGAGAAGATTCTGATTCTGCTGAAGGCTCATATGTTCAAATGTTTAAGTACTTACATCTCTAGTAGGCGAAAAAAGGAGATTCATGTCTGAGATTTTTGAACCTAAGAACATCATCGTCACGGGCGGCTGCGGCTTCATCGGCAGCAACTTCGTGCACTACGTGGTCGACAACCACCCGGGCGTCCACGTCACCGTCCTGGACAAGCTGACCTACGCCGGCAACCCCGAGAACATCGCGGGGCTGCCCTCCGACCGCGTGGAGCTTGTCGTGGGCGACATCTGCGACGCGGAGCTGCTCGATAGGATCGTCCCCGGCCACGACGCGATCGTCCACTATGCCGCGGAGTCCCACAACGACAACTCCATCGCCGACCCGGAGCCGTTCCTGCGCACCAACGTCGAGGGAACCTTCCGCCTGCTGGAGGCCGTGAGGAAGCACGGCATCCGCTACCACCACGTCTCCACCGACGAGGTCTACGGCGACCTGGCGCTCGACGACCCGGCCAAGTTCACCGAGGAGACGCCGTACAAGCCGTCGAGCCCCTACAGCTCCACCAAAGCGAGCTCCGACATGCTCGTGCGCGCCTGGACCCGCACCTACGGCCTGCGCACCACGATTTCCAACTGCTCCAACAACTACGGCCCCTACCAGCACGTGGAGAAGTTCATCCCGCGCCAGATCACCAACATCATCGACGGCGTGCGCCCCAAGCTCTACGGCCGCGGCGAGAACGTGCGCGACTGGATCCACACCGAGGACCACTCCAGCGCCGTCTGGGACATCCTCACCAAGGGCGAGATGGGGGAGACCTACCTCATCGGCGCCGACGGCGAGAAGAACAACATCACGGTCCTGCGCATGATCCTCGAGGCCATGGGACGCGACCCCGAGGACTTCGACTGGGTCGCCGACCGCCCCGGCCACGACCGCCGCTATGCCATCGACTCGACCAAGCTCCAGCGCGAGCTGGGCTGGAGGCCGGCCCACACCGACTTCGCCGAGGGGCTCAAGCAGACGATCGACTGGTACGTCGAGAACGAGTCCTGGTGGCGCCCGGCCAAGGAGGCTACCGAGGCCAGGTATAGGGCGCAGGGCCAGTAAGACCGCATCCCGGCGAACCGCACCGCGGGGCGCCCGCGCGGGGCCGCAGGGCATGGGGATGATCCTGCGTCCCCGCGCGGGCGCCCCCCGGCTATCCAACCTCTTCGATAGGAGCTTTTCCCACATGGCAGACATCGCATTCGAGAAGGACCTCTCCGTGGCCGAGACCGGCATCGAGGGCCTCAAGGTCGTCGACCTCGCCGTCCACGGCGACTCGCGCGGCTGGTTCAAGGAGAACTGGCAGCGCGCCAAGATGACCGAGCTGGGCATCCCGGACTTCCGCATCGTCCAGAACAACATCTCCTACAACGACAGCAGGGGAGTCACCCGCGGCATCCACGCCGAGCCCTGGGACAAGTTCATCTCCGTGGCCCGCGGCTCGGTCTTCGGCGCATGGGTCGACCTGCGCGAGGGCAGCGCCACCTACGGGAAGGTCTACACCTGCACCCTGGACCCGTCCAAGGCCATCTACGTCCCGCGCGGCGTGGGCAACTCCTTCCAGGCGCTCGAGGACGGCACGGCGTACACCTACCTGGTTGACGCCCACTGGTCCCTCGAGCTCAAGAAGACCTACACGTTCGTCAACCTCGCCGACCCGGAGCTCGCCATCGAGTGGCCGATCCCGCTCGACGAGGCCACCGTCTCCGAGGCCGACCTCAACCACCCGATGCTCAAGGACGTCGTCCCCATGGCGCCCAGGCGCACGCTCGTCACCGGCTGCAACGGCCAGCTGGGCCATGCGGTGCGCAAGCTCGCCGAGGAGCGCGGCGTCGCCAAGGACTTCGACTTCTGCGACATCGACACCTTCGACATGTCCGACCCGGCGGCCTACGCGCAGTACGACTGGTCGCTCTACGGCACCGTGATCAATTGCGGCGCCTATACCGCAGTCGATAAAGCCGAGACCCCCGAGGGCCGCGTGATCGCCTGGAAGGCCAACGCGACCGGCCCGGCGCTTCTCGCCCGCACCTGCGCCGAGCACGGGATCACGCTCGTGCACGTGTCCTCCGATTACGTCTTCGACGGCACGGCCGAGGTGCACACCGAGGAGGAGCCCTTCTCCCCGCTGTCCGTCTACGGCCAGACCAAGGCCGCCGGCGACATCGCCGTGGCCGGCTGCCCGCGCCACTACATCATGCGCTCCAGCTGGGTCATCGGCGAGGGCCACAACTTCGTCAAGACCATGAAGGGGCTCTCCGACCGCGTCGCCGACCCGGAAGACAAGCTCGAGCAGATCACGGTCGTGGACGACCAGCTGGGCCGCCTGACCTTTACGCGCGACATGGCCGCGGCCATCTTCCACGTGCTGGACGCGAAGGCGCCCTACGGGACCTACGGCTGCACCGGCTCGGGCGCTGTGAGGAGCTGGGCCGACATCGCCCGTGCCGTCTTCGAGGCCGCCAACGGCAACGGCGACAGGGTCGTGCCGGTGAGCACCGCCGACTACTACGCCAGCGCCGAGGGCCCCATCGCCCCGCGCCCGGTCCACTCCGCGCTCGACCTGTCCAGGCTCGAGTCCGCCGGCTTCCACATGCCCGACTGGGAGGAAGAGCTGGGGGAGTACCTCAAGACGCTCTAGCCGCTATTCGAATTCCGAAAGAAAAGCCGCCGTTGGTTAACGGCGGCTTTTCTTATGCCTGGTGTATAGCCCCGCTGCAATTAGAGATGCGGCGGTAGCCAGACTCACCGCAAGCCCTGCAAGGGCGCCCGGAGTCTTATAGGCAATTACGATGTTATTCGTGCCCCTTTGGACGTTCAGGCACGACATGCCCTTGTCGGCAGCGGGCGTTAGTTCTGTGGCGGCTCCGTTAATCGTTACGCTCCACCCTTCATCGTACGGGACACTCAACAACAAGTTGCAGTCATTCTTGGCGGTATACTCGCCCTCGACCTTGCCGTCCTCGAAAACCGTCGGAACAAACTCGCTCGCCTTAAGCTCGTCGATAATCTGCTTAAAAGCTTCCAGATTGAGCGCGTAAAAGACGGGCTCATTGCCTTGGGGCATATCGGTATAGCCCTCCGCGACTTCGATTGACACCGTGTGTTGGCTTGGGGCGTCCGATGCATATGCAATTTGGCGGATATTGTTGTCGAATCGCCAGGCTTCGTTATTAATCGTTCGCTGGTCAATAGTGAGGGCAATGGGCCAATAGCTGCCGGCATTCGCATCTTTATTGATGTAGAGATAGCCGATTGACCCTGCCGGCACGGTGACGCTCCACTGCTTTGCGTCCTGGCTGTCCGCCGTTTTCGCGGCGTCAATCTCGGTGTAGAGCTCAACCTTGTGGCCGAGGATTTTGCTATACAGGTCGTTTTGCTTCTCGAAGGGATTCTCACCCTCCAGCGTGCAGTTTTGAATGTCTTTGGAAGCCGCGATACCAAGGCTGAGAGCATAGGGGTTCTCGTACACGGCGCTTGCTGTGTCGCCTGGCTTCGGTATTGTCACGTATCCTGCGGGCGCTTGCTCGGCAATGGCGTACTTGACTCCCAGTAGCGCGTCGACAGCCAGAATCGGCTCGGCATAGCGGGTCGAAAACTCGCCCACACTGCTGTACCCAAGGGAGTTGAGCAGCGCGATGGCCTGCGGGTTGTTGGCGGACGAGTACGACGAGAGTTGGTTGTAGCCAAGCGCCAGGCCTTCGTTGAGGGCGGCGCTATCGACGCGCGTGGTCGTTCGGTCGATGCGGTAGATCGGTGCCGCGTCTTGTTCTTGAATGGCGGCGATGGTGTTGGTCGCATTGGCTACGTAAGCGCTGTTGGCGTCCTCGGAATAGCCCGCGTATAGCTGATTCCATACAACGTGGGCGTTGGCAAACAATTCAATTGTCGTGAGTGCCAACAGAGGAAGGATGACCGCGGGACGATAGGCTCGGCGCAATTTTGGCTGATCCTTGAACGCTTGCAGAGCGTAGCCAGCGGCCCACAGCGTAAAGAAGCTCAACAAAAACGCCGTGCGCGAATAGAAGCCGTTGGGAACGCGCATGCCGCACCATATGTACTCGAGCGGGCTCAGGATGGAGCTGGCGATGAGGATGGCTGTGGCGACGAGTGTTGCGATGCGCGTCTTGGCTGGGACCTTGAGGTTGAACAGTATGCTCACCGCAAGCAACATCGTGATGACGCCGCTATAGAACTGCGGCGTACCATCGTTGTTGATCCACATGCAGGGGATAAAACCCCTGATAAGCGATTTGAGGCCGGTTTTGAGCAGTGGACCGAGTGTCAGAACGTGGCCGCCCTTGGACATGGCGAGGATGGTCGGCAGGAACGTCCAGGCGGACAGAAGCAGCCCAAGTACGATTGCCCCGGCGAATCGTAGGGCTCGATCGAGCATGAGTTTCCAGTTAAATCCTTCTACAGCAACGTAATCCACAAACTCGACCAGCACGAAAATGCAAAGGAACAGGATGCTGATATAGGCCGTATACCAGCAAAACATGACGTTGAGTGCCGTTGCGATAGCGAGGCGCGCCATCTTCTGTTTGCGAATGAGTTCGTAGCAGCCGTAGGCACAGATAGGCAGCAGGATAAGGCAATCGATCCAGAGCGGGTTGCGCAGGTTGCTGACGGTCCAGCTGCAAAAGGTGAATGAGGCGGATAGCAAAAATGCCGCGGGCTTGGGCAAATCAAAGCGTTTTTGCACATACCACGCGCTGCTGATGTGGATGCAGCCAAGCTTGAGCGCGCTGATGATAAATACGAAGTGCGTGAGCTTATCCTGGGGGAACAGAACGCAGAGCAGGTTGAAGGGGCTGGCAAGGTAGTAGCTGTAGAGCCCCCAGGTGTTCATACCGAGTCCTTGGGCGAAGGAGTATCGCAGGTTCGCCTCGCCTAAAAGGACGCGGCGGAACCACGCGAAGAAGTCGATGTATTGATACTTGAGGTCTTCGGTGAGAAACGAGTTGTCGCCAAAGGGGTAGATGTGCCCCGCTATGGCAAGCGCAACAAAGAGGGCAATGGAAAAGGCGAAGCAGACTGCATAGAATGCGGCATTTGCGAGCGTGCGGTTATTGGGCCGTGTCATCAGATTCCTCATTGGACTCTCGAACGATATAGATGGGGCGACGTTTGGCCTCTAGATAGGCCTTTGCCAGGTACTCGCCAATGATTCCCAAGCACAGAAGTTGCATGCCGCCAAACAGTGAAATGAGGCAGGCAAGCGAGGGCCATCCGCCGACGGGGTCTCCCCAAACGAGCGTTTTGACCAGGATGATGATGAATCCCAGAATGGCGATCAGACAAAACACGATGCCGATGAGGGCGGCAATGGAGAGCGGCGCCGTGGAAAACGCAACGATGCCGTCGATGGAATAGAGGAGCAGCGAGAAAAAGCTCCATTTGGTCTCGCCGGCCACGCGGTTGACGTTTACGTAGGGGAGCCATTTGGTCTTGAAGCCGACCCAGCCGTAAATGCCCTTGGAGAATCGGTTGTATTCGCCCATGGAGATGATGGCGTCGACCATGGGGCGTTTCATGAGCCTAAAGTCGCGCGCCCCGTCGACGATGTCGGCACTGGAAATGCGGTTGATGATCTTGTAGAACATGCGGGCGCAGAACGACCTGATGGGAGGCTCGCCTTCGCGGGTAGTCCTGCGCGTAGCTACGTTGTCGAAGTCTTCGGTCTGCAAGATTTCGTACATTTGCGGCAGGAGCGAGGGCGGGTCTTGCATGTCGGCGTCCATGGTTGCGACATAGTCGCCCTTTGCGTGCTGGAGGCCGGCGAGCAACCCCGCCTCTTTGCCAAAGTTGCGCGAGAAGGAATACCAGCGAACGGGGTAGGGATGGTTGCTCGCGGCTTCTGCTTTCATGACATCGAGCGTCGCGTCCGCCGAGCCATCGTCGATGAGGACCGTCTCAAAGGAGATGCCGGGGTCTTTTTGGGCCATGGTGCGAACGACCCCATCGAGCTCTTTGAGAAAGATAGGGAGAGATTCCTGTTCGTTGTAGCACGGCACGACGATGGAGATGAGCGGCATGGTGGTTTACCTCGCGTTCGTGTTGTCGTTGCGATAATCACCGAAGGTGTATTTGCTGTACACGTTGACTTCCCACTGCTTTTTTTCGACCTTTGCCACGGAGTCGAGGATAAATCCGGTGGCAAGGCTCAAGCCACACAGGAACATAAACGATGCGGCGAGCATGGCGGTGGGGAAGCGCGGGACGAGGCCGGTCTGGAAATACTCGATAAAGATGGGAACGCCCAGGGCCAGGCCGATGATCGCAAACAAAAGCGCGACAAGACTGAAGAACTTTAAGGGCCGGTAGTCCTTGAACAACGTGCCGATCATGGCGACGACCTTAATGCCGTCGCTGACGGTGTTGAGCTTGGACTCGGAACCTTCGGGTCGATCGCGATACTCAATAGGCACATCTTTGATGCGCCAGCGGTGGTCGACGGCGTGGATCGAAAGCTCGGTTTCGATCTGGAATCCCTCAGAAAGCACGGGGAAGGTTTTGACGAAGGGGCGGCTCATGGCGCGGTAACCGGTCATGACATCGTCGAAGCTGTAGCCGTAGATCCACTTGATCATGGCGCGGACCAGGTTGTTGCCAAAGCCATGGAAGGCGCGCTTGTTTTCCTCGGCGTAGGTGCCGTTGGAAAGGCGGTCGCCCACGGTCATATCGGCCGTGCCGTTGAGGATGGGCTCGCAGAGGGCTTTGGCCGCCTTGGCGGGGTAGGTGTCGTCGCCGTCGACCATCAGGTAGCAATTGGCATCGATATCGCGAAACATCTGGCGGCAGACGTTGCCTTTGCCCTGACGGGGCTCAAAACGCACCGTGGCGCCGTGCTCCGTTGCGATACGTGAGGTGTCGTCCGATGAGTTGTTGTCATAGACGTAGACCGTCGCCTGCGGAAGTTCACGGTGAAAGTCGTCGATGACCTTACCGATCGTGAGGGCTTCGTTGTAGCAGGGGATAATAACGGCAATGGATTCAGAATTCACTCAATGCTCCTTAGACATTCAATCGTTGAAAGTATAGCCGTTTGGGACGGGCATCCTAAGATGTGGGTTAGTTCTCCAGTTTTGTTGCGCGAATCGTTTGCCAGCCCGTCGGGTCTATACTGTTCGTTTGTCAACGATTACGAGTAAAGGAGTTGCATCCGTGTCGGATCAGACAAAGCAACAAGAAACTCGCAGTCTGCCTGCGACGTTTGCCAAGAACGAATTTGAGAAGGACGCGTTTATCCTTCGTCAGTTGGTTACCAAGGATTTTAAGATCAAGTATCGCCGCAGCGTTTTGGGCGTCGCATGGTCCGTGCTCAACCCGTTGCTCATGATGATCGTCATGGCTATCGTGTTCTCGACGATTTTTGCCCAGGGTCGCAACGGTTCGATCACGCCCGAGATGTACCCGCTGTACTTGATTGTGGGTAACGTCACCTTTGCCGTTATGTCCGAGTCCACGAACCAGGCGCTTACATCGATTGTGGGCGCGGCTCCGCTGCTTAAAAAGGTCAAGGTGCACCGTTGGGTCTTCCCGGTGCAGAAAGTGCTCTTTTCGCTGGTTAACTTTGCCTTCTCGCTGGTCGCCGTCGCCATCGTTATGCTGTGGTTCCGCGTTATGCCTACCTGGCATCTGATTCTTCTGCCGGTCTGCCTGCTCCTGCTTATGTGCTTTTGTATGGGCTTGGGCATGATGCTCTCTGCGCTCACGGTCTTTTTCCGCGACGTTATGCATCTGTGGAGCGTTGTCATTACGGCGTGGACCTACATCACGCCCATCTTCTGGACGACTGATTTTGTTGCGCAAATGCCGCATATCGTGCGCATTTTGGTGTACGCGAATCCCATGTACAACTACCTGCAGTTTATGCGCGATATCTTCCTGTTCCAGACGACGCCTTCGCTCATGACGCTCGGTATGTGCGCTGCCTGGGCGGTCCTTGCGCTCGTCATCGGCTACACCGTGTTCCATAAGTCCGAGCGTAAGTTCATCCTCTACATCTAAAGGAGTGCTGTGATGACTGAATCTGTTGTTGATTACAGCGAGCAGCCTCTGGCTGTCGAGGTCGACGACGTCACCATGATCTTTAACATGGCGTCCGAGTCGCTGACCAACCTCAAGGAGTACTTTATTAAGCTCGCCAAGCACGAGCTGTTCTTTGAGGAGTTTAGGGCGCTTAAGCACATCTCGTTCGATATTCACCGCGGTGAGGTCGTGGGCCTGGTCGGTACCAATGGCTCCGGTAAGTCCACGATGCTTAAGATTATCGCCGGCGTGCTCGAGCCCAGCGAGGGCAGCGTTAAGGTGCACGGCAACATTGCGCCGCTGATTGAGCTTGGCGCTGGTTTTGACCCCGAGCTGACGGCGCGCGAGAACATTTATCTGAACGGTGCGCTGCTCGGCTATACCAAGGAATTTATCGATGCCAATTTTGACGGCATTATTGAGTTCGCCGAGCTGCAGAACTTTGTCGACATGCCACTCAAGAACTTCTCCTCGGGCATGGTTGCACGTATCGCCTTTGCAATCGCTACCATTACTGAGCCGGATATTCTGATCGTTGACGAGACGCTGTCCGTCGGCGACGTGTTCTTCCAGCAAAAGTGCGAGGCCCGTATTCAGCACTTTATCCAGAGCGGTGACGTGACGGTTCTGTTCGTGTCGCACTCCATGGAGCAGGTTGAGCGCATCTGCCAGCGCGCCGTTTGGATTGAGAAGGGTGACCTTCGCATGGACGGCCCGGTCGACGAGGTCTGCAAGGCATACCGCGAGCAGTTCAACTAGGTTATAATTATTTGCGCCTGACGGGCTTGCGCTTGCTTGGGCGTGCGGTTATTTGCTCCATTAGCTCAGTTGGATAGAGCAGGGGACTTCTAATCCCAAGGTCGACGGTTCGAATCCGCCATGGAGCACCATCGTTTATTAAGCCCGGACCGCTTGGTGGCCCGGGCTTTTTTCATTTTGCATTTTGCGCTCCGGTAAGACATACCTAACACATTCAGCGATTACGGCAATAGGACTTAGTGCGGCATTCTGGTCGTATCATCAACATCCAAAAAGTCGTTGGTGGCGCCGACAAACTCCTGCATGTTTCTGACAATGCGGCCGTCATTTTCGATATGGATTTCAAAGTGCTTCCAGGGGAATTTCATGATGTGGTAAAGGGTTACCAGCACATCCTGTTCTTTGCCAATCTTGAGCAGCCAGCGGGCGCAGTTGTCTCCGCAAGTGGAAGCATTAAAAACCATATCGGGGAGATTGCGTACCAGCAACAAAGTCTTGACGCCGCCAGATAGCTCGAGCGGTGTAATCGAGCCCAGCTGCTTGCTTATGATGTTGTGAGAGCTGATAAGCTCAGATCCGTCAACGCCTTTAATAATTTGCGCAGCCATGGGGTCTTCGAACCATGAATCCAAGTACGAGTTCCTAAAGTAGGTCTTGGTATCGTAGATGGAGCCGGGGTAATCTCCCAGGTGAATGCTCAGCATGTGGGTCTCCAGACGTTGTGTGACTGCAACGATTATATGCCAGTAATAAAATGCCGGCAGCAGCGAGGTCGCTGCTGCCGGCGCTGGTGTTGTAGTCACACGAGTCAGTGCTCGTGAATTGGCACCGCCCAGCTACTTTTCGAGGTGATCTTTCAGCAGCTCCAAGGCATGTGCGTAGCCTTGGAGGCCTTCGCCGGTGATGGTGGCGAAGCAGGCAAGGCGTGCATAGCTCACCTGGCGGAAGTCCTCGCGTGTCTCTACGGCGCTGATGTGTACCTCGACGGCAGGGATGGCGACGGCCTTGAGGGCGTCGAGGATCGCCACGCTCGTATGCGTGTATGCCGCCGGGTTGATGACGATACCGTCGACCTTGCCGTAGGCCTCCTGGATCTTGTCGACGATGCTGCCCTCGTGGTTGGACTGGAAGACCTCGACCTCGTCGAAGCCCTGTGCGGCGCCCGCTTCCTGGCAGATCTGCACTAAGCGGTCGTAGTTGTCGCTGCCATAGATGCCCGGCTCGCGAATGCCAAGCATGTTGAGGTTGGGGCCGTTGATGACGAGTGCTTTCATGGTTGCTTCCTTTGCGATTGGAAAACTACCACAAAGGCGCCCGTCCCCTTTGTGGTGGTTTTGATTAGAGAGCGGATGGGAGGGTGTCGAGGAGGGCTTGGGCGGTGTTGGCGGCGCAGTCGCGTGAGTCGATGATGTAGTCGGCCCAGGCGCGGTAGCGCGGCATGCGCTGCTCGGCCAGCTTGTCGATGCCATCGCGGGCGGTGATGGGGCGACCCTTGTGGGCGAGTTCGTCGAGCTTACGGTTGAGCATCACGATCTGGCTGTTCTGGTGCAGTAGCGGGTAGTTCTCGTCGCGCGTGACCACGCCGCCGCCCGTGGAAAGCACCAGGCCGCTGCGCTTGGAGATGCCGGCCAGCGCCGCCGTCTCCTGCTCGCGGAACGCCGCCTCGCCGCGCTCGACGATAAAGTCGGCGCAGGGCATGCCCAGGCGCTCCTCGAGTGCGCGGTCCAGGTCGATGTGCTCTCGCCCCGTGAGCAAGGCAATCTGCTCGCCCACGCGGGTCTTGCCCGAGCCCGGCATGCCGATTAGCGCGATGTTCTGTTCGCGGCGTGACAAGCGCTCCGTTACGTCCAGGATGCGCTCACGCGGGGTGACCTGGCCGGTATAGCGCTCGACGGCCTGTGCCGCTTGGGCCACGAGCATCAGCAGGCCGCCGATGCAGGGGATGCCGCGGCGCTCGGCCTCGAGCATGAGTCCCGTGCGTGCAGGGTTGTAGACAATGTCGATGACGCCCTCGAGCGCATCGAGCCCCTCGAGCGTGCAGGGGGCATCGGGACAGTGGGGGAACATGCCGGCGGGCGTGCAGTTGACGAGCAGCGCGGCGTCGGACTGCTGCGCGATGTTGTCGTAGTTGACTTCGCTCGTGCGGCCGACCGGCACGACGATGGCGCCCAGGTCGCCGAGCACCATGCTGGCAGTGGTGCCGGCGCCACCGGTGGCACCGAGCACGAGGGCCTTCTTGCCGGCGACCTCAACGCCCAGCTCCTCGACTAGGCACTGAAAGCCGAAGTAGTCGGTGTTGTCGCCGCGCAGGCGGCCGTCGGGCAGGCGCGTGATGGTGTTGACGTTTCCCATACGCTCGGCGAGTGGACTCAGCTCGTCCAGGTATTCCATGACGGCGCGCTTGTAGGGGATGGTCACGTTGGTGCCCTCCCATTCGTCACCCGTCATAAAAGCCTGGAGGTCCTCGGGCTCGCGCTCAAAACGCACATACTCTAGCCCCGCGAGCTCCTTGTAGATGGTCGGGGTGTAGCTGTGGCCCAGCACGCGGCCCAGCACGCCGTAGGGGCGGGCTGCGGTGACATCGGTCATCTAGAGCACCTCCGTGTAACTGCCAAAGTAAGTGAAGCTCTCGCACACGTCGTCGATGGAATCGAGCAGGTCATCGAGGGCCTTGCTGCCAAAGGGGCAGTCCAGGTCAAAGTAGAACATAAACTCAAAGTCGTGCCCAGGGATGGGGCGGCTCTCGAGCTTGATGAGGTTGATATTGAGCGCGTAGAAGCGCTCGAGTACGCGATAGAGTGCGCCCGGCTCGTTGGCCGTGGTAATCATGAGCGAGGTGCGGTTGGCGCCGGGGTAGACGCGTGGCTCGCGGCTGATGACGACAAAGCGCGTGTAGTTGTTGTCCGAATCCTGGATGTTGGGCTCCAGTACCTCCAGGCCGTAGAGTGCGGCACAACTGCGCGAAGCGATGGCGGCGACGTCGGTGCGGTCGGAGTTGGCAACCATTTCGGCCGACATGGCCGTGTTGGGGTACTTGGTGGCGTGCAGGCCGTGGGCCTCGATAAAGCCGGCACACTGGGCGATGGCCTGGCCATGGCTGTAGACCTCATGCACGCCGGCGAGTTTGGTGCCGGGCTTGACGAGTAAGTTGTGATCGATCTTGAGGCGCAGCGAACGTACGATGTGGAAGTCGAACTGTGCGAGCAGGTCGTAGACGGCGTTGACCGAGCCAGCGGTGGAGTTTTCGATGGGCAGCACGCCAAACTCGCAGAAGCCGTCGCGCACGGCGCGCATAACGCCTTCGAAGGTCTCGAAGAACGCAATATCGGGCACGTCGAAGAGTTTGCACGCGGCGATCTGGCTATAGGCACCTTCCACGCCCTGGCAGGCAACGGTGGCCGTTTGAGGGAAGGGTATGTTAAATGCTGCAGCCGTGGCGTGGGCCTTTTGCGAGACGGTGATGCCCTTGAGCTCGTTGATGTAGCGCTGCTGCTCGGCCTTGCTCATGCTCATGAGGAGGCGGAATAGGGTGATGGTCTGCGCCTCGTAGCGCTCGGGTGCGCGGCTGGCGAGGTTGTTGAGCTTGGAGCGCTCGCGGGCGGGGTCGAAGACGGCC
Organism: uncultured Collinsella sp.; assembly: GCA_934668875.1. Classification (GTDB taxonomy): domain Bacteria; phylum Actinomycetota; class Coriobacteriia; order Coriobacteriales; family Coriobacteriaceae; genus Collinsella. Next base: position 138,274 of record CAKUON010000003.1, read on the forward strand.
TTGCCCATCTCGATCTTTGATTTGGCGACCTCGGTGGCAATGTCCATGCGCTCGACAAAGCTGTTGAGGAGCGTGGTATCGATGCCATCGATGGCCTGGCGAATATCGGCAAGGTCCATGGAGACCCCTTTCACGTGTCGGGGGATGTTGAGGGGGGGTAGTTAGCGCTGGGCGGCGTCTTCGAGGAGGGCGTCCCAGATGGCCAGTGCTGCGGCTGCTTCGGCTACGGGGACAGCGCGCGGGACGATGCAGGGGTCGTGGCGGCCGTGGACCGAGAGCTCGACATTTTCCATAGCGTCCATATCCACCGTCTGCTGCTCGCGGCCAATGGAGGGCGTCGGCTTTACGGCCATGCGCCACATGACGGGTGCGCCAGTCGAGATGCCGCCGAGGATGCCGCCGGCGTTGTTGGACTCGACCTCGATCTCACCGGTCTCGGCGTCGATGCGATACGGATCGTTGTTCTCGCTGCCGCGCATGGCGGCGACGGCAAAGCCCATGCCAAACTCCACGCCCTTCACAGCGGGAATGCCAAATGCAATTTGCGCGATGCGGTTCTCGATGCCGTCGAACATCGGGTCGCCGATGCCCGCGGGCAGGCCGTAGATGCCGCACTCAACGATGCCGCCGATGCTGTCGAGCTCATCGCGTGCGGCCAGAATCTCCTCGCGCATGCGGCCGGCGGCAGCGGCATCAATGCAAGGCAGGTCGTTCTCCAGGATCGCCTTGCGGTCGGCCTCGCGGTAGACCATGTCGTCCATGGGCAGGTCGGAGATGCCGCCGATCTGTGCCACGTGTGCCATCACTTTAATGCCGCGGGCCTCGAGCGCCTGCAGCGCGATGCCGCCGGCAATGCACAGGGGCGCCGTCAGGCGGCCGGAGAAGTGCCCACCGCCGGCGACATCGTGCATGTTGTGGTACTTCACTCGTGCCGGGAAATCCGCATGGCCCGGGCGGGGCTTGCGGCGCAGCTCGGAGTAGTCCTTGGAGCGCGTGTTGGTGTTCTCGATAATCGCGGCGATGGGCGCGCCGGTGGTGTGTCCATCGACCACGCCGGCGATAATGTGCGCGGCGTCGGCCTCGCGGCGCTTGGTCGCGGTCTCGTCGCGGCCGGGGGCGCGACGGTTCAAAAAGGTCTGCAGCGCTTCTTGGTCAACGGCGATGCCGGCGGGGACGCCATCGAGCGAGCAGCCGATGGCGGGGGAGTGCGACTGGCCGAAGATGCTCAAACGCAAGACGTTGCCAAAGGTCGAGGACATGCTATTCCTCCTCGAGTGTGACCTTGCCGCCCAGCAGGCGGTAGTGGTCGAAGAAATCGGGATAGGACTTGTTGACGGCCTCGGCGCCGTGGATCACGACCTCGCCAGTGGCGCGGCTCGCCGCGATAGCCGCCATCATGGCGATACGGTGATCGTTGTGCGAATCAACTTCGCCGCCGGTAAAGGCATCGACGCCCTTGATGATGAGGTCGTCGCCGGCAATGCGCACCTGTGCGCCCAACGCGGTGAGCTCGCGGGTGGTGGTGACCAGGCGGTCGGATTCCTTGATACGCAGACGCGCGCAGTCGCGGATGAACGTGCGGCCCTGCGCCAGCGAGGCCACGGCCGAGATAACGGGCACCAGGTCGGGAATGTCGTGGGCGCTCATCTCAAAGCCAGCGAGCTTGTCGGACTGGACGGTGGCGGCGTTGGTGGAGCGCACGATGCGGGCACCAAAGCGCGAAAGCGCGGCGAGCACGTTGCGGTCGCCCTGCGCGGAGCTCAGCGACACGCCCTCCACGGTGATGGGGTCGGTGCCGATGGCACCGGCGCACAGCCAAAAGGCGGCGTTGGACCAGTCGCCCTCGACGGCAACGCTGCCGGGCGTGCGGTACGAGCCGCTGCTCACGCGGAAGTTCGTGACCTCGGGCTGGCCGTCCTTGGCGGGGATACGCTCAACGTTGACTTCGACGCCGAAGGCTTTCATGGCCTGAATCGTCAGGTTGATGTAGGGGCGGCTCTCGATGAGGCCGGTCACCTGCACGCAGGAGGGCTGGGCCAGCAGCGGGGCTGCCAGCAGCAGGCCGGAGATATACTGCGAGCTCACGTTGCCCGGCAGCACAAAGGTGCCCGAGCGCATGCGGCCGCTCGTCTTGAGCGGAAAACCGCCCAGACCCTGCAGGTCGCAGCCGGCGGCGATGATCTCGTCCGAAAGCGGGGAGAGCGGGCGGGCGCCCAGGCGACCCTGGCCTACAAAAGTGGCCTCCGCACCCAGCGCGCAGGCGACGGGCAGCATAAAGCGCAGCGTGGAGCCGCTTTCGCCGCAGTCGAGTGTGCCGCCGGCGAGGGCTTTGAGCAGGCCAAATTCAACGCTCTTCATGGTGGGATGGACCTGGAAGCCGTCCTCGACGGTCTCGATGCGGGCGCCGAGCGCCGTGAGGCAGCGCACCGTGGCCTCGATATCGGCACAGGTGGTGTTGCAGGCGACGTGCGTCTTGCCGTTGGCAAGCGCGGCGCAGATGATGAGGCGATGCGCCATCGACTTGGACGCGATGGCGGGAACCGTGCCCTTGAGCGGGGACGGGGTGATGCGGGCTAGCATGCGGATGCGTCTCCCTTCTGGCCGAGGCCCTCGGCAATTAAATCGTGGAAGGTGGAAAGCGGCGTGCGGTCGATGCTGCAGCGGCCGATGTCGTGCGGAATCACCAGATCGATGGTGTCGCCCGCACGCTTCTTGTCGTGGAGCGCCTCGGCAAAGACGGCATCGGCATCCAAGTTGCAGCGAGTCTTGAGGCCGTGACGGGCGCAGAGCTCCTCAATACGACCGGGCAGCTTGGCATCGCAAACACCGTGCAGGGCTGCAGCGCGCGTAATGATGCCCATGCCGATCGACACACAGTTGCCGTGGCCGAGCTCAAAGTGCTCGCAGGCCTCGACGGCGTGTCCGGCGCTGTGTCCAAAGTTGAGCAGCTTGCGCTGGTTGGTCTCGCGCTCATCGGCAACGACCACGGCGCGCTTGATGTCGATATTGCGGGCGATGATGAGCGCCACGCGAGCCACGTCCTTGTTGAGGAGTTCCAGCGTGAGCGGGGTCTTCTCCAGCTCGTCGAAAAGCTCGGGATCGGCGATCACGGCGTGCTTGACGACCTCGCCGCAGCCGTCGGCGAACTGCTCGGGCGTGAGGGTCGCCAGACACCCCACATCGGCGATAACAACGCTCGGCTGCCAAAAGGCGCCGGCGAGGTTCTTGCCGGCAGCCAGGTCGATGGCCGTCTTGCCGCCGACCGACGAATCTACCATGGCAAGCAGGCTTGTGGGAATCTGCACAAACTTGCAGCCGCGCATGTAGGTGGCGGCCACAAAGCCCGCCACGTCGCCCACGACGCCGCCGCCGAGCGCCACGATCACATCGGAACGCGAAAGCTCGTGCTCGGCAACAAACTCCAGGATGTTGATGTAGGTCTCCGCACGCTTATGGGCCTCGCCGGCCTCGAAGGTGCAGATGCTCACCTCGTAGCCTGCGGATTCCAGGCTCTGCTTGACGGGCATCTGGTAGAGCGGGCCTACGTTGGTGTCCGTCACGATGACGGCGCGCGAGCCGCCGGCGGTGGCGCGCACAAGCTCGCCCGCCTGCTCCAGCAAAAACGTGCCCACATGCACCTGGTAGGGGCGTGCAGTGTCGATATCGATGGTAATCGCCATAAGCTTCGGTCCTTTCGACCTGGCGTGATAGGTGGTTTAGTGCGAGGCCTCGTCGTCGAGCGCACGCTTGATGCGGTCACCCTCGGCAAGGAGGTTCTCTAGATAGCGCTGGTCGCGGTCCTTGAGCGCACGGCTGTAGGCGCCGAGCGACTCGATCAGATGGTCGATCTCGAAGGCGAGTGCGTCGGCATCGTCGATCATGAGCTCGGACCACATCTGCGGGTTGAGATGCGCCACGCGGGTGAGGTCGCGGTAGCTACCGGCCGAAAAGCCATGGTGGACTTGGGCGGTCGGGCTCTTAACGTAGGCGTTTGAGACGACGTGCGCGAGCTGGCTCGTAAAGGCGATGACGCGGTCGTGCTCGACAGCGCTGGTCACGCTGAACTTGCCAAAGCCCAGGGGGCGCACCATCTCGCGCACCTGGCCCAAAAGCTCCAGCTTAAGTGCGTCGTCCACCGCGGGCGGCACGAGCACGAGCGGTGCGCCCTGGAACAGGTCGGCGCGGGAGTGCGCATAGCCCGAGAACTGCGTGCCCGCCATGGGGTGCGCGCCCACAAAGTAAAAGCCATGCTCGCGGGCGAGCTCAAAGGCGCGCTCGCACACGATGCCCTTGACGCCCACGGTGTCGATCACCACAGGACCCATGATGGCATCGGTGTCGGTGGCATCGGCGAGCGCCTGGGCGTGCGCCTCGAGCCACTCGATGCAGGCCTCGGGGTAGCAGGCCAGCACGATGATATCGCACTCGCCGAGCGTCTCGTCATTGAGCTCGCCTGCGACCGTGCCCATGCTGGCGACCGTCATGACATCGTCATCGGGGTCCCAGGCCAGCACGCGGACGCCCGCCTGCGCATAGCCGCGGGCAAAGCTGCCGCCGATCAGTCCCAGGCCCACGATGCCGGCGCACTTGGGGCCGCCCTGGTTAACGCGTGCGTTTCTCACCGTTCCCATGGACTACTCCATGGTCTCTTGGCAGACGACCTCGCGGATGGCGCGGATGCGGCGCATGGTGTCGTCGAACTGGTCGGGGGTGAGGGCCTGAGCGCCGTCGGACCAGGCGCGGCTCGGCTCGTCGTGGACCTCGATCTCCAGGCCGTTGGCGCCGCAGGCGGTCGCGGCGAGCGCCATGGGCTCAACGTAGCGCGTGTAGCCGGTGGCGTGGCTGGGGTCGGCGACGACGGGTAGGTGCGACAGGTGGTGCAGCACCGGCACGGCGTTGAGGTCGAAGGTGTTGCGGGTGCGGGTCTCGAAGGTGCGGATGCCGCGCTCGCACAGGATGACGTTGTCGTTGCCCTCGCTCATGATGTACTCGGCGGCCATGAGCAGCTCGTCGATCGTGCCGGACATGCCGCGCTTGAGCAGGATCGGGGTCTTGGTCTTACCGACCTCTTTGAGCAGGGGGAAGTTCTGGGCGTTGCGGGCGCCGATCTGCATGACGTCGATCTTCTTGTCCAGGAAGATCTGCACGTCGCGCGGGTCCATGATCTCGGTGACGATCGGCATGTCGAGCTCGGCCGATGCCTCGCACAGCAGGTCAAGGCCGGCGGGGCCCATGCCCTGGTAGGCGTACGGGGAGGTGCGCGGCTTGTAGGCGCCGCCGCGCAGCATCGTGGCGCCGGCGGCCTTCACGCGGCGGGCGATGCGGATGAGGTTCTCGCCCTCGACGGAGCACGGGCCGGCGATGACCTGGAACTGGTCGCCGCCGATCTTGACGCCGTGGCCGCAGTCGATGATGGAGTCCTCGGGGTGGAACTTGCGGTTGGCGCGCTTGAACGGCTCGGAGACGCGCTGTACGCGCTCGACGACGTCCATGGACTCGAGCAGGAACGGGTCGATCTTGGTCGTGTCGCCCACCAGGCCGATGATGGTCTCGTTCTCGCCGCGCGAGACGTCGGTCTTGAGACCCTTCTTCTCAATCCAGCTGACGATGTGGCTGACGGCCTCGTCGCTGGCGCTCTGCTTTAAAATTGCAATCATGGTGTGCCTCTCACCTCGATGGATATCCTTTGCAAAAACGGCCCGCATCGCGAGCCGTGTATATATGGTGCATGAGAGTTTATACTATCTGACTCACTTTTGCCTTCTAAAGTGTGCCGATGCGGCGCGTCTTCCTCGGAATTGCAAAGCTTTTTCTTTTATTTTGATAGCCCATGGTGCACTTGGGTATAATGCATTCCGTTCGCCCTATTAGCTCAGGGGATTAGAGCGTCTGCCTCCGGAGCAGAAGGCCGTTGGTTCGAATCCAACATGGGGCACCATCGAACGTAAGACCGTCCGAACCTCGTATGGTCCGGGCGGTTTTCTTATACCGATACGACGTGATGGGACGTGGTATGGCAGCTACGGATATCGAGCGTGGACTTTCGACCGCCGAGGTCGAGGAACGCATTGCCGCTGGCAAGATCAACCGCAACATGGAGCTCAAGACCAAATCGGTCAAAGAGCTCATCATTGAGAACCTCTGCACGCTGTTCAACTTGATTAACGTGATCCTGGCGATTCTGGTTTTGCTGACCGGGTCGTTTAAGAACTTGACGTTCTTGTTCGTTGTGTTCTTGAACACGGCGATTGGCGTCATCCAGTCCATGCGCTCCAAGCGGATGGTCGATAAGCTTACGCTGCTCACCTCCAAGAAGGCCATTGCGGTGCGCGATGGCGCCGAGGTGGAGCTCGACCTGGACCAGATTGTGCTCGACGACATCATTCGCCTGGGACGCGGCGACCAGATTCCCGCCGACGCTGTGGTGGTGTCGGGCGAGGCGCTCGTTAACGAGAGCCTGCTGACGGGCGAGAGCGACCTCATTAAGAAGCAGCCCGGCTCCGAGCTCATGAGCGGCAGCTTTATCGACTCGGGCCTGCTGCGCGCCCGCGTGATCCATGTCGGTGCCGATAACTACGTGGCCAAGATCAACAACGAGGCCAAGTACGTCAAAAAGGTCAATTCCGAGATCATGAACGCGCTGAACGCCATCGTGCGTTTTGCGAGCATCATCATGATTCCGCTGGGTCTGGCGCTCTTTGCCTCGAGCGTGAGCGAGCTGTGGGATGCCGCGGGGACCCCGGGCGATAGCGCGCTTTCGTGGTGCTTCTCCGAGCTGCTGGCCGGTCGCGTGCCTTCTTCGGCGCTGCTGTCCACGGTGGGCGCCCTGCTGGGCATGATTCCGCAGGGTTTGGTGCTGCTGACCTCGTCGGTGCTCGCCATCGCCACGGTGCGTCTGGCACGTCGCAAGGTGTTGGCCCAGCAGCTCTACTGCATCGAGACGCTCGCGCGCGTCGATGTGCTGTGCCTGGACAAGACGGGCACCATTACCTCGGGCCGTATGGAGGTCGAGGGCACCTATCCGCTGCCGGTTGAGGGCGTGGGCTTTGGTATGGACTCGGACGAGGCGGCCGTTCCCGTCGATACTACGGTGCTCGATTTTGCGCTCGCCAACGTAGCGCGTGCGACTTCGGCCGATGCCAACGAGACCTGTCAGGCGCTGCTCAACTACTATGCCGATCGTCCGGTCGAGGTGTCTGAGCCGTTGTCGGTCATTCCGTTCTCGTCGTCCAAAAAGTGGAGCGGTGCTTCGTTTGCCCAGGGCTCCTATGTGATGGGTGCGGCGCAGTTTGTGCTTTCGGAGCGTGTGTTTTCGCAGGTCGAGAACCGTGTCGCCGAGCTTGCCGATACATGCCGCGTGCTCGTGGTGGCGCGCGTGGACGGCTTTACGCCCGATGGCGATATGGTGGGCGAGGCCGAGCCCGTGGGCTTTGTGACCATCCGCGACGAGATTCGTACTTCGGCGGCCGAGACCATCGGCTACTTTAACGAGCAGGGCGTGACCCTCAACGTGATCAGCGGTGACGACCCCCGCACGGTGTCGTCGATCGCACGCGTGGTGGGCGTGCCGGGAGCCGATGCCTACGTCGATGCCACGACGCTCGATACGCCGGCCAAGCTCGATGCGGCGGTGGACCGCTATCACGTGTTTGGTCGCGTGACCCCGCAGCAGAAGCGCGAGCTCGTGCAGGCGCTCAAGCGCCGCGAACACACCGTGGCCATGACGGGCGACGGCGTCAACGACGTGCTGGCGCTTAAGGAGGCCGACTGCTCCGTGGCTATGGCTGCCGGTTCCGACGCCGCGCGCAACGTGGCCGAGATTGTGCTCGTCGATAACGACTTTGCCTCGATGCCCGCCGTGGTGGCCGAGGGCCGTCGCTCCATCAACAACCTGCAACGCTCGGCCTCGCTGTTCCTGACCAAGACGCTGTTCTCGATGGGTCTGGCGGCGCTCTGCATCGCGCTGCCGCCGTATCCCTTTGAGCCCATCCAGATGACGCTCATCAACTTCTTCTGCATCGGTGCTCCGGGCTTTGTGCTGGGTCTGGAGCCCAACAACGCCCGTGTGAAGGGATCGTTTTTGACGAACGTGCTTAAGCGGGCCCTGCCGGCGTCGATTGCGGTCATTTTGGCCGCGGCGCTCGATATCTTTGTGGCGCGCGTGTTTGGGTTTAGCCAGCTCACGCTGTCCACGATGTGCCTGCTCACGTCATGCGCGGCGAGCGTCAGCCTGATCTGGCGCATCTCACAGCCGCTTACTCCTTTGCGCGTGGTGCTCTTTGTGTTTGTCGTCGCCGGCATTTTGACGGGTGTTATCGGGTTCCCGGCTCTGCTGTCCATCGCCAACCTGTCGGTGAGCCAGATGGTCATTTTGGCGGTCATCGTGGTCTTTACCTGCTCGGTGTTCTTTAAGCTCGCCACGATGATGGATTCACTTAAGCCGCGCCGCCGTCATGCAGCTACCGGCTTTGGCCGCGGTGTACGCGTGCGTCTGGGTCGCGGTGGCGGCAAGGTAAGCTCGACGGGGTCGACCGCGGAGCGCTTTGCCAAGCGCGTCGCCGCCGATATGGCGCAGCGCCGTGAGGAGCGCACCGCTCGCGAGGCCGAGGCCCGCGCGCTTGAGGGCGTGGCCCAGGGCCAACCGCAACCCAAGAAAAAGAAGAGCGCAGGCGCCAAACGCTCCCGCGTGACCAAATCGCCCCAAGGCATCAAAGTGTCGATGCCGAGCAAAAAGAATAAGCCCGTAAAGAAGGCCTAACCCCAACGCCTCCTGCAGTTGCGGTAAAATAGGGACTGTTTAAGCGTTTCAACCTTCTGTTCAGTCCCTATTTCACCGCAACTTAGGGACGAGCGGCGATGTTGAATTGGTGCCTTGGCCCTGTGGGGGCTTAGCGATGTTATGCTCTAACCTCGATTGTTTGAATTGCTTCGAAAAGAGGATGCCGTGATCTGCCCGCATTGCCTTAAGACTATCGAGGACGGCGCCTCGTTCTGCCCCTACTGCAACGCCTATGTGGGTCCGGGCGATGGTCCCGAGCACACCGAGTTCGTGTTCTGTGAGGGCTGCGGTGCCCGTCTTTCTCCGCATGATCGTACGTGCCCCAAATGCGGACGCCCCGCTCCGGGTATCCTCTCCAAGGACGCGGCAGCATCCGACCTGGCAGCGGGCCGCACGGCGGGCTTTCCGCGCCTAACGCAAGAGCAGATCGATACTGAGGTGCCGCATGCGCCGGCCTCTGCCGCTGCGGTGCTTTCGGACGCCGCCGACCCCAATGAGACCTGCGTGCTGCCAGCTTTCGATAAGGATTTCGGTATCCCCAAGGTCGATATTCCCACGCCCGTTTCCCTGCATGACGATGCTCAAAAATCCAAGCGCAAGGTGCATCCCGACGAGGACGCCTACCATAAGCACAAGCGTCATATCCCCAAGCCGTTCATCGTCATTGCGGTGCTCGCCGCCGTGTGCGGCGGTGCCTATTGGTTTGTGACGGCCGATCCCATGGGTGTCATGCCCGGCTTCTACGATCAGTTTGGCCAGGCCGCTCAGACCACGTTCCCCACGCGTCAAAAGGGCGAGGCGACCGAGGACGACACCAAGCAGGACGATCCTGCCGAAGTGGTTCAGGAAGAAACCGTTCTCACCGATGATCGGCTCTATACCAGGCTCGACGGTCTGTATCAGACCATCGTGTCGTACGGCAACGAGGATCAGATCGGCGAGGTCATCGACTCGTTCAACAACGGCTATCTCCGCTCTCCGCTCTCCACGCGCCAGGAACTCTCCCAGAGTGCCTATGCCCTGCGCGACCAGATTAAAAAGACGCAAGACGAGCTCAACAACCTTAAGTACCAGGACGATACGGTCTATGCGGACGACATCGCCCACTTAAAGCAGCTTGCCGAGTGGATGTACGAGCGCGTCGACGTGATCTGCCAGAGCTGGGATATCTCGCTTGCCATTCCCGATGGCGAGTCGATGAGTTCGCACCAAAGCGAGATATTGGCACCCATAGCTCAGGGCGGAAGCAGCGCCCTTAACCAGTACGACGCCAACGTGGGCGCTTGGAAGCCGCAGCAGCGTTCATAAAATTAGTTCGCCCTGGACGGTATAACCTACGTGCGCAATTGATGGAAGCCTGTGCTTATTGCTACAATTCGTACAAATATGCTTTAAACGCACGAGGAAGGAACCACATGTTTGGTTTTAAGAAAGAGCTCTATACGCCCGAGTACCAGCTCGCCGGTGACGAGTGCGCGGTGATCGAGACGTCGAAGGGCACCATCAAGGTCAAGTTTGACGGTGAGGGCGCCCCCATTCATGTGGCGAACTTCTGCGAGCTTTCCACGATGGGCTTCTACGACGGCCTTAAGTTCCATCGCTATGTCCCCGGCTTTGTCATCCAGGGCGGCGATCCCAATACCCGCGATATGTCCGGCGCCGACGTCGCTGCCGGTCTTGAAGGTCCCGACGGCATGCCCGGTACCGGTGGCCCCGGCTATTGCATCAAGGGCGAGTTTGCTACCAATCCGCGCAACAGCCATGTTGACGGCGCGCTTGCCATGGCTCGCTCCATGGACCCCGATTCCGCGGGCTCGCAGTTCTACTTCTGCCTGGGCGCCCAGCATAACCTTGACTCCGGTTACACCGTCTTTGGCACCACGGTCGAGGGCCTCGATGTGATCTCGCAGCTGCGTGCCGGCGATGAGATCGTTCACGTCGAGATCGTTCACGAGTAAAAGGGGACTTCCTTGAATAGCCAGCTGATTCAACAGGGTCGCGCGGCTTACCGCGCGGGTGATTTTTCCGCTGCCGCTCAGATGCTCTCGGCGGCAAAGACTCCCGATGAGATTATGGGCGAGGCCGACCATCTTCGCGGTAACGCCCTGATGCACCTCGGCATGTATGCCGAGGCCGCCGAGGCCTATGCCGCCGCCCTCAACGACGGTACCTATGGCAAGCGCGGCGCGCTGCTCACCAATCGCGGCAAGGCGCTCGCGGCGGTGGGTGACTACACCACGGCCGCCCAGGCGTTTTCCGCTGCAACGCAGGACGCTTCCTATGCCACGCCGTTCAAGGCCTATCTGGGCTTGGGCAACGCGCTGTTCCAGGCGGGCGACTATGCCAACGCCGGCACCGCCTTCCGTCAGGCCGCTATCGACGGCGCAAATCCGGCTCCCGCCGCCGCTCTGGGCGAGCTCGGCCGCTGCTTTATCAAACTCGGCCGCCCGGCAGATGCCGTGGAGACCTATCGCACGGCTATCGACTTTGCCGGCCCGCGTGACGATACGCGTGCGCTCAACGCCGGCATGGGCCAGGCGCTTTCCGCCGCCGGTCGTCCCTCCGATGCGCTCGACGCCTTTAACGCCGCTACCGCCGACGGCATCTACCAGCTCACGCCCGAGCAGGCCGACGAACTTGCCCGCGTTCATGATTCGCTGGCCGCGCTTTCCGCTCAGACGGCCATGGCTACGGCTCCGGCGCCCGCGATGGACGCTCCCGCCGTCGACCCGCTCGATCCCACGGGCGCAACTGGTCAGTTTATGCCCGACCCTTCGGACACCGGCTTCTTCACGCTGTCCGAGTCCGAGATGGTTCAGCAGGACCGCCAGGACCGCAAGCAGGCCAAGGTCCGTCGCCGTCATCGCCACACGGGCCTCAAGGTCTTCATCGTGCTGCTTCTGCTCATCCTGATCGCCGCGGGCGGTCTGGGCTTTGCCTACACGCGCGGCCTGGGCTTCCCGTCTCAGGAGTCGGTGGTTACCGACTTGTTCCAGGCTGCCGGCGATGGCGACACCGCCAAGGCCGAGTCTTGCCTGGCCTCGAACCTGTCCGAGGACGCCAAGTCGATGATCATCTCCTCGATTCCGCAGGGTGCCACCGTGTCCGTCGAGGGCATGGATCAGTCCATGACCGAGACGACCGCTAAGGTGAAGGCATCGCTGTCCAAGGGCGGCGAGCAGGAGTACACCGTCAAATTCGTGCGCTCCGACAACCATATCGGCTGGGCCGTTTCCTCCCTCGATATGGATTTCTCGGCTGCTGACAACCAGTAGTGACCTTATGGGATTTAGCTTTGCCCGGCGCTTCACCGCAAGTGAGGCGCCGGGCTTGCGCTAGTATGATGAGCTAGTAGTTTTCCAGCAATCATCCAACACATCAGGAGTTGCGTTGTTTTCTTTGATGGATATGTTCTTCGGTAGCTATGCGGGCGATCTTGCCATCGACCTCGGCACCGCAAATACGCTTGTCTCCGTGCGCGGCAAGGGCATCGTCATTCGCGAGCCCTCCGTTGTCGCCATCGACAAGAACGACGAGCGCATCCTGGCCGTCGGTATCGAGGCCAAGCGTATGCTCGGCCGTACGCCCGGCAACATCGTGGCCGTTCGTCCCCTCAAGGACGGCGTCATCGCCGACTTCGATGTTACCGAGGCCATGCTTCGCTACTTTATCGACAAGGCGTCCGAGAAGCGCTATCCGTGGACTCCGCGTCCGCGTGTTGTCGTCTGCGTTCCCTCCGGTGTCACGTCGGTCGAGAAGCGCGCTGTCTTTGAGGCTACGATCCAGGCCGGTGCCCGCCAGGCCTATCTGATCGAAGAGCCTATGGCCGCCGCTATCGGCGCCGACCTGCCCGTTGAGGAACCTACCGGTTCCATGGTCATCGACATCGGTGGCGGTACCACCGAGGTTGCCGTTATCGCTATGGGCGGCATCGTCGTCTCGCAGTCCATTCGTATTGCCGGCGACGAGTTCGATCAGGCCATCCTTACGCACGTTCGTGATGCCTACAACCTGGCCATCGGCGAGCGTACGGCAGAGGACATCAAGATCAAGGTCGGCTCCGCCGTGCCGCTCAAGGACGAGCTCGACGTTGAGGTCAACGGCCGCGACGTTATCACGGGCCTGCCCAAGACCGTGCGCATCGAGAGCGAGGAGATCCGTCGCGCGCTCAACAAGCCGCTCGACGAGATGGCCAAGGCCGTCAAGGACGCGCTCGACGCCACGCCGCCCGATCTTGCCTCGGACCTCATGTACTACGGCATTTTGCTGACCGGCGGCGGCGCGCTGCTGCGCGGTCTCGACGTGCGTCTGCGCGATGAGACCGGCGTTTCGGTCAACGTCAGCCCCACGGCGCTCGATAACGTCGTGAACGGCTGTGCCCGCGTGCTCGAGGCCAACGCGTTTGACGGTGGCTTCGTCCAGACCAATGCTTAATTTCCAAAAGGTGGATTCCATTTGGCACGATCTTCGGGTTTCTCCACAAATCTGAATACCAAGCGACAATCAACGGGTATGCGCCCGTTGATTGTTTTCAGCCTGATTTCGGTGTTGCTGCTCACGTTTTACATCCGCGAGGGCGAGGCCGGGCCGATTCATGCCGTCCGTTCGGGCGTGACGACGATCACCTCGCCGGTACGCTTTGTGGGTTCGGCCGTGGCCGCGCCGTTCAATGCAATCGGCAACGTGTTCTCCAACCTCACGGCGTCCCAGGAGACGCTCGACGAGCTCAAAAAGCAAAACGAGGACCTGACCTCAAAGGTTGCTGAGCTTTCCGAGGCCCAGAAGACTGCTGAGCGCTTGGAGGGTCTGGTCGGTCTGCAGTCCACCTACAACCTTAAGTCGACCGCGGCCCGTATCGTTGGCGCCTCGGGCGATGCCTGGACCTCAACGGTCACCATCGATAAGGGTTCTGCCGACGGGCTTTCCATTAACATGCCCGTGACGAGCTCGGCCGGTGTTATCGGCCAGATTATCGAGGTTTCGGCTAAGACGTCGACCGTGCGCCTGATTGGCGACGAGAACTCGGGCGTGTCCGCTATGGTGCAGGACACGCGTGCCCAGGGTATGTTGCAGGGTCAGGCTGACGGTACGCTGCGCCTTGAGTACGTGAGTGTGGACTCCGACGTTAAGGTGGGCGACATCATCGTGACCTCGGGCATCGGTGGCGTATTCCCCAAGGGCTTGCCGCTCGGCACTGTGTCCTCGGTGGAGAAGTCTGCCAACGACGTGTACTACACCATTGTGGTGCGCGCCCAGACAACGGCCGAGAACAACGAGGAAGTGCTCGTCATCACCTCGCTGGCCGACGAGCAGTCGGCTTCGGACGAGGACGTGAGCACCGCCAACAGCACGCCGCAGGGCACGTCGCGCGATGCCGCGACCAAGACCAAGGACGAGAGCTCGGACGACAGCTCCGACACGTCCGAGACGACCGACTCCGGTTCGAGCGAATAGGGAGGCATGTCCATGGATCTTCACGAGCAGGGGGCTGGCTCCCGTACCTTTGTGATTGCCGCTGTCGTCTGCGTACTGCTGCAGGCAGGCTTGGCTCCGCAGATTTCCATCGCTGGCGGTCGCGTCAACTTTATGATTATCCTGGTGTGCCTGAGCGCGTTCTCGGGCGATCCCACGCGTGCCGTCGTCTGCGGTTTTTGCAGCGGCCTGTTTTATGACCTTTCGGCGGCCGTGCCGGTCGGCGTCATGTCTTTGCTGCTGACGGTTGGCAGCTTTGCCCTGGTGCATAGCGCTGCCGGTCAGACAAGCGGCACCCCGAGCGCGCGCGGCGTTACCGTAGGTGTCTTCGCGCTCATTGTTAACGCGATCTACAGCATCATCTTGCTGTTCATGGGTCTGGAGACGAGCTTTGTCGTGGCGATTTTTGGCCACGCCCTACCGTCTTCGATCCTGACGGGCCTGGTCGCCATTCCGTTTTTGATGTCCGGCGTCGTGCCGCAGTCCGGTTACGGATTCTCCGCACGTGGCGGTCGTCAGACGGGAATGCGCTTTAAGCCCAAGACTCGCAAACTCAAATAGGGGAGGCTCGTAGATGTCTTCCCAGATGACGGTTGTTATCGCCGGTATCGTGCTGCTCGTGGCCATTGTGGTCGCACTGGTCATTATGCGTCGCGGCGATTCCCGTTTTACCTACGACACGCAGCATGGAACGGCCCCGCGCGCCACCGAGGGCGAGGGCAATACCGCAGCGACCGCCTTTAAGGGCCGCTTTTCCATCCTCACCACGGGTGTGGGCGCGATGTTCGCGGCGCTTGCCGTCAAGCTGTGGGGCATGCAGATGGTCTCGTCGGACTATTATGAAAAGCAGGCTAATAGCAATCAGACGCGCACCGTTACCACACCCGCTGTGCGTGGCCGCATCCTCGACCGCAATGGCGTGGCGCTTGTCCAGAACCGTCCCTCACTTGCTGTCGTGGCCTACCGCGACCTTGCCGAGGATGAGGTTCTGGTTCGCCATCTTGCCAACGTGCTCGGTATGCCCTACGTGGCGGTTCTGCGCAATATTCAGGACAATTCCGAGGGCGCCCAGAGCCTGCATACCATCGCGACGGACGTCCGTCGTTCCACGGTTGCCTATATTCAGGAGCACGCCGGCGAGTTCCCGGGCGTCAAGATTGCCGAGCGTACCGAGCGCCAGTATCCATATGGCGAGACGGCATGCCATATCTTGGGCTATACCGGCACCATTACCTCCGAGCAGCTCGAGGCCCAGAATAAGAAAACCTCTGGCGATGATGATGCTTCTGCTGGCCGGATTACGTACCAGTCGGGCGATATCGTGGGCCAGGCGGGTGTTGAGAGCTACTACGAAAACCTGCTGCAGGGTATTCGTGGCGAGCAGACCGTCAAGGTCGATGCCTCGGGCAATGTGACCGGTCAGGCCGGCGCCGTGCCCGCCAAGGCCGGCTCCGACATTAAGCTCACGCTCGACCTTAAGATCCAACAGGCCTGTGAGACGGCGCTGGCGAGCGCCATCGAGCTTGCCAAGACCACTGGCTACAGCAATTCCGGCAACGGCGCTGTGGTGTGTCTCGATCCCAACAATGGCGAGATTCTGGGCATGGCGAGCGAGCCCAAGTTTGATCCGTCCGTCTTTATCGGCGGCGTCTCAAATGACGTGTGGACCGAGCTCAATGATGACAAGGGTTCGCACCCGCTGCTCAACCGCGCCATTAGCGGACAGTACATGTCGGCCTCGACCATCAAGCCGCTCTCGGCACTGGCCGGTCTTGAGTTTGGAACCTACACTTCAACGCAGACAACCAACTGCACGGGCTATTGGACGGGCTTGGGCAAGGCTTGGGGCAAGCGCTGCTGGCTGACGTCTGGCCACGGCACCATGACGCTGCAGTCGGGTATCGCCAACTCGTGCGACCCCGTCTTCTACGACATGGGCAAGGCGTTCTTTTATGACGAGCAACATTCCGAGGGCCTGCAGGAGGTCTTTCGTCGCTGGGGCCTAGGCAAGACCTGCGGTATCGATCTGCCGAGTGAGGGCGCGGGCCGTATTCCCGATGCCGAGTGGAAAGAGTCGTACTTCACCGACGCCTCTGCCGAGGACCGCAAATGGAACGCCGGTGATATGACCAACATTGCCATCGGCCAGGGCGACATCCTGGTGACGCCCCTGCAGATGGCGTGCGCCTATATGGGTCTTGCCAACGGCGGCAAACAGTACGTGCCTCACGTGTTTTTGTCTGCCGTGTCGCGCGATGGCGACGGCGATGCCTATAAGTACAACGGCAAGGGCAAGAAGAAGCGCCTGGAGGCCAAGATCAACAGCGATTCGGATTTGGCTCTTGTTCGCAACGGCATGCACGACGTGATTTACACGGCATCGACGTCCCTGGCGGCTCACTTTGGCACCCTGACGCCGCAGGTATACGGCAAGTCGGGCACGGGAGAGAAAAGCGGCGAGGACGAATACGCGTGGTTCTGCGCCTATGCCCCGGCCGATGATCCCAAGTATGTCATCGCTACTGTCCTGGAGCAGGGCGGCGGTGGCTCGGATACCGCGATGCATGTCGTGCGCGACGTGCTCGGCGTGATTTATGACGAGCCCGATACCTCTTCGGCCTCGGGCGATTCTTCGGTTCGATAGGAGGTTGCGATGGATTTTTCTCCGGCGGATCTGTTCCGTTCAACCAAGACCGGCTCTCGCAGCAGCCTGGACCGCGTCAACAAGCAACTTTCGGCCTCGCGCGGCACGTTTCGCCAAAAGGTGCATATCGGTGTGCTCGTGGCTACTGTGGCGCTCGTCGCCTACGGTGCCATCATTATCTGGTCGGCTTCGCAGTTTAAGGCCGATGCCTCGTTCTCACGCCATCTGCTGGGAATTGGTATCGGGGCGGTGCTGGCGGTGCTGGTTTGGCGTACCGACCTGCGCGGTATTTCCAATTTCTCGACGGCGCTGCTCGTCATCGACCTGATCGTGATCTTCTCGCCCAAGATTCCGGGCCTGTCCTATACGGGTGGTCTGGGCATGACGGGCTGGATCAAGATTCCCGGTATCGGCTTGACATTCCAGCCCGTTGAGCTTGCCAAGCTTATCACCATCTTCTTTATCGCCACGCTTGGCTCGCAATACAACGGCCGCATCGATACCGTTCGCGACTACGTCAAGCTCTGCGGTATGCTGTCCATCCCGTTTTTGGCCGTCGTCGCCATGGGCGACCTGGGCTCGGGCCTGGTCGTGCTGGTCTCGGGTGCCATCGTCATCTGCATGAGCGGCGCACGCCGCGAATGGGTGCTGTCGACCTTGGCCCTGCTCGTGGGCTTGGTGGCCCTCGTCCTGGCGCTCGACTCGGTCTTCGATTCGCTGCTCGGCCACGACGTGCTCATCAAGCAGTACCAGATGAATCGCTTGACGGTCTTTATCGACCCCGATAATGCCGATTCGGACGACGCCTACAACCTGCAGCAGTCGCTCATCGCCGTTGGCTCGGGCGGCTTCTTTGGTAAGGGCTTGGGCCATGCGACGCAGTCTGCCGGCGGCTTTCTGCCCGAGTTCCACACCGACTTCGTCTTTGCCTTCCTGTCCGAGACCTTCGGCTTCTGTGGGTCCTTTTTGCTCCTGTGCCTGTATGTGCTGCTTATGTTCTCGACGATTCGCGTCGCCTTTAAGTGCGAGTCGCTGTTCCTGCGCCTGTCGTGCGTGGGTATCGTCGGCATGTGGGCATTTCAGACCTTCGAGAACATCGGCATGTGCATTGGCATGATGCCGATTACCGGTATTCCGCTACCGTTCATTAGCTTTGGTTCGTCGTCGATGATGATTCAGTTGCTGACGGTGGGTATCGTACAATCCATATGGCGGCATCGTTCGGGCGCCGCGTAACCGCTGGAGGGGTTTGCTATGAAGATTCCCGTGGATAAGCTTACCCGCGCTTTTAAGATGGGCGCGTCTGTTAAGAAGGACTCCGATACGCCGGTACGCGTCTCGGTGTACTTGGATTCGTCTGCCTCGCGCTTTTTGGTCGAGACGGTCCGCGATGCCTTTGTGCCGCAGACGACGTCGGGCATTGTGCGTGTCGAGCGTCTGGGGGAGGAGCGAATTGCTCCAAAGACCGATACCGATGTGGTACTGGTACTTTCGTGTGGTTCCGACCGCTTGGAGAGCGCCGTGCAGGAGCTCGTGATCGCCGGCGCGCCCGTGTGCGTGCTTGCTGAGTCTGCTGTGGAGGTGCCGTTCATCGAGGAGTCGACGCCCATGCTCGGCGTGGTGGCGGCGACCGATAAGACGTATCTGCTCGAGACGCTCGCGCGTTGGATTCTCGATCGCACCGACAAGGAAACGGCGTTTGCCGCGAACTTTGCCTTTATGCGTATCGCCGCTGCCAACCGCATCATCACTTCGTGTGCGCTCACCAACATGGCGACGGGCGCCCTGGTGTTTTTGCCGGGTGCCGACTATCCCGTTATGGCGCTGGCGCAGGTTGGCATGCTCTTTGAGCTCGCCGCCGTCTTTGGCCGCGGCATTAAGCCCGAACGCGGCTATGAGGTCGCGGGTGTGCTTGCCGGTGGCCTGGTGATCCGTGCCGTCACCCGTGCGCTCGTCAAGCAGACGCCGCATATCGGGTTTGCCGTCAAGGCGCTCACCGCTGCCGCGGGCACCTATGGCATGGGCCGTGCGCTCGTTTCGCTCTATGAGCGCGATGTCGATTACAGCCGTGCCAACGAGGTTGTTACTGCCACGTTCTCTCGCGTTCGCGACCTGGTAACCACGGTCGCCGGCGCCACCCGTCCTATGGCGTCCTACCAGGATGTATCCGATCTCGCTGCTTAGGGGTTTTCGTTGCGCGTTCCTTACCAAGACTGTTTTCACTTAATTGAGCCGCTGCTCGCCAAGGTCGAGAAGCCGAGTCGCTATATCGATCACGAGTGGGGCACGCTTTCCAAGGCCGATGCCGACTACCGTTGCTGCCTGATCTATCCGGATGTTTACGAGGTTGGTCTGCCCAACCAGGGCATCGCCATTCTCTACAACATCCTCAACCAGGCCGAGGGTATTTCCTGCGAGCGCGGCTATGTGCCGTGGCCCGATATGGGCGACGCCATGCGTGAGGCGGGCATTCCGCTGCTGTCGCTTGAGGGTGCAGCTCCGGTCGCTTCGTTTGACATCGTCGGCCTGCATGTGCCGCATGAGATGGCGGTAACGAACTTCCTCGAGGCGCTCGATCTCGCCGGCATCCCGCTGCTGGCGGCCGACCGTGGCGAGGACGACCCCATCATCATCGCCGGCGGCCCCTCGGTCTATAACCCCGAGCCGTATGCGGCCTTCTTCGATGCTATCCTGATCGGCGAGGGCGAGGAATCGCTGCTCGAGACCTGCCAGTTGCATCGTCGCCTGCGTGACGAAGGGGTCCCGCGCGCGCAGATCGTTGAACAGCTTGCAACTATTGGCGGCAACTATGTGCCGGCGCTCTACGAGGTGCGCCACGACGAGCCCTGCTCGCCGCACGGCTATACCGTGCCGCGTGAGGGCAAGGATGCGCCGACCGTGGTCTACAAGCGTGTCGTCGAGGACTTCGGCGCCACCAATCCGTTGTCGCAGTCGTGCGTGCCCTACGCACAGTTGGTCCACGACCGCCTGTCTATTGAGATCCTGCGCGGTTGCGCCCGCGGCTGCCGTTTTTGCCAGGCCGGCATGACGTATCGTCCGGTGCGCGAGCGCTCCGCCGACCAGATCGTGTCCTCGGTGATCCAGGGCCTGGAGAAGACCGGTTATGATGAGGTGTCGCTCACCTCGCTTTCGACCACCGACCACTCCTGCATCCGCGATGTGCTCGGCAGGCTTAACCGTCGCCTTGAGGATACAGGCATTCGTGTGTCCATTCCCTCGCAGCGCCTGGATTCATTTGGCGTTGATATGGCCGAGTCGGTCGCCGGCGAAAAGAAGGGCGGCCTGACGTTTGCCCCCGAGGCCGGCAGCCAGCGCATGCGCGACATCATCAATAAGAACGTGACCGAGGAGGACCTGGACCGTGCGGCCAAGGCGGCCTTCGAGGCCGGCTGGAACCGCATGAAGCTCTACTTTATGATGGGCCTTCCCGGTGAGTGCGACGAGGACATCGTGGCTATTGCCAACCTGGCCGATCACGTGCTTGAGCTTGGCCGTTCCGTGGTGCCCAAGGCTCGCCGCGGCTCCATCTCGGTGTCCATCTCGGTTTCTGTCTTTATCCCCAAGGCTGCCACGCCGTTCCAATGGTGCCCGCAGCTCGACTACGACGACGTCAAGCGCCGCCAGAAGCTGCTTATCACGAGCGTTCGCAACCGCGCCGTCCGCGTGCATTACCACGATGCCGAGACCTCGCTTATCGAGGCTGCGCTATCTCGCGCCGGTCGCGATATGACGCCCGTCATCATCGATGCCTGGCGTGCGGGCTCGCGCTTTGACGCCTGGGTGGAGCATTTCTCGCTCGATAACTGGAAGGCAGCCGCCGCCAAAAACGGCATCGACCTCAACGAGCTCGTGCACCTGCCCTACGAGCTGGACTGGCGCCTGCCCTGGGAGCACGTGAGCCCCGGCTGCACGCGCGGCTTCCTCGAGCGCGAGTATCGTCGCTCGCTCGAGGGCGTCACGACCCCCGATTGCACCCGCACGTCGTGCACCGGCTGCGGTATCTGTCCCACGCTCCATGCCAAGAATGTATTGATGGGTGATCGCGCATGAGTGAGCGCCTGACCGACAATCCCACGCTCTTTAGGCTGCGCGTTCGCTACGGCAAGCGCGACCGCCTTAAGTACCTGGGCCATCTCGAAGTAATCCATACCATTGAGCGCATCGTGCGCCGTGCGGGGCTGCCCTATGCCGTCACGCAGGGTTTCTCTCCGCACATGCGCGTGGGCTTCTCGTCGGCGCTGCCGGTGGGTACGTCGTCGACCTGCGAGTGGTATGACCTGTTCATGACCGAGTTCGTCGCGCTCGACGAGGCGTTTGGACGTCTGGCCGCGGCGTCCCCGGCCGATCTGGCTCCCATCGAGGCCGCCTACATCGACGTGCGCACGCCGGCGTTGACGGCCCAGCTCACGCGCCTGTCGTATCGTATCGACCTGCACCTGGACCCCGAGTCCCCGGTGAGTGCCGATGAGGTACGCGCTGCAATCGATATGCTGCGCGCGGGCCATGGCATCGACTACGCGCGCGGCAAAAAGAGCAAGCGCCTGGATCTGGACCATACGCTCGTGGGCTATGAACTCACGGCGGGGGAGAGCTCGGACCATCTGGTACTCATGCTCGACACGCATGCCGACAACGAGGGCTCCATGCGTCCGGAAATTTTGCTTTCCGCTGCTGATGTTTTGTTGCAGGGCTTGACCCCGGGCGTCGATGCACCTATTGTTTCCACCGGTATGCAAGACCTCGTGACCATCTGCTCCTACGATGTCGAGCGTCAGAATCAAGCATGCGAGGACGACGAGGGCCGACTCGTCAGCCCCATACCTGTGCGAACTTGTGGATTTGCTCCACATACTCGTTGACGGGGGTATTTTCGCCTGCTACTATATTCGGCTGTTGCACTAACTGATGCATGAAGGGCAAGTAAACATGTACGCAATCGTTAACACGGGCGGCAAGCAGTACAAGGTCGCCACCGACGATGTCATCACCGTCGAGAAGATCGAGGGCAATGAGGGCGACAAGGTCACCCTGCCGGTCATCTTCCTCAACGATGGTAAGAAGATCGTCACCGATCCCGACAAGCTGGCCAAGGCCAAGGTTACCGCTCAGATCGTTGAGCAGTTCAAGGGCGAGAAGCAGCTGGTCTTCAAGTTCCACAAGCGTAAGCGCTATCGTCGTCTGAAGGGTCACCGTCAGCAGCTCACCAAGCTGAAGATCGTGAAGGTCCAGGCTACGTCCCGCGCCAAGAAGGCTGTCAAGGCAGAGGCCGAGGCTGTTGCCGAGGCTCCCGTCGCCGAGTAGATTACACTCGTAACGAAAGAGTAGGTATACACAATGGCACACAAAAAAGGACTCGGTTCCTCCCGTAATGGCCGTGACTCCCGCGGTCAGCGCCTTGGCACGAAGCGCTTCGCCGGCCAGACGGTAACCACGGGCACGATTCTCGTCCGTCAGCACGGTACGCACATCCACCCGGGTGAGAACGTTGGCCGTGGCAAGGACGACACGCTGTTCGCGCTGGTCGACGGTACCGTTGAGTTCCACAAGGGTATCAAGCACAGGGTCAGCGTACGCCCGCTCGCGAACGCGTAATTCACCCTTCATAGAGCACATATGTGGGAGGCACTTGAGTTTTAGGATTCAAGGGTCTCCCTCTTTTTTGTAGGAGGCGATTCTGTTGTCACAGTTCACCGATATCAGCCGCATTAACGTGTGCGGCGGCGACGGCGGAGCCGGATGCATGTCGTTTAGGCGCGAGGCATTTGTTCCCAAGGGCGGCCCCGATGGCGGCGACGGCGGTCGTGGCGGCAACGTCGTCATCCAGGCCGATGCTCAGCTGTCTTCGCTGATCGATTACCGTTTTAAGCATCACTTCCGTGCCGAACGCGGCACGCACGGCCAGGGAGCCCGCCGCAACGGCAAGAGCGGTGAGGACCTGATCCTCAAGGTTCCCATGGGTACCGTGGTGCGCGAGCTCGATCCCGAGACGCAGACCCCGATGTTCGAGATTGCCGACCTGGTGCACGATGGCGAGCGCGTCGTCGTGGCTCCCGGCGGTGCCGGCGGTCTGGGCAATACACACTTTGTGACGTCGGTCCGCCGCGCGCCCGCGTTCGCCCAGCTGGGTGAGCCGGCCGAGGAGCATTGGATTGAGCTCGAGATGAAGCTCATGGCAGATGCCGCGCTCGTGGGCTTCCCCTCGGTGGGCAAGTCCTCACTCATCGCGCGTATGAGCGCCGCCCGCCCCAAGATCGCCGACTACCCGTTTACCACGCTCGTTCCCAACTTAGGTATGGTGCGTGCTGGCGAGTATTCGTATGTCGTCGCCGATGTCCCCGGCCTCATTGAGGGCGCGAGCGAGGGCAAGGGCCTGGGCCATCAGTTCCTGCGTCACATCGAGCGCACGGCCCTGATCATGCATGTCGTCGATATGACGGGCGGCTTTGAGGATCGCGATCCGGTCGAGGACTATCGCATCATCAATCGCGAGCTCGAGCAGTATGGCGCCGAGCTTTCGGAGCGTCCGCAGATCGTCGTTGCCAACAAGTGCGATGCGCCGGGTACGGCCGACAAGATTGCCGACCTGAAGCGCGCTGCGCTCGACGACGGGCATATGTTCTTTGCGGTGTCTGCCGTGACGGGTGCTGGTCTCAATACCCTGATGCTTGCCGTGGGCGAGCAGGTGGCCAAGCTGCGCGCCGAGCTGGCGGTTTCCGATGAGCCGGTTGACCTGCGCGATGAGGAGTGGGAGCGCCGCCGCCTGCAGCGCGAGAAGCGTTTCCGCATTGTCCAGGAAGAGCCCCACGCCTTCCGCGTCGTGGGTCGCGCCATCGAGCGTATGGTCATTCAGACCGACTGGGAAAACGAGGAAGCCGTCATCTACCTGCAGCACAAGTTTGCTCGCATGGGTGTTGACGATGCGCTCGAGAAGGCCGGTTGTCGTGCGGGCGACGAGGTCCGCATTTGCCAGCGCGCCTTTGACTTTGAGGGCGCCGAGGATTTCTCGGAGTTCGAGGATGAGCTCGAGGATGCGGGCGTTGACGTCGTTGAGGTGGCAGATGCCGCAGATGAGAGCGTCGAGGTTGTCGATGCTGCGGACGTCGCTGACGATGTTGAGACCCCGGAGGGCGAGTAGGCCATGTCGCTGCGCGGTGGAATCGGTTTGCCCGAGCTGCCTATCGAGGACGGGCGGGAGTTTAGGCTTGGTATCATGGGCGGCACCTTCGACCCGATCCATTACGGTCACCTGGTGACCGCCGAGCAGGCGCGCGAGTCGCTCGACTTGGACGCCGTGCTCTTTATGCCGGCGGGCTCGCCTGCCTTTAAGCTCGACAAACCGGTGACGCCGGCCGAGGACCGTTATGCCATGACGGTCCTCGCCACCGCTGCGAATCCGGCCTTTTTGGCAAGCCGGTTCGAGATCGATCGGGCCGGTGTCACCTATACTGCCGATACACTGCGTGCCCTGCGCGAGTTTTACCCGCCACAGGTAAAGCTCTACTTTATTACGGGCGCCGATGCAATTATCGATATTGTGACCTGGCATCATGCCGATGAGATTGCCGAGTTGGCAACCTTTATTGCCGCGACGCGTCCGGGCTTCGATATCGATACGGCCCGTGCGCGGATCAAAGAGTCGGGCCTGCCGTTCGACGTGCGTTATATCCAGATTCCGGCCCTGGCGATTAGCTCGACCAACATTCGCAAGCGAGTTGCCCGCGGCATGAGTGCGCGCTATCTTACGAGCGAGTCCGTGCTCGGCTACATTCGCAAACGCGGCCTGTATGCCGATCTGTGCCAAGAAGATTTTGAGTGATGGGGGTCAACGTTGGCCGTTGAAGATTCGTTTGAGGGCGATGAGCACGCGCTGCTCAAGCGCATTCATGAGCTGCTTGATGTTCGCATGAAGGACAAGCGCAAGCGCTATGTCCATTCGCTGGGTGTTGCCGAGACTGCGTTACATCTTGCCGAGGTGTATGGTGTCGATCGCTTTGACGCCGCTGCCGCCGGCCTGATCCATGACTGGGACAAGGTACTCTCCGACGATGAGCTGGTGGCCCGTGCACTGCACTACGGTATTAAGGTCGCCGGCTCGCCTTCGGCCGCGACGCCACTGCTGCATGGGCCGGTCGCCGCTTATGAGCTTCCGCAGCTCTTTCCCGAGCTATCGCCGGCGGTCTTCCAGGCTGTCGACCGTCACACCGTGGGCGCTTGCGATATGACGCCGCTCGATATGGTGGTCTTTGTGGCTGACGCTATCGAGCCCAACCGTCACGGCGACTATGCCCATGCTCTGCGCAAAATGGTGGGGGAGTCTTCGCTCGATGAGTTGTTCTTCTCCTGTTTTGCGCAGGGTCTGGTCTATGTGATCCAGTCCGGACGCTATCTTTATCCCACGGCTATTACGATTTACAACCATTACGCCCAGCTATGCTAGCTCGGGCTGTCTAGAAAGAGGTATTCCATGGCCGACGAGACCATGACCGACGAGCAGATTCTTGAGGATGCGGAGCACAAGAGCTTCGTTGCCACATCCGACCGCACCGCCGCCTCGCTGTCCGCGAGCGGCGTCGCCGCCGAGGATGTCGCTCGCGCCGCCGCGCAGGCCGCCTACGACAAGAAGGGCGAGGACGTGCAGGTGCTCGATCTGACCGAGCTCTCCGACGTGTGCGACTACTTTGTGCTCGCCACCGGTACCAATAACCGTCAGGTCGATTCGATCGTCGACGAGATCGAGGAGAAGGTCGCCGAGGCTTGCGGCGAGCATCCGTTCTCCATCGAGGGCCGCGAGCAGAAGACCTGGATGCTCATGGACTACGGTTCGGTCGTCGTCCACGTCTTCACCCCCGAAGCCCGCGACTTCTACCGCCTCGAGAAACTCTGGGGCGACGCCCCCCAACTCCCCCTCGACCTCCTCTAGTAGCTCATTTGGGACGGGGCTTTTTTAACTACCCTCGCGCATTTCGCCGGGCAGTTGCAACATCTGCAGCTGCCCGGCTTTCTTTTTACCAAAAAGTGGCTAATCGTTGAAGCGGGATTGGCGGCCGAAGGATAGGGCGGTGTCGCCGAATTTGTCTCGGACGGCGTCGATGGCGACGGAGAGGTCGCGGCGGTCGCTCGACTGGGCGCCGCGGTCATCGACTTCGCAGAACAGGTCGGTCTGGATGCCGCCCTGGTGGTTGAAGTCGCTCATGCCGATGCCGGCTAGGCGCACGTGCATGCCTTCCTGCCAGATGTTATCGAGCAGTTCGAGCGCTACGGCCACAAAGATATTCTCGTCATCGGTGGGATGGGGAAGTCTGCGCTGTGCCGTGCGACCGCTGCCATACGAATACTTGAGCTTGAGCGTCACGGTGCCGCCCGTAAGCCCCTGCCGGCGCAGACGGCGACCGACCGACTCGCCCAGCAGCGCGATCGCCGCTTCGATATCCTCGCGCTCGGTCAAATCCTTCGCAAAGGTGCGCTCATTGCTCACCGATTTGATCTCGCGTTCCTCATCTAGACTCGTGACCTCGGAAATCTCGAGACCCAGCGCACGCTGGCGCATACGCTCGCCGTTGACGCCAAAAATCGAAGCCAAGGTGGACTCCGGTGCGCGCGACAGCTCGCCCAGCGTATAGATGTGCATGCGGCGTAGCCGCTCCTCAGCCGAGCGCCCGATGCCACTCATGGCGGACACCGGCAACGCGGCCAAAAATCGCTGCTCCGTACCGGGGCGCACAATGGTCAGGCCAAAGGGCTTATCGCGCTCGCTCGCGATCTTTGCCACCGTCTTGTTGCAGCCGACGCCAATGGAGCAGGTCACTCCCAGCGCCGCCACGCGGTCGCTAATGCGCCGCGCGACCAGCAACGGGTCCTCGGGCGCAAAACGGCCCGGCGTGATATCGATAAAGGCCTCGTCGATGGACACGCGCTCCACGCGCGGCGTCTCGTCGGCGAGAATCGCCATGACTTGCGCGCTCACCTCGCGGTAGCGATCAAAATGCCCGTGCGTCCAAATGGCTTGCGGACACAAGCGTCGTGCCTCGGCCGAGGCCATGGCGGAATGCACGCCAAAGCGACGTGCCTCATACGAACACGTGGACACGACGCCGCGCGATTCGGCGTCGCCGCCCACGATGAGCGGTTTGCCGCGCCACTCGGGATGGTCGAGCATCTCAACACTCGCAAAAAACGCATCGAGGTCCATCAGGCCCACCGCCGGACCCGTCCAGGGCGGCGGCGTGACGCCCGCAGCATCCTCATAACCGTATGTATGTTCGCGTCTATCCATGTCATGAGTATACCGCGCAGCTCATGTGGGGTGCGTGGATGTGCTTGCAAATCGCGAATTCTTGTCTAAGATATGGATTTGCCCTCGACTACACCGAAGAAGTTGGTCTCACGGACTTCACCTGCCCGCGTCGATGGCGTATTATGTTCAACTGTTTGTTTGTAGTTGCAGCCTAAAGCTGCTTGGTTGGAGGAGTTTCCTTTGGCAGTCAAGATTCGCCTTGCTCGTCACGGCGCTAAGAAGCGTCCGTACTACCGTGTCGTCGTCGCCGATTCCCGCGCCCCGCGTGACGGTCGTATCATCGAGGAGGTTGGCCGCTACAACCCGATGACCGCCCCCAAGACCATCAACCTCGACCTCGAGAAGATCGCCGACTGGCAGTCCAAGGGCGCTCAGCTCACCGACGCTGTCGCCGCTCTGGTCAAGGCCGCCAACGAGGGCGAGAAGACCGAGACCGTCGTCAAGAAGTCCAAGAAGCAGCTCGCCAAAGAGGCCGAGGCCGCTAAGGCTGCCGCTGAGGCCGCTGAGGGCGCCGAGGAGTAAATCGTGCCTGAGGTTGACGCTGCACAGCTCGAGGGTGAGGCAATGCTCTCAGATCGCATCGCCGATCTCGTCGAATATCTCGTTGTTCAGATCGTCGACGACCCGGATTCCGTGAGCCTTGAGGTCATCGATGGTGACGACGCCTCCACGATTGAGGTTTCGGTTGCCGAGGATGACGTCGCTAAGGTCATCGGCCGTCGTGGCCGTACCATCAAGGCCATTCGCACGCTCGCCCGTGCACTGGCCGCTCGCCTCGACACTGCTGTCGAGGTAGAGGTTCTGGGCTAGGACCTTGAGGTCCCAGTACAAAAACATCGCCCGTGTGGTCAAGCCGCACGGAAGGAAGGGGGAGGTCCTCGCGCAGCCGCTGCGGGGGCTTCCTTCTGTATTGGAGCCGGGTATGCGCGTCGCCCTGACGCCGCCGGCGCTCAAGCGTGACCGCTTTTGCACGGTCGTGTCCGTCACCGATACGGGCGATGGCGATCTGATTTCGTTTGAGGGCATTGACGACTTGACGGCCGCCGAGGGCATCACCGGATGCTACGTGCTGGCTAACCGTGATGACTTTGAGCTCGATTCGCTCGATGCCGCCTATACCGACCTGATGGGTCGCGAGGTGGTCGATGAGCGCTTCGGTTCGCTCGGAACGATTGTCGAGATCATGTCGACGCCCGCCAACGATGTTTGGGTTGTCGAGGGCGATCGGTACGGCGAGGTGCTGATTCCCGTGATCGAGCAGGTTGTGCTCGATCTTCCCGACACTGGAACAATTTCCGTCCATGTTATGGACGGCTTGATCGATATGGACAAGTAGGGAGGACAACATGCTGATCGAGACCCTTTCGGTCTTTCCCGAGATGTTTGAGCCCGTTATGTCCACATCGATCTTGGGCCGCGCCCGCAAGGCCGGCCTTTTTGATTTTAAGGCGTATAACCTGCGCGACTGGACGCACGACCGCCATCGCACCGTCGATGACGAGCCGTACGGCGGCGGGCAGGGCATGCTCATGAAGGTCGAGCCCATTGCCGAGGCCATCGAGGCCATTAGCACCGAGGGCCCCAAGCCCACCGTGGTGTTCTTTACCCCTTGTGGCGAGCCCTTTACGCAGCATGTGGCCGAGCGCCTGCTCAAAAGCGAGCGTCTGCTTTTCGTGTGCAGCCGTTACGAGGGCGTCGACGAGCGCGCGTATGCGTATGCCGATGAGCGCCTGTCGATCGGCGACTACGTGCTCACGGGCGGCGAGCTGCCCGCTATGGTCGTGGCGGATGCCGTCGTGCGTCTGATTCCCGGCGCCCTGGGCGACGAGATGAGCAACGTGGATGAGTCGTTCTCGACCGCCGAGGACGGTGGCCTGCTCGAGTACGCGCAGTACACCCGTCCCGCCGAGTTCAAGGGCGAGGGTGTGCCTCCGGTGCTCGTGAGCGGCGACCATGCCAAGGTCGATGCCTGGCGCCGTAAGAATGCCATCGAGCGCACCTGCCGCTGGCGCCCCGATCTGATCGAGACGGCGCGGCTTACGCCTGAGGAGCGCGCATTTGCTCAGGAAATCCTGGACGCTTCGTATTCGCAGAGCGAGGAGTGAGTATGGTTCCATCGCAGCATTCCGCGCTGAGGGGCGCTTTTGAGTGGATCGCGGTTGTCGCGATCGCGCTCGCCGCCACCTTCCTGATCCGCACGTTTGTGGTCGAGCCCTTTGTGGTGCCCACCGGCTCCATGGAGTCCACGATTGAGATTGGCGATCAGATTCTGGCGCAAAAGGTTACCCTTGAGCTCGGCCAGCCCGTCAAACAGGGCGACATCGTGGTGTTCCACAACCCTGATGGTACCTCCGAGCACGATGTGCTCGTAAAGCGCGTTATCGCCACCGCCGGCCAGACGGTCGACCTCCAGGACGGCAAGGTCGTTGTCGACGGCCAGACGCTCGACGAGGACTATACGACTGGCATGAGCTGGCCGCTTTCGGTCCAGGCGCCCTCCGCCCAGGTGAGTTATCCCTACACCGTCCCCGACGGGTGCGTGTGGGTGATGGGCGACAACCGTGAGAACTCAGCTGACTCCCGCTACTTTGGCCCGGTTGACCGCTCCGACCTGATCGCCGTGGCGCTCGTGCGCTATTGGCCGCTCAGCCGCATCGGCGCTATCGACTAAAAACCGCTATAGTACAGTACCTAACCGTGTAATCGTTTCGACGAGGGGATATTAGAGGCATGAACGCTTCATCGCTTTCCTTCCAAGACATCATCCTGCGCCTCCAGCAGTACTGGGGCGAGCAGGGCTGCGTCATTATGCAGCCCTATGACTCCGAGGTCGGTGCCGGTACCTTCCATACCGCGACCACGCTGCGCTCGCTCGGTCCCGCCGAGTGGCGCACCTGCTATGCGCAGCCCTGCCGCCGTCCTGCCGACGGCCGCTACGGCGAGAACCCCAACCGCATGCAGCACTACTATCAGTTCCAGGTGCTCATCAAGCCCTCGCCGGTCAACGCCCAGGAACTCTACCTGGGTTCGCTGGCTGCCATCGGCTTGGACCCCAACGACCATGACGTCCGCTTTGTCGAGGACGACTGGGAGAGCCCGACGCTCGGCGCCTGGGGCCTTGGCTGGGAGGTCTGGCTCAACGGCATGGAGGTCACGCAGTTCACGTACTTCCAGCAGGTGGGAGGCATCGAGGTCGATCCCGTGCCCGTCGAGATCACCTATGGCCTGGAGCGCATCGCTATGTACGCACAGGGCGTCAACTCCGTTTACGACCTGGTGTGGAGCTACCTGCCCGACGGCACGCCCATGACCTACGGCGACGTGTTCCTCGAGAACGAGCGCGAGTTCAGTGCTTACAACTTTGAGGTCGCCAACGTCGAGATGATGCGTCAGAAGTTTGACGACTACGAGGCCGAGTGCCACTCCTGCCTGGAGCGCAAACTGCCGCTGCCGGCTTACGACTGCGTCATGAAGTGCAGCCACGCCTTCAACCTGCTCGATGCCCGCGGCGCGCTGTCCGCGGTCGAGCGCGCCAACTACATCCTGCGCGTCCGCGCCGTCGCCAAGGCGTGCTGCGAGGCCTACATGGCCGAGGTCGCCGGAATCAACGAGAATGCCGACCAGGAAGGCGAGGTGGCGTAAGCCATGGCAGACGCTAAGGATTTCCTGTTTGAGATCGGTACGGAGGAAATGCCCTCCGCGCCGCTGAACAATGCCGTCAAGCAGCTTGGCACCATGATCGCCAAGGGTCTCGACGAGGCCGGTCTGGCCCACGGCGAGGTCCGCGTGATCTCGAGCCCGCGTCGTCTGGCCGCACTCGTGGCCGATGTCGCCACCGCGACCGATGAGGTTCACGAGGTCAAGCGTGGCCCTGCGGCTAACATCGCCTTCGACGCCGACGGCAACGCCACCAAGGCCGCCCAGGGCTTTGCCCGCAAGTGCGGTGTGGCTGCCGAGGACCTGGTGCGCCGCGAGGACACCGACGGTCGCGAGTACGTCTTTGCCGAGAAGAACATTCCTTCCGCCCCGGCCACCCCGATCCTGACGGCCCTGTGCGAGAAGACCATCGCCGGCCTGCAGTGGCCCAACTACCGCTCTCAGCGCTGGGGTCACGAGCACGCCACGTTCGTTCGTCCGGTCCGCTGGATCTGCTGCCTTCTGGGCGAGGATGTTGTGCCCGTGTCGTTTGCCGACGTGACGAGCGGCAACACCACGCGCGGCCATCGCGTCCTGGGCCCCGGTGACCACGTGGTCGCCAGTCCCGCCGTCTACGAGCAGGTGCTCGAGGACGCCGGCGTGCTTTCCGCTGAGCGCCGTCGCGAGGCCATCCTCGCCGGTATCGCCGAGGTCGAGGCCGCCCGTCCCGGCTGCCATGTCGACACGCCCAAGAAGGTCTTCGAGGAGGTCATCAACCTCTGCGAGTGGCCGACGGTGCTCGTCGGCACCTTTGATGAGGAGTTCCTCAAGGTTCCGCACGAAATCATTTGCGAGTCCATGCTCACCAACCAGCGCTACTTCCCGATCTATGACGGTGAGGGGAAGCTGACGCGTGAGTTCGTGATCGTCTCGAACAGCAAGCCCGAGAACGCCGAGCGCGTGATCGATGGTAACGAGCGCGTCGTGCGCGCCCGCCTGGACGACGCCAAGTTCTTCTACGAGGAGGATCTGAAGATCTCCCTCGACGAGTTCCGTGAGCGTCTGGCCAAGGTCGCCTTCCAGGAGAAGCTCGGCAGCGTGCTCGCCAAGTCAGAGCGCATCGAGCAGCTCGCGCTTGCCATTGCCCGCGAGGCTCACCTGGGCGCTCACCTGGCCGCCGATGCCGGCCGCGCCGCGCACCTGTGCAAGGCCGACCTGGTGTCCAACGCCGTCGTCGAGTTCACGAGCCAGCAGGGCGTGATGGGCGGTTACTACGCCACCGCGATGGGGGAGAACGACGAGGTTGCCCACGCTATCCGCGATCATTATCGTCCCCGCTTTGCCGGCGACGAGCTGCCCGAGGGCACCGCTGGCTGCATCGTGGCCTGCGCCGACAAGCTCGATACCATCGCCGGTATCTTTGCCATCGGCGAGCCCCCGACCGGCTCTTCGGACCCCTACGCGCTACGCCGTGCCGCCATCGGCATCATCAACATCCTGCGCGATCGTCTGCCGATCGACCCCACGTCGCTCATCGACTTCGCCCTCGAACTTTACAGTGAGCAGGGTATTGAGTTCGACGCCGCCGAGGTCGCTCAGCAGGTTCGTGACTTCTTCCATGGCCGCCTGGTGAGCATGGCCCGCGACGAAAAGATCCCGGCCGATACCGTTGCTGCCGTCTCCGCGGTGCACATTATCGCCCCGTCCGTCTTCTTCGCCCGCTGCGCCGCCCTCGACGAGGCCCGCAAGAACGACGCTGAGACGTTCGACAACCTGGCGACCGCCTATGCCCGCGCCGCGCATATCTCCAAGCCCGAGCTGGGTGCGGAGTACGACCGCAGCCTGATGGGCGAGGCCGAGCTCGCGCTCGCCGACGCCTCCGAGGCTGCTCAGACCTCTGTCGATGCCGCCCTTGCTGCCGAGGACTACCCGGCCGCATTTGCCGCCCTCGCCGCCCTGCGTGCGCCCATCGACCGTTTCTTCGATGAGGTCATGGTCATGGACAAGGACGAGCAGCTTCGCGATAATCGCCTTAAGCTGCTCAACCGCTTCGAGGCCGTTTTCTCCGGCATCGCCAACATCGGTGAGCTTGCCCGCAAAAAGTAAGCCAGCCTGCGCATAAGCGCAAAAGGAGCCCCGCATGGATTGCCCGGTCACCGCTCGTCCCACCGTCATCGTTATCTCCGACTCGCTCGGTGATACCGCTTGTGAGGTGGTGCTTGCGGCGTCCGGGCAATTTGATGTAGGGGCTTTTCGCGTTTTGCGCCTGCCTAAGGTGACCTCTGTGGAGCAGGTCAAGTCATTTGTGGGGCCGCGCGTCGATGCGGACCATCGCGATATTGCCGTGTTCCACACCATCGTCGATCCGGCGCTTCGCGCCCGCGTGCTCGATTATTTGGGCATGCTGCACATTCGCTCGGTCGACCTGATCGGTCCGACGCTCGCCGTATTGTCGTCGCTCATCGGTGTGCCGCCCAAAGGCGTTGCGGGCGTGATCCACAAGACCGACGATCGGTATTTCCATCGTATCGAGGCCATGGAGTATTTCGTTGAGCACGATGACGGTCGTGGTTGTGACGATCTGTCGGGTGCCGATATCGTGCTGCTGGGCGTGTCGCGCACGTCCAAGACGCCGCTGTCGATGTATTTAGCCTATCAGGGCTACAAGGTCGCCAATGTCCCACTGGCGCATGGCATGAAGCCGCCGAAGTCGATTTACGAGGTCGACCCGATGCGCCTGTTTGGCTTAATTTCGACCGTCGATGTGATTTCCGAAATTCGCGATAGCCGCTTGGGCGATGACTACGCCCGTGCCGTTGCCGGCTCCTATGCCGAGCCCGAGAGCGTGCGTAGTGAGCTTGCGGAAGCCCGCGCGCTCATGAAACGCCTGGGCTGCTTTGTAGTGCGTACCGACGGCAAAGCCATCGAGGAAAGCGCTGCCGAGATCATTGCTCACCTCGATGAGATTCACGAGGCAAGAGCCCGCCGTGCCGCCCGCCGCGCTCAACAAAAGTAGCTCACTTGGGACAAGGTTGTTTGGGTAGCTAATTTGGGACGGGGTTCTTTTAGCTACCCAAAGAGAACACTTGGAAATAATCCTGATAAATGGTAAAGCGATTTAGCAAAAACATCGCATCCGACCTGCATTTTCCTTGTAGTGGTATCTTCATAAGGTAACCACCTTTACCTACCGTTTACCGCCAGTTTTAGCACGTTTACCAAACCGCGCACCCTCTGCTCAAGCCTGTCCAAAACCCGCCGTATAGTTCCCTCACGGCCCGCATCCGGCGGGTCGATTCGTTACCACGGTCGTGCGCGTAAGTGCATGGAAGGGGAAGTATCGTGAGCGATTGCAAGAGGGTTTACCGTTTTGGAACCGACGCCCAGGGCACCTGTGTCACTGAGGGCGACAAGTCCATGAACTTCGTGCTTGGCGGCAAGGGCGCAAACCTTGCCGAGATGAGCCGCATCGGCCTGCCGGTTCCCGGTGGCTTTACCATTACCTGCCAGACCTGTGTCGAGTACTCCGGTGCCGGCAACGTCTGGCCCGAAGGCGCACTTGATGAGATCGTTGCCGCCGAGGCGGACCTCGAGGCTCGCTGCGGCAAGAAGCTCGGTGACGACAACGATCCGCTGCTCGTGTCGGTTCGTTCGGGCGCTCCGTTCTCCATGCCCGGTATGATGGACACGGTTCTCAACTTGGGCCTCAACGACGATTCCGTTCAGGGCCTTATCGCCCAGACGCAAAACCCGCGCTTTGCCTGGGATAGCTACCGCCGGTTTATCCAGATGTTCTCCAACGTCGTCATGGGCGTCGATGCCGATCTGTTCGAGAACGCCCTGACCCAGGCGCGTCTGGTCGCCGGCGTCCGCGTCGATTCCGAGCTTTCGGCCGAGGACCTGCAGGAGCTCGTCGAGACTTTCAAGGGCATCTTCTCCGACAACGTCGAGGCCGCCCTGTACCCCGAGCTCGAGGTCGCCGACGGCAAGCCCGTCTTCCCGCACGATCCGGAGCTCCAGCTGCGCCTTGCTATCCAGGCCGTCTTTGGCAGCTGGATGAACGAGCGCGCCTGCATCTACCGCAAGCAGCATGGCATTTCCGACGAGCTCGGCACCGCCGTCAACGTCCAGGCCATGGCCTTTGGCAACAAGGGGGAGACCTCTGCGACCGGCGTCGCCTTTACGCGCAACCCGGCCGACGGCACTAAGGAGTTCTACGGGGACTTTCTGGTGAACGCCCAGGGCGAGGACGTTGTCGCCGGCATCCGCAACACCGAGCCCATCGCCGACCTCAAGACTACCCCGGGCCTCGAGTCTGCAGGTGAGGAGCTC
This sequence comes from uncultured Collinsella sp., assembly GCA_934668875.1. GTDB lineage: Bacteria > Actinomycetota > Coriobacteriia > Coriobacteriales > Coriobacteriaceae > Collinsella. The sequence goes on from CAKUON010000003.1 coordinate 173,452, forward strand.
GAGCGCGTGTTCCTGACGCTCGAGGATCACTATCGCGATATGTGCGATATCGAGTTCACCATCGAGCAGGGCAAGCTCTGGATGCTCCAGACCCGCGTGGGCAAGCGCACCGCCACCGCCGCCCTGCGCATCGCTATCGAGATGGTCGAGGAGGGCCTCATCACCCGCGAGGAGGCCGTGAGCCGCATCGACCCCGCACAGCTCGACCAGCTCCTGCACCCGCAGTTCGACGCCTCCAAGAAGTACGAGGCACTCGCTACCGGTCTTAACGCCAGCCCCGGTGCCGCCGTGGGCGAGGTCGTGTTCTCGAGTGATGACGCCGTCGCGCGTTCCGCCGAGGGGCATAAAGTCATTTTGGTTCGCTGGGAGACCAACCCCGACGACCTGAAGGGCATGGTCGCCGCCGAGGGCATCCTGACCAGCCATGGTGGCAAGACGAGCCACGCCGCCGTTATCGCCCGCGGCATGGGTACCCCCTGCGTCTGCGGTGTCGAGCGCTTCCACATCGATGCCGCCGAGAAGGTTGTACGCATCGAGGGCAGCGACCGCGTGCTGCATGAGGGCGATGTCATCTCCATCGACGGCACCCAGGGCATCGTCGTCGATGGCGCCGTCGATCTGGTTTCGGCTGAGCTCACCGGCGACCTGGACACCATCCTGTCCTGGGCCGACGAGATCCGTCTGGACGAGACCGACGGTCACGCCAACCATGTACGCGTCAACGCCGACAACCCCGAGGATGCCGCGCTCGCGCTCGAGTTTGGCGCCGAGGCCATCGGCCTGTGCCGCACCGAGCACATGTTCCTGGGCGATCGCAAGAACATCATCCAGAGCTTTATCCTGTCCGACGATGAGGCCGTGAAGCAGCAGACCCTGGACGATCTGCTCAAGGTTCAGACCGAGGACTTCCTGGCGATGTTCAAGACCATGTCCGGCCGCGATGTGGTCGTTCGCCTGCTCGATCCGCCGCTTCATGAGTTCCTGGATGATCCTCGCGAGCTTGAGGTCGCCATCACCAAGAAGGAAGTCGCTGGTGCCAGCGAGGAAGAGCTTGCCGCCCTGCGCGCCCGCCTGCGTCGTATCGACGGCATGGTCGAGTCCAACCCGATGCTCGGCCTGCGTGGTGTGCGCCTGTCCGTCGTCTTTAGCGATCTGCCGCTCATGCAGGTTCGCGCCGTCGCCACGGCTGCTGCCCGCCTTATCAAGGAGGGTGTCGACCCACGCCCCGAGATCATGGTTCCGCTCGTTTCCATCACGGCAGAGCATGTCCAGACCCGCGAGGTCATTGAACGCGTCATCTCCGAGGTTTCCGCCGAAGAGGGCGTCGAGCTCAACATTCCCGTGGGCACGATGCTCGAGCTGCCGCGCGCCTGCATGGTTGCTGACGAGATCGCCCATCACGCCGATTTCTTCTGCTTTGGCACCAACGACCTTACCCAGACGACCTTTGGCTTCTCCCGCGACGATGCCGAGGCCAAGTTCATTCCGCTGTACCTGCACAAGAAGATCCTGAAGGACAACCCCTTCGAGACCATCGACACGGCGGTTCTCGAGCTGGTGCGCATGGCTGTCGAGAAGGGCCGCGCCACCAACCCCGACATGCACTTTGGCGTGTGCGGTGAGCACGGCGGCGACCCCAAGTCCATCAAGGGCCTGTTTAACGTGGCCGATGTGGACTATGTGTCCTGCTCGCCCTATCGCGTGCCCCTCGCACGCCTGGCTGCCGCTCAGGCCAAGCTCGAGGCCAAGCGCAACGCCTAGCGCCCCCGCACATCGACGTCTAGTGTAGCCCCCCCTTCATGCCGCCCGTCTCATTCGTGAGGCGGGCGGTTATCATGTGCGGGTTTTGTCTTTTTGTCTGCGTAAAAAATTGTTCTTGCAGCAGAAACCCGCGCGTGTATACTCGAATACGTTTGTTCAACTACGTGCCGGCCAAGATGGTACGGCACCTCTAGAAGAGTAAGGAATTGCACATGGATTACATCCGCGCAATCGAGCGTCAGCAGATCCGCGAGGACATTCCTCAGGTTCGCGTCGCCGACAACGTCAAGGTTCACTACCGCATTAAGGAAGGCGACCGCGAGCGCATCCAGGTCTTCCAGGGCGACGTCATCCGCATGGCCGGCGCCGGTGCCCGCGAGACCTTCACCGTCCGCAAGATGTCCTTCGGTGTCGGTGTTGAGCGTACCTTCCCGCTTCACAGCCCCAAGATCGCCAAGCTCGAGGTCGTTCGCCATGGTCGCGTCCGTCGCGCCAAGCTGTACTACCTCCGCGACAAGGTGGGCAAGGCTGCTCGCATCCCCGAGAAGCGCTAAGAAGATCGCAGCGTCTGTCCACTCGTTTGGACACAAGGGTCACCTTCGGGTGGCCCTTCTTTTTATCTGATTTGCATGCAAGGAGGGCCTGGTATGGCCAACATGACGAGCTCGGTTTCGGCATCGCAGGTTGCCGGTGAGTTGGCGAGCGCTACGTTTGAGGAGATTCCCGCCCTCGTAGAGCATTATCGCGAGGACCCGCGCCAGCAGGTGATCAAGGCTTGTGAGCGCGCCCTCAAACGCCATGCCAAAGAGCTTGCCGAGCGCGAGCGCGTCAATGACATGTACGAGCTTATGCATGAGCTTGGCGGCGATGGGGTGGTCGTTGGTGTCGACGAGGTGGGTCGCGGATCGGTGGCCGGCCCTTTGACGGTATGCGCCGTCTGTCTTCCTATGGAGCCGCGCGTCTGGGGTATCAACGATTCCAAAAAGCTCACGCCCGCGCGCCGCGAGTTGCTCTCAGTGAAGATTGCCGAGGTGGCGACGGCGATCGGTTTTTGCCATATCGCGCCGAAGGATATCGATGAGATGGGCATGGCCCGTGCTATCCGTGCCGCCGTTGCGGGCGCCGTGGCTGATACGGGACTTGAACCCGACTGCGTCCTCATGGATGGCAACCCCTTGGGCGCCGTTCCTAACGAGCGCGATGTGGTGAAGGGCGATGCCAAAATCGCCTGCATCGCCGCGGCGTCCATCATGGCCAAGGTCACGCGTGACGAGATGATGGTCGAGTACGACGCCGAGTATCCCGAGTACCATCTGGCCGAGTCGAAGGGCTATGCAAGCCCCGAGCATATCGAGGCCATTCGCAAACATGGACTTTGTCCACTGCACCGCGTGAGCTTTTGCGGAAACTTTCTGCAGACTGAGCGCCTTTTCTAGGTCAATTGTGGAGACAGGGACCTCTGGGGCTTTATAAACCTGCTGGTAGCGGGCCGTATGCAACACCATTGTTGCGTACGGCCCGTTTTTTGACGGCATTTGGTCAGCTTTTGGTTTGCTTCCGGTACTTACCCGCATGAAAGGTGCCCTCATCATCGGGGCAATGCAGCGTGCGGGAAAGGAGACCCCATGAGTGCCGCAAGCAAAAAGAGCAAGACGCAGCAGCTCAAGGAGCGTTGGGAAAACGGCGAGCTCGACTGCGGGGCGATGACGCCCGAGTTTATCAAGGGACTCAGTCCCCGCGAGCTGGGCATGCTGGGCGAGCTGATCACCATCGACTACTTTAACGAGCGCGGCTACACCTTGCTGGAGCAGGGTTATCGTTGCTCCGAGGGCGAGGCCGATCTGGTGCTGCTCGATGAGCTCGACGATGTCGTGGTGATGGCCGAGGTCAAGACCAGACGCGTTGCGCTGGATTGCAGCACGCGGGTCTTTCCCGAGGAGGCTGTGGACGCCCGAAAGCAACGCCGCTATCGCCGCATCGCAAGTTGCTATCTCATGGAGCATTATCCGCTCAAGGCGATTCGCTTCGATGCCGTGGGTGTCACCATTCGTGGCGGGCATATCGCCGAGATCGAGCATCAGTACAACGCGTTCGATTGGCAGGTGTCGTGATGGCGTTCGAGACGTTTGCCGTTCACGCGGCCTGCATCCGCGGCGTCGAGGCGATTCACGTCACGGTCGAGGTCTCGCTTGCCGGCGGCGTGCCGGGCATCCAGATGCTCGGCATTCCGAGTATGGAGGTGATGGAGTCACGCGGTCGTATTCGCTGCGCGATGCGCTCCGCCGGGTTCGAGATCCCGCGCTCGGGCATTACGGTCAATCTGGCACCCGGCGATATTCGCAAGACCGGTAGCGGCTTTGATCTGCCCATCGCCATCGCGGTATTGGCGGCCGATGGTCAGATTCCCCACGACAACCTCGATCGCTGCCTTATCGCAGGTGAGCTTGGTCTGGACGGCACAGTGCTGCCCGTCAAGGGCGAGGTGGCGTTTCAGCTGTTGGCGCGTGATATGGGGCTGTCCTTTATCGCCGGCAGGTCCGATCAGCATGTGCCGCTTGCGGGCGTGGATTGCGGCTTTATCGATCATTTGTCTCAGCTTGCCCATGGCATGGGCGAGGCGGCTCGGCACTATCTGGATTCCGAGGGTGTTGAGGCTACTTTTGAGCCTGAACTCGACTATGCCGACGTGCTGGGGCAGGAGGTTGCCAAACGCGGCATGGCGCTGGCGGCAGCGGGTGAGCTCGGTTTGCTTATGATCGGGTCCCCGGGATCGGGCAAGACGATGCTCGCCCGTCGTATGACCGGCATCCTGCCCGAGCTTTCCGTTGAGGATCAACAGGAGGCGCTGTGCATCCATTCGGTCTTGGGCGAGAACATCGATGGATTATTGGCAGGTCATCGGCCGTTTCGAAGTCCCCATCACAGCATTTCAACGGCTGGCCTCATTGGCGGAGGACGCCCGGTGCATCCGGGTGAGATCAGCCTGGCTCATGGCGGCGTGCTCTTTTTGGACGAGCTTGCCGAGTTTCCCACGGGTGTGCTGCAGACGCTGCGTCAGCCCATCGAACGCGGCTATGTGAGGATCGTGCGCGTCGACGGGGCCTTTACCTTCCCGTCGCGCTTTCAGCTGCTGGCTGCGAGTAATCCCTGCCCCTGCGGCTTTTTGGGCGACCGTGAGGTGCCATGCCGCTGCTCGGCATCGATGGTCGAGCGCTATCGGTCTAAACTGCGCGGTCCTTTGGCCGACCGTATCGACATGATGATCGATGTGACCCGTCCCAACCCCCAGGTGATTATCGAGGGAGCGGAGGGTATGTCGTCTGCCGAGTTGCGCGACTACGTTGTGCGCGGTCGCGCCTTTCGCGCCTGGCGCGAGTCCCGTATGGACGATGCGGATGCCGAGGCCGAGGATGATGAGACGCGGTCCATTGACGGCGTCGTATCGACCTTTGAGCTCGATGATGCGGCGGAGAAGTGTGTGCTCGGCCTGTCGAAGCGCACGCATCTCACGGGCCGCGGCATCGTGCGCCTGGTTCGCATTGCGCGTACGATCGCAGATGTCGCCGAGAGCGAGCAAGTGACGCAGGACCACGTGCTCGAGGCGGCGATGTATCAGGGAAGGAGGGACCAATGATGGCCGAGGGGACCTTCGAGCTGCATCCAGGTGATGCGTTGTATCCCGAGACCGTTTTGGAGCTTTCTGATGTACCCCAGACGCTCTATGTGCGCGGCAACCCCGAGGTGCTTTCGACGCCCGCGCTCTCCATCATCGGCGCGCGCAAGGCCTCTCCGTATGGTCTTGCCGTGGCAGAGCTTGCGGCAAAGGTTGCGGTCGAGGCGGGCGTGACGGTAGTTTCGGGTGGCGCGGTCGGTTGTGACCAGGCCTCGGGTTGGGCTGCGGTCAACGCTGGCGGCAAACACGTCGTGGTGCTGGGGACGGGCGCCGACGTGGTCTATCCGCGCTCGAGCGCGGGGCTTATTACGCGCACGCTCGATACGGGTGGCGCGGTCGTGTCGATTTCTCCGTGGGGCATGGGTCCGCGCAAGTTTGCCTTTCCGCGCCGCAATCGCGTGATCGCGGCCCTGTCGCAAGCCCTCTTTGTATCCGAGGCGGGTATGCCTTCCGGGACGTTTTCTACAGCCGAGGCTGCTATGGATTTGGGGCGAGAACTTCTTGCTGTGCCGGGGTCGATCCTATCGCCCGAGTCGCGTGGCACGAATTACCTCATTGCGAACGGTGCCTGCTGCATCATCGACGAGGAATCTATCGAGATGGCTATCTCACGCATCTACGGCACCCTGCGCTACTCGCGCCCCGATGCTCCCGGCATTGCCGACCTGGATCCAACGCAGCAGACTGTGATGCATGCGCTCATCGCCTCTCCGCTCAAGGTCGACGACATCGCGGCGCTCGTCTCGCTCGATGCCGTCGGCGTACTTAAGCTCCTGGGCTCGCTTGAGTTCGAGGGTCTTATCGAGCGCATGATGGATGGAAGGTATGCGCCCTCCAAGTTTGCCCTTCACGCCCAGACACCCTTCGGTCACAATGGAAAACGTGTCAATTAGAAAGGTGTTTGCAGATGCTGTTTGATCAGGTGACGGTTATCGGTGGCGGTCTGGCGGGTTCGGAATGTGCGATCCAACTGGCAGACCGCGGGTTTGCCGTAAAGCTGTGCGAGATGCGCCCCCAGGTGAGCTCCCCGGCCCACCATACCGATCACCTGGCAGAGCTCGTCTGTTCCAATTCGTTTAAGTCGACCCGTCCGGATTCCGCGGCTGGTTTGCTGAAAGCTGAGCTTGAGCGCATGGGTTCAGTCCTGCTCGATTGCGCCCATCGCGCGGCTGTTCCCGCCGGTGGCGCCTTGGCGGTCGACCGCGGCAAGTTTTCCGAGCTTGTCGAGGCCGAAGTTGCCGCTCGTCCCAATATCGAGGTCGTGCACGGCGAGGTCACGCAGATTCCCGAGGGCCACGTGGTCATTGCCGCGGGCCCGCTGTGTTCACCTGCGCTGAGCGAAGAGGTCATGAAGCTCGTCGGTGGCGACGCCCTTGCGTTCTTCGATGCCGCGGCGCCGATCGTCGATGCCTCCACGCTCGATATGGACGTGCTGTTCTCGCAGTCGCGCTACGAGGAGCAGGGGAGCGGCGACTATCTCAACGCTCCGCTCAACAAGGAGGAGTACGAGGCCTTTATCGAGGCGCTTACCACGGCCGACCGCGTGGTGCTCAAAGACTTTGAGGGCGGCGATCTGTTCCAGGCCTGCCAGCCCGCCGAGGAGGTCGCGCGCACGGGCAAGGATGCCATCCGCTTTGGTGCCATGAAGCCCGTCGGCCTCACCGACCCGCGTACCGGACGTCGCCCCTGGGCGGCGATTCAGCTGCGTGCCGAGAACAAGGAGAAGACCGCCTATAACCTGGTGGGCTTCCAGACCAACCTGACCTTTGGCGAGCAGAAGCGCGTCTTCCATATGGTGCCGGGCCTGGAGAACGCTGAGTTCTTCCGCTACGGTGTCATGCACCGCAATACCTTTGTCGACGCCCCGCACGTGCTCGATGGCACCTTTGCCGTGCCCGGTACCGGCGTGCGCCTGGCCGGTCAGATCACCGGCACCGAGGGGTACATGGAAGCAGTGGCGACAGGTCTGCTCGCGGCGCTCAACACCTATGCCGAGGCTATCGGTGCCGCGGGCGTCGAGTTGCCGCGTGTGGGCGCCCTGGGTGCGCTCGTGGATTATGCGACCGATCCTGCCACCGTGGGCTATCAGCCTATGCACGTCAACTTTGGTCTGGTGCCGCCACTCGAGGATGGTAAGCGCCGCAGCAAGCGCGACCGCTACCAGGCCTATGCGGACCGTGCGCTCGAGGCCCTTGATGCCTATCTGGCCACTCGCCCCGATCTGTTTGGAGGCGACCGGTCATAGCCTTTGACCTGTACGACACCGTCGACTCGTTTATCGCCTATATCGCACGCGTCGAGGGACTTTCTCCCAACACGGTGACGGCCTATGGCTCGAGGCTGGAACGCTTCGCTGCCTGGTGCGAGCGCGAGGATATCGATGCCTTCGCTGCCGACGTGCGCACCATTCGTCGCTATCTTGCCGAGCTTTCGCGTGAGCAGGTGGCTCCCCGAACGCTTGCGGCGCACCTGTCGGCTATCCGATCGCTCTATCGCTGGATGGCTGCCGAGGGGATTGTCGAGGGCGATGCGGTCTCGGCGATCGCTTCGCCCAAGCTGCCGCGTGACCTGCCGGGCGTCCTTACGACCCTGCAGGTCGAGGCGCTGCTCAAGACGCCTGATACATCGACGCCTGCGGGACTGCGCGATGCGGCGATGCTCGAGCTGCTCTATGCCTCGGGTGCCCGTATCTCTGAGCTCGCAGCACTCAATGTGGAGTCCATTGCGTGGTCCGAACGCACGCTGCGCCTGTGGGGCAAGGGGAGCAAAGAACGTATCGTCCCTCTGTATCGTCGTGCGCTCGAGGTGACGCGTCTCTATATTGAGGAGGGGAGGCCGGAGTTGCTCGCTCGGGCAAAGCGTCGTGACCTCGCTACCGGGCCGCATCCGCTGCTTATATCGGCGCGCGGTAATCGCATGAGCGCCGCCATGCTCAGGCGGCGGTTTCATATGCTGGCGACGCTCGCCGGCATTCCGGCCGACATCGCCCCGCATGCGATGCGCCATACCTTTGCGACCGACTTGCTCGAGGGCGGCGCGGACCTGCGCTCGGTTCAAGAGCTGCTGGGTCATGCGAGCCTGTCCACGACGCAGATCTACACGCATCTCACACCCGATCGGCTTAAACGTGCCGTGGCTCAAGCTCATCCCCGAGGCGAGTAGCGCGCGGCGATTTTTTGAGAGGGATGCCCTCCATGCCGCACTCAGGTGTGTGGTTTTGATTGCGGGTTGGCAGGAAGAAGCAATCCTGCTATCATTCATCGGGTTGCTTCACGGCAACATGTTTTTATCACGCACGCGCGGCTACTTCATACCGTGGTGCCCGGGCTTTGGTAGCACATGTCCGGGTTGGTTTTGGAGGATGACCCCGCGCGGAGGCAAACCACAGGAGGTTTAACATGGCTACCAAGATTAATATCCGCACCCTGCTCGAGGCCGGCTGCCACTTCGGTCACCAGACCCGTCGCTGGAACCCCAAGATGAAGCCGTTCATCTTCGGTGAGCGCAACGGCATCTATATCCTCGACCTCAAGCAGACCATCCTCGACGCCGACCAGGCCTACACTTTCGTCAAGAACGTCGCCAAGGGTGGCAATGTGCTGTTCGTCGGCACCAAGAAGCAGGCTCAGGAGGCCGTCAAGAACGCCGCTGAGCGCGCCAACATGCCTTACATCAACCAGCGTTGGCTCGGCGGTATGCTGACCAACTTCGTCACCATCCGCTCCCGCATCAACCGCATGGAGGAGCTCGAGGCCATGGTCGAGGACGGTCGCATGGCAGTGCTCCCCAAGAAGGAGCAGGCTGTGCTCGGCAAGGAGCTCACCAAGCTCCAGACCAACCTCGGTGGCGCCCGCGACATGAAGGGTCTGCCCCAGGCTCTCTTCGTCATCGACACTAAGCGCGAGGAGAACGCCATCAAGGAGGCTCAGCGCCTGAACATCCCCGTCGTCGCTCTGATCGACACCAACTCCGATCCCGACGAGGTCGAGTACGGCATCCCCTGCAACGATGACGCTATCTCCGCTGTCACCCTTATGTGCGAGCTCATGGCTGACGCCTGCCTCGCTGGCTCCGGCAAGGAGCAGGTCTCCGAGGCCGAGATGGCCGCTGAGCCCAAGGCCGAGTAAATCAGTCTTAGTTAATTCTTTTTCATCTCTTTGAAAGGAACCACAATGGCCCAGATTACCGCCGCTATGGTCAAGCAGCTCCGCGAGATGACCGACTCCCCGATGATGGAGTGCAAGAAGGCTCTCGTCGAGGCTGACGGCGACATGGACGCCGCTGTCGACGTTCTGCGTAAGAACGGCCTTGCCAAGGCTGCCAAGAAGGCTGGCCGTGAGACCAACGAGGGCGCTGTCGCCGCGTTCGTCTCCGAGGATGGCAAGACCGGCGCTCTGCTCGAGCTCTCCTGCGAGACCGACTTTGTTGGCTCCAACGCCAAGTTCACCGGCTTTGCTTCTAAGGTCGCTGAGGTTGTCGCTACCACCGAGCCTGCTGACGTCGACGCTCTGCTCGAGAAGCCGATGGGCGAGGAGACCGTTTCCTCCGAGCTCACCGAGATGATTCACATCATGGGCGAGAACATGAAGATCTCCCGCTTCGCTGCCCGCAAGGCCGAGAACGGCGCGCTCGCTTCTTACATCCACATGGGTGGTAAGATCGGCGTCCTCGTCGAGTTCGCCTTCGAGAAGGCCGAGACCGCTCAGGCTGAGTCCTTCAAGACCTTCGCTCACAACGTTGCCCTTCAGGTTGCCGCCGTCGCCCCGATCTGCGCTACCCGCGATCAGGTTCCGGCCGAGACCGTCGAGCACGAGAAGCAGATCTACATGGCCCAGGCTGCCGAGTCCGGCAAGCCCGAGGCTATCCAGGAGAAGATGGCTGTTGGCCGTCTGGAGAAGTTCTACAAGCAGTCCGTGCTCACCGAGCAGGAGTTCATCAAGGACAGCTCCCTCACCATCAAGAAGTACGCTGAGCAGGTCTCCAAGGAGCTCGGCGACACCATTACCGTCGTTGCCTTTGACCGTCTGGTCCGTGGCGAGTAAATAAGCTCTTGTAGCTGGTAATGAGCAGGCTGTGGGTTTTACTCACAGCCTGCTTTTTCATGGCTCTTATCAGAGCCTTTGATATCATATTGAGAGTCTAATTAAAGGAGGATCGCTTTGTCCGACATCCGATATAAACGCGTGCTTCTTAAGCTTTCCGGCGAAGCACTGATGGGCGACGGCCAATATGGCATCGACCCCAAGGTTACCGACCATCTTGCCAAGCAGGTCAAGGAGCTGCTCGCCGTTGGCCATGAGGTCGGCGTCGTTGTCGGCGGCGGCAACATTTTTCGCGGCATGGCCGGCGCTGCCGGTGGCATGGAGCGTGCTCAGGCCGACTACATGGGCATGCTGGCAACCGTTATGAACGCGCTCGCCCTGCAGGATGCCTTCGAGCATAACGATGTTCCCTGCCGCGTGATGAGCGCTATCCAGATGAACGAGATCTGCGAGCCCTATATTCGTCGCCGCGCTATCAACCATCTGTCCAAGGGCAACGTCGTCATCTTCGCTGCCGGTTCGGGCAATCCGTACTTTACGACCGACACCGCCGCGGCTCTTCGTGCGTGCGAGATCGGCGCCGAGATTCTGATTAAAGCCACCAAGGTTGACGGCATCTACGACAAGGATCCCGTCAAGTGCGCCGATGCCGTCCGTTTTGACAAGATTACCTATCACGAGGTTCTCGTCCGCGGTCTGCAGGTTATGGATTCCACGGCTACGGCACTGTGCCAGGATAACCGTATGCCGATTTTGGTCCTCAACATCGATGGCGAGGACACCGTCAAGCGCGCGCTTTCGGGTGAGCCCGTCGGCACGCTCGTCTATCAGGAGGATTAAGCATGGCAGAGAACATCACCGCCCACATGGACAAGTCGCTCGAGTCCCTCAAGCATAACTTCTCCAAGGTCCGTACCGGCCGCGCCAACGCCAACATTCTGTCCGACATCACCGTTGATTATTACGGTGTCCCCACGCCGGTCACGCAGGTTGCCGCCGTCAAGACCCCCGAGGCTCACATGCTGCTCATCGAGCCGTGGGATAAGGCGCTCATCAACGCTATCGTCAAGGCCATCGGCGCTTCCGATCTGGGCATTACCCCCAACTCCGATGGCACCGTCGTTCGTCTGCCGTTCCCGGCCCCCACTGAGGAACGCCGCCGCGAGCTCGTCAAGGAGTGCCGCGAGTATGCCGAGCAGGCCAAGGTGTCTATCCGTAACATCCGTCGCGACTTCAACAATAAGCTTGAGCGCGATGAGGAGCTCACCGAGGACGATGTCCGTCGCGAGCAGGCCAAGGTCCAGAAGCACACCGATGAGTATGTCGCCAAGGTGGAGGAGCTTCTGAAGGAAAAAGAAGCCGAGGTCATGGAGATCTAAGGTGCAATACGACGAGCATAAACTGGTCGAGTACTTTGCCGACGCCCCTGCGGGCGTCGGTTTTTCCGACCTTGACCTCAATAAGATTCCGCACCATATCTCGTGCATCATGGACGGCAACGGTCGTTGGGCCACGTCGCGCGGTCTTGCACGCACCGAGGGTCATAAGGCAGGTATCGTCTCGCTGCGCGAGATCATTACCGCCTGCGTGCGCCTAGGCGTCGACGTGCTTTCTGCCTATGCGTTTTCTACCGAAAACTGGAACCGTCCGCAGCATGAGGTCAACGTTTTGATGCATCTGTTTGCCAAGACGTTTATCGACGAGCTGCCGCTTCTGAAGCGCGAAAACGTGCGTGTTGTCTTTTTGGGTGACATTTCCGCGCTGCCCAAGAAGACCCGCGACGTTTTTGAACGCGGTCTTGCCGAGTGCGCCGATCATACCGGTATGACGCTGGCGCTTGCAGTCAACTACGGCGCGCGTGCCGAGATTACCCGCGCTGTCCGTCAGATTGCACTCGACGCTGCCGCCGGCAAGATCGATCCTGCCGCAATTGATGACGACATGGTGGCTTCCCACCTCTATACCGCCGGTCTTCCCGATCCTGAGCTTGTGATTCGCACCTCTGGTGAGCTGCGCCTTTCGAACTATCTGCTGTGGCAGGTGGCTTATTCCGAGTTCTACGTCACCGATACCTATTGGCCCGACTTTGATCGTTGGGGCCTTGTCGACGCCATTTTGGCCTATCAGGGCCGTGACCGTAGGTTTGGTGGACTGAGCAAGACCGAGGAGGCTTAATCGTGTCCGATCGTCCCAAGGCATCTGCTCCCAAGACGCCTGCGCGCAAAGCTGCCGCTGCGGGAGCGCCTGCAGCGAAGAGCGGTACCGGTTCGTGGCTGGCGGGCTTTATTACCCGTGCCGCCGCCGGTATCGTCTACGCCGTTGTCTTTATCCTGTGTCTGGTTTTGGGTATCGTGCCCACTGCCATCTTTGTTTCTGTCATGAGTGGCCTGTGCTGCTTTGAGTTTTTCCGTATGACAAGGCTCGATGGCAAGATGGCTAACGAGCGCATGGGTATCGCTGCCGCCGTACTCTTTCCGCTGTCGGCGTTGGGCGATTCGATGTTGCTGAATGCCCTGCTTTTTGCCCTGATGCTCGCTGTGGGCATTTGGTATGTCTGGTCGCCGCGTACCCGCATCTCTGATGTGGCCGTGACGCTCATGGGTCCCATCTACACTGGCTTTATGCTGTCGGCTATCGTGCTGCTGCGCGATGCCGTGCCCGGTTTTGCCGGCGCCCTGCTTTCAGTGGGCGTTTGCGCGTCCCTTTGGGTCTCCGATTCGTTTGCCTACATCGTGGGCAGCCGTATCGGCAAGCACAAGATGGTTCCCAAGATTTCTCCCAAAAAGAGCTGGGAGGGGTTTGTCGGCGGCATCTTGGGCTCGGTTTTGATTTGGCTCATCCTGTGGGCGACGCACTTCTACAAGCTTAGCCTGCCCTATGCGCTGCTGTGCGGCGTGGTGGTGTCCATTCTGGGCGTTATCGGCGACCTTATCGAGTCGCGTATCAAGCGCGGTGTGGGCGTCAAGGATTCCGGCAACCTTATCCCGGGCCACGGCGGCATGCTCGATCGTAGCGATTCGCTTATCTTCGGCTGCATCACCGCGCAGCTGTTGCTGATGATCGGAGGCGTGCTGTAATGTCCTTCCAGACGACGTATGGCTCCGATGGACGTCTCCGTGTTGCCATCCTGGGCTGTACAGGCTCTATCGGCACCCAGGCGCTCGATGTGTGCCGCCAGCATGCCGATCGCCTGCAGGTGACGGCGCTGTCCGTTAACTCCAGTACCTCTGAGCTCGTTGCCGCTGCCCGTGAGTTCTCGGTTCCGGCGGTTGCCGTAGCCGATGTCGCTCATGGCGATGACGCCGTGCTGCAGGAGTTGCCCGAGGGCACGCAGCTCGGCGTTGGCGCGCAGGCGGTTTGCGAGCTCGCGCGTCGCGACGATGTCGACTGCGTGCTCGTCGCTATTGTGGGCGCCGCCGGTCTCGAGGCGAGCCATGCGGCCTTGACCTCGAATAAGCGCCTTGCCCTTGCCAACAAGGAGTCCCTCGTCGTCGGTGGCGACTTGCTTATGCCGTTGGCGCAACCGGGCCAGCTTATTCCGGTCGACTCTGAGCACTCCGCCATCTACCAGTGCTATCTGGGGGAGAATCCGCGCGAGGCCCACTGCATTTGGCTCACCTGCTCGGGCGGTCCGTTCTTTGGCCGTACGCGCGACGAGCTCGATCGTGTGACGCGTGCCGATGCCCTCGCACATCCTACGTGGGCCATGGGTGCCAAGATCACCATCGACTCCGCTACCCTCATGAACAAGGGCCTGGAGCGTATTGAGGCCATGCATCTGTTTAACTGCGACCTCGATTTCATTAACGTGGTCGTGCAGCGTCAGTCCAAGATTCACTCTATGGTCGAGTTCGCCGACGGCTCCGTGATGGCGCATCTCGGTGCTTCCGACATGCGTATTCCCATCCAGTTCGCGTTCTCGTATCCCGAGCGTTGGGATACTCCGGCGCCTCGTATCGATTTTCGCGAGCTGGGGCAGCTCACGTTTGATGCTGCCGACATGGATACCTTCCGCTGTCTGGCACTGGCCGAGCGTGCCGGCAAGACGGGTGGCACCATGCCGTGCGTGCTCAATGCCGCCAACGAGGTCGCCGTCGATGCCTTCCTGCACGATGGCTGCAGCTTTACCGATATCGATCGCATTGTGGAATCCTGCATAGACGCGCACGATATGCAGGCGGTCGATTCGTTTGAGCAGCTTCGCGACATCGATGCGTGGGCGCGTGAAAAGGCTGCGCAGGTGCTCGCTGCAACCCGTTCCTAACCCATAAGGATTGCTTTTTCGTTTTATGGATACTGTTCTGAGCGTTCTCTCATCGGTCTTTTGGGGCCTGCTGATGCTTTCCGTCCTCGTGTTTTTGCACGAGGGCGGCCACTTTTTGGCGGCGCGTGCCTGCGGCGTCCGTGTGACCGAGTTCTTTTTGGGTCTGCCGTGCCGCTTTGACATCCATTACACGTCGCGTCGCATTGGAACCAAGTTTGGCGTGACCCCGCTGCTGCTGGGTGGCTACGCTGCCATCTGCGGTATGGATCCGACCGATGTCTCGTGCTCCGATCGCGTGCTCGCGGCTATCTATCGTCATGGTCGCGTGACCGTGGCCGACCTTGCTGTCGAGCTCGAGCTTTCCGAGGAAGATGTGCTCGAGGCATGCGCCCTTTTGCTAGGCTGGGGCTCCATCGCACCCTGGTATGAGGAAGGGGAGAAGCCCTCGCCGAGCTACTATCCCACCAAATATCAGACGTTGCCGCGAGATACGGCAGGCTATACCACCTTTGATGGTCGCCGTTTCGATCGCGAACATGCGACTGCCGAGGGCGATGTGTGGGAGCTGCCGTGCGGCGAGGCCGAGTTCCTTGCGCAAGAGCGCTCGCACACCTATCTTGGCCAAGGCTTTCTCAAGCGCGCCTTTATGCTGCTCGCGGGCATTATCGTCAATATCTTGACGGGTTTTTTGCTCCTTATGAGCATCTATTCCATTGCGGGTGTCACCGTGCCGATGGATACCAACGTGATCGGTCAGGTTGACGAGGGGTCTATTGCCGCCAAAGCGGGTATCGAGGCCGGTGATGCGATCCTTTCGGTTGACGGTGTCTCATGTTCCACTTGGATGGATGTCTACGATGCCATCGGCAAGGCCGCCGGTAAGGACGATATTGCTATTGAATATGAGCGCGATGGCAAGCAGTGCTCGACCTCGGTCGCACTCAAAGAGAACGAACGCCTGGGCGTTTATGCCTCTACGCAGGTGGTTCGTTTGGATCCCATCACCTCGGCGCGCCTCTCCTTCTCCTATGTTGCGCAGACGGCTGAGGGCGTGCTACGCCTGCTCCAGCCGCAGCATACGATGGAGATCCTCGATCAATCCTCCTCGATCGTGGGTATTAGCGTCATGTCCTCACAGGCCGCTGCTGCCGGCCCTGCTACGTTCCTTTCGTTTGCCGCCCTCATTTCGTTCTCGCTTGGCTTTATGAACCTGCTGCCCATCCCACCACTCGATGGCGGCAAGCTGGTCATCGAGATCATTCAAAAGATTGCGGGCCGCGAGCTTCCGCTCAAGGTCCAGACGATTGTGAGCTATGTGGGCATCGCGCTCTTCGCGCTGCTGTTTGTCTATATGCTTCGTTCCGACATCCTTCGATTTATTCTGTAGGGGAGTGTTTGGATTGTCTTTATCCCATCCTTTGCCTCGCGAGCTGACGCGTCCCGTGCATGTGGGCGGCGTGCAGATTGGTGGCGGCGCGCCGGTGGTGGTTCAATCCATGACCTGCACCGATACCGCTGATGCTCAGGCAACGCTTGCGCAGGTGTGTGCGTTGGCGCAGGCTGGCTGCGATATCGTGCGCGTGAGTGTGCCCACCGAGGCCGCGCTCGAGGGCTTCCATACCATCTGTGCTGAGTCCCCGGTGCCGATTGTCGCCGATATTCACTTTAACCATAAGCTTGCCATTGGCGCTGTCGAGGCTGGTGCCTCCAAGCTGCGCATCAATCCCGGCAATATCGGCGATTGGGCCAAGGTAGACGCGGTGATCGATGCTGCGGGTGCCGCGGGCTGTGCGATTCGTATCGGCGTTAACGCCGGCTCGCTCGAGCAGGATATCGCCGAGTGCGACGAGCTTACGCAGCCCGAGAAGCTCGTGATGTCGAGCGAGCGCTTTGTGCGGCACTTTGAGGACCGTGGGTTTACCAACATCGTGCTATCCGCCAAGGCCCATAGCGTACAGACGACGCTTGATACTTATCGCGCTCTGTCGCGCGAGATACCGCATGTTCCGCTCCACCTGGGCGTGACGGAGGCGGGGACCAAGCTTCAGGGCACCATCAAGAGCTCTGTAGGCTTGGGTATCTTGCTTTCCGAAGGCATCGGCGACACCATGCGTGTGTCGCTCACGGCCGATCCGGTTGAGGAGCCGCCTGTCGCCTGGGGAATTCTACAGTCGCTGGGCCTGCGTCGCCGTGGTCCTGAGATTGTCTCGTGCCCCACGTGCGCCCGCTGCCAGGTTAACCTCATTCCCATCGCCGAGGAGGTCACCGAGCGGCTTAAGAACTATTCCGCGCCGCTTTCGATTGCCGTCATGGGATGTGCCGTTAATGGCCCCGGTGAGGCTTCTGATGCCGACCTAGGCGTTGCTTGCGGACGTGGTCAGGCCTTGCTCTTTTCGCATGGCCAGATCATTGGTAAAGTAGCTGAGGACCAAATTGTCGACGCGCTTATGGCAGAGGTCGACAAGCTTATTGAGGAGAAATAAATGACCCGAGCAATGTATATGTCTAAGCTCTATGCGCCGACGCTTAAAGAGGATCCGGCGGACGCTGAGCTCGCCAGCCACCGCCTGCTGCTCCGTGCCGGCATGATCCGCAAGGAGGCCGCCGGTCTGTATTCCTACCTGCCGCTCGCATGGCGCTCGATTCGCAAGATTGAGAACATCGTGCGCGACGAGATGGACGCCGCCGGCGCTCAGGAGCTCATGATGCCCATTATGGTCGACGCCGAGCTGTGGCGTGAGTCCGGCCGTATCGATGCCTATGGCAAGGAGCTTGTGCGCTTTGACGACCGTCATGGTCGCGAGTTCGTGCTGGGCCCCACGCACGAGGAGACCGTCACGGCCCTGGTGCGCAACGAGCTGCGCTCCTATAAGCAGCTGCCAGTGAACCTCTATCACATCCAGGACAAGTTCCGCGACGAGTTCCGTCCTCGCTTTGGCCTGATGCGCGGCCGCGAGTTCATCATGAAGGATGCCTACAGCTTCTCCGCCACGCAGGAGAGCCTGCAGGAGGAGTACGACAAGATGAAGCAGGCCTACGCCAACATCTGCGAGCGCTGCTACATCAAGGCCCTGCCCGTTGTCGCCGATTCCGGCGAGATCGGCGGCGACACCTCCGTCGAGTACATGGCTCTGGCTGACGCCGGCGAGGCTTCGCTGGTCTACTGCGACGATTGCGGCTTTGCCGCCGACGATGAGGCCGCAAGCACCAAGGTCGTCGTGACCGAGGGCCCCGGCGACGGCACGCTTACCAAGGTCGCGACTCCGGGTATGGGCACCATCGAGGCCGTTGCCAAGTTCTTTGGGTTCCCCGAGAACGGCACGCGCAAGTCGCTGGCTCTAATCGACGCCGAGGGCAAGCCGGTTGTTGCCATGGTTCCGGGCGACCACGAGCTCAATGACTGCAAGGCCGAGCATGTCTTTGGCAAGGGCTATCGCATGATGACCGACGAGGAGCTTCAGGCGAACGGTCTGCACAAGGGCTTTATCGGACCGGTAAACCTGCCCGAGGGTATCCGTCTGGTGTGTGACGAGAGTCTGCGCGAGTCCAAGCAGTGGGCCTGTGGCGCCAACGAGGTCGACTATCACTTTACCGGTGCCTGCCCCGAGCGGGACTTTACCGTCGACGAGTGGGCCGACCTGGTTACCGTCGTTGCCGGTGATCCCTGCCCGCATTGCGGCAAGCCGCTTTCTGCTGCCCGCGGTATCGAGGTTTCCCAGGTCTTCCAGCTGGGCACCAAGTATTCCGAGGCCATGGGTGCCACCTTTATGGACGAGGACGGCAAGGAGAAGCCGCTTATCATGGGTTGCTACGGCGTTGGCGTGTCGCGCTCGCTTGCTGCCGTCGTGGAGCAGCACAACGACGAGCACGGTATCGTCTGGCCGGTCTCCGTTGCCCCGTACGAGGTCGCGGTGATTCCGCTTGACCCCAAAAAGGAAGAGTGCGCTACCGTCTGCGAGCAGATTGTTGATGGCCTGTGCGCCGAGGGTATCGAGGTCGTCGTCGACGACCGCGATGAGCGTCCCGGCTTTAAGTTTGCCGATAACGACCTCATGGGCTTCCCGTATCAGGTCGTTCTGGGTAAGCGTGGCCTCAAGAATGGTACCGTCGAGCTTAAGGACCGTGCCACGGGCGAGCGCGAGGATGTGGCGATCGATGAGGTCGTCGCCAAGGTCGCCGAGCTCGTAAAGGCGGCCCGTCGTTAATCGACGGCATCGCCGATAGCTGTATTTCGGGGCGGTCCCGCATTTCTCCAAACAGGGGAGATACGGGACCGTTCTTTTGCTCATCAATATATTCGAATCCTAAAAGGAAAACCCCACAGCCCAAATGAGCTGCGGGGTTTTTCCTTTGTGCCTCCGATGCGAATAAATCGCTCAGATATTACTGATAATCGACGACGTCGATCCAGTTCTTAAGGAACTCATCGTTTACGTTGCGCTTACGAGCGAGCTCGGAAGCGGCGACGATGCTCGTCCACTGACGCACGACCTGCATGGGCATGTCGGCGCGGTCGCAGTAGAGCTCCAGGTAGGCCTCGGCCTGGTCCTTGCTGTTGAGGGCAAAGAGCAGGTAGGTGGTTGCAACGTCGGCGGCAGGGGAGCCCTGGGTGGCGTGTGCCCAGTCGCACACGTAGAGCTGGCCGTCGTCGCCAACGATGACGTTGGAGGGGTTGAAGTCGCCGTGGCAGACCTTGAACTCCTTGGTCATGCCGTCCAGGCGCTCCTGAAGGTTGTAGCGCGTGGTGGCATTGAGCTGATCCAGGCTGTCGATCATGCGGGCGAACTTGTCACGCTGACGGTTGAGCAGCGGGGAGGTGTAGCCGTGAATCTCGATCTGGAGGTCGACGAACATCTCGAGGTACTCACCGAAGCGCTGGGGCTCGGCAGTCATCTTCTCGGCAAGGGTGGTGCCCGGGACCTTCTCGGTCACAAGCGCCCAGCCGTTGGCGTTCTCGAGCTGGGAAACCTCGAGAGCCTTGGGGCTGCGGATGCCGCACTCATTGATGCGGGCAAGATTCAAAGCCTCGTTGAACACGTCGGAGACAGGCTTGGTCTCGTTGAAGACCTTGACGATCTTGTCGCCCAGGTCGTAAACGACCTTGTTGCCACGGCGGACGAGCTCGGTCTTGGAATCGGGTAGCAGCATGGTTGCATCCTTTCAACGATGCGATAGAAGCGACGGCGGGGGTGTGTGAAACACCCGTGCACCCCCGCCGTTAAAAACCGTGCTAAAACTAGCAGACGGCGTAATCCTGGGGCTCGCGGCCGTAGTAGGCGTCCAGGTAGAGCTCCTTGATCTCGCTCATGAGCGGGTAGCGCGGGTTAGCGCCGGTGCACTGGTCGTTGAATGCCTGCTCGGTCATCTCGTCGAGCGTGTCGAGGAAGTACTGCTCGTCGACACCGTAGTCGGCGATGGTCTTCTTGACGCCGATGAAGTCCTTGAGCTCCTCGAGCTTCGTGATGAAGTTCTCGAAGGTCTCCTTGTCGTCCTTGCCCTCGATGCCGCAGTACTTGGCCATCTCGGCGTAGTTGTGCAGCGCGTTGGGGTAAGGATACTGGGAGAAGGTGCCCATCTTAACGGGGGCCTCGGCGGCGTTGTAGCGCATGACGCGGGTCAGGATGACAGCGTTGGCGATGCCGTGGGGCAGGTGATGGAAAGCGCCGAGCTTGTGGGCCATGGAGTGGTTGAGGCCCAGGAAGGCGTTGGCGAAGGCCATACCGGCCATGCAGGAGGCGTTGTGCATCTCCTCGCGGGCGTGCGGGTCCTTGGCGCCGTTCTCGAAGCTGGAGGGCAGGTTCTCAAAGACGAGCTTGGCAGCACGCTCGGAGAGGCCCTTGGTGTAGTCAGAAGCCATGATGGAGACGTAGGACTCGATGGCGTGGGTCATGACGTCGATGCCGGAGGCAGCGGTCAGGCCGCGCGGGGCGGTCATGCAGTTGTCGGCGTCGACGATAGCCATGTTGGGGAGCAGCGCGTAGTCGGCGAGCGGCCACTTGATGCCGGTCTCCTTGTCGGTGATGATGGCGAACGGCGTGCACTCGGAGCCGGTACCCGAGGAGGTCGGGACGGCGACGAAGTAGGCCTTTTTGCCCATCTCGGGGAAGGTGAAGATACGCTTGCGGATGTCCATGAAGTCCATGGCCATGTCCTCAAACTTGCACTCGGGGTGCTCGTACATCATCCACATGATCTTGCCGGCGTCCATAGCGGAGCCACCGCCGACGGCGATGATGACGTCCGGCTCAAAGAGAGCCATCTGCTTGGCGCCGCGACGTGCGCACTGCAGCGACGGATCGGGCTCGACGTCGTAGAAGCAGTCGTGGGCGATGCCCATCTCGTCGAGCTTGGCCTCGATGGCGCGGGTGTTGCCATTCTTGAAGAGGAACTGGTCGGTGACGATGAAGGCGCGCTTCTTGCCCATGACGGTACCGAGCTCGTCGAGAGCGACGGGCGTGGAACCCTTCTTGAAGTAGACCTTCTCGGGAGCGCGGAACCACAGCATGTTCTCACGGCGCTCGGCCACAGTCTTAACGTTGATCAAGTGCTTCACCCCAACGTTCTCGGAGACGGAGTTGCCGCCCCAGGAGCCGCAGCCCAGGGTCAGAGACGGCTTCATGCCAAAGTTGTACAGGTCACCGATGCCGCCGTGCGAGGACGGGGTGTTGATGACGATACGGCAGGCCTTCATGACGTGCTCGAACAGGCTGATCTTCTCGGCCTGGGCGGGGTGCACGTACAGAGAGGCGGTGTGGCCCGGGCCACCGGCGAGCACCAGGTGCTCGGCCTTGTCGACGGCCTCCTGGAAGTCCTTGGCGTGATACATGGCCAGGACCGGGGAGAGCTTCTCGTGGGAGAACTCTTCCTTGGCGGGGTCGGTGGAGGTGACCTCGGCGATCAGGATCTTGGTCTTGGCGGGAACCTCGATGCCGGCGAGCTCGGCGATCTTGGCGGCAGCCATGCCGGGGATGCGGTGATCGAGGGCGCCGTTCTTGAACATTGCGGCACGCAGGGCCTCCATCTCGGCACCCTGCTTGACGAAGTAGCAGCCGCGCTTCTGGAACTCGGCCTTAACCTGGTCATAGATGGTGTCGATGACGGTCACGGACTGCTCGGAAGCGCAGATCATGCCGTTGTCGAAGGTCTTGGAGTGGATGATGGAGTTGACGGCGAGCAGCACGTCGGCGGTGTCGTCGATGATGACCGGGGTGTTACCGGCGCCGACGCCCAGGGCAGGCTTGCCCGAGGAGTAAGCGGCCTTGACCATGCCCGGGCCACCGGTGGCGAGGATGATGTCGACGTCACGCATGACCATGTTGGTCAGCTCGATGGAGGGGACATCGACCCAGCCGATGATGCCCTCGGGGGCGCCAGCCTTGACGGCGGCGTCAAGCACGAGCTTGGCGGCGGCGATAGTGCACTTGGCGGCTGCCGGGTGCGGGGAGATGATGATGCCGTTGCGGGTCTTCAGGCTGATCAGCGTCTTGAAGATCGCGGTGGAGGTGGGGTTGGTCGTCGGGATGACGGCGCCCACGATACCGATGGGCTCGGCGATCTTGGTGATGCCGTAGGCCTCGTCGCGCTCCAGGACACCACAGGTCTTGGTGTTCTTGTAAGCGTTGTAGATGTACTCTGCGGCGTAGTGGTTCTTGATGACCTTGTCCTCAAGAACGCCGCGGCCGGTCTCCTCGATGGCCATCTTCGCCAACGGGATACGAGCCTTGTTGGCGGCCATGGCGGCCTCGTAGAAGATCTTGTCGACCTGCTCCTGCGTGTACGTAGCAAAAAGCGCCTGGGCCTCTCGCATCTGAGCGAGCTTAGCCTCAAGCGCCTCTACGTTGTCCACAATTGCGGGAGTAGTGTTTTCCGGTGACTTTTTCACCATTTGTGTCTCCTTGCGATCGGAGATTTACCCTACGCCTTGCATAATAGCAATAAATAATTCGGTGAGTGGTAAGATTCCCGTAAAAGGCACACTAAAACGCTTCAATAAACTGAAGCGTTTTAACTAAAACCACCTGTTCGCATGGCCGCTCATTGGGGACAGACTTACATGAGTATTTCAATGGGAAAACGGGGAGAACGGGCCGCCTGTTTGATAATCGCTATTCGCGGGTCGCGGTCGAGTCGGACACGCAGGCGGTCCAGTTGCTCGATTATATCCATCTCAATCCTGTGAAAGGCGCGCTCGACTCGCTCGATGCGTACCGCTGGTCAAGCTTCAAGGCATATCAGCTGGGCTACGATCCCTTTGACATCTGCAAACACTCATGTAAGTCTGTCTCCAATGAGTGCAAAAAGGCGCCCTCTACATGAAAGGACGCCTTTGGTAAGTTCTATGTGAACGCGAGGTCTTTGACCCGGAGAGTCCGAGGTACTTGTTGGTAAGACCTTATTTAGGAGCGCGCAACCTTGCCGGACTTGAGGCAGGTGGAGCAAACGTTCATCTTGCGACGGTGACCATCGACGACGACGTAGACGCGCTGGATGTTGGGGCGGAACTTACGGTTGGTGACGCGGTGAGAGTGGCTGATGGAGCGACCGGCAACGGGGTGCTTACCGCAAACTTCGCAAACTTTGGACATAACTGACCCTCCTTGGGCGACAAACGAACATGTCGCGTTAACAAACAAGCCTGAACTATAGCACAGAAGCAGCTCCCTGTGCGTAATCTACACAGAGATATTCCTCTTTTGGCGATAGTGCCCACGCCACGGCCCTGGACGTAGATCCGATTTGCGTGCAGCAGAGGGGATTATGCCAGCTCGTGCGTGCGTTTTCAAGCTCGTCCCACAAATATATATAGGTTTATGGAGCATTGGACTCCGTTTACGGATTGCTCTGTATTTATACTCGCAATTACGCTCTAGGTTGGCTACACTATCCCTTGACCATTAAAGGGGTACGAGATACCCACATGGAATTACATAGCTGCCAAAGAGTAGCCTTTCCTGTGGGTGTCTGGTCCGCTTTGAGCGGTCGGGCATCTATTTTTTTGACTGTGTCAGCAGTCAAGACATGTGAGGAAGGAGATCGATGGGCACGACTTCCCCCAAGGCGGTCATCATGGACGAGACCGCCGTCAATCGAGCGATGACCCGCATCGCGCACGAGATTCTCGAGCGCAACGAGGGCTGTGAAGACCTCGCTCTGGTCGGCATCGTCACGCGCGGCGACCTTCTGGCGAAGAAGCTCGCCGAGACGATCAAGGAGATCGAGGGTGTCGACGTTCCGCTCGGCAGCCTGGACATCAGCTTCTATCGCGATGACTATGCGACCAATTTCGCTCCCGCGATCCACGCTACCAACATTCCCTTCAGCGTCGACGGCAAGCGCGTCGTGCTGGTGGACGACATCCTGTACACGGGTCGTACCATCCGCGCCGCTCTCGATGCCGTCATGGACCTGGGCCGTCCGAGCCGCATCGAGCTGGCTGTTCTCGTTGACCGCGGTCACCGCGAGCTCCCCATCTCGCCGGACTTTGTCGGCAAGAACGTTCCCTCGTCTCACGAGGAGAACGTGCACCTATATATGAAGGAAGTCGACGGCCGCACCGCTGTCGAGATCAACGACGTCGCGCCGGGTTCCCACGTGGGCTCCGCGCCGCTGGGAGGTGAGTAGTACCGTGGCGTTCAACCATAAGCACCTGATCGACATTACCGAGTACTCCGAAGAGGACATCAAGCTCATCCTCGAGACCGCCAAGGCGTTCTCCGAGGTTAACGAGCGTGCCATCAAGAAGGTCCCCACGCTCAAGGGTAAGACCATCGTCAACATGTTCAACGAGCCCTCGACGCGTACCCGCAGCTCCTTCGAGCTCGCCGAGAAGCGCCTTTCGGCCGACAGCCTTAACTTCGGCGGCTCCTCGACCTCCACGGTCAAGGGCGAGAGCCTCGTCGACACCGTCGAGACCCTCAACGCCTACAAGATCGACTGCATCGTCGTGCGCGACAAGCACGCCGGCGCCCCCTATATCGTCACGCAGAACTCGCCCGCGAGCGTCATCTGCGCCGGTGACGGCAAACACAACCACCCCACGCAGGCCCTGCTGGACCTGTACACCATCTGGGAGCACAAGGGTGACTTCCACGGTCTGAAGGTCGCCGTCGTCGGCGATATCGCCCACTCCCGCGTCTGCGGCTCGCTGATCCCTGCTCTTAAGATCATGGGCTGCGAGACCTACGCCGTCGCCCCCGGCACGCTGCTGCCGCCGGCGCCCGAGGTTCTGGGTTGCGACCACGTGACGAGCGACCTCGATTCCGTCCTGCCCGAGCTGGACGTCGTCTACATGCTGCGCGTGCAGCAGGAGCGCCTCGAGGGCGCTCCGTTCCCCACGATTCGCGAGTACCACAAGCTCTTTGGCCTGACCAAGGACCGCGAGAAGCTCATGAAGCCCGATGCGATCATCTGCCACCCGGGCCCCATCAACCGCGGCGTCGAGTTCGACTCCTATATGGCCGACCACCCGCAACGCTCCGTCATCCTGGAGCAGGTCTACGCCGGTATCTGCGTGCGTATGGCTATCCTGTATCTGCTGCTTGGAGGTGCCGATAATGGCCTTGCTTCTTAAGAATGCCCACGTCGTCGACCCGTCCGTCGAGCTTGACGGTGTCGTTGACGTCCTGATTGACGGCGACAAGATCGCCGAGGTCGGCGAGAATCTCGCCGTCGAGGGAGCCGAGGTCCGCGACCTTTCCGGCAAGTACCTCGTCCCCGGTCTGGTGGATATGCACGTTCACCTTCGCGAGCCCGGCTACGAGGTCAAAGAGGACATCGAGAGCGGCACCCGCGCTGCTGCCAAGGGCGGCTTCACCGGCGTGTGCTCCATGCCCAACACCGACCCCGTCACCGATAACGGCACCGTCGTGGAGTTCGTCAAGTCCCGCGCTGCCGAGGTCGGCCACTGCCGCGTCTATCCGTCGGGCGCCATGACCCGCGGTCTTAAGGGCGAGGCCATGTCCGAGATGGGCGATATGGTCGCCCACGGTGCCGTCGCCTTCACCGACGACGGTCGCGGCGTGCAGGGTGCGGGTATGCTCCGTCGCTGCATGGACTACGGCAAGATGTTCGGCAAGGTCTTTATGAGCCACTGCCAGGACGAGGACCTGGTCGGTCACGGCCAGATCAACGAGGGCAAGGTCTCGACCCGTCTGGCCCTCGAGGGCTGGCCGGCGGCAGGCGAGGAGCTTCAGATCGCCCGCGACATCGAGATCGCCAAGCTGACCGGTGCCAAGCTGCACATCCAGCACATCTCCACCGCTCACGGCCTGGAGCTCGTGCGTGCCGGTAAGGCCGCTGGCGTTCAGGTCACCTGCGAGGCTACCCCGCACCACATGTTCCTGACCGAGAACGACCTGGACGAGACCTACAACACCTCGCTCAAGGTCAACCCGCCGCTGCGTACCGACGAGGACGCCGAGGCTATCCGTCAGGGCGTCATCGACGGCACCGTCGACGCTATCGTCACCGACCACGCTCCCCACACCCCGTGGGAGAAGGCCCGCGAGTTCGAGCTTGCGCCCTTCGGCATGATCGGCCTCGAGACCTCGCTGGCACTCGTGCTCACCGAGCTGGTCAACACCGGCAAGATGGGCATGGGCCGCATGGTCGAGCTCATGGCCATCAAGCCGCGCGAGATCCTGGGTCTGGACCAGGTCCAGGTCAAGGCGGGCTCCGTTGCCGACCTGACCGTGTTCGATCCCACCGCAACCTGGACGGTCGGCGAGGACGGTTACGAGTCGCGTGCCGAGAACTCCGGTTTTGCCGGCTGCACGCTCACCGGTCGTGCCACCGATGTGTTTGTCGGCGGCAAGCAGACGCTCGCCGACGGCTGCATCTGCTAGCATAGCCTTATCGCTTTTGTGCGCGGTGCCCTTGCGGTGCCGCGCTTTCTGTTCGCCTGAACCATGCAACCGCATGGGGGATTGGAGCGTCTATGCCCACACCTTCCACTGCACGCATGCACGACTTCGAGGTCGTCTCGAACCAGGAGATCGCCGACGGCATCTTCTCGCTCGTTATCTCGGCCCCCAAGCTTGCAAGTGCGCTCAAGCCCGGCCAGTTTGTGAACATCGCCGTGCCCGGCGATGCGTCCTCGCTGCTTCGCGTGCCCCTGAGCTTCTATCGCGCCGACGCCCAGGCCGGCACCGTCGAGCTGTGGTACGCCGTCGTGGGCGACGACACCCGTCGTCTGTCGCAGATGGCCCCCGGTTCCACCTCTAATCTGCTGGGCCCTGGCGGCCGCGGCTGGCTTGTGCCCGAGGGCACTAGGAAGGCGCTGCTTGTCGCCGGCGGCATTGGCGTTCCGCCCGTGCTGTGCCTGGCCGGCATGCTTGCCGAGCAGGGCGTGGACGTCGACGTGTGCCTGGGCTTTGGCACCGCGTCCAAGGTCGTGGGCGTCGATGAGTTCCGCGCGCTGGGCGCCACGGTCAACGTGTGCACCGACGACGGCACGCTGGGCACGCACGGTTTCTGCACCGACCCGGCAGCCGAGCTGCTTGGCGAGGGCGGTTACGACTACGTTGCCAGCTGCGGTCCCGCCGTCATGATGAAGAAGGTCGCCGCCGCTGCCGCCGAGGCCGGCGCGTATTGCGAGGTGTCGCTTGAGCGCATGATGAGCTGCGGCTTTGGCGCCTGCAACACCTGCAACGTCGAGACGGTCGACGGTATGAAGGGCGCCTGCATGTGCGGCCCCGTGTTTGATGCTTCCAAGGTGGTGGTCTTCTAGTGGGTACCGTGAACATGGCCGTCGATTTCGGCGGCGTCAAGATGCAGAACCCCATCAACACCGCAGCCGGTACCTTTGGCTACGGTTGGCAGTTCCAGAACTTCTTTGATGTTTCCCAGCTGGGCGCCATCACCACCAAGGGTTGCGCTGCCGAGCCCTGGCCCGGCAATCCCGCGCCCCGCATGGCCGAGATTCCCGGCGGCATGATCAACTCCGTGGGCCTTCAGAACCCCGGCGTGGCCGCCTTTGCCCGCGAGTCCGGTCCGTGGCTCGAACAGCTGTCCAAGGACGGCTGCCAGGTCATCTGTCAGGTTGCCGGCCACTCCGTTGACGAGTTTGTCCGCGCACTCGAGATGTATGTCGAGCTGTGCCCCTGGGCCGCCGGCTACGAGATCAACGTGAGCTGCCCCAACATCGCCGCCGGCGGTGCCGCCATGGGCTCCACGCCCGAGGGCGCCTCTGCCGTCATGGCCGCCTGCCGCAAGGTGACTGATAAGCCGCTGTTCGTGAAGATGGCGCCGGTCAACGTCGCCGAGATCGCCAAGGCCCTCGAGGCTGCCGGCGCCGACGGCCTTTCGGTCATCAACTCCATCCAGGGCATGGCCATCGACGTCCATACCCGCAAGTCCCGCGTGGCCAAGCCCAAGGGCGGCCTTTCGGGCCCGCTGTGCCACCACATCGCCGTGCGCATGGTCTGGGAGGTTGCCCAGGCCGTCGATATCCCCATCAACGGTGTCGGCGGTGTTATGACTGGCGAGGATGCGGCTGAGTTTATCCTGGCCGGCGCCACCTGCGTGTCGGTCGGCATGGCCAACTTCGTCGATCCGTGTGCTTCGCTTAAGATCGCGCATGAGCTCGAGGCCTGGGCCGAGTCCCAGGGCGTAAAGGACATCAACGAGCTGGTGGGTGCTTTCGAATGCTAGAGAATGATGCCCGCGACCGTGTTATCGTCGCCCTCGACTGCGACCGTGAGCGCGCGCTCGAGCTCGCCCACGAGCTTTCGGGCCATGCCGCCTGGCTCAAGGTCGGCATGACGCTCTATTACGCTGAAGGCCCCCAGATCGTCAAGACATTTAAGGACCTTGGCTTTAAGGTCTTCCTCGACCTTAAGTTCCACGATATTCCGCATCAGGTGCGCGGTGCCGCCCGTTCGGCCTCGCTTGCCGGTGCCGACCTGCTTTCGGTTCACGGCCTGGGCTCGGGCGCCATGCTCGCTGCCTGCCGCGAGGGCGCCGAGGAGGCGCGCGAGGACCGTGCCAAGCTCGTCGCCATCACCGTGCTCACGAGCATGAACCAGGATTCGCTCAGCGAGATCGGCGTCGAGTCGCCGGTGGCCGAGGAGGCAGCGCGTCTGGCGAAGCTCGCCCAGGCCAACGGCATCGACGGTATCGTGTGCTCCCCGATGGAGGCCCACGATATGCGTGAGCTGCTGGGCCCCGATGCGCTCATCGTGACCCCGGGTGTTCGTCCGGTTGGTGCGGCGCTGGGAGATCAGTCCCGCGTGGCCACGCCTTCCCAAGCTATCGAGCGTGGCGCGAGCCACATCGTGGTGGGCCGTCCCATCACCGGTGCCGATGACCCGGTTGCCGCTTTCGATGCCATCGTCGCCGAGCTGGTCGAAAACGTCGCGTAAAAGATTCCCCTAAGTCACCACTTTTGGGTCTCATTAGCACAATTTAGCCCCTGTGCCTGCGAAAACTTTCCCATCCTTTGTGTGGAATCGCAGGTCAGGGGCTTAACTTTGGGCGCAGTATATTGCACTTTTTGCGGGTATCGTCTAACCTATGGAGCCGCGATTAGGCATTTTGTACGTTCTACGTGCTAAAATGCCAATTATTGAATCAGATATAACCCAACTATTTGGAGGTACGAATGGCACTCCCTCAGCTTACCGACGAGCAGCGCAAGCAGGCTCTTGAGAAGGCTGCTGCCGCACGTCACGCCCGCGCTGAGCTTCGCGAGCAGATCAAGAAGGGCGAGAAGTCCCTCGAGTCCGTGCTCAACTCCGATGACCCCATCGCTTCCCGCATGAAGGTTTCCACCCTCATCGAGTCCCTCCCCGGTTATGGCAAGGCCAAGGCCGCCAAGATCATGGAGGAGCTCGGTATCTCCGCTACTCGTCGCGTCCAGGGCCTCGGCGTCCGTCAGCGCGAGCAGCTCCTCGAGCAGCTGACCAAATAAGTGAGCGCTCAGGATTCCAAGCTCTTTGTGATTTCTGGACCGTCAGGCGCAGGCAAGGGTACGCTCGTCACTCGTGTGCGCGAGCGCCGCTCGAACCTGGGTCTGACGGTTTCGGCTACCACGCGAGCACCACGCAAAGGTGAGGTCGACGGCGTCAACTACTTTTTTCTGACGCGCGAGGAGTTCGACCGCCGCGTGGCAAACGGTGAGTTTGTTGAGTGGGCCGAGGTCCACGGTAACTGCTACGGCACGTTGGTGAGCGAGGTCACATCCAAGCTCGCCTCGGGCTCGTCTCTGATTTTGGAGATCGATGTCCAGGGCGCCCTGCAGGTGAAGGAGCGTTTCCCCGAGGCCGTGCTGATCTTTATCAAACCGCCTTCGCTTGAGGTGCTCCGCGAGCGTCTAGTCGGTCGCGGTACCGAGACGCCCGAGACGATTGAGCTGCGTATGGCAAACGCCGCCGATGAGCTTGCCCTTGCCGACCGCTACGACGACGTCGTGGTGAATGACGATCTCGACCGCGCGACCGATGAGCTCGTTCGCGTTCTCGATATGCATGAAAGGATCTGAGGTCCGTGTCCGTTGTAAAGCCTTGCATTGACGATCTTCTGGAGAAGACCGATCACAACCGCTTCCTGCTCGCTTCGCTTGCCTCCAAGCGCGCCTGCGACATCAATAGCATGCTGCGTGGCCAGCACAACCGCGTGCTTGCCGTCCAGGATGTCGATGACATCACCATCGGGCTTTCCGGTGCCGATACCATCTCGATGGCTATGGACGAGATTGTCGACGGCGACATCTCTTACGACGAGGCCCGTTACGAGAAGGCGCTCGGCCACAAGGTTGCTGAAGCCTAAATGGCAGCTCGCGTCTGCCTGGTCCACTATCACGAGGTTGGACTGAAAGGCAAGAACCGCGCACATTTTGAGCATATTCTCATGGATAACATCAAGGCGGCTTTGGCCGCCTTTTCCGTGAATGCCGTGTCTCGAATTTCCGGTTATATCCTCGTGACCTTTAACGAGCATCAGGCTGACGAGGCGGCGCGTGTCATTCGCACCGTTCCCGGCGTCGCCCGTGTGTCCCTGGCATACCACACCAACCGCGACCCGCAGGAGTACTGCGCCGCCGCCGTCAAGGCGCTGCGCGAGTTCGGTCCCTTCGATTCGTTTAAGGTGCATGCTAAGCGCTCCAACACCGACTATGAGCTTACCTCCATCGATATCAACCGTCAGGTTGGCGAGGTGCTGTGCGAGGCGTTTCCCGATAAAAAGGTCCAGATGCACGACCCCGACGCGATGGTGCATGTGCTGGTGGTCCAGGGCAGCGTCTATGTGTATGCGCGCTCCGAGCGCGGCGTGGGCGGCCTGCCGGTGGGTTCTGCCGGCAAGGTTGTGACGCTGCTGTCTTCGGGTATCGATTCGCCCGTGTCGACGTGGATGCTCGCCCGCCGCGGCGCCGTGTGCGTACCGGTGCATTTCTCCGGTCGTCCGCAGACGCCCGATACGAGTGAGTATCTGGTGCAGGACATCATCCGTGCCCTTGCGCCGGGAGTCCAGATCGGCCGTCTGTACGTGGTTCCGTTTGGCGACTGCCAGCGCGAGATTTCGGTCACCTGCCCCAGCAACCTGCGCGTGATCATGTATCGCCGCATCATGTATTCGGTTGCTGAGCGCATCGCGCATATCGAGGGCGCCAAGGCTATCGTGACCGGTGAGTCGCTTGGCCAGGTCGCCTCTCAGACGCTCGAGAACATCATGGCTGTCAACGAGGCTGTGAAGATTCCCGTGTTCCGTCCGCTCATCGGCTCGGACAAGCAGGAGATCATTGCGCGTGCCGAGGAAATCGGTACATTCGACATCTCGACCGAGGCCGCGCCCGACTGTTGCACGCTCTTTATGCCGCGCCGTCCCGAGACGCACGCCAAGCTCGATGCCGTTCATGAGGCCTGGGAGCTGTTCGATCACGAGGAGATGATTGAGCGCTTGCTCAAGCAGACCGAGTACATCGACTTTGAGAGCAACACGTATAAGGCTCCTAAGACCTTAAAACGCAAACATTCGGAGCTCGCTCCGCGTGAGATTTATCAAGATCACGACTAGTCCCTGCATAAACCGACGATACGTTTGTATCGTCGGTTTTTTGTTATCTGGGTAAACAATGTCAAAATGTTCATTCGCTGACGTG
The DNA here is from genome assembly GCA_934668875.1 of uncultured Collinsella sp. Taxonomy (GTDB): domain Bacteria; phylum Actinomycetota; class Coriobacteriia; order Coriobacteriales; family Coriobacteriaceae; genus Collinsella. Next base: position 205,287 of record CAKUON010000003.1, read on the forward strand.
TGACTGAATAAATGGACATGTTTGCGCAAGGTTTTGGTCAGCTTTTGGTTTGACCGTCAAAACTGGTTTGCCCGAGCGGTTCGCTCGGCTGCGATTTCCTGACACGATGGTGTTGGGAGGTTTTTGCTATGGCGCAGCGCGAACAACACGAACGGGTCAAGCGAATGGACCGCTGGGCGGGCAAGTTGCTCGGGCATAAGGCAGTAGTCGTGGCGATGCTCGTCGTCATTGCGATGGCGAGCGGCTTGGCGATGGCGAGCTTTGGTGACCGCTCCGGCAATGTTTCGTTTGGGCGCGTTGAGGACTCGGGTCCATCGGCGGAGCCGGGGTCCGGCGATCTTTCGGACGATGCATCCGATGGGTCTTCGTCTAAGGCGTCTGCCGAAACGGAGGTGTACGTCGATGTAGATGGTGCCGTTGCATCCCCGGGCGTGTACCGGCTTCAAGATGGAGCGCGGGTATCCCAGGCGATTGATGCTGCCGGAGGGCTAACGGCAGAGGCGGATGTGACGGGGCTTAACCGTGCTTCGAAAGTCACGGATGGACAAAAGATCTATGTGCCGACAGTGGGGGAGCAGCAGGCGGCTTTGGCGGCTGGCGGGGCCGATGGCGGCGCCGCTGCGGCATCGGGCAGGGGCGCTTCGTCGGGGCTTGTGAACATCAATACGGCAAGTGCGGCAGAATTGCAGACGCTTTCGGGCATCGGTCCCTCTATGGCCCAGTCGATTATCGACGAGCGGACCCAAAACGGCGCTTTTGCCTCGGTCGACGACCTGATGCGTGTGTCGGGAATCGGCGAGAAGAAACTCGCCAAAATCAAAGATTGCATCTGCGTATGAGTGCGACCGAGCGTGAGCACGTGATGCCTCCACGGCCATTGTTGCCGTGGACGATGGCCCTTTGTGCCGGCTTGTGTGCGAGTTGCGGCTTGGTGCTTAACGTGACGGCTGATGCGCTACTGGGAGAAGGACTGACTTCCGTCACGTTACTCTGGGGCATTCCCGTTGTGGCTGTGGCGTTCGTCGTATTGGCTCGGTCTTGCATGCGTCTTGTGCGATGGAAGCGATGTCTGTATGCCGCGGCGGTCGGACTCGTGGCGGGAGCGATCGTGTCCGCGGGGTGGGCGATAGGTGCCCTCCGAGCTTCCAACGCTCTGGATGGACGGGCTGCAAGCAGTCTTGAGTTTGTGGTGCAGGGCGATCCGTCTATCAACGATGATGCGTATTCCTATACCTGTGACGCGATCGCGGACGGTTGGCGCGTGGGTGCCGTTCGATTATCGTGCGATCGCGAGCTCAGTGCTGGGTCGCGCGTGCGTGTCATTGGCCGCGTTTCGCGCTTCGAGAATGATGCGTATGGGCGTTCGCGCGTGCTTCGGGGTGAGCTACGCAAGGTTAAGGCTGTCCGGATTGTGTCGATCGATGGGGGCTCTCCAGGGCCGTTGCTTCGGCTGCGAAATGAGCTGCTTGCCGCCATTGCTCCCGCGACCGATCCGGCGCGCTCGCTCATTGCCGGCGTTGTCTGCGGACGTTCGTCCGAGCTGCGCGCCCAGCCGGCGGGCGAATGGTTTTCGGTGACGGGAACGGCGCATCTCATTGCCGTCTCGGGCAGTCATCTTGCCGTCGTAGGGTTTGTGATCGAGGGCGCCCTGCAAAAGACGCGCTACTCGCGTGGGCTGCAGCGGGCGCTTTTGGCGGTAACGCTTGTGGCCTACGCCGCCTTTACAGGTGCATCACCCTCGGCTGTTCGTGCGTGCTGCATGGTGTTCGCGACGCTTGTCGCCAACGGTGCCGGGCGTCGCCGCCACGGCATCTCTGCGCTCTTTGTGACCATGTCGATTTTTGTGCTACTCCGTCCAACGGTGCTGTTCGAGATGGGCTTTCAGCTTTCGTGTGCCAGCGTCTTTGCCATCTTGTGCTTTTGCCCGTATGCCACCTACGCTTTGGGTGAGTTGGGCGTGCCGGCGGGCATTGCCAGCATGCTTTCCGTCACGTTGTGCTCGCAGCTGGCGACGCTTCCCATTACTATCCCTGCGTTCGGGACATTTTCGCTTATCGCCCCGCTTGCGAATGCGGTTATCGGCCCGGTGGTGAGCGTGCTGCTTGCAGTTTCGGTTGTGCTGGTACCCTGCTCGATTGTTCCCCTGTTTCGGCCCTGGGTGCTGATGGTGTCCGTGCTTGCCGCCCGTTGCGCGCTGTTCTTCGAGCAGCTTTTTGCCGCCATTCCGGGCGCGTCCGTGAGCGTGCCGCCCGATTCCATCTGGATATACCTCGTGCCGTTTGGTTTGGCGGTCCTCTTGGTATGGTGGCCGCGACCGCATGCGCGTCCCATGGCTGCGGGACTGCTGTGCTTGGTTTTCGCGGCGGTTGTCCCGTGCGTCTACTGGGATCGATTCGCTCCGCCCTCGGTAACGATTCTCGATGTGGGTCAGGCCGATGCCATTCTTATCCGTCAGGGCGATACCGTGGCGCTCGTCGACTGCGGGCTTGACGAGCGTGTGGTAAGCGCGCTGGTGCGCAATAACGTTCACCATATCGATGCCGTGTTTGTGACGCATTGGGATGAGGACCATTGGGGTGGCTTGCCCGCAGTACTGGAGCAGTTCCCGGTCGGAACGATCGCTGTGGCGGCGGATGCGCTGGAGGATGCCCCTGCCGAGGTTGTGGGGCGACCAGGTGTTTCGTATCGGCAGGTGACCTGTGGCGATGTCGTCGAAATCGGTGCGTTTCGCGGCCGCGTGATGTGGCCGTTCGAATCGGTAGATGGCGAGGGCAACGAAGACTCGCTTGTCCTGCTGCTCACCTACGCACAAGAGGGCAAGCGCTTACGCATGCTTCTGACGGGTGATGCCGAACTCGATCAAGAGCGTAAGTTTGCACAGGAAGTGGGGGACATCGATGTCCTCAAGCTCGGACATCACGGCTCTAAGGTCTCGGTCGACGGCGAGCTGCTGGATGTCTTAAAGCCCGAACTCTCCATTGCGAGCGCCGGCGAAGGCAACCGCTATGGTCATCCGTCGGATGTCTGCGTCGATGCCGTGAGGGAAGCGGGCGGGGCCTTCGCGTGCACGATTGAACACGGCGACATCACCATTACACCGACCGCGAAGGGCTTTGCCATGCGATGCCAGCGACCATAACGACGTCGTTGGCGCACCGTAGGTCCCTGGGCTAGAATGACACGGTACGAACACGAGGGCCTTTGAGAGGGGAGCGCGATGTCTGAAAACGGTCTGCTGCCGGCATATCTGATCGTCGGTACCGACGGAGTCAAGCGCGACCACGCCGTCTCGCGTATGAAGGCTCGCTTGGAAAAGTCGGGCATGGTCGAGTTCAACCTCGACGAGCGCGACATGTCCAAGGACCCCGATATCGAGTCAATCATCGGCTCGCTTAATACTTTTCCCATGGGTAGCGAGTTTCGTCTGGTAATCCTCGACGGCTGCTCAAAGCTCGCCAAGGCGGTCTCGGAGCCGCTCGTTGAGTATCTGGCGAGTCCCAGCCCCACAACGGTCTGCCTCATCATCGCCGACTCGCTTGCCAAGAACACGCGCCTGTATAAGGCGATCGCCAAGATCGACAAGAAGGCCGTGATCGATTGCTCCGGCACCAAGCGCTGGGAGCTACCGCGCCGTGTGCAGCAGATGGCGACGCAGCACGGCAAGTCGATCTCGACGGCGGCCGCCGAGGAACTCGTCTCGCGTTCGGGTGAAAACACTCGCATGCTCGATAACGACTTGGCTAAGCTTGCCCAGATGGTCGAGGCGCCCCAGATTGAGCTTGCCGACGTTGAGCGCTGGATTGTACGTACGGCCGAGGTTCAACCCTGGGACTTCCTCAACGCCGTCTCGGCTCGCGATATGCGGCGATCGCTCGAGCTCTTTAAGCTTTTGCCCTCCAAGAGCTACGTGTGGACTTACACATTGCTGTGCGGCCGCATCCGCGAGCTTATCGTTGCCAAGGCGCTCGATGCGCGTGGGCAGGGTCGCGAGCTGGCCGCAACGCTCAAGCTCCAGTCCTGGCAGGTCAAGAATCACCTTACCTGGGCGCGTCGTTTTTCGATGACCGAGCTCGTCGCAGCGCTCGAGAGTGCCGTTGATGTGGAGCTCGCGCTCAAGGGTTCGGCCGATTCTCAGACGGCGCTTTTGCTCTGGATTACGAACATCTTGAGAAAATCGTGATGATACCTGCCTATTTGACAAATTCGTTCTATCCCTTTGAGGGGGAGCGTGCTATAGTAGGCGCTTGCATGACCTCACCGTGTCTCAGAGGTGTCATACATTTTTTGCAAGGAACTCGAAAGGAACTCCAGAAGTGGCAAACATCAAGTCTCAGAAGAAGCGTATCCGCACCAATGAGGCAGCTCGCATGCGTAACAAGGCTGTCAAGTCCGAGCTCAAGACGCTGACCAAGCACGTCCAGTCCGCCGTCGCCGAGGGCGACGCCGAGAAGGCCCAGGCTGCCCTCAAGACCGTCACCAAGCGTCTCGACATGGCTGCCGCCAAGCATGTTATCCACAAGAACCAGGCTTCCAATCGCAAGTCCGGTCTTGCCAAGCTCGTGAACAGCATCAACGCCTAAGTTGTAAATTTCACACCACACAGATTACGCGCATAAATGGAGCCTGTTTTATGGAACAGGCTCCATTTTTTGTATCGCTCGGGTAAGATAGTCCGCATGAATACTTCAATTGACATTTCCCACATCCGCAACTTCTCGATCGTTGCGCACATCGACCATGGCAAGTCCACGATCAGTGACCGTATCCTCGAGCTCACCCATACCGTTGACGAACGCGACATGGAGTCGCAGCTGCTCGACACCATGGATATCGAGCGCGAGCGCGGCATCACGATCAAGTCCAATGCCGTCCGCGTGTCCTATGACGCCGACGACGGCGAGACGTATCAGTTCAACCTCATCGATACGCCGGGCCATGTAGACTTTACCTACGAGGTCTCGCGTTCGCTGGCCGCTTGTGAGGGCGCGGTACTCGTTGTCGACGCCACGCAGGGCGTCGAGGCGCAGACCGTTTCCAACGCGACGCTCGCCATGAACGCCAATCTGGACATTGTGCCGGCCATCAACAAGATCGACCTGCCCTCGGCCCATCCCGATGAGGTTAAGACCGAGATCGAGGATGACCTGGCGATCCCTGCCGATGATGCCGTGTGCGTCTCGGGCAAGACCGGCGAGGGCATCCACGATCTGCTGGAGTCCATTGTCTTTTTGATCTCTCCGCCCAAGGGCGATGCGAACGCGCCGCTCAAGGCACTCATCCTGGATTCGTACTTCGACGAGTATCGTGGTGTTGTCGCCACGGTGCGCATCTTTGACGGCTCGATTAAAAAGGGCGATACCCTGCGCATGATGCAGGCCAAGGGCGATTTTTTGGTCGATGGCGTGGGTGTCAAGCGTCCCGCCGAGACGCCGGTCGACGCGCTGACCGTTGGCGAGGTGGGCTACGTGGTCACGGGCCTGAAGGACCCCGAGGCCGTGCGCGTGGGCGATACCCTCACGTGGGCCTCGAACCCCTGCTCCGAGCCGCTTCCGGGCTACCGCGAGGCCAAGCCCATGGTCTACACGGGCCTGTTCCCGATCGACAACAAGGACTACGAGAATCTGCGCGACGCCCTCGATAAGCTGCACGTCAACGACCCGTCGTTGGTGTGGGAGCCCGAGACCTCGGTGGCGCTCGGCTTTGGCTTCCGCGTGGGCTTCCTGGGCCTGCTGCACATGGAAGTCGTCAAGGAACGCCTGGAGCGCGAGTTCAACCTGGACCTCATTGCCACGAGTCCCTCGGTCGACTATCACGTCTACAAGACCGACGGCGAAATGATCGATGTCCGCAGTCCGCAGGACCTTCCCGAGGCCACACGAATCGAACGTATCGAGGAACCCTACCTCAAGGCAAAGATCATCTGCCCGCCTGAGTACACGGGTGCCGTCATGCAGCTCGCCATCGAGCACCGCGGCGTCACAACCGACATGATCCACCTGACGAGCAAATCGGTCGAGATGCGCTTTGATATGCCGCTCGCCGAGCTCATCTTGGACTTCTTCGATCAGCTCAAGAGCCGCACCAAGGGCTATGCCTCGCTCGACTACGAGTTCAACGAATATCGCCCCTCCGAGCTCGTCAAGCTCGACATCCTGCTTTCGGGCGACGAGGTGGACGCGCTGTCGTTTATCGTCCACAAGGACAAGGCCTACGGTCTTGCCCGCGGCCTATGCGACAAGCTCAAGGAGATTATTCCGCGACAGCTGTTCGAGGTGCCCATCCAGGGTGCTATCGGCAACAAGATCATTGCCCGCTCCACCGTCAAGGCTCGTCGCAAGGACGTGCTTGCCAAGTGCTACGGCGGCGATATCTCGCGTAAGCGCAAACTGCTCGAGAAGCAGAAAGAGGGCAAGAAGCGCATGAAGGCCATCGGATCGGTTGAAGTGCCGCAGGAGGCCTTTATGGCGATCCTCAAGGTGGACGAGTAGGTCCATGGCGCTTTCTGAATACAGCAAGCGGCTGCTGGGTGCTTATGCCGAGCAGCCGTTCCTTATGGCTCCCATGGCGGGCGTGACCGACCCCGCCTATCGCATCATGTGTCGCCGCCGCGGTGCCAACCTTGCCTACAGCGAGATGGTGAGCGTGGCGGGCCTTGCCTATGCCAGCAACAAGACCTGGCGCCTGGTGCTACCGGCCGACGAGGAGCAGCAGATTTGCGTGCAGCTCTTTGGCTCCAAGCCCGATCAGTTTGCGAGTGCCGTCGCCGCCGTCGAGGAGCGCGTTGGCGATCGCCTGTCGCTCATCGATATCAATATGGCATGCCCCGCCCGCAAGGTCGTTACCAAGGGCGAGGGCTCGGCGCTCATGCGCACGCCCGATTTGGCCGAGAAGATTGTTGAGGCCGCGGTCGGCGCGGCGCACGTGCCCGTGACCGTCAAGATTCGCAAGGGCTTTTATGCCGAGGACCGTAATGCCGCGACATTTGCCCAGATGCTTGAGGGCGCAGGGGCTGCCGCAGTCGCCGTGCATGGTCGTTGCGCCACGCAGCTCTACACGGGCCAGGCCGACTGGTCGGTCGTCGATGAGGTTGCCGACGCTGTCGAGATTCCCGTGATTGGTTCGGGCGATGTGTTCTCGGCCGAGGAGGCTGCGGAGCATCTGCACGGCTCGGGTGCCAGCGCGGTGTTTATCGCGCGCGGTATCTACGGTAATCCCTGGGTCTTTGGTGATGCTCGCGCCCTTGCGCTCGATGGCATACCGGTGTCGCCGCGCAGCTCCGTCGAGCGCTTGGACGCTCTGCGTGAGCACCTAACGCTGACGCATGAGCTCTTGCCGCTCATGTCGCGCGCCCGCACGTACGCAAGCTGGTACTTAAAAGGCATGCCCCATGCCGCCGCCTGGCGCGCTCAGGTAGTGCGTTGCTCTACGTGCGAGGAGTTCATGTCGCTGGTCGATGATATCGAGCACGATGTGGTGGCCTGCGAGGCCGCCCTTGCCGCCGGTGAGTCGGTGCCCGCTCATCCGCTGGAGGCTTAAGGGTGGCCGTTACCGCGCTGTACGTGCATGTGCCGTTTTGCGCTCAAAAATGCCGCTATTGCGACTTTGACTCGCGCAGCTTTGCTCTGTGTGATTTGGATGCTGCGCTCGATTCCTATTTTGAGCAGCTGTATGCGCGCCTCGATTCCTTTGGCGACGCCGGGGCGCTTGCGCAGGTCCGCACGGTCTATATTGGCGGCGGCACGCCCTCACTGGCTGGGGAGCGCCTGGTGAAACTTGCCCGTCGTATCTCCATGTGGTGTAAGCCCGTTGAATTTACTTGCGAAGCCAATCCTGAGTCGCTGATCGCCGAGCTAGCCACCGCGCTTGCCGAGGCGGGTGTCACGCGCATCTCTTTGGGCGTGCAAACCCTCGACAATACCGAGCTGGCTGCTATTGGCCGCATTCACGATGCTAATCGGGCACTTGCGGCTATCGCGACGGTGAAGGATGCTGGTCTCGATGTGTCGTGCGACCTGATGTGCGGCCTTCCCGGGCAGACGGCCGCAAGCTGGCGGAGCACGCTCGATGGCGTGTTGGCGGCGGCGCCTCATCATGTGTCGGTCTACCCGCTCACGCTCGAGGAGGGTACGCCACTCTATCGCATGGCGTGCCGTAACGAGTCGCTCGAGCCCGACGAGGATTTTCAGGCTTCGTGCATGGACGCGGCGCGTGAGCGCCTAGGTGCGGCCGGCTATCATCCGTATGAGGTGGCAAGCTACGCGCTCAACGGCTATGAGTGCGCCCATAACATTGCCTACTGGACCGGACGGGGCTACCTGGGCCTGGGTCGTTCTGCCGCGGGCATGCTCGACGACGAGGATTTCGACCGTCTTGCAGGTTTGTTCCCCGGCGTGTCTTCTCGAGGCGATGCGTACCGCGTGCGTCTGGTGCAACGTGACGATGACGCGACGGCGTTCGAGGCCGAATATCTGTCGCAGCGCGAGGCTGTCGCCGAAGATTTGATGCTCGCTTGTCGCATGACGCGCGGTGTTGCGTCCGACCTGTTGGCTCGTGCAGCTTGCGTCATCCCAACGGGCGAGCTGGCAGCTGCCTGCGATCGCGCGCTCGAATTGGGTCTTGCCACTTGGGTGCCCGAGACGCTCTGGGGTCATGAGGGACCCTTCACTACGGCAGATGTCGTCGCGGGCCATGTTCGAGCTCGTCTGGCGCCGACCCATCTGGGCTGGCTCGATGGAAATGTTCTGTTCGAGCTGTTTTGGGATCTAGCTTAGGCCGCTCGGGTAGAATTACCGGAATATATACGCTGCTGTGAGCAGGAGGTTGCCGCGCATGGCGACGATGAACGAAAAAGATTACTACGAGATTCTGGGCGTCTCCAAGGACGCCACCTCGCGTGATATTCAAAAGGCCTTCCAGCAAAAGGCCCGTAAGCTCCATCCGGACGTCAATAAAGAGCCGGATGCCGAGGAAAAGTTTAAAGAGGTTTCCGAGGCCTACGCCGTGCTTTCGGATGAGCAAAAACGTGCGCGCTACGACGCCATGCGTTCTGGTAATCCCTTTGCCGGTGCTCCTACGGCTTCGCCCTATGGTGGCGGCTACGCCGGCAGCACGGGCTATGGCAATCCCTTTGAGGGCGGCTTTCCCTTTGGTGGCGCCTGGGGCCAGCAGCGTCGCGGCCAGGCTGCCTACAATCCCGAGAACGGCGCCAACGTGGTCGTCGATATCAAACTCGACGCCAAGGAGGCCAAGGGCGGTGCCCGCAAGACCGTCCGCTACACGCGCTTCGATACCTGTGGTCACTGCGGCGGTTCGGGCTCTGTTTCGTCCGAGCATGCACATACCTGCCCGAGCTGCGGTGGCCGCGGCCACATCGACGTCGACCTGTCCTTCCTGTTTGGTGCGGGCACGTTCCAGTCGGTCTGCCCCGAGTGCGGCGGTTCCGGTAAGGTCGTGGCCGACCCCTGCCCCGATTGCGGTGGCAGCGGGCGAACCCGTGTGACCTCCGAGCAGACGATTGAGTTTCCTGCCGGCACGCACGATGGCGACGAGGTCCGCATTAGCGGCATGGGCCATGCTGGCACTAACGGTGCTGCGGGCGGCGACCTGGTCGGCCGCGCCCATGTTGAGGCCGAGCGCTTGGAAGGCAAAGCTCGTACCGGTTTTTACCTGATGGGCATCGTGGCGCCGTTTTTGGTGCTGTCGGCCATCTCGGGCGTGTTCTCGGCCTTTGCCGTGATGTGCTTTATCCCCTTTACCATGGGCCTGTTCATGGTGCTTTCGGACGGTGTGCTTCATCGCAGCCTGCTGTGGTGGAAGCGCGGTGCGATGCAGTTTGCCAACGGTTTTGCCAACGGCTTCATGTTCGCGCTCGTGTCGGTTTGGTTTGCGAGCTGCTCGCAACGGGCCATGCTTTCGCCGTACCAAATGCAATAACATCAAACCCTCTGTTTGCGGTCGGCCCAGCTTGGGTATAGGACGCACTGTGACAATAATGAAAGTCGGAAGGATTCGGTCGTGTCGGAAAATAGGGATTACTACGAGGTGCTTGGCGTCGACAGGGATGCCGACGCGCGGACGATTAAGCGTGCGTTTTTAAAGAAGGCCCGTACCGTACATCCGGATGTTTCGGACGATCCCGAGGCCGAGGCCAAGTTCAAGGAGCTCAACGAGGCCTATTCCGTTCTTTCCGATGAGCAGAAGCGTGCTAACTACGACCGTTACGGCACTGCCGACGGTCCTGGTGGTTCGGGCTATGTCGACATCAATGATATCTTTGGTGGCATGGGCATGGACGACCTGTTCTCGTCGTTCTTTGGCGGTGGCGCCGGTGGTGGCGCCCGCAGCCGTCGTGAGCGTCGTCGCGGACGTGACATGGCCATCTCGCTTTCGGTGACGCTCGAGGAGGCGGCACTCGGCTGCAAAAAGACGATCAGCTATGATCGCCTTGCTCCTTGCGAGGACTGCAACGGTACCGGTAGGGCCGAGGGTGCACAGGAAAAGCAGTGTAGTCGCTGTCACGGTACGGGCTACGTCACGACGGTTCAGCGATCGTTTTTGGGCCAGGTTCAGTCTTCCTCGCCTTGCCCCGACTGCCATGGCGAGGGCACGGTTATCGACCATCCCTGCGAGACCTGCGACGGTCAGGGCCGCACGCCTTCGCACGAAAAGATCGACATCGATATTCCCGCCGGCGTTTCGACCGGTCGCCAGCTGCGTGTGAGCGGCTTTGGCGAGGCCGGCCTTCGCGGCGAGCCTTCGGGCGACCTGATTGTCAACGTGCGCGTTGCCGACCATGAGCGCTTTAAGCGCAACGGTGACGACCTGTACCTGGTGAGCGATATCTCGATTGCGCAGGCTGCGCTCGGCTGCGAGATCGAGGTCGAGGGCATTATGCCCGACGAGGTCGTTAAGGTGACGGTTCCCGCCGGCGCCCAGTACGGTGACACCGTGAGCGTGAACAACTACGGTATGCCCCGCATTGGCGGTGGCGGCTCGCGCGGCCGCCTGATTGTGCAGCTGCGCGTGGTCGTCCCCACCAATCTTTCTAACAAGCAGCGTGAGCTTCTTCGCGCCTTTGCCGACGAGATGGGCGATGACGTCACATCCGGTAAGAAGTCGGTGACCGACCGTATCAAGAGTGCCCTCGACGACATCCTCGATTAAGGAGCCCGTGTGCTCGCACCCCATATTTCTGTCGTCAACCTCGGCTGCCGTGTCAACCGGGTTGAGTCCGACCGTATCACTGCCGATCTTATGCGCCTGGGCTTTGCGATGGTGGAGCCCCAGGATGCCGAGCTGATCGTCATCAATACCTGCGCCGTTACGGGCGAGGCCGAGGCTAAGACCCGCAAGGCCGTCCGTCACGCGCTTGCCTATCCGGGTGAGCCCTACGTGGTCGTCACCGGCTGTGTGGTCAACCTGCACCCCGAGGAGCTGCTGGAGCTCTCGGACCGTGTGATCGCCGAACCGTCCAAGATTGACGTCGCCGAGCGCGTCTGCGAGGTACTGGGCGTCGAATCCGATAGCGTTCCCGCCTGCAGCGATGGCGAGGTGGTTGATGCGCTCGGTCGCTCGCGCCTGGGCGTGAAGATCCAGGATGGCTGCAACCATCGCTGCACCTACTGCATCGTGTGGAAGGCCCGCGGCCCCGAGCGCTCCGTGCCCGTCGAGTCCGTGCTCGATCAGGTGCGCGAGGCGCAGGAGGCCGGCGTGTCCGAAGTGGTGCTGACTGGCGTGAACCTGGGCGCCTATGACGGCAAGAGCACGACCGACGAGCATGTCGAGATCGACGAGCTGCTCGAGGCAATCATGGAGCGCACCGAGATCGCCCATGTGCGCATCTCTTCGGTCGAACCCATGGATATTTCCGAGCGCCTGCTTAAGGTGATGGCGCGCTATCCGCAGCGTATCGCCCCGTTTTTGCACCTGCCCGTGCAGTCCGGTTGCACGGCGACCCTGCATCGCATGGGTCGTCCCTATAGCGCTGAGGCCTTTGAGGACACGGTGCGCATGATTCGTGCCAACCTTCCGCAGGCGTCGCTTTCGTGCGACGTTATCGTTGGTTTTCCCGGCGAGACGGACGAGGAGTTCGAGGAGTCGCTGGCGCTGTGCCGTCGCGTGGGCTTCTCGCGCATGCACGTGTTCCGCTATAGCAAGCGCCCCGGCACCCTTGCCGCCGACATGCCCGACCAGGTGGCTCCCGAGGTCATGGCCGAGCGTAGCCGTCGTATGCGTGCCGCAGCACAGGAGCTCGCTATTGCCGATGCCCGTCGTCGCGTGGGCACCGTCGAGCGCGCCGTGCTTGAGTACGGTGACAACCTGACGCTCGGTTCGTTCCATCATGCCCGTCTTGATGATACCTGTGGACTCACAGCCCCGTGCCTGCTCGATGTTGCTATCATCGGAGTCGATGATTCCGGCTTGGTCCATGCACGCAGGGAGGTTCATGGAAGCCTCGAAGATTAGACTTACCGTTCCCGAGGGGATTGACCCCTCGCGCGTTTTGGGCGCCGGTGACGGCGTCCTTCGCGCGCTTGAGAATTTAGTGCGCGCCCATGTGGTTGCCCGCGGCGATGGCATTGCCGTGAGCGGCGATCCGGACGAGGTCGAGCTGGTCGCGCGCTTTTTCGAACACGCCTTTCGCGAGGCGGCTGCCGGCCGCACGCTTTCTGCCGACGATGTCTCGCGTTGCCTTGCCGTCCTGCGCGATGGTGAGCATGATGCGTCGTCGCTGCGCGATGACGTACTGCTGTCGTATCGCGGCCGCGTCATCCGCCCCAAGACGCTCGGTCAAAAGCGCTATGTGGATGCCATCCGCTCTCATACCATTACGTTTGGCCTTGGTCCCGCCGGTACCGGTAAGACCTATCTGGCCATGGCGCTCGCCGTTGCTGCACTCAAGCGCCACGAGGTGGGTCGCCTGGTCCTGACGCGCCCCGTTGTCGAGGCGGGGGAGAACCTGGGCTTTTTGCCCGGCACCCTCGAGGAAAAGATCGATCCCTACATGCGTCCGCTCTACGATGCCCTCTTTGACATGATGGATCGCGAGCGCACCGATGAGCTTATGGAGCGTGGTGTGATCGAGATCGCCCCGCTCGCCTATATGCGCGGTCGAACGCTGAGCGATGCCTTCGTGGTGCTCGACGAGGCGCAAAACACGACGCCCGAGCAGATGAAGATGTTCCTGACGCGTCTGGGCTTTAATTCCAAATTCGTGATCACCGGCGACCTGAGCCAACGCGACCTGGTGGGTCGTCGCGGCGGCCTGGCCGATGTCGAGAGAATTTTGGGCCGCGTCGACGATGTGGCGTTTTCGCACCTGGAGCGCGCCGATGTGGTGCGCCATGCCCTGGTGGGCCGTATCGTTGAGGCCTATGATGCATACGACGATGCGCGCGAGCAGCGTGCACGTGACCGAAAGGAGTCCCGTTGAGTGTATTGATCAGCAACGATGCCGAGCTCGATACGCTGCTCGAAGCCCCCGAGGTAGAGCACATCTGCGAGGTTGTGCTTGCCGCTGAGGGCGTTGAGCGTGAGGTTGAGATCTCCCTTTCGTATGTCGATGAGGACGAGATGCATGAGCTCAACCACGAATGGCGCGGTATCGATCGCACGACCGACGTGCTCTCGTTTGAGTGCGACTCGGCTTTTGACGAGGATATCCCTGCCGATGAGACGCTCGAGCTCGGCGATATTATCCTGGCCCCGCAGGTCATTGCCCGCCAGGCCCCCGGTTTTGGCAACAGTCCCGCCGACGAGTGCCGCCTGATGCTCGTGCACGGCATGCTGCACCTGCTAGGCTACGATCATATTGAGGACGACGAGGCCGAGGTCATGGAGGCGCGCGAGGACGCTATCCTGCGCGATCTGGCGCTCGAGCGCGGTGAGGATCCCAAGCTCGTTCACGTCGGTCCCATCACCAACCATGCCCACGACTAGGAGCCGTCTATGATTCCCGGATCGAACAAGGACCATCCGTCCTTTTTAAAGTCGTTCTCCTATGCCATGGAGGGCTTCGTTACCGCCGTTAAGACCGAGCGCAACATTAAGGTCATGCTCGTGGCCGGTGTGTGCACTGTCATTGCCGGCTGCATCGTGGGGCTCGACATTGCCGAGTGGGGTACGGTCATTATTTGCTGCGGCCTAGTGATCCACGGCGAGCTGTGCAACACCGCCATGGAGGCGATCGTCGACCTGGCAACCCAGGAGCTCCATCCGTTGGCCAAGCGTGCGAAGGATATCGCCGCCGCTTCTGTCTACGTTCTTTCCATTACCGCCGCAATCGTGGGTCTTTTGGTATTTGCCCACGCGCTCGGCTTTATTTAGAAAGGGATTCCCATGTCCGACAATATGCAGCCTGCCGATGAGATTCTGGACGACGAGTCCCTGGACGCGGTGGATGGCGAGGAGTTTGAGGAAGTCGAGGAGTTCGACCCGTTTGAGGGCATGAGCGATGAGGAACTCGACGCCCTGTGCGACGAGGACGAAAGTCTCGCGGGCTTTGGAGATGTTGAGCCCGGCTTCCGCAGCGGCTTTGTTGCCCTGGTCGGCCGTCCCAACGCCGGCAAGTCCACGCTGCTCAACGCCTGCTACGGCAAGAAGGTCGCCATCACCTCTCCGGTGGCCCAGACCACGCGCCGCCGTATGCGTGCAGTCGTCAATCGCCCCGGCTACCAGCTGGTCTTTGTCGATACCCCGGGCATCCACAAGCCCAAGGACGGCCTGGGCTCCGAGCTTAACAAGAGCGCCCTGTTTGAGCTCAACGACGTGGACGTCGTCGCGTTTTTGATCGATGCCACCAAGCCCATCGGCAGGGGAGACGCCTGGGTTGCCGAGCGTGTTAAGAGCGCCCGCTGCAAAAAGGTCCTGGTGCTCACCAAGGCCGACGAGGCCGACCCTGCACAGGTCATGGAGCAGCTCAAGGCGGCGCATGAGCTCATGGAATATGACGACGAGATCGTGACGTCGTCGGTCAAGAACTTCAACGTCGATGCCTTCATCGAGACCGTTGCGCACTTTTTGCCCGAGGGTCCGCGTTGGTTCCCCGAGGACATGGGTACCGACGCTTCCGATGAGACGCTCGTTGCCGAGTTTGTGCGCGAGAAGGTCTTGCGCCGCACCCGTGATGAGATCCCGCACTCCGTGGGCGTGATTTGCGATGCGCTCGAGCAGACCAAGAAGGTGCTGCGCGTGCACGCCACCATTTACGTCGAGCGCGAGGGCCAAAAGGGCATCATCATCGGCAAGGGCGGCGAGATGATCAAACATATCGGCATCGACGCCCGTCGCGACCTTGAGCGCATCTTTGGCACCCAGGTCTTTTTGGAGCTGGACGTGAAGGTCAAGGCCGGCTGGCGTGACGACGAGGCCCAGATTCGCCGCTTTGGCTATAACGCCGAGGATTAGGGACACGCGGCGCGAATGGCAGGTTCTCGTACATATCGCACGAAAGTGCTCGTGCTCGATAAGACGAAGCTCAAAGAGACGGACCTGATCCTGACGATGCTTGACGAGCGGGGTCGGCAGGTTCGTGCCGTGGCAAAGGGCGCCCGCAAACCCGGTGGACGCCTGGCAGCGCGCTGCGAGATGTTCTGTACCGTTGATCTGCTGCTTGCGCATGGACGGTCGCTCGACGTGGTTTCCCAGGCCGAGCTTATTGAGGCGCCGCTCGGCGCTGCCCCCGATTACGAGATGACCTGCGCCGCAAGCGCGATCGCCGAGGTCGCGCGCGTGTGCTCGTTCGAGGACGCCGAGGACCCGTTTACCTTTGCCATCACGCAGCGAGCGCTTGCCTTGGTGGGCGGCGGGCTCGACGCGGCGCATATGGATCTACTTGTGGCGGCATATGCCTTCAAGCTGCTGTCCCACGTTGGCTACCGACCCGATTTTTCGGCCTGCGTGCTGTGCGGAGACCCCATGTTGTCGTATTTTTCGCCCCAGGCGGGCGGTCTCATGTGCGGGTCGTGCGCGTCGAGCGTTCCGGGTGCCGAGCTGGTGTCGACCGGTGAGGTCGCATGGCTGCGCGCCCTCATGTCTATGACCTTCGATGCGCTTATGGCCGAGAGGGTCGACCCCCATACCGCTGCCTTTTTGCTGGGGCTTTCGCACGTGTGGGCTGCGACGCACACCGATCAACGTCTCCGTGCGATGGAATTCATGTTGGGTCGGTGATGATGCGCATGGGCGGTCTGCTTGTGGTAACATACCGACCTGTTGGTACCTCGACCTTGGTTGCTCGCTCCACCGGCGGCTTCCCAGTCCGAGGCGAATTGCGTCGCCCGCGGGCGACAAGAAACGAAAGGTGAAACAATGACTGTTTCCAAAGAGCGCAAGGCAGAGCTGACTGCTCAGTTCGGTAACACCCCGGTCGACACCGGCAACCCCAAGGTTCAGGTCGCTATCCTGACCGAGCGCATCAAGGAGCTGACCGAGCACATGAAGTCCCACCAGAAGGACTTCCACACCCGTCGTGGCCTGCTCATGCTCGTCGGCCGTCGTCGTCGTCTTCTCTCCTACATCAAGAAGAACGACATCGTCGAGTATCGTGAGCTCATCAAGGCTCTGGGCATCCGCGACAACATCCAGTAGGATTTGTACATGCAAGGAGCGTCCTGCGCAGCGGGGCGCTCTTTTTGTGTAAGGGCGCGAACAATCACGCTCTGAAGCGTGGCGGGGGCAGGGGGCCCGCGTCACATGAGAAGCCTGCAGGCAAGGGGCCTGTGGGGTAAAGGAGAACAATGACACTCGTATCCAAGACCTTTGAGCTGTACGGCAAGACCTACACCTTTGAGTCGGGCGAGCTTGCCAAGCAGGCCACCGGCGCCTGCCTGGTCAAGCAGGGCGACACCACGATGCTCGACACCGTGGTCGTCTCCAAGGAGCGCAAGAACTACGACTTTTTCCCGCTGACCGTCGACTTCAACGAGAAGATGTACGCAGCCGGCCGCATCCCGGGTGGTTACCTCAAGCGTGAGGGCCGTCCCAGCGAGAAGGCCACGCTCACCGCGCGCATGATCGACCGTCCGATTCGCCCGAGCTTCCCGGACGGCTTCCGCAACGAGGTGCACATCGTCGCTACCTCGCTCGTCGCCGACCAGGTCAACCCCTTTGACGTCATCAACGTCATGGGTGCTTCCCTGGCCATGACGCTCGGCGGCGTGCCCTTCGAGGGCCCGCTTGCCTGCGTGCGCATCGGCCGCAACGTGGAGACCGGCGAGTTTATCGTTAACCCCACCTATGAGGAGCGCGAGAACTCCGATCTGGACCTGGAGCTGGGCGGCTCTGCTGACTTCATCTCGATGGTCGAGGCCGGCGCCGAGGAGATCTCCGAGGACGACATGCTCGCCGCCATGAAGTTTGGCCAGGAGGCCCTTGCTGCCTTCTGCCAGGCTCAGGACGAGTTTGTCGCTGAGTGGGAGCAGGTCAACGGCGCTATCGTCAAGAAGGAGTACCCGCTCGACCAACCCGTCGAGGAGGTCCAGGAGCGCATCTTCGCCCATTACGACGAGATGGCAGCCGCCCTTCGCGACGCCGACAAGCTCTCCCGTATCGGCAAGGTCGAGGCTCTGAAGGAGTCCATCCGTGCCGAGTTCACCGAGGAGGAGCAGTCCGCTTGGGAGCGCGAGATCCCCGTGGCGCTCAAGAAGCTCGAGAAGAAGGCTATGCGCACCATGGTCGTCGAGACCGGTGAGCGCGTCGACGGCCGTGCCGCCGATGAGATTCGCCCCATCATGGTGAAGGATAACTACCTGCCGCTCGTTCACGGCTCCGGTCTGTTCCAGCGTGGCCAGACCCAGGTGCTTTCCGTCCTGTCGCTCGGTATGCTCAACGAGGGCCAGCGTCTGGATACCATCGAGCCCACCGAGGGCAAGCGCTACATGCACCACTACAACTTCCCGCCGTTCTGCACCGGCGAGACCGGCCGCATGGGCAGCCCCAAGCGCCGCGAGATCGGCCACGGCAACCTGGCCGAGCGCGCTCTGCTTCCGGTGCTCCCCGACGAGAACGAGTTCCCCTACGCCATCCGCGTCGTCTCCGAGGTCATGGAGTCCAACGGCTCCTCTTCGATGGCTTCGACCTGCGGCTCCACGCTCGCCCTTATGGACGGCGGCGTGCCCATTAAGCGCCCGGTCTCCGGTATCGCCATGGGCCTGATCCAGGAGGAGGGCAAGACCGTGGTCCTGTCCGACATCCAGGGTCTCGAGGACTTCCTGGGCGACATGGACTTTAAGGTCACCGGTACCACCGAGGGCATCACCGCCCTGCAGATGGACAACAAGGCCACCGGCCTCACCTTCGACATCCTGGCCCGCGCCCTGCAGCAGGCCAAGGAGGGTCGCGCCTTCATCCTGCAGAAGATGCTCGATGTAATCCCCGAGCCGCGTCACACCACCCGCAGCACCGCTCCGCGCATCGTCTCCATCCAGGTTCCGACCGACAAGATCCGCGACGTCATCGGTTCCGGCGGCAAGGTCATCCGTGGCATCCAGGACGAGACCGGCGCTTCTGTCGACATCCAGGAGGACGGCACCGTCTTTGTCGGCGGTACCGGCGAGTCCGTCGACCAGGCCGTCGAGCGCATCAAGCTCATCATCAAGGTTCCCGAGCCGGGCGAGGAGTACACCGGTCGCGTTGTCTCCATCCAGCCCTTCGGTGCCTTCGTGAACCTGCTGCCCGGTAAGGACGGCCTGCTGCACATCTCCCGCGTCGCCAAGGGCCGCGTGGAGAAGGTCGAGGACGTCCTCAATGTGGGCGACGAGGTCAAGGTCGTCGTCATCGAGGTCGACGATCGCGGCAAGATCTCGCTCGATCGTCTTGACAAACCCGAGGCCCCGGCTCGCGCCGAGGGTGCCTCCGAGGGCGACGGCGAGCACTTCCAGCGTCGTGAGCGCCCGCGTCGCGAGCGTTCCGAGCGCAGCGACCGTCCGCGCCGTCCCGGTGACAACGGAGGCCGCAAACCCCGCCGTCACCACGACGCCGAGTAACGGCCGCACATAAGCAGCTCAACAAGGGCGACTCCGGACAGGGGTCGCCCTTTTGCTATTCCCGGCGGGGTCCGCGGGTAAAGTTTCCTGCTCTACAGTCCTGCTCGCACGGAGAGCACATTAAGTGCTCTCCGGCTCGTGCGGAACTCGCGATAAACTTTACCCGCGGCCCCCGCCGGGAATAGCAAAAGGGCTGGTTTGCGTTGTTGGGCGCCTGCTTCGTTCTTGTTCTTAGTTGCTATACTGTGCCCCACATTTGATATGTAGCTCATGGAGGCGGGCATGACAAATAAGGTTGAATGGGATCGCATGATTGCCGGGGAGCTTTATAACCCCTATAGAGTTGGCGACCATTCGTTTAGTAGGGTGCATGCGGCTCAGAAGTTGTTTAATGAGTCGGAGTATTGGGCTGATTCGAGTGCTCTTGAGGAACTTAAGAAGTGTTTTCGCGCCGCTCCGGACGATATGGTCTTAACGGCTCCTGTCTATTTTGATCATGGCGATAGGATTTCGTTCGGCAATCATTTTTATGCGAATACTGGCCTGACGATTCTGGACGAAAACTACGTGACCTTTGGCGACAACGTTTTTCTGGGACCCCACGTGAGCATTTTCACTGCTGGGCATCCTATTGATGCAGATGTGCGCAATCTGGAGCTTGAGTATGCAAAGCCTGTCACAATTGGCGACAACGTCTGGATGGGTGGCGGTGTGATTATCAATCCAGGCGTCACGATCGGAAGTGACGTTGTCATCGCCTCAGGCTCAGTCGTTGTCAAAGACGTCCCCAGCCACGTCATCATCGGTGGCAATCCGGCTCATATCATTCGAGAGATTACCGATAGCGATCACAATCTCTGGCAAGACCAACTGAATGCCTACAACGAGGCAACTAGGCCATAGCCGAAGCATTTCCGCAGATAAAACCGACCAAAATAAACCTGTCCCTTTTTGGTAGGTTTCCCGTGGGGCGGGCACTGATGAAGTTTATCGCGAGTTCCGCACGAACAGGAGGCCACTTAATGTGGCCTCCGTCGTGAGCAGGACTGTAGAGCAGGAAACTTCATCAGTGCCCGCCCCACGGGAAACCGGCGGGATAGATGGGTCCAGATGGGGCTTTAATGCATGGGTGGTCTGTGGCTGTGCAAATGGGTATCATATTGGAGTTAATGCGTCGACTCCGTGATGCATGTTTGTACGTTCCCGACGGTCGGTTTGCCAGAAGCGCCCCGTCGGTTGTTTCAGACCCGTTTCGAAGAAAGGAAACCACACTAACCTATGGCAGCTAAAAAATCATCTCCCTTGAAGATCATCCCGCTCGGCGGTCTTGACGGCATCGGCAAGAACATGACGGTCTTCGAGTGCGGCGACGACATGGTGCTCGTCGACGCCGGTCTTATGTTCCCCGACGACTCCCAGCCCGGTATCGACCTGGTGCTTCCCGACTACACCTATGTTCTGGAGAACGAGGAGAAGCTCCGCGGTATCATCGTCACCCACGGCCACGAGGACCACACCGGTTCGCTTCCGTACCTGCTGCAGGACCTCAACAACAAGGTGCCCATCTTCTCGAGCAAGCTGACGCTCGGTTTTATCGAGGGCAAGCTCTCCGAGTTCCGAATCCGCGCGCCCAAGTTCCGCGAGGTCAAGGGCGGCAGCCATGTCAACCTCGGCGGCATCTCGCTCGACTTCTTCTCGATGACGCACTCCATCCCCGGCGCTCTGGGCGTGTTCATCCGCACCAATCAGGGCACCGTTATGCACACCGGCGACTTTAAGCTCGACCAGACGCCCATCGACGGCGTCACGCCCGACTACGCCGCTATCAGCCGCTTTGCCAAGCAGGGCATCGACCTGCTGCTTTCCGACTCAACCAATGCCACGGTTCCCGGCTTTACCAAGTCCGAGGCCGAGGTTGGTCCCAACCTGCTGCACGCCATCAAGAACGCCCCGGGTCGCGTGTTCGTCGCATCGTTCTCGAGCCACATCCATCGTTTGCAGCAGATCTGCGATGCCGCCCGCAAGTGCGGCCGTAAGGTCGTTGTGACCGGTCGCTCCATGCTCACGAACACCCGCGTGGCGCGCGAGCTCGGTTATCTCAACATCGACGATGCCGATATCATCGATGCCTTCGACATTGATAACCTGCCTGATGACAAGATCGTCGTCATGTGCACTGGTTCGCAGGGCGAGCCTCTGTCGGCCCTTTCGCGCATGGCCAACGGCGAGCACAAGACGCTCTCCATCCACGAGGGCGATACCGTCATCCTCTCGGCAACGCCGGTTCCCGGCAATGAGAAAGCCGTCCAGCAGGTCGTCAACAGCCTTGCCAAGCTCGGCTGCGACGTGTGGGATAAGAACCGCGCTCTCGTCCACGTCTCCGGTCACGGTAGCCAGGAGGAGCTCAAGCTCCTGATGGCCATGGCCAAGCCCACGTACTTTATGCCGGTTCACGGTGAGGCCGTGCACCTGCGCGCCCATGCCCAGCTGGCCCGCAAGATGGGTCTCAAGGACGATCATATCTTTATTCTCGATAACGGCGACACGCTCGAGATGCGCGGCGGTATCGTCAAGCGTGGTACGCCCGTCGAGTCCGGCGTCGTCTATGTTGACGGCCTGCGCATCGGCGACACCGACCCCATCGTCCTGCGCGACCGTCAAAAGCTCGCCAACGACGGCATGGTCACAGCCGTTGCCATCGTCTCGCTCAAGCACAAGAAGATCGAGGCCATCGAGTTCTCGGGCCGCGGTGTTTCGTTTGCCATCGACGATCAATTCTCCGAGGATGCCTCCGCGTCCATCATGAAGACGATCGAGAAGGGCAAGTTTAGCTTTACCAGCAGCGGCTCCGATGCCATTCGCAAGGCCGTGCGCGATTCGCTCTCCAACTTCATTTGGAGCCGTACGCGTACCCGTCCGATGATCATCCCGGTCGTCATGGAGGTTTAGTTTGGCGCGCGGATCTGCACAAAACGCCAAAGGCAATAAGGCCAACAACCAACCGGCATCTGCTAAGGGTGCCGGTTCCCATCTGCGTGCCAATAAGGGCCATGAGGCAGACTTCGACGATTTTGAGCCCTTGGTCGAGCCTTCGGCCAATCGCGATATCGCCGGCGTGGTCATTGCCGTTTTGGCGATCGCGTCCTTCATTGCCGTTATCTCACCGGCAACTGCGCCCGTGACGGCTGCTGTTGCCGGGTTCTATCACCTGGGCTTTGGCCTGGGCGCCTACGTGCTGCCGATCGTCATCTTGCTGTTTGCCGCCACGCTCTTTTTGGGTGAGGACTCGCCGCTCAACGTGCGCTCTGTTGCGGGCGGCGCCGTGGTCTTTATCGCCGTCGTCTCCATTCTTTCGCTGATGGTGCCGGGCACGAGCGATTCGTGCGACCTTATGTTTACGCCGCAAAATCTGTCCGCCTCGGGTGGCTACATCGGTGCGTTTATTGCGAGTGCGCTGCAGAATGCCCTGGGTAAGCCTATCGCGATGGTGGTCCTGTTGGGTCTGGCCGTCGTTGGTTTTGTCATCATCGGCTTTTCTGTGGGTGGTGTGCTGCGCTCTGCCCGCGACCGTGCGGCAGATTTTGCCGAACGCCGTCGTGCCGATGTCAACGCCAGCCCTTGGGGTGACGACGAAGCCCTGTCGGTGCCCGGCGTTGCCCGTCCGCACCTGAGCATTCTTCGTCAAAAGGGCTCCGATGCTGCCGTGACCACGGTCATGGGCAACGATGTGGACCCGGTTTTGGACGATGATGACGAGGACGAGGATCCGTTTGTTGACGTGTCCGATGCCGTGGATGCCGAGCGGGCCAAGACAACGCTGTTGCCGCGCCGCCATGCCAAGAAGGGCAAGGCCACACCCAAGTTGAATACAAGTGAGCCCGACCCGTCTTGGTCCGATAGCGAGATTGAGCTCACCGAGGGCGATGACGAGGACGACGAGGCTCCGATTGAGACCGCAAAGACAACTTTGCTGCCGCGTCGCCATGCAAAGCGCGGCCAGGTAACCGGCCAGCTTTCGATGGAAGACGACTCCGATAAGATCGACGAGTCCGAGCCGCCGTTTGCCGTGAATCCCGTCTCGGCCGCACCTCAGATTCCCGACTTCCTGAAGCATCCCAAGGTTGCCGATGCGCCTGCCACGAGTGCTGTCGAATCGGCTGCGGCTCGTGATGGGGGAGTGGACGACGGCGCCGCAGATAACGAGGGCGAAGAAGAGGACGGCCTCAAGCTTCCGCCGCTCGAAATCCTGCATGCCAACCCGCAGTCGGCTTCCGCCGCGTCTTCGGACAAGGAGCTTGAGCAGACCGCTGAGTCGCTGCAATCCACCTTGCTTGAGTTTGGCCGCAGTGCCCGCGTGGTCGGCTGGATCGCCGGCCCCACGGTGACGACCTTTAAGCTGCAACCTGGCGAGGGCGAGCGCGTGAGCAAGATTTCGAGCCTCGAGGACGATATTGCGCTTTCGCTCGCTGCCCAGTCGGTGCGTATCTTTGCCCCGATCCCCGGCACCTCGCTCGTGGGCATCGAGATTCCCAACCGCAAGCGCCAGAACGTCAATCTGGGCGACGTGCTGCCCTATGTGAAGGGCGGTCCGCTCGAGCTCGCTATCGGCCGTGACGCCGAGGGTACGCCGGTTGTCGCCGACCTCGCCAAGATGCCTCACCTGTTGATCGCCGGTACGACCGGTTCTGGTAAGTCGGTGATGATCAATTCCATCATCACGACCTTGCTCATGCGCGCCCTTCCCGAGGACGTTCGCCTGATTATGGTCGACCCCAAGCGCGTCGAGCTTGCGGGCTATAACGGTCTGCCGCATCTCTATGTGCCCGTGGTGACCGAGCCTAAGCAGGCCGCGAGCGCTCTGCAATGGGCTGTGTCCGAGATGGAGCGCCGCCTGAAGGTCTTCGAGCGTCTCAACGTGCGTAAGATCTCGACCTACAACGAAAAGCAGGCTGCTGGCGAGTTTGAGCATTACGACAACCCGCCGCAAAAGATGCCCTACCTGGTCATTATCATTGACGAGCTCTCTGACCTGATGATGGTCGCCGGTAAGGATGTCGAGGCCTCGATCGTGCGTATTGCACAGCTGGGCCGTGCCGCCGGTATTCATCTTATCGTTGCCACGCAGCGCCCCAGCTCCAACGTGGTGACGGGCCTCATCAAGGCCAACATCACCAACCGCATCGCCTTTAACGTCGCCACAGGCATCGACTCGCGCGTCATCATCGACCAGATGGGCGCCGAGAAGCTCACCGGATTGGGCGACATGTTGTTCTCCAAGGTCGACTGGGGCAAGCCCCGCCGTATCCAGGGCTGCTTTGTCTCGGACGACGAAATCAACGAGATTGTCGAGTTCGTCAAGTCGCAAAGCGAGCCCGACTACCACGAGGAGATTCTGTCCGCCGTGGCGCCCGCTTCCATGTCCATGGCGGGTGGCGGCGGCATTGTCCGCACCGGAGTCGCCGAGCCGCAAGACGATGATCCGCTCATCTGGGAAGCCGCCCATATTGTGGTGGAATCGCAGCTGGGCTCCACATCTGGCCTGCAACGTCGTCTGAAGGTTGGCTATGCGCGCGCCGGGCGTATTATGGACATGCTGGAAGAAAAGGGTGTCGTCGGCCCGCCTGACGGTTCCAAGCCGCGCGAGGTCCTGTTGGACGAGGAGGGGCTTGCCGCGCTGGAATCTGTCGACGCCGAGATGGCACGTGAAGATCGTGAGTTTGGAGGATTCTGATGGCTGCACGCTTTGGTGACATGCTGCTCGAGCAGCGTCGCCGAATGGGCCTTTCCATTCAGCAGGTCGCCAACACCATCAAAATCAGGCCGCAGATCATCGAGTTTTTCGAGACCGGTAACTTTGCTTCGATGCCGCCGCGCGGCTATGCGCAGGGCATGATTTCGAGCTATGCTCGATTTTTGGGCCTCAATCCGCGCGAGGTCGTCGATGCCTACTTTGACGACCTGATGGCATACGAACGCGAGACGTCGCAGCAGGGCGGTCGTTTCCAGGACGCTGCCGGCTACGTCAATTCGCGTTCCTCTGTCGATAACGGGCGCTTCCTGATGGTTCAGGGCGGTCGTTCGACCCGCTATGGACAGCGTCCTCAGCAGGCCGGTTATATTACCGAGACGGGTTCGGGCGAGGAGATTCGCTCACAGCGTGACCGGTTCCGCAGTACGCCGATGCCCGAGGACCGTGCACTTCCCGCTGTCCGCGGCGTGGCGCGTGACCCTCGTGCCGGCTACGGCGACGGCGGCTATTCCGATCGCGGTCACCGTGGTATCTCCACCGGACGCTCTCGCGGTGGCTATGCGGACGCCGACACCACGCAGGTGACGCCGCGTCTTCGCTCTCAACCACAGTCGTATGGCCAGCGCTCTTCGGCTCCGCGTGCGGGCCAGCGTGGCTATCAAGGTCGCGGTGAACTTGCGCCCCGCTCGGGTCAGCGCAGCCTTCAGGGTCAGGGTGGCTATCGCGGCCGTTCCGATAGCAATCGTGGTCGTATGCCTCAGGGAGGCGGCCGCAGCAGTTCCAGTCGTGGACGCGGCGGTTCCCGTGCTCCTCAAAACAACGGGCTCGATCCGCGTATCGTCTACGCCGGTATCGGTGCCGTGGCGTTGCTGCTGATCGTGCTCATCGTGGTACTTCTGCGCGGCTGCGCATCTTCGACGCCCGAGACCACGCCCGAGACGCCCATTGCTACCAAGACGACGACCAAGAAGTCTTCTAAGAAGACCGAAACGGTCGACGAGGACGAAGACACCGATGAGGCGACGGATGAGTCGACCGATTCGGATGCCACCAAGACGACGGCTAAAAAGGAAGAGAACGAGGTAACGAAGGTCAAGGTCTCCGTTGCCAAGGGAAAGACCGCCTGGATTGAGGTCAAGGTCGACGGTAAGTCGGTCTATGGTGCCCAGGCGACTGGCCCCTTTGAGCAGGAGTACACGCCCGAGTCCTCGATCGAGATCACCACGTCCAAGCCTTCCGATGTCACCGTTACCAAGAACGGCGAAAAGGTTCGTTACGATACCAAGACCTCGGGCGTAGCGCGTGTGACGATCACCGTTCCCAAGAAGGAGACGACTGATTCCGAGAATGGTGAAAGTTCTGATGGTGCCGACACCACCGATGGTACCGACACCACCGACGGCACCGATGCCCAGTCCACGGATGGCGCCGATACCGCAACTGACGGCCAGACGCCCACCGATTCTACCGACTATTCGTACGATAGCTACTAAGCCGCTCGTACGCGAAAGGAAACATCATGGCTAAAGATTCCAGCTTCGACGTCGTGTCCGAGGTCAACATGCAAGAGGTCGACAACGCCTTCCAGCAGACCACGCGTGAGATTTCCCAGCGCTATGACCTGAAGGATTCCGGCGCCACGATCGAGCTTTCGAAGGGCGACAAACTCTTTACGATCAACGCCCCGGCCGACTTTGTCTCCAAGCAGATCATCGATGTCCTGAGCTCCAAGCTCATCAAGCGCGGCATCGACCTCAAGGCTGTCTCGTGGGATGCTCCGCAGGCGGCATCGGGCGGCACCGTGCGCGTGCTCGGCCATATCGTCGAGGGTATCGACCAGGCGACCGCCAAGAAGATCAATAAGGACATCAAGGACCAAAAGCTCAAGGTCAAGGTGACCATCGAGGCCGACAAGCTGCGTGTTTCCTCTGCTTCGAAGGACGCGTTGCAGACCGTTATCCAGTTCCTGCGCGACCAGGACTACGGCCAGCCGCTGCAGTTCACCAACTACCGCTAATATCATTCGAAAGGACTGCTCTCCAACATGGATACACCGTTGGGCTCCGTGCTCTACATCACCCTCGGGTGCGCTAAGAACGAGGTTGACACCGACCGCATGCGTTCTCTTTTGACCGCCGCGGGCTACGAGGAGGCATTCGACCCACAGGATGCCGATATCGCCATCGTCAATACATGCTCGTTCCTCGCCTCCGCAACGTCCGAGAGCATCGAGACCACGCTCGAGCTCGCCAACGAGGTTCAGGACGGCGTTCGTTCTTGTCCCATCGTCATGTGCGGCTGTGTGCCGTCGCGCTATGGCGACGACCTGCCTGACGAGCTGCCCGAGGTCGCTGCCTTTGTGAAGGCCGACGAGGAGGACGGCATCGTGGCGGTCATCGATGGCGTGCTGGGTGTCGAGCGTGAGATCGCTGCCTATATTCCGCAAGTCAAGCGCACTGTCGAGGGCGCCGTTGCTTACGTCAAGATTTCCGATGGCTGCAACCGCTTCTGCAGCTTCTGCATGATCCCCTATATTCGCGGTCGCTATCACTCGCGCAATGCCGAGAGCATTATCTCCGAGGTGCGCGACTTGGTTGCCGGTGGCGTGCGAGAGATCGTGCTGATCGGCCAGGACACGGGCATCTGGGGCACCGACTTTGCGGATGGTGACGTCGCCGAGGGCTCGCCGCGCAATCTGGCGCAGCTGCTGCGCGCCGTAGCCGAGGCCGTGCGTCCGCAGAACGTCTGGGTCCGTGTTCTCTACCTGCAGCCCGAGGGCATGACCGACGAGCTTATCGAGACGATTCGCGATACCCCCGAGGTGCTACCCTATATCGATATCCCCGTGCAGCACTGCGACGCGCGCATCCTTAAGGCCATGCGTCGCTCCGGTTCGCGCCAGGAGCTCGAGGACCTGTTCCGCGATCTGCGTGAGCGCATCCCCGGCATCGTGATCCGTTCCACGGCCATGGTCGGCTTTCCGACCGAGACCGACGACGAGTTCCGCGACCTTATCGACTTTATGGACACCGTCGGCTTTGACTACACGAGCGTCTTTGCCTACTCGCAGGAGGAGGGCAGCCTGGCCGCCAAGATGGATGGCCAGGTCGACGAAGAGGTCAAGCTCGAGCGCGCCCAGGAGGCCATGGACCTGGCCGAGTCGCTCGGTTTTGCTGCAACTGCCGCACATGTGGGCGAGCGCGCCCAGGTGATTGTCGACGGTATCGAAGAGACCGAGGACGGCGCCGAGCTGATCGGACATGCCTGGTTCCAGGCGCCCGATTCCGATGGCGCGGTGCATCTGGACGCTAGCGAGGCATCCGTGGGCGATATTCTGACGGTCGAGTTTACCGATAGCTTCTGCTATGAGCTTATCGGTCATGTTGTGGAGTAGGAGCGCGTTGTGGCTAACGAGAGCAATAAGGAACTGACGAGTGTCTGGACGCCCGCCAACATCGTGACGTGCGTGCGCATCGTCTTTATCCCGGTGTTCATGATCGTGTCGGCCCTGTCCCACACGAGCGTTGCCGGTACAGATTGGAGCACCTTCGACGGCCCGCTCGCCGCCGCAGCCTTCATTCTGTACGTCATCCTGTCGTGCACCGATAAAGTTGACGGTTATCTGGCGCGCTCGCGCAACGAGATCACCGACTTCGGTAAGTTCTTGGACCCCATCGCCGATAAGTTGCTCGTGTTCTCGGCCTTGCTGCTATTCTTGGACTTTGGCGCCGTGTCGGTTTGGTCCGTGTTCATCATCTTGTTCCGCGAGCTGCTGGTAAGCGCCCTTCGCATGGTTGCGAGTGCCGCCGGCGTGGTCGTTGCGGCCGATAAGCTCGGCAAGTATAAGACGGCGACCACGATGGTCTCCATCTGCGGTTACCTGTGCGTTTTTGCGATGGCCGGCTTGCACCTTGGCCCGGTGGCGCTGACGCTCGGCATCTACTCGGTGTCGCGCTTCCTGTACGCCGTTGCCGTTGTCCTGACCGTTATCTCGGGAGCCCAGTACTTCTGGAACTGTCGCAAGATCGTCTTTTCGGTCTAGGTCCTGGTGGGTATGACGGACTCTTTTGAGCAGATTTCCGCACATAATGAGGAGCTGGCGCGTGATATTGTCGAGCGCGCGAGCGCTCGGGGCGTGACGGTTTCGACGGCTGAGTCGCTGACGGCTGGTATGATCGCCTCGACGATTGCCGATATCCCGGGCGCCTCGGCGGTGCTGCGTGGCGGTGCTGTGACCTACTGCGATGAGATTAAGCATCGCGTTCTGGGCGTTGAGCAGGAGACGCTCGACCGCTATACCGCTGTGTCGCATCAGACCGCGCGCGAGATGGCGGCTGGATCGCTGGAGCTGTACCAAAGCGATATTGCAGTGAGCGCAACGGGTTATGCTGGCCCCGGCGGCGGCACTGAGGACGATCCGGCTGGCACTTTCTATATTGGCTGGGCGTATCGCGCGGCTGATGGGGAAGTGCCGGTCGTGGACTCTGTGCGCTGCCACTATGAGGGCGACCGTTCGTGTGTTCGTGCCCATGCGGTCGCGGAGGCATTGGGACGCATTGCCCTTGTGCTCAACTCTATGGAATAGACGTGTTTTAAGGGGCCTTAGGGCCCCTTAATTGTGGAGATAGGGACCCCTGACGAATTTAGCGTTTGCGCTGGTTATAGGTGTATTCTTGCCTTCCTTGTTCTTATTTGGCCCTTTGTGGTCAAGCATTTGGTCAGTGTTTGGTCGGCGTTTGGTTGGGTTTTGGAAAGACTGACTGCATATGATTGGCCTGAACGGTTGACCACGAACAGCCGTTCGTTTATTATCGATACAGGTTGTTAAGAGGAGGGCTATTCATGGCCAAGAATTCAGGTCCCGTACGTACCGTTCATGCACCCACGACGGGTAAAGAGCGCGAAGAGATGATCGCCACCACCAAGGCCGAGATCGAGAAGAAGTTCGGTCAAGGCTCCATCATGAGGTATGGTGACGGCGGCCCCGAGCTTGAGGTTGAGGCCATCCCCACGGGCGCTCTGGCACTCGATGCCGCTCTGGGTATCGGCGGTGTGCCGCGCGGCCGTATCGTCGAGATTTACGGTCCTGAGTCCTCCGGTAAAACGACGCTTTCGCTCGAGATCTTGGCCGAGGCCCAGGCAATGGGTGGCGTGGTGGCATTTATCGATGCCGAGCACGCGCTCGATCCCACGTATGCCGCGCGCATTGGCGTGGATATCGACGAGGTACTGATTTCCCAGCCTGATACGGGTGAGCAGGCGCTCGAGATTGTTGACATGCTCGTGCGTTCCGGCGCCATCGATGCCATCGTCGTCGACTCCGTCGCCGCGCTGACCCCGCGTGCCGAGATCGAGGGAGAGATCGGCGATACCACGGTCGGATTGCAAGCTCGTCTGATGAGTCAGGCGCTCCGCAAGCTCGCAGGCTCGCTGTCCAAGTCCAACACGACATGCATCTTCATTAACCAGCTGCGAGAGAAGATCGGCGTCATGTTCGGCAACCCCGAGACCACGACGGGCGGCCGCGCCCTTAAGTTCTTCTCTTCGGTGCGTATCGACATTCGCCGCATCGACAGCATTAAGCTTAAGGATGAGGTTATCGGTAACCGCGTGCGCGCCAAGGTCGTTAAGAACAAGGTGGCAGCTCCGTTCCGTTCTGCTGAGTTCGACATCATGTACGGTACGGGCATCTCTAAGGAGGGCTCGATTCTGGACATGGCTGTCGAGTGCGGCATCTGCAAGAAGATGGGCTCCTGGTTTGCCTATGGCGAGGACAAGCTCGGCAACGGTCGCGAGGCCGCCAAGGCGTTCCTGCGCGAACACCCCGATTGCGCCGACGAGATTGAGCATAAGGTCCGCCTTGCCTGCGGGCTTGAGTTTGATGACGATGCTCCGTCCGAGGTCGAGCTGACCGATCAGCCTGCGCCTGAGGAGTTTGACGAGCTTTACGCCATCGATGGTTCCGCCATGCTCGATGATGACGACGAGTAGCGGTTACGCTCATGTCGTATACGGTGACCGAGGCCACGGTCGTCTTTCCCGATAAGAAGGCGGCCTCCTCGTTCTCGAGCGGGTATGCGTCCAAAAAGCCTTGCGCACATATCGATTGTGAGCTTGAGGGCGGTTTTGAGCGGTCCATTTGGATTCCCGTGCGGGTCGCGCGCCTGTATGTCAAAAATCGCCCCGATCTTCCCTGTGATTGGGATAACTATCGTGAAGCGGTGCAGCTCATCGAGCGTAAATGTGCACTTACCATGGTGACCGAGATGCTATCGCGACGCGACCATGCGACGGGTGAGGTCCGTGACAAGTTGGCACGCTACGGCTTTCGCCAGCCCGCAATCGATTTCGCCGTCGAGCGCGCCACCGAGTATCGCTTTTTAGACGAGAACCGCTTTTGCTCGTACTTTATCGAGGAACGCAAGCGGCGCGGTTGGGGACAGCGTAAAATCGAGACCGAGCTCAAGCGCCGTCATGTCGTGCTCGATGACATTCCCGGTTATCCCGAGGATTATTTTGCCGTCGAAGACGATTTGGCGCGTGCGTCAGCCCTGCTCGCCAAGCGGCGTGTTCCAGAGACGCGCGGATTCGAAAAACTGGTTCGGTTTTTGATGGGCAAGGGCTTCTCGTATCACATCGCCGCCGATGCCGTTAAGGCACGTCTTAATGCCGAACGCGAGGAATGTGCGGTTTAGGCGTATGCGTTTTGTGGCCCTGCCGTTCACCGCGTTTTAGCCGCCGTGCTGGGGCCATTTATTTGACAGTTGTTGTGGTTCAACGTACGATAAACACTGTCATTTGCTTTGTGATATGTGCTCATCTGTGATGAGTTTGTTTATATGTTTATCTGTATCCGACCCGCATAAGCTGCGCCCATATTACTCAAATGTCGCGAGCCGTTCGTAAGGACGGTTCGCTTTGTTGTGTAACGAATCCATAAAAAGGAGTGAGCATGCCTATCATCGCAGCGCTCGTTGGCATCGTTTTGGGTGCCATCGCCGCCATTGCCTACATGCGCACCGCCAAGCAGGGTAGTCTTCACGAGGCCGACGAAAAAATCCAGTCGGCACACGCACAGGCTGAGTCCCTGATCGGTGATGCCAAGCGTCAGGCCGAGACCCTCAAAAAAGAGGCTCTACTCGAGGCTAAAGAGGAGATCATCAAGAACAAGCAGGCCGCTGAGGCCGAGGACAAGCAGCGTAAGAACGAGATTCGTACGCTCGAGAACCGCGTGATGCAGCGCGAGGAATCCCTCGATCGCCGCAACGACGCTCTCGACAAGCGCGAGCATCAGCTGTCCAGCCAGGCCGGTCAGGTCGAGAAGCGCTCCCGTGAGCTCGAGGAGCTCTGCGCAAAGCAGACCTCCGAGCTCGAGCGTATCGCCGACCTTACCCGCGAGGACGCGCACAAGGAGCTCCTCGATAAGGTTCGCGGCGAGGTCACCCACGAGGCCGCCACGATCATTCGCGAGTCCGAGCAGCAGGTTCGCGCCGAGTGCCACAAGACCGCCCAGGAGATTCTGTCTCTGGCGATTCAGCGCTGCGCTGCCGATCACACTGCCGAGGTCACCGTTACCTCCGTGCACATTCCCTCTGATGACCTCAAAGGTCGTATCATCGGTCGCGAGGGTCGCAACATCCGGACCTTCGAGCAGGTTTCCGGCGTCAACCTCGTGATCGACGACACGCCCGAGACCGTCGTTCTTTCGAGCTTCGACCCGGTCCGTCGTGAGACCGCCCGCGTCGCCCTCGAGAACCTCATCGCCGACGGCCGCATTCACCCTGCCCGTATCGAGGAGATGTATCACAAGGCCGCCGACCTGGTTCAGCAGCGCGTGCGCGAGGCTGGCGAGCAGGCTGCCTTCGATACCGGCATCCACGATCTGCACCCCGAGATCGTCAAGACCCTTGGTGCCCTGCGCTACCGTACCTCGTTTGGTCAGAACGTGCTTCAGCATTCCCTCGAGGTCTCTGATCTGTGCGGCGTGATGGCTTCCGAGCTTGGCCTGGACGTTGTGACCGCCAAGCGCGCCGGCCTGCTTCATGACCTGGGCAAGGCAATTGACCACGACGTCGAGGGCCCGCATGCCGTCATCGGCGCCGAGCTTGCCCGCCGTTATGGCGAGAAGCCCGTTATCGTCCACGCTATTGAGGCTCACCATGCCGATGTCGACCCCAACACGGTGCTCGATGTCCTGGTGCAGGCCGCCGATGCTGTCTCTGCCTCTCGCCCCGGTGCCCGTCGCGAGTCTGCCGAGAACTACATCAAGCGTCTTGAGAAGCTCGAGGAGATCGCCAACTCCCATGACGGCGTCGAACGTACCTATGCCATGCAGGCCGGTCGCGAGGTCCACGTCATGGTCCAGCCGGACAAGATCTCCGATGCCCAGTCCACGGTCCTGGCTCATGATATCGCCCATCAGATCGAGGAAGAGATGGAGTATCCCGGTCAGGTGCGCGTCGTCGTGATTCGCGAGAGCCGCGCTGTCGATATCGCTAAATAACATGAGCGACGCGAACGAGCTCATCTCATTTATCGCGTCGATGTCGGGGGAGGGCAACCTTCGCGTCGAGGAGAACCTTGGCGAGGGGTATGTCCGCCTCCGCGTTTCGGAGGCCGAGCGGCGCCAGGCTAAGCACGACATTCAGCATGTCGAGGACATCGTCATCGAAATGCTCCGTAATGCTCGCGATGCCGGCGCCGACAAGGTCTATCTCGCCACGACCAAGGAAGATGGCGTCCGCACGCTTGTCTTTCTGGATAACGGTTCTGGCGTTCCGCAGGATATGCAAGAGCGAATCTTTGATGCCCGCGTTACCTCCAAGCTCGAGAGCATGAAGATGGACCGTTGGGGCGTTCACGGTCGTGGCATGGCATTGTTTTCGATTAAGCAGAACACCGACGAGGCCCGTGTGGTCACGTCCGGCGTCGATCTTGGTTCAGCCTTCAAGGTGAGCGTTGCGGCCGACCGCCTCAGTGAGCGTGCCGATCAGTCCAGCTGGCCCCAGGCCGTCAAGGATGAGGACGGACGTTATGTCTGCGCTCGCGGTCCACATAATATTATTCGCGCTGCTTGTGAGTTTGCGCTCGAGGAGTTGCGTGGTTGCGATGTCTATCTCGGTTCTCCGTCTGAGATTGCCGCGACCCTTTATGCTCAAGCGTCAAGTCGGCTCGATACGTCTTGTCTCCTGTTCATTGATGACGAGAGCGAGCTTCCGGTTGTCGATCGTTTAGGCCTTGCTTCTGATGCCGAGGACTTTATCCGTATTTGTTCGGGTTTGGGTCTTGAGATGTCCGAGCGCACGGCCCATCGCATTTTGGCAGGGCAGATTAAGCCCGTTCGCGGTGTGACCGCGCGTCTGCTGCGCGAGCGTGATTCGTCCTCGCATGCGCCGGCTCCTGTCGATCTCGCGAAGGATCGTCGCGGGCTACGTATTGCCAAGGATGACATGGCGCAGTTTTCGCGCGCTGTGGAACGCGACTTTAATGACCTTGCCACCCGGTACTATCTCAACCTTTGCGGCGACCCAAAGATCCGTGTTTCGCGTGATCGAATCACCGTGACCTTTGATCTTGCCAAAGAGGAATAGTGCCTTTACCGAGTCCACTCGGTACGATACAGTTATTGCAGTTAAAACGTACTTTTAAATGCAGGAGTTTCTTCATGGATTGCCTGAAGGTATCAAGCAAATCATCGCCCGCGTCCGTTGCCGGCGCCATCGCCGGCATGGTCAAGGATGGTGTACCCGTCAACATCCAGTGTGTCGGCGCCGGTGCCGTCAACCAGGCTATTAAGGCCGTTGCTATCGCGCGCGGTTTTTTGATTCCAACCGGTTTTGATATTTCCTGCGCGCCCGTGTTCTCTGACATCCTCATTAACGGGGAGTCGCGCACGGCCATCCGCCTTTCTATCTACGTTCACCAGATCAATCGAGCTGCTATGGATAACGTCGTCATGGATGATGTTAAGCCTGTGGCATAGCTTCTGCTTGCTTTGTTTCGCTCCCCATCGTTAGGACTTATGCACATGGACCAGCGTTCCGTACGCGATATTCTTGCCGGTAAAACCTACTTTATCCGCACCTTTGGCTGCCAGATGAATCAGCACGACTCCGAGCGTGTGAGCGGTCTGCTTGATTCGTATGGCTGCCTCATGGCGCTCGATCCCGCGCATGCCGATATCGTTGTCTTCATGACGTGCTGCGTGCGCGAGGCCGCCGATACTCGCCTGTACGGTCAGTGCAATTCCTGCAAAAGCCTGCCGCCTTCGCCTTCGGGCAAGCGCGTGGTTGCCGTTGGTGGCTGCATCGCGCAGCGTGATGGCGAGGGCCTGCTCACCAACGTCGATAACGTCAATGTCATCTTTGGCACGCATTCCATTGCACATGTGGCCGAGCTTATCGCAGAGGCGTTCCTTGATGGTAAGCGCCATATCCGCACCAATGAGCATGAGGATACGGATGCCATGAGCATGCCGTGGCATCGCGAGACCCAGTATCACGCCTGGGTGCCCATCATGACGGGCTGCAATAATTTCTGCACCTATTGCATCGTGCCGTACGTGCGCGGTCGCGAAAAGAGCCGCCCCTTCGAGGAGATTGTCGACGAGGTGACCGGTTTGGTGCGCCAGGGCGTGCGTGAGATTACGCTGCTGGGCCAAAACGTCAACTCATATGGTCGCGATCTGTTTGGCAAGCCGCGTTTTGCCGATCTGCTGCGTGCCGTGGGCGATACGGGTGTGGAGCGCATCTTCTTTACGTCTTCGCATCCCAAGGACCTGCTGCCCGAGACCATCGACGCCATGGCCGAGACGCCTGCCGTTATGCCGCAGCTGCACTTGGCCGTCCAGTCAGGTTCGACGCGGATCCTCAAAGAGATGAATCGCCGTTATACACGCGAGGACTATCTGGGCCTTGTCGATCGCATTCGCAACCGCATGCCCGATATCGCGCTCTCGACCGACATTATCGTTGGGTTCCCGGGCGAGACTGAAGAAGACTTTGAGCAGACGCTCTCGCTTGCCGAGACGGTCCGCTATGCTCAGGCCTATACCTTCATCTATTCCAAGCGTGCCGGTACCCCGGCCGCCGAGATTGACGATCCTACGCCGCATGAGGTTATTCTCGAGCGTTTCAACCGCCTGGTTAAGGTTATCGAGACCACGGCACACGAGTATAACCAGGGCGAGCTTCATACTGTGGTTCCCGCGCTCATTGAGGGAACGAGTAAAAAGAACGATGCGGTCCTGCTGGGCAAGAGTCCCAAGAATCAGACCGTGCATGCGCCTATCCCTGAGGGCTACAGCATCGATCAGCTTGTTGGCAAGATCGTTGATGTTGACGTTGACGTTGCCAAGACCTGGTATTTGTCCGGTTCCGTTGTTGGCGAGCCGCGCTAATGGTTTCTCCCGGGGCAGGTCTTTCCGCCGTTGCGATCGTCGGTCCGACGGCGGTTGGTAAGAGTGATGTTGCCGACCGTTTGGCAGCTCGTCTTTCGTCCGAAGTGCTGTCGTGCGATGCGATGCAAATCTATCGCGGCATGGACATCGGTACCGCAAAGATGGCACCCGATGAGTGCACGGCGCCGCTGCGTCTCGTCGACATTGTAGAGCCGGGTGTGGCATATTCTGCTGCGCTTTATCAGGCTGACGCTCGCGCGCATGTTGAACGTCTCCTTGGTTCGGGTTGCCTGCCGGTTTTTTGCGGAGGTACGGGGCTATATCTCAAGGCAGCCCTCGATGAGATGGACTTTCCCTCGGGTGAACTTGAGGACGATCGCCGTGCGGGCTATCAGGAGCTTGCCGAGCGTATTGGCGAGGAAGAACTGCATGCCTTGCTTGCCGAGCGCGATCCAGAATCGGCTGCTGTCATTCATCCCCATAACGTGCGCCGTGTGATTCGTGCGCTCGAGATGCATGATGATGGCGTCTCCTATGCGCAGCAAAAGTCGCAGTTTATTGTTCCGCATGAGCATTATCATGCCCTATGGTTTGGTCTGACGCGTAATCGCGAGGTGCTCTACGAGCGCATTAACCAGCGCGTCGATCTGATGTTTGAGCAGGGTCTTGTCGATGAGGTCCGCGGTCTTATGGACCAGGGGCTGGGAGAAGCCCTGACGTCAATGCAGGCAATTGGCTATAAAGAGATCATCGATGCTTTCAATGGCGTTATGAGCATGGACGAGGCTCGTGAACTCATTAAGATGCGTTCGCGTCGCTATGCCAAGCGTCAGCTTTCGTGGTTTAAGCGCGATGACCGTATCGTGTGGTTTGATATGGATGAATGTACAATCGATGAGGTCGTTGAGGATATCCTGTATCGTATTGAGGCTGCCTAATGGCCCGTTTCCCCCTTGTTCCCACGGCACCCGAGCCCGAGCGTGCCATTTTAGTTGGTGTTGAGTGGCGCGACAATGCATGGCCACTCGATCGCTCGCTCGATGAGCTGGAGCGTCTTGCCCACACAGCTGGTGCCCAGTGCGTGGCACGCTTGTCGCAGCGTTTGGTAAAGCCGTATCCTAAATCGTTTATCGGTTCCGGTAAGGTAGAGGAGCTTTGCGGCCTGGTGCATCGCATGGATGCCGATGTCGTTATTTTTGACGACGACCTGACCCCCTCGCAGCAATCCTATTTGGAGAAAGCCGTGGGCGAGCCGGTAAAGATTATCGATCGCACAGCACTGATCCTGGATATCTTTGGCCTGCATGCTCAGACGCGTGAGGGACGCCTGCAGGTACAGCTGGCACAGCTTCAATATTTGTTGCCTCGCCTGCGTGGCATGTGGAGCCATCTCGCCAAGGAGCAGACGCGCGGCGGCATCGGCTCACGCTTTGGTCAGGGCGAAAGTCAGCTCGAGGTCGACCGTCGCCTCATTCGTAATAAGATCGCTGCGCTTCGTCGTGAGCTCAAGCAGGTTGAACAGCGTCGCGATGTTCAATCCAAGAGTCGCATTGAGTCACCGGCGTTTCGCGTCGCGTTAGCCGGTTATACCAATGCCGGTAAATCGACGTTGCTCAATCGTCTGACCGGCTCTACGGTACTTTCACAGGACAAGCTGTTTGCTACGCTCGACCCGACGACGCGTTCGTATCGTCTGCCCGGCGGTCGCGGCATGACGATTACCGATACCGTCGGCTTTATTCAAAAGCTGCCGCATGGTCTGGTCGATGCCTTTAAATCGACGCTGTCCGAGGTTTTGGGTGCCGATCTAATTCTCAAAGTCGTAGATGCGTCTGACGAGGACTATGAGCGGCAGCTGGAGGCTGTCGACCGCGTGCTTGATGAGATCGGCGCCGGAGAGCGTTTAACGCTGACCGTTTTCAATAAAATCGATCTTCTCGATAGCGTTGATCGATTGAGTTTCCGTCGTCGCTATCCGGAAGCCGTTCTGTTCTCGGCCCAAACGGGCGAGGGATTCGACGATCTCGTTGATCGCATTGCTCGCGAGGCAGCTGGCACCGATGTGTTGCTCTCCGCTGATATCCCGTATCGCGAGGGCGCCCTCATCACGCTGGTGCATGAGCAGGGAACCCTTCTGCATGAAGAATATCTCGAGAACGGCGTTCGCATTGTGGCGAAACTGCCGGCTCGTATTGCACCGCGGCTCGAGCGTTATCGCACCGAGTAGACGAGCTCCAAAATGCCCAGTATGATGGGCTGATGCAGCAGATAAAAGGGGAGTGCATGGCGTCCAAGGCTGGCGAGCGCCGGCAGGGGGTTGGCGTAGGCCCAGCTAGGGACGGTCTTATCGATACTCTGCGCTATGTGTGCGGCGAAGTATCCTGCAAGATACATAAAGATAAACGGGATGATGGGGTAGTAATCACCTGAGACAAACCCAGGGCTCGGAAATCCCAGCCACGCCAGGTAGGGGACAGGGTAGATCGTTTTGGGGATGCTCCAGGTGATTGCGAACAACATAAGGCATAGGGGCATGCCCCATCTCGCCGTTATCTTCTTAAGGACGGGATCGGTCAACGCTACGATGCCGGTGCATGCGGCCATGCAGTAGATGATGCCAAAATTAACCGAATCGTCGACTGAGACAAGTGTTGTTGCCAACCAGACGACGAATGCTGCTGAGGCGTATTTGGCGACACGTTTGATATTGTTGCGCGAAAGGGTGCACATCCAACCTGCGATAAACAAAAATACCCAGCTGATGCTGGCGCGCCAGATGTCTTGAAAGACGGTCTGGGTAAACCAGGGCATATCCCAGCCGTACAGGTAGGCGAGATCGTAGCAAGCGTGAAAACCTGCCATTGAAATCATCGTAAACCCGCGGACGGTATCAAAGATGGTGATGCGTTTTTGCATTACGAGAACCGGCGCATCAAGCCGACGACTTTGCCCAAAATAACGGGATTCGTTGCATAGATAGGCTCCATGGTGTCATTCTCAGGCTGCAGGCGTACGCGTCCCTGCTCCTTGTAGAACGTCTTGACGGTCGCTGAACCATCAATCATGGCCACGACAATTTCGCCGTTCATGGCACTCTTTTGTTCACGGACGATGATGTAATCGCCATTGAAGATGCCGACATTGATCATTGAGCTCCCATGCACCTCAAGGATAAAGGAACCCTGATCAGTGGCGATTTCGGTCGGGATAGTAAACGTGTCTTCGATATTCTGCTCGGCCAGAATGGGAATCCCAGCCGCGACGCGACCAACGAGCGGCAGCGAGACCGTTCCGCGAGGTGCGGTGGGCTCGTCAGATTTAGAAATTGAGACAGAGGAACCATCCTCGTTAAAGAGTTCCAGGGCGCGCGGTTTGGTGGCATCGCGCTTGAGTAGCCCGCGCGCCTCAAGGGCAGAGAGATGGGCGTGCACGGTGCTAGGGGAGGAAAGGCCCACGGCAGAAGCCATCTCGCGCACGCTGGGCGGATAACCCTTCTCCTGCTGATATTCCTTGATGAAGTCGTAAATTTGCTGCTGACGCTTGGTAATTTTGCGAGCCATCAGGGCATCCTCTCTACCCATGTCAAACAAATGTTCGAATTTTGCTTGACAGGAACAACTGTTCGAAGATAATAATAACCGAACATTCGTTCTCGCGCTAGACATTTTTGTCCGCGCGGCTTGATAAAACTGTTCTCAGCAAAACACGCGAGAGGAGAACATGATGAACGCAACGAATATGGTCCAGGGAAACCTCGCCCTTAAGCTCGAGACGCCTGCAGAACCCACATTTACGGTTGTTCAGGGTGACCGCTCCGGCATTCAGCCTTTGACCGTAAAGCCTGCTCGCAATCAGCAGGCTGTAGTCGCGCCGGCTCGCGCTGCCCTGAAGGTTTCGATGATTGTCGCCGTCGCCGTTGCGCTTACGCTCTTCTTTGTCCTTGCTACGTCGGTCTTTAGCGCTCGTCACGCCGCGTATGCCGAGTCCGTTTCCAACGTTACCTACGAGACCATTCGCGTTCAGGCTGGTGATTCTCTTTGGTCGCTTGCCGAGGAATATCCAATCGAAGGCCTTTCCACGCAAGAGACTTCTGACATGATCCGTAACGTCAATCATCTGGAGCATGGTTCGCTCGCCGCCGGTGCGCATCTTAAGGTTCCTGCTCGTTCGTAATCATTATCGTGCTGCGCATGGTACCCTTGTTATCGTTTAAGAGGAGGTACCATGCGCTGTCCCAAATGCGGCAAGGCACATACCCGCGTCGTTGATTCTCGTATGCTGGAGTCAAATAACACCATTAAGCGCCGTCGCGAATGTTGCTCGTGTAACTACCGCTTTACAACGTTCGAGCGATGCGAAGACCCAATCGAGGTCATTAAGTCAGACGGAACCAAGCAGCGGTTCGATCGCAATAAGCTGCTCGTCGGCTTGATGCGCGCCACCATCAAGCGCGATATCGACACTAAGAAGCTCAATGAGATTATCGATGACATCGAGGTCGAGTTGCGCTCCCGCACGCTGACGGCCGTCACGTCCCATGAGTTGGGTGACATGGTGCTCAAACGCTTGGCCAAGATCGACAAGGTGGCGTACATCCGTTTTGCCTCGGTTTACCGCGATTTCAAAGACGTCGATGAGTTTCTGCAAGAGCTCGACAAGCTAAGGTGATTCCATGCCCAACATTACCGTCAACATAAAGCGTCTCGACCCCACCGTTGAGCTTCCCAAATACGCCCATCCCACCGATGCTGGCTTGGATTTGCGCTCCAACGAGGACTGCGTCCTGAAGCCCTTCGAACGCCGTCTGGTCTCCACTGGGCTGGCCATCGCCCTGCCCGATGGCTACGCCGGCTTCGTCCAGCCCCGTAGCGGTCTCGCCATCAAACAGGGCCTGTCTATAGTCAATACGCCTGGCCTCATCGACGCCCACTACCGAGGAGAACTCAAGGTTATCCTCATCAACCTGGATCCCTCCAACAACATCCAAATCAACAAAGGCGACCGCATTGCCCAGCTAGTCATCCAAGAAGTCCCCACGGTCAACCTCATAGAGGTAGACGAACTAGACGAAACCGACCGAGGCAAAGGAGGCTTCGGCTCCAGCGGCGTGGCTTAGTCGCATAGCCTCTTACGTTCGCTCACCTGTGGGAGAGCCCTATATATCATCCCGTGCTCAAACATTCTCGCGTTGCTGCGAAACTGTGCGCGGGACGATATATAGGGCTCTCCCACAGGTGAGCTACGTTTACTTGCTAGCGGCTACGTCGGGTTCGCCCCAGTTAGAGCCTGCGAAGGTAGAAACAAAATATCTAATAATAGTTAGCCGGTGCGACAAAGCGATTGTTCCTTTGTCGCACCGGCTAACCAGTAAGATAATTTTGTTTCAAGCGAGTAGCCGCCCGCCCGCTTCTCACACATATCGTTCCACGCGCAGTTTCGCAGCGAGCGAAGCGAAGCGAGAATGTTTGAGCATGGAATGATATGTGTGAGAGGTGGGCGGGAGGGATGCGAGCGCCCCGCGAGAATGTTTGAGCATGGGATGATATATAGGGGCCTCCCGCAGGTAAGCGGACACAAAGACGCTAGCGGATATGCGCTGGCTTGCCGCCCCAGTAGAAGCGGCAGAAGGCTCGTTTGCGCTTTTGGGGTTTGCCTGCAAGCTCCATGGTTGCGATGGCTATGTCTTCGGCTGCGTGGGGGCGGCGTAGTACTTCGCCGTTGATGAGCAGTGCCTTGAGCGACTCAGGATGATCGTGGAGATGACGCAACGTTACGATGAGCTCTCGTGCGGTGGTGACATGCATGCTGGCGCCCATGCCGGTGAGCATGGTGGTGTTTGCCTTCTCCTGGCCATAGGACTTGCCCAGCAGAATCATCGGCAGATGTGCGCATAGGCACTCGGTGACCGTGAGTCCGCCCGATTTGAGAATTGCCAGGTCGCAGCCGTGCATAAGCGCTGCCATATCATCGACATAGTCAAGAACCGTGACGTTCTCGAGTTTCATGGCCTCGAAGAGCGTTTTGAGACGGGTGGCATATTCGGTGTCTTTGCCCGGCAAAAAGACAAAGTCCATGTCCTCGAAACTGCGCAGGAAGGGGAGGGTGCGGTCCATTTCTGCGCGAAAGCGAACGTACGGTTGAGGCAAACTGGCGCCGGCCATTACCAGCACGACGGTCTTGTCGGTGGGGAGGTTGAACTTGGCTAGCTCTTCCTCGCGATCGTAATCCGTGTCGAATCCGGCGCGAATAGGAATGCCGGTAATGCGAATCTTTGTCTCGAGCACCTTGCGCGGACGCAGCGTTTCGGCCATAAATTCGTTGGCAACACAGAATAAATCGGTGTCCTTGTGGGGCCACCATCCCTCGACTTCGTAGTCGGTCGGTACGCAGACGACCGGATAATCGATACCCGTAATTACGCGGGCGCCCACGGCAACATTGGCTGCTGTGATGTGCGTTGCAACCACGGCTATGGGCCTGCGGCTACGAATATATTCGTTGAAGGCGGGGAACATAATTCGCGACCATGCCGTTCCGCCACCCCAGAGAAGATGTCCCGTAAGCGTATATCGCCAGGTCAGGTCGTAAATGGGGCGCGTGGCTCCCGTAAAAGAAGCCGCGGTCTTATTGCCGTCGAATTTAATACGTCCAAAATCAAGGATATCGAGCACTTCAATCTCAATATCCTCGGGGATGCCATTGGTGCCGCGGATGAGGTCGAATGCCTGCGCAATCGCATTTGCGGCGGCCTTGTGGCCCGAGCCAACGGAGGCGTGCACGATGGTCACGAGAGGTTTTTGCTGAGCCAGGAGCGTGGTTTGCTCCGATTGGGGAGTGCTGTGCGTGAGCAGGGGAGCGTCGTCACTCGTCTGCGCCTGGTCCATCGATAACTCCCCTTCAGCTTTGTAATACGGATTTATCATTGTAGTGCATGAGTGTCACGTTCACGTAAATTTGGGTATGAGCGCAAAGAACGACAACGTTTCGACGAAAGGACGCTTCATGACTACCGATAAGCCGATCGATGTTGCGATTATCGGTGGCGGCCCCGCGGGCTATGCTGCCGCCATTTATGCTGCGCGTGCCAACCTGACGACGACCGTGATTGAGCAGGGCATGTCGGGAGGGCAGATCGCCACAACCAATGAGGTCGAGAACTATCCGGGTTTCCCGCTCCTGAGTGGCGCCGAACTCGGCGAGCGTTTTCAGCAGCATGCAGAGGGCCTGGGAGCACAGGTTACATGGAGCATGGTTACGGGTATCGATTACGATGCCGATGCAGCGTTGTTTACGGTGCATCACGATATGGGCGATACGCTGGCCTCGAGCGTTATCGCTTGCATGGGTGCCACGCCGCGTCCGGCAGGTTTCGCAGGCGAGGATACGTATCGCGGTCGTGGCGTTTCATATTGCGCAACATGTGACGGCATGTTTTTCCGCGGCAAGCAGGTTTTTGTAATCGGTGGTGGCAATTCGGCATGCGAAGAGGCGCTGTTCCTGTCCGACATTGCCAGCAGTGTGACCATCGTGCTGCGCCGCGACCAGTTCCGTGCGCCCGATGGTGTTGTTCAGAAAGTACTCGCAAAGGACAATATTATAGTTAGGTACCAAACTAGTATTGTGGAGCTATCGGGCGAAGCCATGCCAACGACGATTACCTTTAAGGACAATGCATCCGGCGAGACTCATACTGAGTCATTTGAGCCCGGCTCGTTTGGCATCTTTGTCTTTACCGGAACGCAGCCCCATACCGAGCTTGTTGAGCATCTAGTCGATCTGGCGCCTGATGGCGGCATTCTGACTGATGAATCCATGGCGACCCGCACGCCAGGTCTATTTGCCGCTGGCGATATCCGT
Source organism: uncultured Collinsella sp. (assembly GCA_934668875.1). GTDB lineage: Bacteria > Actinomycetota > Coriobacteriia > Coriobacteriales > Coriobacteriaceae > Collinsella. The sequence continues at coordinate 249,274 of CAKUON010000003.1, forward strand.
TCCAAACGTTTACGCCAGGTTGTGACCGCTGTTTCGGACGGAGCCATAGCGGCAACGAGCGCATACGCGTTTCTCCGTGGATAAGTACGATAATATATCTTATGTAAGGTTGCTATCTTTAAACAAAGTGGTTGGACGATGCATCAATGTGTTGTCCAACCACTTTTACTTGCCGGCTATGTGGTATGTAAAACTAGATAACCTAGAATACAATATAGAAAATGAACGGAGGACCTTTATGAACCACGTTAAACACGTTATTCCGATGTCCGATTCGTCGGTCAGCATTAAGCCTGAGGATATTCAGCCCACTGTGCTGCCCGATGCATTTATTCAGTCCGAAATCGTGCGCAAACTCAATACGTTGAGTCTGCCGCGCTATGACCAGTTGCCCAATGTGACGCTCTACCGCGACCAGGTTATTGAGTATGTTGCGCTGTGGATGGAGCCGCTGTCCATTTGCGTTGAGCACCCTGTCATTACGCCATCGATGATCAATAACTACGTGAAGGTCGGCCTGGTGCCTGCTCCGGTCAAAAAGCAATATGGCCGCGAGCAGATTGCCCGCCTGATCGCTATCTGCCTCTTTAAGCAGGTCTTACCTATTGCTGCGGTGCAGGCACTCTTTAACATTCAGCGTTTGAGCTACGATGCCCCGACGGCCTTCGATTATGTGGTCGATCAGCTCGAGGCATCGATTCGTTCGGCGTTTTCCGTCGAGCAGACGCCGGTTCCCGATACGGCGCATCAGGTAACGCGTGAGTCGCTGCTTGTGCGCAGTGCGGTTTCATCCTTTGTTTCGAAGGCTTACTTGATGAGCTATCTCAAGTTCAACGGATTTAATAGCTAGCCGACGTATAAAACGGGCGGGACAAAGAGGCATCTGTCGCTTTGTCCCGCCCGTATTTTTGCTTGGTTGGACTTTATTTGCCCGAAGCTACGCCCATGCCGTAGCCGATGATGAGGCCGTGCATCTCGGCGTAATAGGAATCCAGGCCGTTGCAGGGCATGATGATGGTCTTGGAGCCGGGCCAATGCTCGACTATGCGGTCAGTAAGCGCCTGGGCTCCAGCTTCGTTCTCAACGTGATCGATGATGACCTCGCCGCCCGTAAAACCCTCGGCTTCCATGGTGTCGATGATCTTATTGAGCATCTTCTTTTCGCCACGCGTGTGCCCGACGAGTTCGATTTTACCGGCCTCGCTCGCCGTGCCCAAAATGCGGATATTGAGCTTGTTGGCAATGACGCCGGCTGCCTTAGGGATACGTCCGGCTTTGGCCAGGTTTTCGTAATTGCACAAGCTGAAGAGGATTTTGCTGTTCTGCTCAAGGCTATCGAAGTATGCGCAAGCATCCTCGAATGAGACATCCGGATTGCTTGCAAGATAGCGGTCGAACAGCAAGAAAATGAGGTCCATTTTGCCGCCAGCTGCGCGCGAATTGACTAGATGAATCTGCCGGTCGGGCTCCTCGGCAAGAACCATATCGCGAGCCGTGGCTGCTGCGTTGTAGCTTCCCGACACGCCCTCAGAGATCGGCATGCAGATGGTCTTGTCTGCCAATTTGAAGAGCTCGGCCCACTCCCCTACGCTGGGACAAGCGCTCGAAGAAGCGTTCGTCTCCGCCTGAACAGCGCAGTTGAGCTCATGAACATCGAGCGAAAGGTCATCGATGAATTCACGCTCCCCCACTCGAATTTTGAGGGGCGCAAATGCAAAGGTGGTATGGGGCGCGGTCGGTTGCCAATCGCGGAGGTTGCAGCTTGAATCGGAGATAAGTGCCCAGCTCATAGAGGGTCCTTTCTAATTGTTCTTCAACAATTATAGCCATCTTGCAAACTGAATGTACGGCTATCTAGTTTTGAATACTAGATAGCCGCACAAGATTAGAGACAAAAGAATGGACCTCGCGACTTAAAGCCTCGAGGTCCACATTCACACGCTGTGTAAGATGACTTAGTAACGCACGAAGATGTAGTTATTGTTCATGCCGGCGGCAACGGAGCTGATGATGACACCCGTGTTGTAGTCGGAAGCATGAATCATCTGACCACCACCGATGTAAATGCCGGTGTGGTACGAGTTGACCACAACGTCACCGGGCTGCGGATCGGACACACGCGTCCAGCCCATAAAGGTGCCAGTGGTGCCGAGGCGGCAATAGCGACCCGTGAGGCAATAGCTAACAAAACCAGAGCAGTCGAAGCTGTTCGGGCCAATTCCGCCCCAAGAATAAGCGCAACCAAGCTTGCTGTATGCACGCGAGACAACAGAACCGCCATCGACGGACTGGCTCGGAGCAGAAGGCGTCGGAGCCGGAGCAGGCGTGGAGGGCTGCGGCGTCGGAGCGGGTGTCGGCGTAGGAGCCGGAGTGTTGCCGCCCTGGTTGTTGTTATTGCTGGTCTGACCACCGTTGTTGGTGTTCTCGGTCGTACCGGCAGTCTCGTTGCTCACCGTGGCCTTCTCAGCGGTACTGGCGTTGATGCCGGCCTGCAGCGCGGCGTTGGCCTCGGCCTCGGCAGCAAGCTCGGCCTGCAGCTGTGAATCCAGGGAGTTTACGACGCTCTGGGCTTCAGCCTGCTGAGCGTTAAGCTCGTCGACCTTTTTCTGCGTGGAAGCGACGTTCTTCTCCTGCTCGGCCTGCTTATCGGTGAGCTGCTGCTTAAGCTCCTTTACCTCTTGAATGGTCTGAGCCTGCTTATCGGAAACTTTGCCATAGTAGAACAGACGATTGAGCATATCGCTCAGGTCGTCAACGCCCGTCAGAACCTGAAGCAGGCTCAGACCGCCGGTCTTGTACTCGCCGGCGACATAGGTCGAGAGCTTGGCCTGACCATCGGCGATCTCCTGCTGCTTTTGCGTGATCTCGCCAGCAGTCTGATCGAGCGCCTGCGTCTGCGTGGCGAGCTCATCGTAAATCTGCTGGGTTTGGGTACCGATCTGCTCGAGCTTCGTGCGAGCAGCGGCAAGGTCGGATGCGGTATCGGCGTAGGCAGGAGCCGCGAGGCCCAAGCCCAAAACACAAGCGAGGGTTGCCGTAGCAGCGCAGCGTGCCATGTTTTTGTGCGTGTTTGCTGTGCGCATGTAGCTTCCTTTCCAGTAACTAAGGGTAACGGCTAGTCTACCGTCACCAGGCTAAAGAGCTCAACATCGTCGTCAGTCGGCGTGAGCTTCTCGCGCGGGTTGAGAAACGCAAGCTCAAGGATACACCCGTAGCCCACAAGCTTTGCGCCCATATCTCGCACAAGTTTACCTGTTGCCTCGACGGTTCCGCCCGTCGCGACCAAGTCGTCCAGAATCAACACGGTATCTTTAGAGGTAATGGCATCGGCATGGATTTCGATAGAGTCGGTGCCGTATTCGAGCTCGTAGCTCTGGCTCACCGTCTTGCGGGGTAGCTTGCCCGGTTTACGTGCGGGAACAAAGCCGGCACCAAGGGCCACAGCCACCGGTACGCCAACCATAAAGCCGCGAGCCTCGGGACCCACGACCTTGGTGATTCCCATGCCGGCAAAGTGCTCGGCGAGGGCATCGGTCATGGCTTTGAGCGCCTCGGGATTGCCAAAGAGCGGCGTGATGTCTTTGAAGATGACTCCGGGCTCGGGATAGTCGGGGATGTCGACGATTTGAGATTCGAAGTCGTACATTGCATGACCTTTCAATGGGTTGCCGAAATATCAGCAGCGGTTATTTGCCCGCGGTGACGGTGCCGGATTGCGAAGGGGCGACGACCTTGAGCGGCTTTACGAGAGAATCCTCGTTCGAAGCCGGCGCGGTAGTTTCTTCGTTTTTGGCCTTGGTGGACTCGGAGCGAGCAATTTCCTCATCGAGTGCATCAATGTCGGCGTCCTCGACCACGGCGTTGAGCGATTCAAAAACGCGGTTCTTGAGCAGCGCAGTGTGCACACCCTCGGTCAGGTCGTGAAGCTTCTTAAACGCACGCTCGAGCTTGGCGTCGCGCTCGTCATCGGAGGTATCCATGCCGAGCATGCTCACGAGCACCTGCTCAAACATCGAAGACTCGCGGTTTGCCGACGATACGTACTGACGCAGGTTACGCGGCTCAATGTGGAAGCGCGACAGCTCAGAGCAGTAGCGGATGATTGGAAAATCGCGACCATCGACGAGCTCGCGATTCTGCGGACTCTTGATGATACGAATGAGGTCGTTCTCGGCGAGCGAGCGGATAAACGAGATCTCGACGCCCAGCATATCGGGAATAGTCTCGATGGGATGCAACTTTTGCTTAGTTTCCTTGGGTTCCGTCTTAAGCGGAACATCGGACAGCAGGCCCACCTCGTAGGCGAGCGTTGACAGGTCCGTGGCGTTTTCCAAGCGCTGCTTAATCACATTGAGCGGCATGTAGCGGGTCTTCTGCAGGTGCAGAATGACCTCCAGGCGGTCAACGTCCTCCTTGGAGTACTGACGGTATCCCTTAGGCGTACGATGAGGGGTAATGAGCCCCTCATCTTCTAGAAATCTAATTTTTGAGTTCGAAAGATCGGGGTATGCGCCTCGAAGTAGGTTGACGACTTGGCCGATACTCAGATAGTTGCGTTCGGCCATGCCCTACTCACCGGTTTCGATGCGCTCCGGCGTGCTCTCGTGGTAGATGAGCGTAAACGTACCGATCTGGACGGAAGAACCGTCGTGCAGCGGGGCTGCATTGACGATGGCACCGTCGACCCAGGTGCCATTGAGCGAGCCCAGGTCCTCGATGCGAGCGCCGAGGCCCTCGCGGATAATGCGCGCGTGGCTGCGCGAAACGGTCATGTCATTAAGGAAGATGCCGTTCGCAGGATCGCGGCCGATGGTGGTCACGTCGTCCTCGAGCTCAAAGGCGGCACCAGTCTGCGGACCCTTGACGATGGACAGAACGGGGGCGGTGATGCGCACGTTGGCCATGAGGTCGGGAACGGTGACGTCGCTTGAAGGCACGCGGAATACGCAGGTAGCGTCAGCAGTCTTATCATTCTGAGGCATATTGTTAACCATGTTGTCCATGACAACCCCTAACTTATCGCGGACGTGCCGCAAATAATGAACCGTACGTAATCATACCCCAACGAATCAGTCTTCGATTTCAGGGTTCAGAAAGTCGATGTCCTCGTCCTCGGGATGCGCGAGAGCCTGTTTAATGGCCACTCCGCCCTTAATGGAATAGATGACAGCCGTGAGCATGGAGAAGATCACGCCGCCGTACACAAAGAAGATGCCGAGGGGCACCGAGCTTCCGTTGAGGCCCGGGAAGGCCGTAAGGGTTGAAGGTAAAAGATGCAGGCCGTCAATAACGGGGAACCCGAGCAGCATGAGCGAGAAGCCGGTCATGAGCAGTGCAGTGGCAATCTTTCCGGGAAAGACGACATCGATGGGGCGACGGTGATAATGACGCACAATAAGCGTGCCGATGCCCAGATAGATGTCGCGGCCAATAATGAGCACGCAGACCCAGATGGGCAGCTCTCCGCGGACCACCAGCCCCAAGACGCCGGTGAACAGCAGCGCACGGTCACAAATGGGATCCATGACCTTGCCGAGCCACGAGACCGTCTTAGTCATGCGGGCTATCTGACCGTCCATCCAGTCGGTGGAGGCGGCAACGGCGTAGATAACGATGGCGATGACGCGGTTGTTATCCGTCACAAACAGGTACAGAAATACCAGGGTGAGGATCAGGCGCGTAAAGGTGATGAAATTGGAGATCGTAAAGATCTTATTCGACGGGTAATCGGAAGTGCCGATAAGCTCCTTTTTGATCTTCTTTTTGATGCCCACAGGACTCCCCCGCTGGTTAACGACAAAACTTTCGATACTATACCCGTTCCGGCGATGTCTATCCAGCGTAAGCATAGAGAGTCCAGACATATGGAGGATGCTACTGGGTTGTGCGGGATTCTGCATTTGTGTACATCAGCCTCCAAATATGACATTTTTCGGCATCTTTGATGGCTGATGTACACGTTTTGATTCGGTGATTACATCGATCGGGAAAGTTGTTGCCTTAAGCAAATTAATCATGATGTGCGGGTCGAGAAGGGTTGGCGCCAAAAGAACCCAACGGCCGTTACGGCTTCGTTAGAAACGCGCCCCACCATGGATGGTGAACCCGAAAGGCAAGGCGCGCGGGCACGGTGACTCGGTCCGCGCTCCCGGAAGAGAAAGGATAAACCCATGGGTTACATGCTCGAGACGCGCGGGCTCACCAAGCGCTTCGGCCGCGGCGACCAGGCGCAGGACGCCGTGGCCGACGTGAGCCTTCATATCCGCGAGGGCGAGGTGTACGGGCTGCTCGGTCCCAACGGCGCCGGCAAGTCGACAACGCTCAAGATGATCTGCGGGATGCTGCGGCCGACGGCCGGGGAGATTCTCTTTGCCGGGCACGCCTGGCGCCGCGAGGACCTCTACGCAATCGGCAGCCTCATCGAGGAGGCGCCGCTCTACCCCAACCTCACCGCGCGCGAGAACCTGCGCGTGCGCACCACGCTGCTGGGCCTTCCCGAGAGCCGCATAGATGAGGTGCTCGCCGCCGTGGACCTCGCGGACACCGGGAAGAAGCGCGCCGGGCGCTTCTCGATGGGCATGCGGCAGCGCCTGGGGCTCGCGCTGGCGCTGATCGCCCGGCCACGCCTGCTCGTGCTCGACGAGCCCACCAACGGCCTCGACCCCATCGGCATCGAGGAGCTGCGCGACCAGATCCGCGGCTTCGCGGCGGCGGGTACGACGGTGATCGTCTCGAGCCACATCCTCTCTGAGGTGCAGCAGATGGCGGACACCATCGGCATCATCTGCGGGGGGCGCCTCGCCTACGAGGATGCGCTTCGGCCCGGGCAGGACCTCGAGGAACTCTTCATGAGCTTCTGCCGGGAAGGGCGACGAGCGCGCGGGGAGGTGGCGGCATGACGGGCGAGAAAGGCGGCCTGCTCGCGGGCCTGCGCGCCGAGGCCCTGAAGTCGCGCCACGCGGCTCCGGTTCGCCTGGCCGTGCTCATGGCGCTGCCGATGCCGCTGCTCGGCGCGATGCCCTACCGGGGCGTGCAGATCTTCAGCGCGTGGAACTACTGGTACGCGCTCTTCCTGCCCGTGTCTCTCTCGCTCGTGGTGGCGTGCGTCGCGCGGGCGGACGCTCGCGCGCGGATGCGGGGGCTTCTGGGCCTGGGCTTCCCGCTCGGGCGCGCCTGGTGGGCCAAGGCGCTCTGGTGCCTCGCTCTCTGCACGCTCTCGAACCTCGTGGTTTTCGGCATCTACCTCGCGGGATCGGCGTTCTCCTCGCAGGGCCTCACGGCCGCGGGCACGCTCACGATGCTCCTCTGCGCGCTCGTCAACACGGTGACCGCGGCGTGGATGATCCCCGCAGGGCTCTTCCTCACGGCGCGGTTCGGCATGCTCGCGGGCATCTTCTGCCCGCTCGTCGCGCAGCTCATGGGTGGGTTCGCCTGGTCGTTGGTGCCGCTGCCGCAGCTCTTTCCGCCGTCGGCGAGCATGGTCATCCCCACGAGCTTCATCCCCGTGCTGCCGAGCGGTGAGCCACTCGCGGCGGACATGGCGCTCGGCGGGGCGCTCGCGGCGGATGGCATGCTCACGCTGGCGGGCCTTGCGGTCTGCGCGCTCGCGTTCACCGCGCTCACAGCGGCGGGCGCGGCCTGGTTCGCGCGCTCCGAGGAAAGGTGATGGCCATGACACGACTCTCCGACCCGACGCCGCGCATGACTCTCTCGCGGGCCCTGCTCTCAGAGTCCCTGCGCCTGGCGCGCTCCCCGCTCACGGCGGTGCACCTCGTCTGCGGCCTGGCAGCCGGTCTTGCCTGCGGCGAGTACTTCTCCGTAGCCCGATGGGACCCGGCGCTGGGCGCGGACGCCTACGTCCAGTTTCTCGGCGCCCTCATGCCGCTCATGTCCGCCATCGTCTGCGGGCTCGCCGTGGACGAGGAGCGCGCTGCCGGGCGTCTCGCCAACCTCACGGCGGTCCCTTCGCGCTGGCGCGCCGTCGCGGCGAAGCTGTTCGCCCTTGCGGCGCTCGGCGCCGCCGCGCTGGCCGTGGCGCTCGGCGTGTTCGGGGCCGTGCTCGCCGTTGCCGGGCGCCTGCCGCTCGGGCCCGCTCCTCTTGCGGCCGCCTGGGCGGGCATCGTGCTGGGCAGCCTGCCCCTCTACGCGCTAGGGCTCGGCGTGGCCCTGCGCCTCGGCCGCAACGCCGTCATCGGCGCCGGCGCGGCGGGGATGCTCCTCGCGTTCTTCTCAGTGGGCGGACTTGCGCACGGTCTCATGACCGGCGAGCTCACCGGTGCCCTGGCGACGCCCCTGAGCTGGGTGCCGCTCGCCTGGCCCGCGCGCCTGGGGTCGCTCGGGGTGGAGGCCTTCATCGACGCCGCACGCGCGGCGGGCCCACTCCTCACGACTGCGCTCGCTGGCCTCGTGCTCACCCTGGCAGCCGACGCCGTTCTTCTCGCCTGGTTCTGCCGCTTCGAGGACGGGAGGGCAGATGCGTAGGAGGCCGCTCGCCGCCATGCTCGCCCTCCTCTCCGCAGCGCTCCTTCTGGGTGGGAATGCCCTGCTCGACGCCGGCTGGGGGTCGGCGCTGCGCTCGATCGCCGACCGCGTGCTGCCCAACCTGAGATCGCCATGTGGGCGCCCGCGCCCGAGCCCGGCAGCCACGCGAGCTCCTACGCCGACGCCACCGGGGCGGGGGCAAACTACGTCTACCTTGTGGACGCGGCGGACGACGGAGGCAATGTCCGAGAGCTCCAACTCATCTTCTTCGGGCGGGAGTCGGACGGCGAGGGCTGGCTCGAGATCGAGGCGCGCGGCGACTCGGGTGCGCGCTACCACGCGTGCGACGCGGCCGAGGCACCCTCGGCTGCGCGCAGGGCTCTGGACCGCTGAGTGCGGCGCTAGTACAATTCCGACGAGAGTTTCAGGAGGTCTAACATGGCGAGGATACTGGCAGTGGATGATGAACGGGCAATCCTCGACGTGCTCGCGCGCATCCTCGGCCGTGACGGCCATGAGGTCGTCAGGGCGGCGGACCCGACGGCGGTCCCGGGGATGGACCTCTCGCGCTTCGACCTCGTGCTCTGCGACGTCATGATGCCGGGGCTCGACGGCTTCGAGCTCGTGCGGCAGATCCGCCCGGACTTCGACGGCCCCATCGTCTTCCTGACCGCGCGTGTGGCCGAGGAGGATGCCGTGGCCGCCTATGGCCTGGGCGCCGACGACTACGTCCGCAAGCCCTTCGGGGCCGCGGAACTGCGCGCCAAGGTCGCGGCCCATCTACGCCGTGAGCGCCGGCCGCGCTCGCACGCCCTCTCCTTCGGGGAGGTGCGGATCGACCTCGGGGCGCGCGGCCTCGCCGTGGGCGACAAGGCCGTGCCGCTCACGCCCACCGAGTACGCCATCTGCGAGTACCTCGCCCGCCACCCCGGGCAGGTCATGAGCCGCGCGCAGATCCGCGAGGCGGTGCTCGGCTGGGAGAGCGACGCCGACGACGCGGCCATATCCATGCAGGTCAGCCGCGCCCGGAGGAAACTCTCCGAGGCCGGCGCCGATCCGATCGCGACCGTCTGGGGGATGGGGTACAAGTGGCAGCTCTAAGGACCGGGGCGCGAGGTCGCGGGGGCATGCCGCTCTCCTTCGTCATCGCGCGCTACTTCGCCTACGCGTTCGCGGCGGTCGCCACGGCGTGGCTCGCCTCGTTCATGGCGCTCTCCGCAGCGATCAACGCGGGCTTCGTCTACGAGGCAAGCTGGGGGCCGGCCAATGCGCGCGAGGTCGCGGAGAGCCTGGCACGCGACGGCGTCTGCGGACAGCAGGACGTGCCGACCGCGTACCGCTACCTCATCCTGAACAAGGACGGATGCGTGCTGATGACAGACCTCGAGAGCACGCAGCTCGAGGACGCGACGGAAATGGCCCGTGCGGCACTCGCCGCGGATCCGGGCACAGTGGAGATCGAGGGCGGGGGCTCGGGCCTCACCTACGCCGCGTTCCCGCTCAAGGGCGGCGGGGCCTGCGCACTCGTCAGCGAGTACCTGCCGCAGTGGGTCTCCCGCGACCTCGCCGGCCTGCTTCCCAACCCGCAGAACCTCATGCTCTTCGGCGCCGCTGCGGGAAGCGCGCTCGCGCTCGCGCTCGTGGCGCGCCGTGCGAGCCGCGTGATCTCGCGCAAGATGGCGCCGCTCGCGGAGGCGGCGGGGCGCGTTGGCGCGGGAGAGCTCGACTTCGCGGTCGGCAGCACCAATGTGCGCGAGGTGAACGACGTCCTCGCAGCGATGGACGCCATGCGAGCCTCCCTCGCCGAGTCGCTCGAGGCCCGCTGGGCCGCGGAGCGGGGGCAGCGCGAGCAGATGGCGTCACTCGCCCACGACCTCAAGACGCCGCTTACCGTGCTGCGCGCCAACGCCGACTTCGTGGCGGAGGAGCTGGAAGACGAGAATGACAGCGACCTCTCGGCCGCCGCGCGCGACATAGCCGGCAGTGTCGAAAGGCTCGACGGCTATGTGCGCCTGCTCATCGAGGCCTCGCGCGGGTCCGGCGGGGCGGAGAGGGCCCCCATGCGGCCGGCCGAGCTCTGCGAGCAGGTTGTCGCCGAGGCCGCCCAGATCGCCCGGGCGCGAGGCGTGGCGCTCGACGCTGCCACGGGCCCCGCTATCGCGGGCGCGCCCGAGGCCCCGCTCGACAGAACCGCCCTGGCGCGAGCCGCCGCAAACCTCGTGGCCAATGCCGCCGAGCACGCACGCTCGCGCGTGGCTGTCTCCTGTGACGTCGCGGGCGGGCACCTCGTCATCGAGGTTGCCGACGACGGACCGGGCTTTTCTCCCGCCGCCCTCGAACGCGGCTGCGAGCGCCTCTTCACAGACGACTCCTCCCGCTCCTCGCGTGACGGAGGCCGCCACTACGGGCTCGGCCTCCACGTCGCCTCCGAGGCCGCGAGCGCCCACGGGGGCTCCGTCTCGCTCGCCAACGGCCCCTCGGGCGGTGCGGTGGCCACCATCGCGGTCCCCCTGTGCGGGGCCTGACGAATCAGGCCCCGCACACTGGCATACCTCGCAACCAAACGCTTCCCGGATAATTCATGAGGCCGTACTCGTATTCGAGCCTGCCTATCTCTGCGGCAAGCGCCTCCGTCATGTAGAAGGTTTTCGTGCGGCCCGTCGACTTCGCCAGGCGGTCGTACCTGTTCGCGAGGTCCTCGGGGGTTCTCAGGGCTGCGGTGGCGGTTGCCATGATGCACCTCCCGGTTAGATGTAATACGTGTATTACTTTCTATCACATCACCCGAACCCCGCACCGGCGTACGGTCGTATCTGCTATTTTACCTTACATTTTGTCAACCGGCCCATGCTCGGCTTGTTCAGCCGGATTAAATCAACTGTTAAATCAATCCAGGCCTGTAGGGGGCGGTGGAAATCTTTCGAGGACTGGGGGCGCCGTCCCTGGGTCGGCTCCTCGATGGCCGCGGCTGAATTCCCCTGCCATCGGCTGCGTGGGTTCCGGCACGGGGCTCTGGCGCTGCTCGAACTGGGCGCAAGACTCGGCTGTTGGTCGTACCGGACGGCATACGTTTTGAGACCGGCAAGCTGATGCCGGCTCGAGGACAGCGGCCCGGTGCACCGGGCCGATCGATAGCGGTCTCAGGTTCACAGCGCAGCTTCTCAGGGCTCGCATATATAGGAAGACTTGATTGGCAATCGATTTTAATGAAGTCGGCAGCGCATGTCAGAGTTTTCAACAAATTTAACATGCCACCCTTTATATCCGCACGCGCGTAATTCAACTCATAAGGACCGGCTATCCCTTACCAGTGACACAATCTCAAACGCACAGAACAGAATCATCAGTCCAATCATCGCATAAGAGGCAGCCGAACCTTCAAGCACTATTCCACAAAGAACAATCTCCGCGCCGCCAATAAGAACTGTTATCAGGCGCTCTGCCTTTTTGCTCTCGCCGCTCGCATAAAAAGGCGGCAAAGCGCACAAGATCACATATAGCCCGGGAAGGGAATACAGGATCGATAGTCCAAGCCCCCCATCAACCGCAGTGCTTTGCGTAAGAATCAACTGAACCCAAACGGCAATTATCACTGAGCAGGTTGTCGATAAAAGAAGACTGGAAATATAGCACGCAACAAAGTCCCGTCGCATTCGAACAGAGAAATCCGCGAACTCTCTTCGCCGCGTGGAAACAATAAGGTACGCAGAAATTGCAATAGAACCAATCAGAGAAAACAGCGGAACAACCAGCAATTCAAGCTTATTACCCCATCGATCAACCACGCCCCCACTCCAATGAGCGGGAATTGTATCAGGGAGGACTGACCAAGCCGCCCATAGAATCAGAAATGGAAGAATAGAAAGGATGAAAGATGATAACACTGCAGTAATTTTTTTGAGGCTCTCATCGATTCCGCATCTCCTTGCGCGCCCACATTCCACTCCGCCTTAAATCAAGTATACGTTTTGAGACCGGCAAGCTGATGCCGGCTCGAGGACAGCGGCCCGGTGCACCGGGCCGATCGATAGCAGTCTCAGGTTCACAGCGCAGTTTCTCAGGGCTCGCATATATAGGAAGACTTGATCGGCAATCGATTTTAATGAAGTCGACAGCGCATGTCAGAGCTTTCAGCAAACCGCAGGTAAATTCGTATACCAAAAATTGGTACACGGATTTACCTGCGATGTTCATGCTTGGTCAAAAGCCTATCAAGCGATATATCCATTATTTTAATGCGCGCGCCTGAGCTTTTGACTGAAGTGGCAGTCCGACCGCCGGCAGGCGGCCACGCTATATCCAAAGGCCACGCCTACTCCCCGTGCCCGGCTACGTCGACGACCCAGTGCTGCCCGTCGAGTTCCTGCCGCAGAGCTACATCAGGGACGTCTTATTGGGGGACGACCACATGGAACCCGGGGAGATCAAGCTGTACGGCTGATCCATCCGTCAACAACATGTCAAAGCCCCAAAACCCAACAGGATCGCGAACGAGGGGATGAATTGACCGCCCGGGTATTTGCGCCAGGGCGGTCAATTTTATCAACCATGGGTGCGATTCTGTGAGGCCATTTTTCTGGCATCCGCCGTTTGCTCCGGTCTCAACGCACCCATCGACCGTTCAGTAATCTTTGCGAACGCGACCACGTGCGCATTTGTCGAACAATCAAATGTCCGACAATGTCTGACGGAGCTGTCAGATATTCACGCACGAACAGGCGAGCTTCGCGAGCGATTGTAGGCAACTAGTAGCCCCAGCTGCGTCTTTGGCGCAGGTTCGACGTCTGACATCTTTAATGTCTAACGTTTAACGAAGCTGGTTGATAACAAGCAGGTGGAATAAACATGGAGCCCGACACCTCTCGCGTAATCGGCGCGCGGCAAGGGTCTGGCCCATCTCATATGTTGCCAACGCTAACGGTGAACCTGAGCGCCCGGGCACATTCTTT
>CAKUON010000004.1 GCA_934668875.1 uncultured Collinsella sp.
GCCTCCGTAGCTCAGGGGATAGAGCACCGCTCTCCTAAAGCGGGTGTCGACGGTTCGAATCCGCCCGGGGGCACCAGAAGATTATGACGGCGTCGCGAGAGCGGCGCCGTTTCTGGTTTGTGGGAGCTGCCGGCGGATTTGGACCGCCGACACCCGCGTCACCAATTTTCCCGCGGGGGGAGTTTTCGAATCCGCCCGGGGGCACCAGAGATTTGCCGAGCCCGGTACCACCACGGTGCCGGGCTCTTCTGGTTTAAAGGTATGCCGTGGTTTTCGCTACTTCAGATGAAGAAAGCGCCCGTTTGCAGGGGGAGCAAACGGGCGCAATTGAGCGAATGTATTTGCGTCATCAGCCGCTGTGGGCAACGTCTTGATGACTAGTTGGTCGTACCGGAATCGTCGCCTGAATCAGTACCAGAGCCAGAAATCGAAACCGTCAGCGTAATCGTGTTGTCGGTGGACTGCTTGCCGGTGGGGGAGACGCCCGTAACGGTGGCGTTTTCGTTGCCGCTCACGGGGTTGCCGTTCTGGTCGCAGAACGCGATGTTGTAGAACCCGGCGTTGTTGAGCGCGGTGACGGCGGCGGAGATGCTCTTGCCGTACAGGTTGCCCGGAACGCTGGCCTTGCCGGACTTCTTGGCAATGACGACGGTAATCGTGGCGCCGGGCTTCTGCTTGCCGCTGGGGTTCCAGCTGATCACGGTGCCCTCGGTAACCGAGTCGTTCTCTTGGTAGCTCACGTCGACGCCAAAGCCTGCCATATCGAGGGCGTTGCGCGCCTGGGCCTCGGTCATATCGGTCAGGTCGGGGACGGACGTGGTATCCGGGCCGCCCGAGACCTTGTACGAGATGGTCGTGCCCTTCTCGACTTCCTTACCGGCTTCGGTGCCCTGCTCAAAGACCTGGCCCTCATCGGCCTCGTTGGCCTCCTCGGAGGCGTTGCCCTTCAGGCCAACGCTTGCCAGCGCGGCTTCTGCCTGGTCCTTGGTCAGGCCGACAAGCAGGGGAACCTCAACCTTCTCGGAGGGCTTGGGGCCCTTGGAGATTACCAGGTTCACCTTGGTGCCCTTGGCCTTCTTGGTGTTGCCGTTGGGCGTCTGCTCGGCGACCTTGCCCTCGTCGACATCGTCGTTGTAGCTTTGGTCGATGGTGCCGACCTCGAGGCCGGCTTCCTTGATCAGCTCGACGGCAGTCTGCTGGTCCTTGCCCAGCACATCGGGCACGGTGACCTGCTCGCCGCCAAAGAGTCCTGTGGCAAACGCCACCATGATGCCGATGACGGCAACGGCTGCCACCACGGCGGCGATGATCTTGTTCTTGTTGGATTTGGGCTTTTCGACCTCGTAGGAGCCGGTGGAGCCCGAAACCGAGCTACGGGCGGTATTCTGGCCGCTCACGCCCGAGACGGGACGCACCATGGCGCGCGTCTGGTCGGAAAGCTCGCGGGTCTTGGTGGCGCCCAGCTCGCCGGGGGCACCGATGATGCGCGTGGGCTCCGAAATGTTGACGGCACGACCGGACAGGTAGCTGTTGAGCACCTGACGCAGCTCGTCGGCGGTCTGGAAGCGGTTTGCCGGGTCCTTCTCCATGCACTTGAGGATGATGCGCTCAAGGTCGGCGTCGACACCGGAGTTGATCTGGCTCGGCGGAATAGGTAGCTCATTGACCTGCTTGAGTGCGACCGAGATGGCGTCATCACCGTCAAAGGGCACGCGGCCGGTGGCGCACTCATACATCACGACGCCCAGCGAGTAGATATCCGAGGTGGGGCCGAGGTCCTGACCACGGGTCTGCTCGGGGCTGACGTAGTGGGCGGTTCCCAGCACGTTGTTGTCTTGCGTGAGGTGGCTGTTCTTGGCGCGCGCGATGCCAAAGTCCATCACCTTGATGTTGCCGTCGGGCAGCACCATGATGTTCTGCGGCTTAATGTCGCGGTGGATGATCTCGTGCTTGTGGGCGACCGAAAGTGCAGAGCTGATCTGCGAGCCGATCTGGGCGACCTTCTTGGGGTCGAGGGCGCCGTGGCTCTTGATGCCGCTCTTAAGGTCGGTACCGCGCAGGTACTCCATGACGATGTAATAGGTGTCGCCGTCCTTGCCCCAATCGTAGACGCCCACGATATAGGGGGAGGAGAGACCGGCTGCTGCCTGGGCCTCCTGCTTAAAGCGTGCGGCGAAGGTTGCGTCGCCAGCATACTGCGGCAGCATGATCTTGACAGCAACCGTGCGGTCGAGGACCTGGTCCTGTGCACGGTAGACGGTCGCCATGCCGCCTGTCCCCACCTTATCCTTGAGGAGGTATCTTCCCCCGAGGACCCTCTGTTCCATTCCTGCTCCTAACATAACTATTCGCTCAACGATGTGTGTAGTACCTACGATGTGGCCGCTGGGGCCGTGTGGCGCGTTGCCGCTAGCTCTTCGGCCGCGGCGCGCCTCGGGTGTCAGATTCGATCATGGGCATCACGCTCCCTGTGCGGCGAGCGCCGCGGTCAGGACGATGCCGGCAATCTTGGCCGCCTTGACGTCGTGTTTGTCGTAATCCTCCAAGGCCACCGAGATGGCGACCGTGGGTGAATCGTAAGGTGCAAAGCCAACGAACATCGAGTTGACGTTGGTGCCGCCGGTCTCGGCCGAGCCGGTCTTGCCGGCGACCTTGACGCCGGGGACCTGGGCATCGGTGCCGGTACCGGACTGGACGACGTCAAGCATGGCCTGCTTGACCTGGTCGGCCGTGGCGGAGCTGACGGCCTGACCCAGCGAGCGGGACTGCGTGGTCTTGACCACGGTTCCGTCCGGGGCGAGTACCTGGGCTACAAAGTACGGGTCCATGACCACGCCGCTGTTAGCGATGGCGGCGGCAATCACGGCGTTTTGCATGACGGTGGTCTGCGGCCCGGGCGTGTGGTCCATGCCGACAGGCTGGCCGGCGCCGGCCCAGGCGGTCTCCCACTCGGTCATGAGCGACGGGTCGGCCATGATGGAGGCCGTGGAGGTCAGGTCCTGGCCGAGCTTTTGGCCGTAGCCAAAGGCGTTGGCAAACTGCACGAGCGTGTTTGCGCCAACTTCGGTTGCCACCTGGCCAAAGACGACGTTGGAGGACACGGCAAAGGCCTGCTGCAGGCTGATGGTGCCGTAGCTCTCGTTGGCATAGTTGGTGACCGGTGCGTTGCCGATGTCCATGGAGCCGGGCGCCTGGTAGGTGCTGGTAAGGCTGGCGGTACCGGTCTCGAGTGCCGCGGAAAGCGTAACGACCTTAAACGTGGAGCCCGGCGTGTACAGCGCGTCCATGGCGCGATTGTACATAGAGCCGTCCTCGCCGCCGCCCGCCTGCAGCAGGGCGTCGATGTTGGTGTTGTCGTAGGTGGGCGAGCTGGCACATGCGAGCACCGCGCCGGTACGCGGGTCGATGACCACTACAGCACCCTTAAAGCCCTTGAGCGCCTGCTCAGCAGCCGTCTGGATGCGCGAGTCGATGGTGAGCTTGGCGGTGTTGCCCGGCTGGGTCTGGCCCGCGAGCGACGCGATGGCGTTGTTCCAGCTGGAGTAGTCCTTAGAACCGGTGAGCGTGTCGTTCATGACGCTCTCGATGGCGGTGGTGCCATACTGCTGGCTCACGTAGCCAACCACGTGCGCTGCCAGGTTACCGTTGGGGTAGGAGCGTACGTAGGTGCCGTCCTCCTGCTGCAGCGACTCGGCCAGCGTCACGCCGTCGGACGTGATGATGGAGCCGCGCTGGATGTACTTGGAGCGGGCGATGGTGTGGTTGTTGGTCGGCATGTCCTGATAGTCCTTGGCCTTAATGACCTGGACATAGGTGAGGTTGCCGATAAGGATGGCGAACAGCGCCGTAAAGGCGAGCACCGCACGGGTTAGACGGTTGGCGAGCGCAACGCGGCCGAGCACACCGGATTCAGGCGTGTCGAGCAGGCGACGGCGCATTCGCGAGCCGACGGAATGGCTGCCGCTGCCGTAGGAAGACGAGGTGGCAAAGCGCGTGCCCGTCGGGGCGGCGGCAGATGCGACCTGATCATCGGTGATGGCGGCCATGGTGCCGGTGCCGGTAAGCTCGGCCTCGCGTCCGGTCGCCTCGTCACCGGCGCGCAGCAGGAGCGCGACGATGATAAAGCTCGCCAGCAGAGAGGAGCCGCCCTGGCTCATAAAGGGCAGGGTGACGCCGGTCAGCGGGATCAGGCGGGTTACGCCGCCAACGATCAAGAAGGCCTGGAAGCTGATGGCGGCCGTAAGGCCCGTGGCGCTAAAGGCAGCGAGGTCGGATTTAGCGCGGGCAGCCGTGGTGAGGCCACGCACGGCAAAGAGCATAAACAGGATGAGCACGGCGCCGCCGCCCAAAAGGCCCATCTCCTCGCCGATAGCCGAGAAGATAAAGTCGGACTCGACGACAGGGATGTTGTTGGCCATGCCGTTGCCGATGCCAACACCGACCAGGCCGCCATCGGCAAGCGAGAAGAGCGACTGGACGATCTGGTAGCCCTGGCCCTGGGCGTCCTTAAACGGATCGACCCAAACCTGGAAACGCACCTGAACGTGCGATAGGAACTTGTAGGCGCCCACGGCTCCGACGGCTAAGAGCGCAAGGCCGATAACGACATACGAAAAGCGCCCCGTGGCAACGTAGAGCATCAGCAAGAAGATGGTGTAGAACAGCACGGCCGAACCCAGATCGCGTTCGAAGACGACGACGAGCAGGCACACACCCCACACGGCAAACAGCGGCAGCAGCAGTCGCAGGCGAGGGATCTTAAAGCCCAGGATCTTGCGGTTGGAGATGGAGAGCAGCTCGCGGTTCTCGGCCAGGTACCCGGCCAGGAACAGCACGATAAAGACCTTGGCGAACTCGCCGGGCTGGATGGTAAAGCCCGCGATGCGAATCCACAGCTTGGAGCCCGAGATCGTTGTGCCGATAAAGATGGGCAGCATCAGCAGGATGATGCCGATAATGCCAAAGGTGTACTTGTAGCGCATGACTACGTCGAGGTTTTTGACCAGTGCGAGCGTTCCCACCATCAGGGCCACCGAGACAAACAGGATGATGAGCTGTGAGATGGCGAGAGCGGGGGCGAGACGCGTCACGAACGTGATGCCGATGCCCGAAAGCACAAAGACAATGGGCAGGATGGCGGGGTCGGCGCCGGGCGCCAAGATGCGCACGGCAATGTGGGCCGCGGCAAAGGCGGCAAAGAGGCCGATCGGTACGGCGAGCGTTTCAAAGGAGATGGCAGCGCCCGCGGTGAGGACGTACATCGCATACAGCAGGATGACGGGGAACGCCGAGGCGATGAGCAAGAGCAGCTCGGTGTTGCGGCGACTCATAAGCGGCACTCCCTTTCTAATTCTTATCGGAGGCTTCGGCCTCGGCGGACTGTTCGGCGGTTTTCTCAGAATCTGATTCGGAGGTCGATCCCTGATTGGTGTTGTCGCGAATCGTTTGCGCGTCGATCACCTGGCGGGTTTGCTCCTCGTCGATCTGGTGGCGGTACTTGGATATCGTGTCCTGCGCATCGTCGACACTTGTTTGCGGAATGCCCGCCTTGAGGCGGTTTTGCGTGTCTTCGGGCAGGTCGGACAGCTTAATGCTGGTTTCGCTCTCGAGCCAGTGGAGCTTGAGTCCGAGCGGCTTGCCGGGTATGCCGCGCCAGACTGCGACATTGCCCTGGTAGGTTCCCAGGTAGTACGAGCCGGTAACGCCTGCGTATGCCCAGATGGCAGCCGCCAACACCAAGACGAGACCCAAGACGACGCCGATGGTGACGTTGCGGCGACGCACGCGTTGCGCCTCGCGCATAACGCCATCGTCAACCAGGTCAACGACTACTACGGTCACGTTGTCGTGGCCGCCGGCGGCAAGCGCCGCGTCCACTAGGTTGTCGACGCAGATTTGCGCGGTTGAGGACTGCGTGGCGATGTTCTCGATATCGCTATCGGGAATCATGCTCGAAAGGCCGTCGGAGCACAGGATCAGGCGGTCGCCTTCCTCGATATGCAGAGTGAAGTGGTCGGCATACATGGCGGGGTCCGAGCCCAGCGCACGGGTGATGACCGAACGGTTGGGGTGGACGCGAGCCTCGTCTGCCGTAATCTCGCCGGCGTCCACGAGCTCCTCCACGTAGGAGTGGTCGCGGGTCACGCGGATGAGCGTGCCCTCGTGGAGCAGGTAGGCGCGAGAGTCACCCACGTGGGCGATGGCGAGCGTGTCGTTTTCGATATAGGCGCAAGTGGCTGTGCAGCCCATGCCGGGCTTGCCCAGGCCGTTCAGGGCCGCCTCGATTACGGCGGCGTTGGCTGCCTCGACGGCTGCGGCCAGGCGTGCTGCGTCGGCGGACTGCGGGGCCGTCTTGGCAATAGTCTCGACGGCGATGGAAGAGGCTACCTCGCCGGCGGCGTGACCGCCCATGCCGTCGCATACGCAAAAGAGCGGCGACTGCACCAGGTAGGAATCCTCATTGTGCGGGCGTACGCAGCCAACGTCGGAGCGGGCGCCCCACATGAGTTGCGTGGTGGTGCCGGCATCATAGGTCGAGTCGGTCTCGATGCGCTCCTCGGTCAGGGGCTCAAAGCTCATGGTCGAGCCGGGGTCTTTGAGCTTGGCCTCAACGGCGGCAACGTCGATCTCGGCTGTGTCACCGGGAGAGACGGTGTCGGTCTCGGCGTTTGATTCGGAATCGCCGGTGTCCGGGGAGCCGGGCTCCTCGGACACGCGGGCGGTCGACTCGTCGTCTTGCGGGCTGACGTCTATAGGCTCGGGCGTCGCAAAGTGCGACGGCGCGGGCATGCTTTGCGACTGGGCGGCGGGCTCGGCCACGGCATCGGACTCGCTTGCGGGCGCAGGCTGCGGGGTCTTGGGTGCAGGGCCGTCCTCGGGGGATGGCCCCGCTTCGGGCGCCGGCGTAGACACGGGCGCAACTTCGGATGCCGGAGCTATGGGAAACGCCGGCGCGGCGGGCTCGGGTGCCGCAAACACCGCAGCGCTCTCGTTGATTGCCGCGGCGACGGGCTCTGCAAAGTGAGCTGGCGCCGAGGTTGCTTCGGGCGCTGTGGGCTGTTCCGCAGCATGTGCGCCGATGGGCGCCGCTACGGCATCCTCTTCGTCCTCGTTATCGGCGAGATCCGAAATATCATGCGTTACATGCGAAAGAGGCAGGGAGAACACGGTGTCCTCGGGTTCCACGGGTGCGGAGCCCGCCGGAGCGGCGTGGGCCGGCGCAGCTGTGGCGGCAGCCGGTGCCTCGGTCATAGTCGCGGACTTGTTCTCCTCGTCGATCATCGACGGTTCACCTTCATGACCACATCGCCGATCTGGACTTCGTCGCCCTCGCGCAGCGTTGCGGGCTCCACAAGCTGGCGGCCGTTGACGAGCGTGCCGTTAAGCGAGTTGAGGTCCTCGATGATGAGCGCCGGGCCCTGCAGCGAAAAGCGCGCATGCGAGGCCGAGACGAATGGTTCGTTGATGCAGATGTCCGAAGATGGCGAGCGACCGACGATGACGGGGCCGAGCATATCTACGTGGATGCCGCGGATACCGCGCGGACCCTTGTCCACATCGATCGTCCAGATAGCCGAGTCGCGGCGCTGTCCGCGCACAAGCCCCACGCCGGTCTTCATGACGGCGAACAGGAAGATATAGAGCAGGGCGACCAGGACGATGCGGCCTGCAAAAAGGACGATATCGATGTTCATAAGCGACTATCCCCTAAATTCAAAGGTGCTCAGGCCAAACGTCAGCAGATCGCCGTTGCGCAGCGGGCAGCGCGTAATGCGGCGGTTGTTGACGAGCGTGCCGTTGGTGGAATTGAGGTCCTCGATCGACCAATCCGAGCCCGTAAAGGTGAGCTGGGCGTGGCGGCGCGACACGTTGGGGTCGCGCAGGGCAATGTCGGAAACTGAGCGCTCGCGACCGATGGTCACCTGTGCGGAGGTGATGCTATGGCTCTCGCCGCTCACGACGTCGACGAGCTGGGCGAGCGGGCGCTGCGGGGCGCGAGTGCTCGCCATGTTGGAGGCGATGCCGGCTGCGGCGCCTAGGCCCACGGCGGCACCGGTCGCGGCGGCTCCGCCCATGCCGGCAAGCGCGTCGCGCGAGACGGTCTGCGGCACCGGGATGGGTGCGGCAGCGGGGTCGGGGACGCTAGGCGCGAAGGGGTCTGCCACGGCAAGCGGGTCGGGAGCGGCGGCGCGAGGCGTCGGCTGCTGCTGGGGCATGGCGGCGGGGCGCTGCTGCTGCGGGGCAGCAAACTGCTGCTGGCCGGCGCGCGGGGCGCTGGCGGCACGGCTTGCCGCGGAGTTGTTCTGGCCCAGGCCGTTTTGATAGGCGCGCTCTTCTTCGTACAGGCGGCCGAGCGTGGGGGCATCGACGTTCTCGGCAAAGACCGAGAACTTGCCGGCGCGCAGCTGCGGATCGATCATAAAGCGCACGAGGGGCTCGCCGACAAAGACATAGCGGCGCTTTTCGGCCTGCGCTTTCACGAACTCGCGGACCTCGCGCGAAAGCTCGGGGTAGAACGGGGCGAGCATGGGATCGTCGTCGGCGGCGATCAGGATGGTATAGAGTGCCGGCGCCGTGTTGACGCCGTTAATCACCAGAGTCTGATCCTCCATGTCGCGAGCGGCCTGCTTGGCAAGCTTCTTAAAGGAGAACGGGGCACGGGTGGCACCGAAGATGCCGGCCACGTGGTCCTCGAAGATGTTCAGGAAGTTCACGAAAGATCACTCTCCGTATAGGTTCTTTGGTATCCGAGCAAATATAGGCATATCCCAACGATTATAGAGGATAGGGTTCCCGCAACTGCCGCCTTGGCGGCGACCGCGGCTGCAAGGCTGGCAATTTCCATATGGTGTGCAAGACAGGATGCCGCTGCGCAGCCGATGCCGGTGACGGCGATGGCGGCGATTGCGGCAAGGTTTGAGCCCTGGTCGGCACGCTTGGCATGGGCATTGAGCAGCGCAGATGACGCTGCGGCAGTTGTCGCGACCAGCACAAAGGCAGCCCAAAGGAGCGGGTCTTCCAGCGCTGCGGCAACGTTACCGAGCCCCAGCACGCCTCCGGCTGAAAGCGCGACCGTGGCCAGACGGGCAAAAAGCACGCCCATGCCCGTTGCCGCGGCGGCGCTTGCCGGGCCGAGCCAAAATGACGCGACGCCGGCGGCGACCCCAGCTGCCAGGAAGGTATTGCCAGTCAGACAGCCAAGCGCGAGTGCACAGGTGAGCGCGGCGCTCGCGGCAGCCTCGGTGCGACCCCAGGCGATCCACCAACCGGATATGGCAGCGGCAAAGATCACCGCGACGGGCAACATCGACAGGATGCCCTGCGCCTGCATGGTGGCGTTGGCCATGAGCACCAAAAAGCCCACAGCCGAGATGGCCGAACCGATCTGGGGGGCCAGGCCAGCCGCCGCTCCGATCGCGATAGCCGCAATGACCAGGCCGGGAAGCGCCGCGACCCCGGCCGTTTGCATCAGCAAAAAGCTAAAGGTGCCGCACGTTAGCGCCGAGATAGCGTGCATGGTGTAGCCGCGCGCATGGCTCCAGCGCATGCCCGCCCAGCCGAGCGCGGGGTCGACCTCGATGGCGTCGTCCTCGTAGTACGACGGCTCGATATCGTCGAGCTCCTGCTCGTCATCCGAAAGCTCGCCAACCATTTGCTCCAGACTGCGACGGCCCTCGCGCACGCTGCCCAGACCGGCAAGGAGTTGGTCGCAAAATGCCTCGATGCTGTTGGGGCGGTCCTGCGGCATGGGGGAGAGCGCGCTCATGAGCGCGGCCTCGGCTCCCGGGGGAAAGTGTGGTATCAGCTCGCTGGGATAGGTGGCGCCGCCGATGATGCGGTCGAGCGAGTTGGCGGGCGTGGCCGCCATAAAGGGAGCGCTGCCGCACAAGCCCTCATAGATAACGCAGGCAAGGGCAAAGACATCGGCGCGTTCGTCGACCGTGCCGGTCTCGATATCGAGCTGCTCGGGCGGCATGTAGCCGATGGTGCCGCCGCGCGAGCCGCCAAAGCCACCGGCGGACGACAGTCGCGCCATGCCAAAGTCGGTGAGCTTTACATTGCCCGAGTGGTCGATGAGCACGTTGGCGGGCTTAATGTCCAGGTGGAGTACGCCATTACTGTGGGCGAAGGTGAGCGCCTGGCCCAGGGCATCGGCAATGGCCGCGGCCTCGTCAAAGGTGAGCGAGTGGCCGTCCACGCGATGCAAAAACTCGGCCAACGACATGCCATCGACATATTCCATAACCAGGTAGGCATAGGCGGTGTCGTGCGTAAAGTCGATGACCTGCACGATATTGGGATGTTGAAGCATGGCGGCAGTGTGCGCCTCGCGCAGGACATCCATGATGTCGCTGGCGGGCATGCCGGCACCGTTGATAAGGGGGATGCGCTTAATGGCGACGCGGCGGCGCAGGTGCGTGTCGCGGCAAATCTCGATGGAGCCAAAACCGCCGGTCGCAAGTGTCTCGAGCGGCTGGTACCGCTTGAGCAGCTCGCGAGAGCTGGTGCCCTCCAAAGGAACGTCCGGCGAGAACCGGGCGGTATGTTGCGAGAAAAGCGGCATGGCCAACCCTTGTGCGTTTAAAGTTCGTTTGCGAGCGGCGGGCGCGGGGCCGAGCCATTCGCGGTGGCATAGATGCTGCTAGTGTAGCACGCTCGGGCGCATGGGGAGGATAGCGGGATGCGAGGCTGCCTGTCTGACTTGGCCTTAGCGCTTCTTCTTGTTCTTCTTCTGCTTGCGCTGCTTGCCCTTGGTCTCCTGGGGTTTGTCGCCCTGTTTGGCTTCGGCAGCGGCCTTTTCTGCCTTCATCTTCTTGCGCTTGGTTTCGATGCGGAGTTTTTTGTTGATGCGCGCCTTGAGGAAGGAGCCAAACTGCTCGGCATCGCCGCGAACAAAGGTGTCCTTGGGGATCGTCACGCCCTGGTCGGCGAACATGGCCACAAAGATGCGCTCGCCGTCGAGTACGTGGTCGAGCTTTTCAAACGGGAAGAACTGCGACTTGCCGCTCTTGCCCCAAACCATCAGGCCGTCCTCGTTGGCGGCGACGCGGCGATAGCGGCCGCCCATGGACTCGTCGGCCTCGACGGCGTCGATAAAGTCGCGGGCGAGGGTGTGGTGCAGGTTTTTGCTCCACCAGGCCAAAAAGGCGCCGAACACGATCAGGACGACGCCAAACTTGATCCAGTTGCCGCCGGCCACCAGCATGCCGATGCCGATGAGCGCGGCAATCGCGGCGGCGACGTACAGGGAGCCACGGCGCCTGGGCGAGGCGACCAGACGGGCGAAGTCGGTGACCAGGTCGTTTTCGTACTGGTACTCGTTGAGGTACAGAATGCCGTCATCTGCCGCTGCCTGCGCCTCGAGCGCGACCTCGACCTGGTCGGCTGCTTCGGAGGGAACGAGGTTGCTCTCTGCGTCTGCCATGCTCTTTGGACTCCTATCGCGGCGGGCTCGCCGTACGGGTTATTATGGATGCAGTATGCCGTGCGACCGCATGGCCGTCGCGGCAACAAGACTCAGTATACCCGGGGGAGCACCCATGGAATCGTTGTACCGAAAGTATCGCCCGCTCACCTTCGAGTCCGTGGTGGGCCAGCAGCATATCGTCTCGACGCTCGAGCACGCCATTACCGAGGGACGCCTGTCCCACGCCTACCTGTTCTGCGGACCGCGCGGCACGGGCAAGACTACTATGGCGCGCATCCTTGCCAAGGCGCTGCTCTGCCGCAATGCCGAGACGGCGCGCGCCGAGGGCGCGAGTGGCTGCATGCCCGACGGTACCTGCGAGGAGTGCGAGCTTATCGCCGAGGGCAACCACCCGGACGTCTACGAGCTCGATGCCGCAAGCCGTACCGGCGTGGACAACGTGCGCGAGGAGATCATCAACTCCGTCAACTTTGCCCCGGTGCGCGGCAAGTACAAGATCTATATCATCGACGAGGTCCACATGCTCACGACGGCGGCGTTCAACGCGCTGCTCAAGACACTCGAGGAGCCGCCGGCGCACGTGATCTTTGTACTGTGCACCACCGACCCGCAAAAGATTCTGGAGACCATCCTCTCGCGCTGCCAGCGCTTCGATTTCCACCGCATCGGTAACGAGGATATTGAGCATCGCCTGGCATACGTGTGCGAGCAGGAGGGCTTCGATTACGACGACGAGGCGCTGGCTATCGTGGCGCGCCATGCCAAGGGTGGCATGCGCGACGCATTGTCCACGCTGGAGCAGCTGAGCGTCTTTGGTAACGGTTCTGTGCATGCGGATGACGCCCGCTCGCTTTTAGGCGAGGTTTCGGACCAGATTCTGGGCGAGTTTTCCCGCGCCATTGCCGATCGCGATGTTGCCGAGCTCTATGGACTGATTCGTGCGCAGGTCGAGGAAGGAAACGACCTGCTGGAGCTGACGCGCGACCTGGTGGCGCATGTGCGTGACGTGTACGTTGCCTGCGTTGCCGGTGCCCGCGCCGAGCTGTTTGAGGGCGGCTCCGAGCAGGCCGAGGCGCTTGCTGCCGAGGCCGCTGCCTTTGGCGAGCATCCTGCCGACCGCCTGGCCCGCGTGCTGACGGTGCTCGACGATGCCGCACTGGAGATGAGGGGCGCGAGCGACGTGCGCCTGGTGCTCGAGATTGCCTGCACGCGTCTGGCACGCCCCGAGGCTGATATAACGATTGAGGCATTGGCCGAGCGCGTGGCACGCCTGGAGGCCATGGTTGCCAACGGCGCCGTGCCGGCGAGCGTGGCTGCTGCTCAGGCCGCCGCGCCTGCAGCATCCGTACCCGCTGCTGCCCAGCAGCCGACGCTCATTTCGGGCGCCCGTGCTGCCGCTCCGGCGGCATCCACTGCCCCCGCTGCTACGTCCGCGCATCAGGGCGGAATGCCTTGGGACCGTGGTGCTGCCGCTCCGGCGGCTCAGCCGGCGTCTCGTGCTGCGTCCGCACCGGCGTCCAAGCCTGCGGCGTCCGCGCCCCAGCCCGCCGCTGCCCCGGCTCCCGCACCTGCCACCGCTCCGGCACCTAAGCCCCAGCCCAACACCGCCGCCCAGGTTGCTGCCGCCGGTGCCGCCGAGACCCCCGCGGTCGAGGATGCCGGAGAGCTGCAGCGCAAATGGGCCGAGGTTGTCGAGCGCGTCAAGGCTCGTCAGGCCTCCTACGCAGGGCTTTTGCTCAACGCTCGCGCCACGGCCGACGACGGCTCCAAGCTCACGGTCTCGTTCCCCGCGGGCTCGACCTTTGCCATCAAGATGCTCGGTCGCGCCGATACGCAGTCGGTGGTCCTGCCGACGGTCTGCGCGGTCTTCGGTCGTCGCACCGTCGACTACGTCCTGGATGGAGGTGGCACGCCGGCTCCTCAACATGAGGAGCATTCTCCATCTGCACGGGCTGCGGCATCTGCGGACCCGCAGCCCGTGTCCTCGGCGGCCCCTGTATCCTCGAGCGCCAGCGCGCCGCAGCAGCAAGCGGCACCGGTAGCGGCATCGACCCCGTCGGCGCCTAAGCCAGCCGCGGCCAAATCGGCTGCTTCGGTCCCCGCGCCCAAGCCTGCCGCTGCGCCTGCGCCCAAGTCATCCGACCTGGGCAAGGCCCCCTGGCTGCGCTCGGACAACCCTGCCGGCGCTCCCGCCACGGGCAAGCTCCCGACTGAGCCTGCGCCCCGCGCGCCCGAGCGCGCGTCCGCTCCCAAGGCTCAGCCGTCCGCGCAGTCCGCGCCGTGGGAACCCGAGCAGGTGCCCTACGATGACGCCATGGTCGGCGGCTTTGCCGGCGATGCGAGCGGGGACGATCTGCCTCCGTTCGACGTGCCGGGTGCGACGCCCGCGCCCAAGCCCGCCGCAACTGCCCCCAAAGAGGGGGACGCTCCCGCAGCTCCCTGGGAGTCCAACCCCGGTGCGGGCAGCCCCTTCGGCCATCAGGGCGCAGCCCCGAGCATCCCGCAGACCGAGGACGAGGCTAAAGCCCTCATCCGCAGCGTCTTCGGTCAGTCCACCATCTTCAAGCCGGTGGAGTAGCTGTACAGGCGGGTATACTGCTCAAGAAGAGACGTCTTTGAACGGAGCGAGCTTATGATGTGGGAATATGTCCGCCTTGAGGACGATACGCAAGTTTCGTATTCCGAAGTCCGTGAGGACAACACGGTGAAGGTTGTTGTGGAGCGCCCGCGCGATTGGGGTTTTGACACGGCGGAGTGCATCTTGCCGGCATTCAATTGGGTGTCACGCGAGGGCTTTAGCGAAGCGGACCTCAAAGAACTCGATGATTTCGTGCGTAACAATGCCCCGCTCATCTTGCGTTTTGCTTACGAAGGCGGACGGGTCTATGCCTAGTTTTTTCCGACTCGGGCCGTACATCATCTTTTTCTGGACAGGGGAGAACGGCGAGCCCGTCCATGTTCATATCGCGGTCAAGCGCCCCACCGCCGAGGTGACCAAGATATGGCTTACCCGCTCCGGCGGATGCAAACTGGCCCATAACAAGGGCGATATTCCTGCTCGGGATTTACGCGATATCATGCAGTTTGTTTCATCTAACCATGCGCTGATTTGCAAACGCTGGAAAGAAACAACCGGTGGGCTGTCGTTTTACTGTTAAGAGTCGCTTGCCGGACTTATGGCCTCTAGCTCTTCTGGGGCTCTTTGCCTGGGCGCATCTGTATTTCGGACATGTGGAGCGTGGTGCCGCGTATCTCGCATTCGAGCAGGCAGATGCGTGACGGTTGGCCCAGGGTGCTGAGGTCGACACGATACGTCGCGCGGCTGTCCGTGTACTCGACTTGCTCGGCGTTGAGGGTTGCTCCGATTGTCAAGAAAGCGCCTGGTTCGGTATCGACAATCTTGGAGTCCTTTATCTTGACCTTGAACTCTTGGTAGAGGGACGGGCTGTTGTAGTAAATGGTTCGGGTTCCATCGGTGCACTCATCGGTCGCTTCCCATTTGACGGTGGGCTGGTCCGAGCTGGCTACTAACAGTTCTGCTCCAAAGGCTATAGCGTGGGTGACGACAACCAGCAATGCCCAGCCGGCAAAGAGATAGATAACCAAATATAGAGCGGGGTGTTTTGAGCGGATGTTTTGGAGCGCGTCGGGGGCATTCACGGGGTACCTCCAAATTGCTATTTATGGCAACCAAATTATATCCTGCCGCCATGTGCGCCGCCTCGAGCAGCGGTTCGGCATTTAGCTGTTTAGTGGCACACATGAAATGCCGGATTCGGCTCTACTAGATTGAGTATGCGATATTATGCAACCTTGCATAATTCGACCTTGCATAATCTTTGCGTGCGGTTTGTATTGGAGGACATGTATATCGACTGAGGGAGCGCGACCGCCCCGCTCACTTGCCCCGCGCCGTGGTACGATTTTTGAGTTTGAAAGTCCCGCCGCGCCCCGGCTGCCCTTGCAGCTTGGCGTGCGGCCGCACGTAAAGGAGCCATCATGGCCGGTATGAACATGCAGCAGATGATGAAGCAGGCCCGCAAGATGCAGGAGCAGCTTGCCGCCGCGCAGGAGAACCTCAAGTCCCAGACCGTCGACGCCTCTGCCGGCGGCGGCATGGTCAAGGTGACCGTCAACGGCGAGATGGAGCTCGTCAACCTCACCATCGATCCCGATGCGCTCGATCCCGAGGACGTCGATATGCTGCAGGACATGATCATGGCTGCCGTCAATGAGGCCGTCCGCGGTGTTAACGAGCTTGCCAACAAGCAGATGGGCGCCATCACCGGCGGCCTTAATATTCCGGGCATGCCGTTCTAAGACACGCATATATATGAGTGCCAACCATAGTCTGCAAAAACTACTCGATGAGTTGGGCCGCCTGCCGGGCATTGGTCCCAAGTCGGCCCAGCGCATTGCCTATTACCTGCTCGAGGCCGATGCCGAGGAGGCCCGTCGTCTGGCCGAGGCCATTCTGGAGGTCAAACAGGAGGTCCACTTTTGCAGCCGCTGCTTTAACTACGCCACGGCCGACGAGTGCTCCATCTGCCAGGACTCGATGCGCGACACCACCCGCATATGCGTGGTGGGCGAGCCGCGCGATGTCCAGGCGATCGAGCGCACGGGCAGCTACCACGGCCTGTACCATGTGCTGGGTGGCGTGATCAGCCCCATGGACAAGATCGGTCCCGAGCAGCTGCATATTCGCGAGTTGCTGGCACGCCTGGGTCACGAGGATATCCACGAGGTCATCATCGCCACCAACCCCAATATCGAGGGCGAGACCACGGCGAGCTACCTGGCCCGTACCATCAAGCCGCTGGGCGTTGAGGTGTCGCGCCTGGCGAGCGGCCTTCCCGTGGGCGGCGACTTGGAGTATGCCGACGAGCTCACGCTTGGGCGCGCCATCGAGGCCCGCCGCGCGATCTAGGTGGCGAGCCTGCTCCTGCCGTATGTTTTCCTCGCGACGCACGGGGTAGTCATAATTTCCCCGTGCGACTGTAAGTTTGTTGTGCAACAAAGATGCTTTGTATCCGCTTATCGCATGGATGCTTCCACTCGCATCCTTAATTTGCCCATTCGTTGCGCAACCTTTTGGGTTCGCTGATACACTCAAATATGGATTCGAATGAATGCGCCGCTCCCGAGCGGCGTGTTTTTGTTGGAGGAGAACGTATGCGGCCCGGTGGCACTCAGACAAAGCGCGGCGCCGCGGTGCGCATGCGACGCCGACTGGGTTTGGCGCCTCGGGCGTACGAGCTGCTGTCGTGCTCGCTGGTGCTGGTCATAGCTGGTGTTTCTGCCTATGGCATGACCGTGCCGTCCATGATGCAGGCACATGCCGCACGCGAAACGCGCGTAGGGCATGAGGTCAAAAGTGACCTGGGCACCACGACTGGATATGCTTGGGCAAGTGTGGTCGCGCATATTGTGTTTGGCACTGACGACGCGGACGACGCCGAGGCCCCGGACAACGAAGTCACGCTTGCCAATGGCAAAACCATCGTGCTCACCAACACCAAGATCATCGATCGGTTGTCCAACAATAGCGTGGCGGCAACGGTGAATAAGGTCGAGCAACAGAAGGAGCAGGACGCCCAGCAGTCCGGAAAGCCCGGTAGCTCGGATACTTCTGGCTCCGGCTCGGATTCGTCGAGTTCGGGCGGCGGCTCTGGGTCGGGTTCCTCTGCCGGCGGGTCTGGAAACGGCGGCTCGACGGGCGGCAACACTGACAACGATGCAAACTCCGGTGGCCTTTCCGCTGCTGAGGAGGAGAGCATCCACAGCTGGCTCGTGACCAAGTACAACATGCTCGACGGCTACGTTTCTCGTGCCAATGAAGTGGTCTCGACCTACAACTCTACAGGGGATCCCAGGCCGTGCGACAGCTTGGTCGGGGAGATGTTTGTCATCCGCGCCGAGTTTGGTCGCCAGACATTCTCGCCCAAGTCAAAGTGGTATCAGCAGTACGCCAATCTGTGGGGTTGCTATACCAACCTGTGCCAATGGGTCGGGCATTACGGCGATGACGATGTCGCGCTCAGTAACTTCAACAACAATGTGGCGGCGCTTGCCCTATGATGACCGATCTTGCATCCACTGCAGCCCAATCGCTCGGCTGCGATCCCATGGTCGGCCTGCGTCTGGCGCGTGTCGACGGATTTGAGCCCGCTGTCGCGCTCGGCCAGGAAGAGCTGCCTGCCTATGTGCGTCGCTTTTCGATGCTCTTTGCCGACGACACTACCATGCGCCGTGGCGGTATCGGCCGCGTGACGCGTGCCGTCAACGCCCAGGGCGAGGCCGTGGCGCTCAAGCAGCTCATTTTGCCGACGCGCGATGAGTTTGACGACGACGCTGCTCACGAGACGCTGGTTGCCAAGTTCAAAGCGGCGTTTCGCGAGGAATACGAATGCCACCGCGCCCTTTCGGGCCTTAAGGGCTTTCCCCGCCTCTACGGATGGGGCGAGGTCGATGGTGTGCCTGCGATTGTCATGGAGTGGGTCGAGGGCGAGACGCTCGCCCGTCTGCGCTCACGACTCGCCGTAGACGATGCCGGGCGCTTGTCGCCGCTTGTGGCGGCGCGCCTGGGCCGCGATCTGTTTGATTTGCTGTGCCGTATGAACCTGGTGGGCGAGGGCTTTGTCCATCGTGACATCTCGCCCGCTAATATTATGGTGCGCACGGCGCGCCTGCCGCTCGACCAACAGCTCGCCGAGGGTAGCTTTGACCTGTGTTTGATTGACTTTGGCTCGTCGTTGGCGCTCGAGCCCGCATCGGCCGTGGCGGGAGCCGGCGGCAAAGCGTCCTTTACCGAGCGCTATGCCACGCTGCGTCGCGCGACGGTCGCCTACGCTCCGCCCGAGATGCTTACCGACGATATCGTTGACCTGCGCGTTTTGCGCATGTCGCCGGCAATCGACGTGTATGCGGCGGCGAGCACGGTCTACGAGCTCATTGCCGGCGTCGCGCCGTACGAGACGACGCCGAGTGCTTCGGGCACCTCGGGTTCGCGCAAGAAAACGCGTGACATCGCCAGCCCCTATCGCCTTAAGATGGACGCTCCACCCGATTATCCCGTCGGCGCCCACGCGCCTGGATGCGACTTGACCCAGCTCCTTCGTCGCGAGCCCGATGTGGCGCTCGCCGCAGCCGAGCAGGCCCAGCAGCTGGGGCTCGAGCCGGATTCCGAGGAGCTGCGCGATGCGTTGGCGTTTGTCGACGCCCAGCTGTTTGATGTGGTGATGGCCTGCCTGTCCAGCCATCAGCAGGACCGTCCCGAACCGGCGGCGGTCGAGGCGGCGCTCTCGGCGTTTTGTGACCACTATGCGCAAAATGTCGGTCGCTCGCTTCGCGGCGAGCCGCTCACGCCGTGTCCCATGGATGCGTCCGGCCGTGCCGTGCGCCGTGTGGCGATGATTGGCACGGCAGTCGTCTGCGGTGTGGTTTGGACTGCGGTCGTGGTGTCGGCTGCACTGCTGGCGTCGGGTGCCCGCATGACGCTGAGTTTGGGGCCGCTCGTGTGGTCCGGGCCGCTGCCGGGTATCATTGCCGCACTGGCATTGGCGCTGCCGGGCGTGGCGGGTGTTGTCGCGGGGGCTCTCGCGCGCGATCGCCGTTCGGGATTCCTGCAGGGCGTGCTGACGCTTTCTGCCTGTGAAGTTCCGGTGCTGGTCGCGGCGGCGTGTGCCGTGTTTTCCCAGCGCGCCGTGATGAGCGGTCTCGTTGCCGCCCTGATCGCAACCTATGCGCTTACGTGGTTTTTGCTGGCGACTGGTTTTGCCTTTGAGCTGCCCGCTTTGGCACCGCGACGCACAAAAGGCCAGATGGCAACACCGCTTGCCGGTGGAGCCGCAGCCGCTCGCGCCTTTGGCGGGCCCGTCGACGCATCGTCCGACTCTATTTCTACGACCAAGGAGGCCTAGGTCATGGCATCTCAAGTTGAGCTCACCCCATGCGGGGCCATGTTTGACATCTTTAAACGCGCAGCCCACCTGAGCCATATCGAGCTGTGTGGCTTGGTGCTTTCGTCCCGTCCGCTTGCCGACGGCCGCAGCCCTCAGAGTCGAGCCGCCGATCGCTCCTGGGTCTCGCGCTTTATCGTTCGCGCGCCGGTCGGTACGCTTCAGCAGCGTTTCTTTGCCGATTACGGGACCTCGGCCGCGCGCATTATGTCGCAGCTGGCCCTGCGCCAGCGCAATCCCATGGACTCCACGGCTGTGATCAATATGGTGTGCGGCTCTGCTGGTGAGCCCATGGTGCGCGCCCTCGAGGAATGTCACCAGGATACGAATCTCTATCGCAACGCGCTCGATCGTCTGTCCCAGGCGGGAGAGCTTATGCCTGCCGAGCGCGCCGAAGCCGTGCTGGTGCTGTTTGTCGCTGTGGGCTGCTCGGCAGATGTCCGGTCCTCGGTGACCTATGCCATCGACTATGCGCACGCGACCTGTGGCGGAGGCACGTCCACGCCGCGTTCGCTTGGCATGTCGACGACCGCGGGCGAACGCGAGCCCGCGCCGGCGCATCCGTTGGGCCTGCTGCGTGTGCAAAACGGCTTTGTGGTGAGTGCCCCGCGCTGGATTCAGCCGAGTGAGGAAGGCGTCGAGATCGGCGCGCTGGCAACGGGGGAGGGCGATATCACCGACGTCGGTGATGACGTCTCGGCTCGCCATGCCCACATCTGGTGCGATGCTCAAAATACCTGGCACGTCGAGGACCTGTCGTCTACCAACGGGACCGTGGTGGTAAACGGGGTCACGAGCGTCTGCATCCAGGTCGAGCCCGGCCGCTCCGCCCAGCTCAATCCCGGTGACGAGCTCAAGCTCGGCGGCTCCACCACCTACGCCATCCTCTTCGGCGCTCTCTAGCCAACCCTCAATAAGTTGCGGTGAAATACGGACTGTTTAAGGCTCTGAGCAGCAAAAACAGTCCCTATTTCACCGCAACTGCCGTATGGTTCCCGGGGGATATTCTGGTCGGCACTGAGCGTTCGATAGTCACCCAAGGTAAACCTTTACCGCCCACCTATATTTGTCGAAATTACACTTGACGGCGGGGTACAATAAACCCGCATGCGGATTTCCGTTGCGGGCGCTTCCCTTCGCCGGGGCGTGCCCGGGAGCATCCGGCATGCGGCCTTTGCGGCGCTCGGTCATGTGCAAGACGGGTAGCTGGGCCTGTGGAGCGCGTGCAGCCGCCCCTCGCCTCGGCATGCCTTCTCTCCACGCCATGTGCCTGCTGCTGAGTCTGCCTGCCAGATGATTGGAAGCAACAACGAAAATCCCATCACGCCAACATCCCGGCGATCGCCGGGGCCTGTATACCTATATGAGAGGAGAGGGGTATATGGCGCGTAAGTTTAAGTCTATGGACGGCAACGAGGCGGCCGCATATGTTTCGTATGCGTACACCGAGGTAGCGGGAATCTATCCCATTACGCCGTCCAGCCCGATGGCCGACCATGTCGACCAGTGGGCGGCCCAGGGTCGCAAGAACATCTTCGGCACCCCGGTCAAGGTCGTCGAGATGGAGTCCGAGGCAGGTGCAGCCGGTACCGTTCACGGTTCGCTGGGCGCCGGTGCTCTGACCACCACCTACACGGCTTCTCAGGGTCTGCTCCTGATGATCCCGAACATGTACAAGATCGCGGGCGAGCAGCTCCCGGGCGTCTTCCACGTCTCCGCGCGTTGCGTCGCTTCCCACGCCCTGAACATTTTTGGCGATCACTCCGACGTCATGGCCTGTCGTCAGACCGGCTTCGCCATGCTCGCCGAGGGCAACGTCCAGGAGGTCATGGACCTCTCGCCGGTGGCTCACCTTGCCGCCATCGAGGGTAAGACCCCGTTCCTTAACTTCTTCGACGGCTTCCGCACCAGCCACGAGATCCAGAAGGTCGCCATGTGGGACTACAAGGATCTGGCCGAGATGTGCGACATGGACGCTGTCCAGGCTTTCCGCGACCATGCGCTCAACCCTGAGCACCCGCACACCCGCGGCAGCCACGAGAACGGCGATATCTTCTTCCAGAATCGTGAGGCCTGCAACAAGGTCTACGACGAGCTTCCCGCCGTCGTCGAGGGCTACATGAAGAAGATCAACGAGAAACTCGGCACCGATTACGGCCTGTTCAACTACTACGGCGCTCCCGATGCCGACCGCGTCGTCGTGTGCATGGGCTCCTTCTGCGACGTGCTCGAGGAAGTCATCGACTACCTCAACGCTCACGGCGAGAAGGTCGGCCTGGTCAAGGTCCGTCTGTTCCGTCCGTTCTCCATCAAGCACTTCGTCGACGTTCTCCCCGAGACCGTCCAGAAGATCGCCGTCATGGACCGTACCAAGGAGCCGGGTTCCATCGGCGAGCCGCTCTACCAGGACGTCGTCTCCGCTCTCTATGAGGCCGGCAAGACGGGTATCAAGGTCGTCGGCGGCCGTTATGGCCTGGGCAGCAAGGACACGCCTCCCGCGTCCGCGTTCGCTGTCTTCGAGGAGCTCAAGAAGGACGAGCCCAAGCGCGAGTTCACCATCGGCATTGTCGATGACGTGACCAACCTGAGCCTGCCCGAGGCCGAGGACGCGCCCAACACCGCAGCCCCCGGCACCATCGAGTGCAAGTTCTGGGGTCTGGGCGGCGACGGTACCGTCGGCGCCAACAAGAACTCGATCAAGATCATCGGTGACCACACCGACAAGTACGTCCAGGCCTACTTCCAGTACGACTCCAAGAAGACCGGCGGCGTCACCGTTTCGCACCTGCGCTTTGGTGATTCCCCGATCCGTTCGCCGTACTACGTGACCAAGGCCGACTTCGTCGCCTGCCATAACCCCAGCTACATCGTTAAGGGCTTCAAGATGGTCCGCGACGTCAAGCCGGGCGGCACCTTCCTGGTCAACTGCCAGTGGAGCGACGAGGAGTTCGCCGAGCACATGCCCGCCGTGGCCAAGCGCTACATCGCGAACAACAACGTCAACGTCTACCTGATCGACGCTATCGACCTGGCCGCCAAGGTCGGCATGGGCAAGCGCACCAACACGGTGCTCCAGTCCGCCTTCTTCGCGCTGGCCAAGGTCCTGCCCGCCGAGGACGCCCTGCAGTATATGAAGGACGCGGCTACCAAGTCCTACATGAAGAAGGGCCAGGCCATCGTCGACGCCAACCACAAAGCCATCGATGCCGGCGCTACCGCCTTCCGTAAGTTCGAGGTTCCGGCCGACTGGGCAACTGCCGAGGATGCCGCTCCCGTCGAGCTCTCCGAGGAGACCAAGTCCGCTATCGCCCAGCAGGTCAAGAACCTGCTCGAGCCCATCGATCGCATGGACGGCGACAGCCTGCCCGTTTCCGCCTTCGTCGATTGCGCCGACGGCCAGTTTGAGCTGGGCGCCTCCGCATACGAGAAGCGCGGCGTCGCCGTGGTCGTTCCCCACTGGGACGAGACCAAGTGCATCCAGTGCAACCAGTGCGCCTACGTGTGCCCGCATGCCACCATCCGTCCGTTCGCGATGACCGAGGACGAGGCTGCCGCCGCGCCCGAGGCTACCCGCACGCTCGACGCCATGGGCCCCAAGGCCAAGGGCATGAAGTTCACCATGGCTGTGTCCCCGCTCGACTGCATGGGTTGCACCAACTGCGTCAAGGTCTGCCCCAAGGGCGCCCTCGAGATGGTTCCCACCGAGCAGGAGATGGACCAGCAGCCCGTTTGGGACTACATGGTCGAGAACGTCTCCGAGAAGAAGGAGCTTATCGCGGCCAACGTCAAGGGCAGCCAGTTTAAGCAGCCCTACCTGGAGTTCTCGGGTTCCTGCGCCGGCTGTGCCGAGACCGCCTATGCACGTCTGGTGACCCAGGTCGCCGGCGACCGCATGTTCATTTCCAACGCCACCGGCTGCTCCTCCATTTGGGGTAACCCCGCTGCCACCGCTCCTTACTGCAAGGACAAGGACGGTCACGGCCCGGCGTGGAACAACTCCCTGTTCGAGGACAATGCCGAGCACGGTCTGGGCATGGCCGTTGGCTATGAGGCCGTTCAGCACAAGCTGATCGCCGCTACTCAGGACATCATCGCTGCCGATGGTCCGTCCGACGAGCTCAAGGCCGCCGGCCAGGCTTGGATCGACTCCGTCAATGACGCCGAGGCCTCCAAGACCGCTGCCGCTGCCTACGTTGCCGAGCTCGAGAAGTGCGGCTGCGACGCTTCCAAGGCAATCCTCGCCGACAAGGCTTACCTCACCAAGAAGTCCTTCTGGATCTTCGGCGGCGACGGCTGGGCCTACGACATCGGCTTCGGTGGCCTGGACCACGTCCTGGCTTCCGGCCACAACGTCAACGTCTTCGTCTTCGACACCGAGGTCTACTCCAACACCGGCGGTCAGGCCTCCAAGGCCTCGAACCTGGGCCAGGTCGCTCAGTTCGCCGCTGCCGGTAAGGTGACCAAGAAGAAGTCCCTGGCCGAGATCGCCATGAGCTACGGCTACGTCTACGTGGCGCAGGTCGCCATGGGCGCCAACCCGGCTCAGACCCTCAAGGCCATTCACGAGGCCGAGGCCTACGACGGCCCGTCCCTCATCATCGGCTACAGCCCCTGCGAGATGCACTCCATCAAGAAGGGTGGCATGCAGAACTGCCAGGCCGAGATGAAGAAGGCTGTCGAGTGCGGTTACTGGAACCTCTTCCGCTTCAACCCCGAGGCTGCTGCCGGCAAGAAGTTCTCGCTCGATTCCAAGGAGCCCGCGGGCGGTTATCAGGAGTTCCTGATGAACGAGGCCCGTTACGCTTCGCTGACGCGTTCCTTCCCCGAGCGCGCCGAGGAGCTCTTCAAGGAGAACGAGCAGGCCGCTATGGATCGCTACCAGCACCTGCTGAAGCTCAAGACGGTGTACAACGAGGCCTAGGTCTCTCACCGCAGGATCTGAGGGCTAACCTTCGCGGACGTCCTCGGACATGAAAGAACCCCCGCTGCGCACTACGTGCGGCGGGGGTTCTTTCGTCCTGCGGAGTGTCCGCGAAGGTTAGCCCTCAGATCCTGCTACGACTACGTCCTCGGATTGTGTGGGCGGATGAAGGACGTGGTTGGTGGGGATACGTGTCCCGGTCGCTGTTTCGCGGCTTTGCCGCGAAACCTCGCGCCTCTTTGGGCGTGGAGGGGGACTTGGTCGTTGCTGCCTTCTGTCCCTTTGCCGCGAAACGCGCGGCGAGGACTTCTTGGCTATTCCTTTTGATGGATGAAAAGCCGCTTGTTTTTGCAGGGGTGCATACTCGTCTTATAAGTGCATAGAATCTCGTATAGTGCGAGTAAGATATTACGCTGTCCGTTTTGTGTTTAGCAAAGATATAGTTTGCATAATCCGGTCTAATCCCTGCTCTATTAAAATAAAGTTGCACGTAAATGGCGTAGATATGCTTGAGCTGGGGTTCTGTACGCTGAGCGGATAAAAACGACCGTTCACCGTTCCGTTATTTTCAAAATGAATAAAATGAGCGATAAAGAGAATATAAACCTTAATAAACTCGCGTATCGCACGGACGCGGGTTATTAATGGGTTGTAGGCCTTTTACAGAAAGGATTCCAGCAATGTCTAAGCCTCTTGGCAAGCCCGATCGTATTGTCGTCGCCCTTGGCGGCAACGCCCTCGGCAACAACCCCGTTGAGCAGATCGAGGCCGTGAGCAACACCGCTCACGCTCTTCTCGGCCTGATCGAGCAGGGCAACGAGATCATCATCACCCACGGCAATGGCCCGCAGGTCGGCATGATCCAGAACGCCTTCGCCGCCGCCCACGACGCCATCGGCACCCCCGAGATGCCGCTGCCCGAGTGCGGCGCCATGTCTCAGGGCTACATCGGCTATCACCTGCAGCAGGGCATTGGCCGCGAGATGCACAAGCGCTACAAGCGTTGGCACGCCGCCACCGTCGTCACCCAGATCGAGTGCGACCCCGACGACCCCGCGTTCAAGAACCCGACCAAGCCGATCGGCCCCTTCTACACCGAGGAGCAGGCCAAGGAGTTCATGGCCGAGGATCCCTCCAAGGTCTTCGTCGAGGATTCCGGCCGCGGCTGGCGTCGCGTCGTCGCTTCCCCCGATCCCAAGAAGATCGTCGAGGCCGACTCCATCCTCAATCTGCTCGACAACGAGTTCATCGTCATCGCCTGCGGTGGCGGCGGCATCCCCGTCGTCCGCGACTACGAGAACAAGGGTTGCTACAAGGGCGTTCCCGCCGTCATCGACAAGGACCTGGGCGGCGAGCTGCTGGCCGAGGACTGCGATGCCGACGTCCTGTTCCTGCTGACCGCCGTTGAGCATGTCGCCATCAACTTCGGCAAGCCCAACCAGGAGGAGCTCGAGGACATCACCGCCGACGAGGCCGAGCGCCTGGCCGACGAGGGCCAGTTCGGCAAGGGTTCCATGGAGCCCAAGGTCCGCGCTGCTATCAAGTTCGCCCGTTCCCGCAAGGGCCGCACCTGCATCATCGGCGCTCTGGACAAGGCCGCCGAGACCATGGCCGGCCTCTCCGGTACCCGCATCCACGAGTAGTTTCTACTCTGTTGCCTCTCTCGTGGGCGCTAGGCAAAGCGCCCACAAACTAGCCTCTCTTCATGAGCCCCGCAGTCCGCTCCGACTGCGGGGCTTTTGCTATTCACCTAGTCATTGGGGACGTTCTTAAACGACTAGTAGTAGGCCCACATGGCTTCGATTTCGTTGAGGACTTCTATGACGCCCCAGCGGCGGGCGCTGCGGCTGGCCGAGTTGGGGTCGTAGACGCCAATCTGGTTGGCGTCGTCGATACCGTAGAGCACGATGTAGTGACCCACGTTGGTAAAGGTGCCGGGGCGCACTGCGGCGATGATGGGCGCACCCGAGCGAAGTGCCTGGGTCATCGAGTCGCGATCGTTATAGAGCTGTGTCCCGTTGAGTCCCAGCTGCCACGCGCCTCCTGTCATAAACGACCACTCGGTGGCACCGGTGGGGGCGTAATTGCCGGCTTCGGCCAGTGCGCATATATCGACCGGCGTCTTATCGGTGTGGCCGGTCTTAAATATGTAGACCATGGTAAGGCAGGTGGGGCCGCAGGCATTTTCGCGAATGGTGCCGCCGGCGTAGGGGAGCTCCGACCATGCGGGATCGATCTGGTAGATATGAGGCATGGTGTCGGCCTGCCATTGCGACCGCGGGGTCGAGAACGCAAACGAATAGCCGGGAGTGACCGGGGCCTTGAGCAGCTTATCCTCGGCGGTCGGTTCAAGACCGGCTGAGCCGTGAGAGATGCAGGATCCCAAGAACAAAAAGACCAGGCAGGCGGCAATGGAACAAAGCGCAAGGCGAAGGCGGCGGACGGGCAGTCCATGGCTATTGGCATGTGGCGCGGGATGAGAGCCCGAGCTGCCGCGGCCGCGTTGGGGTTGCGAAAAGGAGCGCTTAACGTAGTAGTCGGTCTTACGGCGATCATGGCGGCGTGGCTGCGATGCGTCGGTCTGGCGTTGGCGCGTGCTCGTGCTCGCGCGGTTTGACTGCTGCGCGGTGCGGCTTTGTTGCCGCGAAGAAGCCCCAAGCTGCTCTTGGGGGCGCTGCGGGCTGTCGTTGTCGGAGGTGCTTCTGGGCGTTGGCGTGGTACGGCCGGCAAGGCGCACGCTTTGTGGCCGCTGGTCGCCATCGTTGTATCCGTATGCCATTCGAATCACCTTGCCTCATGTGTAACTTGTCTATCCTACATAAAAAGATGCACGACACATGGGCATGTGCGCCAAAAGCCTGACAAATGGTATGAACGTTGCCGCGCCGCGCGTCGGCTGCTGTGGCGGCGTCGGTTCAAAGACAGGCAAATGGGCATCCAAGACAAATGGTCTCCCCAGCCGTTCGTCCCAAAAACGGCGCCGTTCGTTACGCGGTTCTGCCTTCGGTCGAGCTATAGGCGGTGCCGCGGCTCCAAGGCCGTATTGTAAAGCCACGAACTAAAAGCGCGCGGTCAGACAAGCCGCGCAGGGGTGACGCCAAGGGGCGTCAAGCAAGGAAAGGAGGGGAATAATGGCGGACAAGAACGCGGAAGTTGCAGTCGAGGATAACGGCGGTATGAAGAAAACGCTCTCGCTCTGGAACTTCTTCACCATCGGCTTTGGTGCCATCATCGGCACCGGCTGGGTTCTGCAGGTCGGCGACTGGATGGTCGTGGGCGGCGGCCCCGTTCCCGCTATGATCGCATTCCTCTTGGGTGCAATCTTCCTCGTGCCCGTCGGAGCTGTTTTCGGTGAGCTCACGGCTGCCATCCCCATCTCGGGCGGCATCGTCGAGTACGTCGACCGTAGCTTTGGCCGTACGCTGAGCTACATCACCGGATGGCTCCTGGCTCTGGGCAACGGCATCCTGTGCCCGTGGGAGGCCATCGCCATCTCGACCCTCGTGTCCGAGATGTTCGGCAGCCTGCCCGGTCTTGAGTGGCTGCGCGCCGTCAAGCTCTACACCATCCTGGGCGCCGACGTTTACCTGTTCCCGACGCTGATCGCGCTCGGCTTTGCAGTCTACGTCATCTTCCTCAACTTCCGCGGTGCCAGCTCGGCCGCCAAGCTCCAGGCCTTTCTGACCAAGGCTCTGCTCTGCGGCATGCTGCTCGCCATGGGCGTCTCACTGTTCACCGGCTCGCCGGACAATGCCATGCCCGTGTTCTCCCAGGTTACCGGCGCTGGCGGCGGCAAGGCCGCTACCGAGAGCACCAGCCTGTTCGCCGGCATCGTGTCGGTCCTGGTTCTGACCCCGTTCTTCTACGCCGGCTTCGATACCATTCCCCAGCAGGCTGAGGAGGCGGCCGAGGGCCTCAACTGGAACAAGTTCGGCAAGATCATCTCCCTGGCCCTGCTGGCCGCCGGCGGCTTCTATATGGTCTGCATCTACTCGTTCGGCACCATTCTCGACTGGCACGAGTTCGTTAAGAGCCCGGTTCCCGCGCTCGCCTGCCTCAAGGGCATCAACATGCTCCTGTACCTGGCCATGCTCGTCATCGCCACGCTTGGACCCATGGGCCCGATGAACTCCTTCTACGGCGCCACGAGCCGCATCATGCTCGCCATGGGTCGCAAGGGCCAGTTGCCCGAGAAGTTCGCCGAGGTCGATCCCAACTCTGGCGCTCCCAAGCTCGCCTGCGTCGTCCTGGGCGTCATCACCGTCGTCGGTCCGTTCCTGGGTAAGAACATGCTCATCCCTCTGACCAACGTGTCGGCTCTCGCCTTCATCTTCTCCTGCGGTATGGTCGCCCTCGCTTGTCTGCGCATGCGCTTCACCGAGCCCGACCTGCCTCGTCCCTACGAGGTGCCCGGCGGCAAGTTTGGCATCGGCCTCGCTATCGCTGCCTGCGCCATCATCATCGGCCTGCTCGTGATTCCGTTCTCTCCCGCCTCTCTCAACATGGTGGAATGGAGCATCGTGATCGGCTGGCTGGCCGTCGGCCTGGCTCTCATGGCCTTCACCAATTCCCGCAAAAAGTAACGCCGAGCCGGGGCGGATCAGGTGTGCGGGCCCCTCTCTTCCGCGCACCGAACCCGGCGCCACTTGGGTAGCTTTGTGAGGCCTTAACCCAACACGGCCTCGCCCACTATATGGATCCATAAGGAGGAACCATGTCCACTAAGTATGCAATCGTTGGCGGCAAGCTCATCGACGGTACCGGTGCCGAGCCGGTCGAGAACTCCCTCGTTCTCGTCGACGACAACGGCAAGATTGAGTACGCCGGCGCCATGCAGGACCTTCCCGAGGGCGTTGAGGTCATCGACGCCGCCGGCAAGACCGTCCTTCCCGGCCTGATCGACACCCACCTGCATTTCTCGGGCAACTTGACCGACGATGACACCGACTGGGTCATGCAGCCGCTCCTCGAGAAGCAGGCCGTCGCCGTCAAGCAGGCCTACGACTGCCTCACCCACGGCCTCACCACCGTCTGCGAGATCGGTCGCTTTGGTATCCAGATCCGTGACTGCATCGACAAGGGCGTCTTCAAGGGCCCGCGCGTTCTGGCCACCGGCCTTGGCTTCTGCCGCGTTGCCGGCCACGGCGACTCCCACCACTGCAGCCAGGAGCTCAACAAGGAATCGCACCCCTGGGGCGACCAGGTCGACGGTCCTTGGGATCTGCGCAAGGCTGTCCGTCGTCGCCTGCGTGAGAACCCCGATGCCATCAAGATCTGGGCTACCGGTGGCGGCATCTGGCGCTGGGACTCCGGTCGCGACCAACACTACTGCTCCGAGGAGATCCAGGCCGTGGTCGAAGAGGCCAAGATGGTCGGCATTCCCGTGTGGAGCCACTGCTACAACAACCACGCCGCTGCCTACGATTCCGTCCGCTTTGGCTGCGAGCAGCTGATTCACGGCTTCGACATCGATGAGCGCACCATGGACCTCATGGCCGAGCAGGGTACCTTCTTTACCCCGACGATTGCCTTCCTGCCCACCTGGTACTCCACTTATCCGCCCGTCTACGTCCCCGAGTTGCACGACAAGTACGAGGGCACCCTGGTCGAGAAGGAGCTGCAGCGCAACTACGACTGCCTGCGCGAGGCCAAGAAGCGCGGCGTCGTCATGACGATCGGCTCCGACTCCTTCTCCTTCGTCACCCCGTACGGCACCTGCTCCATCGAGGAGATGTACGAGTTCGTCGACAAGATCGGCTTCACCCCGGTCGAGACCATCACCTGTGCCACTCTCAACGGTGCCAAGATGTGCCACATCGAGGACGAGACCGGTTCCATCGAGGCCGGCAAGTGCGCCGACCTGCTGGTCGTCAACGGTGACGTCGCCGCCGACATCCACGTGCTCAACACCGACAACATGGACGTCATCATGAAGGACGGCTGGATTGTCGAGGGCGGCAGCTTCGGCGAGGCAAACAAGTACAGCGCCTAAGCTACCGTTCATCGATGGCTGGATGTAAAACACAGTATTTGATTGCATAATGCAATGGAGAGGGTCGCTTGCGGCCCTCTTTATTGCTATGGGGTGCGTCAGTAAGAAGGGGATGACGGTGGATCTCAATAGGCTGATTCTGGGCAAGAGCTACAACTCTACCAAGGTCTTTCGTACCGCTCAGCATGTGGTTCAAGCCATCTTGCTCGGTATTGTCGTTCCGCTGCTTATCCTGCTGCTCATCTGGGATCTAACCGATAATCCCAATCCCGTTCCGGCCGTTGTCGTCATTGCCGGCTTGGTCATGCTGTGCTTCTTCTTCTCGTACGTCTTTGTCGTTCCCGACGATCTCACATCGAGCGCAACCGACCGCACGCTCGCCATCGCATCAAAAATATTCGCCTACACGTCGCGCGGCCTTACGCCCGAGGCCGCCCTGGGCGCCTCTAAGATCATCCTGTCCGAGACCATCGCCTCTGCCATCTGCTTTACCGACGGCAAACAGGTGTTGGCAAGCTGGGGCGAGGATTCGGCAAAGTGTCCCGCCGGCACCCCGGTTGTGCTCAAGACCACGCTCAACGTCATCGAGACGGGCGAGCAAAGCGTGTTTTCGCGCGACGCCTCCAATGAGACGGGTGGCTACTTTCCGCGCCTGCGCGCCGGTATTGTCGCACCGCTTACCGTGCGCGGGCATTGCGTGGGCACGCTCGAGCTGTATTATCCCCGTCTGAGCAGCATCGATATGCGCCAGACGGCGCTTGCCTCGGGCTTTGCCGACCTCATTTCCACGCAGCTTGCGAGCTTTGAGCTCGAGCGCCAGGACGAGCTCACGGCCCGCGTGGAGCTGCGCGCCTTGCAATCGCAGGTCGATCCTCATTTTCTGTTTAACACCATCAGCACCATCGTGTCGCTCGTTCGAACCGAGCCCGACAAGGCGCGGTCGCTGCTGATCGACTTTTCCAATTACTATCGTCAGACGCTTTCTGATTCCGATACGCTCACCACGCTCGAGCACGAGGTGGAACAGGGCACTCGCTACATCAATCTTATGCAGGCTCGTTATGGCGACGGCCGTCTGCGCGTCTCGGTCGATATCGACTTTGAGGTGCGCGATTGCATGGTGCCGCCGTTTATCTTGCAGCCGTTGCTCGAAAACTGCATCAAGCACGCGCAGCGCGAGACCGAGCCGCTTTCTATTCAT
Organism: uncultured Collinsella sp.; assembly: GCA_934668875.1. Lineage (GTDB taxonomy): Bacteria > Actinomycetota > Coriobacteriia > Coriobacteriales > Coriobacteriaceae > Collinsella. The sequence goes on from CAKUON010000004.1 coordinate 31,504, forward strand.
GTTAGGGCTTTCGAGACCGATGACGGTTTGGAGATCATCGTCGAGGACGATGGCATCGGTATGAGCGAAGAGGTCTGCGCGCATCTGTTTGAGCAACATCGCCGAGAGGAGCCCGAGAGCATTACCGCCGACGGCTCCGTCAAGCGAGGTTGCGGCCTGGCGCTCTTCAACGTGCTTCAGCGCATCCATTTCTTTTACGGAGAAGATTCCGGCATGCGCGTGGAGTCCCAGGAGGACGTGGGGACGCAGGTTATCGTCGAGCTGAACGGCGAGCCGCATGAGCCGGCGCCGTTGACGGCGTAGCACGCGAGTGTATTGAGGAGAGAGGAAGCGCACATGTCCGAGGGCTGGAACATCCTGGTGGTTGATGACGAGCCTCCCATTAGGGCTGAGCTACGCTATCTGTTGGAAAAGGATACGCGTGTGGGTCAGATTGCCGAGGCGGGCAATGTCGCCGAAGCCGTGGAGTCGATTCTGTCGAACAAGCCCGACGTGTTGTTTTTAGACATTACCATGCCCGGTCGCTCGGGAATTGAGCTTGCCGAGACGCTGAAGAACCTAAAGACGCCGCCGGTCGTGGTGTTTGTGACGGCATTTGCCGAGTTTGCCGCCGATGCGTATAACCTCGATGCGGTCGACTATATCGTCAAGCCGGTCGAGGACGCACGCCTGTCAAAGGCACTCGACAAGATCGAGGCGGCCTTGGGTGTCCGTCGTGTTATCCACGCTCCGCGCCAGCCTTTGCGTCTGACGGTGGACCGCGGGGGCAAAAAGGTGTTCATTCCCGCCGCAGACGTCTGCTACTTTGAGGCGCGCGCCGATTTTTGCAACGCCATCTGCGCCGAGGGAACGTACCTGATCAATGAGTCGATCTCTTCGCTCGAGCGTCGCTTGAGCTCCGAGGGTTTTATTCGCGTTCATCGCAGCTATCTGGTCAATTTGGAAGACGTGCACAATGTTGAGATTGGCTCCACGGGGTTGATGGAGCTCAGGCTCGACCGCGTGAGCTCGACGGTACCGGTGTCCCGTCGTCGTGCCGCCGAGGTCAAGTCGCACCTGGGGCTTGCGTAAGAGGCTTGCGTGCCGTCGTTTACCATCGCAGGTTTGGCATGGGCGCGCGGTGGGCATAATGGGTGGCATCGAATGAAATCGAAAGGATCATTATGCCCGCGCTTATCACCCATCATCTGTTTGGCGAGGAAAGCATCGACCGTCTTCCGCAGGGCGTCATCACGTCCGATGAAGAGCGCATTGCCTTTATCTTGGGCAACCAAGGCCCCGACCCGTTTTTCTTTCACATTCTGACACCGCGTGTTTCCGACTGTACGCTGCTGGCGCAGGTCATGCATCGCTCGCGCATGTCTCGCCAGTTCGCGTGCCTGCGCGACGGCGTGTCGCATCTGCTGCCGCGCGACGCCAACTTGGGTCGCGCCTTTGCGCTGGGTCTGCTGTCGCACTATGTGCTCGACCGTAATGCCCATCCCTTTGTCTATGAGCAGCAGTTTGGCATCGTGGAGTCCGATTCAGGGCTTGAGGATTCGAGCAGCCAGGTCCATGCCGTGATCGAGAGCGACTTGGATGTACTGATGCTGCAGCTTAAGCGCGATGGCGCTACGGTCGACGATTACCCGCCGGCGGGCGAGATCGTCACCACCGATCGCATCAATCGCGTTGCCGGCGTGCTGATGAGCTATGTTGCCGGACGCGTGTACGGCATTGACATTCCGGCGGGGGAGTACGGTGCTGCCGTTGCCAATATGCAGCGACTTTACCGTGCGATTGAGCCGGCCGGCTCCGTAAAGACGCGCGCGATCTCGCTGGTTGAGGGCTTGGTGCACGACTACTCGCTGCTCGACGGCCTTGCCCATCGCGTGACGACGGAGCTGCCCGAGCGCACCGGTAACCTGGGCCATCTGACATGGAAGAATCCCTTTACCGATGAGGTCTCGACCGAGAGTTTCCCCGAGGTCTTTGATCGCGCGCTGGTCGATTACGAGTGCACGGTCGCGCGTTTTATCGAGACCGGTGACATGGAGGCCGTGACCAGTCACGTCAATTACAGCGGCCGCGTGCTCGATGCCGATGAGGAGTTCGACCGCGAGGAATAGGGCCCGCGCGTGCCCCTTTGCCGAATCCTTACCGGTGCTTCTGGACAATTGGGGTACGATGAACTAGCTGCATATCGGGCGAATACGAAGGGTCCCTGTCCATGAAATACACCAAGCTCGAGCGTAACTGGGTCATGTACGATGTGGGAAACTCGGCCCTCGTGCTGCTCAATACCTCGGTGGTGCCCATCTACTTTAACGCCATCAATACCGGTGCTTCCTCGGCAGACCTGGTGGTCGCTTGGGGCAACGCGCAGACGATTGCCTCGCTGGTCATTGCCATGCTCATGCCCATTCTGGGCGCGCTTGCCGATTACGCCGGCAACAAGATCAAGTTCTTCTTGGGCTTCTTCCTCACGGGCCTGGTTCTTTGCCTGGCGCAGGCTATCCCAATGTCCGCCATGGCATTTTTGACCGTGTACGTGCTGTGCACCATCGGCCTTAACTCTTCTATGACGTTCTACGACGCCATGCTGCCCGACATTACCACCGACGAGCGCATGGACGCCGTGTCCAGTTCGGGCTATGCCTGGGGCTACATCGGTTCCACCGTGCCGTTCATCATCTGCCTGGCGCTCATCATGGGTGGCCCCGCTCTTGGCGTCCCCACCATGCTGGCAACGCGTCTGTCGTTTATCATCACCGGTGCCTGGTGGCTCATCTTTACCCTGCCGCTCATTCGCACCTATAAGCAAAAGTACGGTCGCGAGCGCAGTCCCGAGGACACCATCGGCCACATCGTGGGCGGCGTGTTCTCCGAGGTCGGACATACCATGCGCGAGATTGCCCACAACAAGACCGTGCTGGTCTACATGATCGCGTTCTTCTTCTACATCGACGGTGTGCACACGGTCATTTCCATGGCAACCAGCTATGGATCGGCTTTGGGCATCGATTCGACGCAGCTGGTGCTGGCGCTGCTCGTCACGCAGTTCGTGGCCTTTCCGTCCGCCATCATCTACGGCAAGCTTGCCGGTCGCGTGGGCACGCTCAAAATGATCCTGGTGGCGGTCGCCGCCTACATGGGGATTGTGCTGTTCGCCGCGTTCTTCCTAAAGACCGCCTTTGAATTCTGGGTGCTTGCCATTATGGTCGGCCTGTTCCAGGGCGGTGTGCAGGCGCTCAGCCGCAGCTACTTCGGCCGCATTATCCCCAAGGAAAAGTCCAACGAGTACTACGGCTTCTTTGACATCTTTGGTCGTTATGCAAGCGTTATGGGCACCTTCCTGGTGTCGGTCGTTACCTCGCTGACCGGCAACCCGTCGCTGGGCGTCCTTTCCATTGGCGTGCTGTTGGTCGTTGGCTTTATGCTGCTGGTCCGCCTGTCCCGCATGACTCGGGCGGCAGAGCAGGCCGCATAGGAACTGGCCGGTAATTGCGTCCGCCGCGATACTCTTTTGGGGTTATCCGCAATAAACATTCTGACTTTCGAACAATGATTAGCTCAAGTGGGTATGATGGAGTCAGCTAGGTCGCGGGGCGTCGCCTGTGTTTGGCGGCGTCCCGTTTTTGTGTTGCAGGGAGGGCAAGGCATGAACGCCACGGTCGTGATTCCAACGTATTGGGCGGGCGATGACGCTCGCGCAAACGCCCCTGGCACCTATGACCATTCGACACGACTCAACGCCGACAATCCCGAACTCGACCGCTGCCTGGCCTCGCTTGAGCAGGTGCGCGACATCCCGCGCATCATCCTTTTGGTGGTCTGTCCCGTTTCTGCCACAGCCGATGTGTCGCTGCGCGTGCACGAGATCGTCGACGCGCATCCCACGCTCAAGGTCACCGTTGTCACCAACACCCAGGCCTCGCGCATCGCAGACCGGGTTGCTCAGATCGCGCCCAAGGGTTCGGGCGAGTGCGTGAGCCTGCGAGGCTACGGTGCCATCCGCAACATGGGGCTGGCCTGTGCCGCTGTGCTGGGGCATGACGCGGTTATCTTTTTGGATGACGATGAGACTGTCATCGACGCCGACTTTATGAAGCGCGCGACCTATGCGTTGGGGCAGCAGACGCGTCAGGGCTTGCCGATCTTGGTCAAGAGTGGCTATTTCTATGATCGCGACGGCTCGCCGCTGGCTCCCACGGACAAGGCGGGCATCTGCCATCGTTGGTGGACCAAGCGCATCGAGTTCAACCGTTGGATGAAAAAGGCACTCTCGGGCACCCGCATCTCGCGCTCCAACTACGTGTGCGGCGGCCTGATGGCCCTGCACGCCCGCGCCTTTACGCGTGTGGCCTTTGACCCGTTTATCACCCGCGGCGAGGACTTGGATTACCTCTTTAACATGCGCATGTTTGGCTACGACGTGTGGTTCGATAACGAGTGGACCGTGCGCCATCTGCCTCCGGAGTCCGAAAAGCGCTCACCGCGCTTTATGCAGGATGTATACCGTTGGTACTACGAACGGGCCAAGTTGACGTTCGCCGCGCATCAAAAGGAGCTCATTCCCGTTACGGCGGCATCGCTCATGCCCTACCCGGGCCCGTGGATTTCGCGCGAGCTCGACGACCGCGTGCGCAAGACCGCTATGGTCCGCAGCGTGTTTACCCGCGAGCATGAAGGCTACCTGCGCATCTGGCGCCATGGTATCGACGAGGCAAAGGCCTATGCGCGCCAAAACGCTGCAAGCTACCTGCGTTTCCAGAGCTTTTGGCCCAAGATCATGGACGGGCTTTGGCGTGACGCACAACTGATCAGTATCCTGGAGGGGGCCGAATGATCGACCGCCGCGCCCAGCGCGATAGTTCAATATCAATCTTTCGCATCATTGCCGTTGCCTGCGCCATTTGCGTGCTGGTGTACTTTATTTTTGCCTTGGTGACCGGTATCGAGCCGATTGCCACGGTGATTGCCTGCGCGCTGCTGTGCATCTTTCTGTGCATCTTTATCTTTTTGACGCTCAATCCCGATTCGGTGCGCTCCCAGTACACCGAGGAGACGCTCTCGGTGGCCTCGGCCATGCTCGAGGACATTAAGGGCGGTTTGACACAGGAATCGGCGCGTTTGGTGTGCCAGCGCATTTTGCCCGAGACGCGCGCCATGACGGTGGCCATCACCGACGAGGACAACGTGCTTGCCTGCGCGGGCGAGTTTGAGGAAAAACTACTGCCGGATTCTCCCATCCACACGCTTGCCACACGCTACGTTATCGAACATGGCATCGTGCAGTCGTTCAACCGTATGGTGGATGTCGTAGGCTCGGACGGCTCGCACAACCAAGTCCCCGCCGGCATTATCGCCCCCATCAAGGTGGGCGATCGTACCGTCGGTACGCTCAAGTTCTACTACAAGACCCCGCGCGCCGTCGACCGTACCCAGTACGCGCTTGCCTCGGGCTTTGCCGAGATTTTGTCCACGCAGCTCGCCATCCACGAGCTCGAGGTGCAAAAGGAACTCACGGCGCGCGCCGAGGTGCGTGCGCTGCAGGCGCAGATTAACCCGCACTTCCTGTTCAACACGCTGAACACCATTGCATCGTTTACGCGCACCGACCCGCTGCGGGCCCGCGAACTGCTTCGTGAGTTCTCATCGTTCTATCGCGCCACGCTCGACAACTCGGGATCGCTTATTCCGGTCTCGCGCGAGGTCGCACAGACCAAGCGCTACCTTACCTTTGAGAAGGCCCGCTTTGGCGAGGACCGCGTGCTTGCGACGTTCGATGTGTCCGAGGACGTGGAAGATACGCTGGTGCCGGCGTTCGTGATCCAGCCGATTGTCGAGAACGCCGTGCGTCATGGTATGGGCGATGACGACGCCCTGAGGATCGACGTGACCGTTCACCAAGACGGCGAGGATGCAATCTTGATTGCCGTGGCCGATAATGGCGTGGGCATGGATGAGGGTACCGCCGCCAGACTGTTTGACGAGCGCTCCGCCCGTCCCGACGCCAGCTCTCCCCAGGGTGGCGGCGCCGGTGTGGCCATGCACAATATTTCGGAACGCATCCATCGCTTTTATGGGCCACACTCCTATACACGTGTCGAATCGGCGCCGGGTAAGGGCACCAAAGTGCTTCTTCATCTTGATTTGTCAGAGAGCATCTTTGACATTCAAGAGTAAAATAAAAGGCTACGGGCTCAACGTCATGCGACGGATGCCCGGCGTAGTTAGTTGACGAAAGGTTTTATCCCTATGCTGCGTGCGATGATTGTGGATGATGAGGCGCCGGCTCGCTCGGAGCTTCGCTTCTTGCTCGAGCAAACGGGCAAGATCGGCACGATCACGGAGGCGTCGAGCGTTCGCTCCGCCATCGAGATGCTTATGGAAAGTCGCGTGGATGTCGTGTTTCTCGATATCTCGATGCCCGGTGCCTCGGGCCTGCAACTTGCCGAGGCGCTGCATAAGCTCAAAAATCCGCCGGCGATCGTGTTTGTGACTGCGTATAGCGACCATGCGGTCGAGGCATTCGACGTGGATGCCGTCGATTATCTGATGAAGCCTGTCGAGGAAGCTCGCTTGGATCGAGCGATCGAGAAGGTTATGCAGCGCGCCAAGCCGGTCACGGACAGCAAGGTGACCATCGAGCGTATCCCGGTGGAAAAGGGCGGCCGCAAGGTGCTCATTCCCGTGGACGACATTCGCTTTATCATGGCCAAGGACGATTACTCCTGCATCTATACCGTCGATGATCGCTTTTTGTCGACGACCTCGCTAGCGCAGTTTGAGGCCAAGCTCTGCGACTTTGGCTTCTTCCGTGTTCACCGCCGCTATATCGTCAACCTGGCGTGCGTCACGGACGTTGAGACGGTGCCCTCGGGCGCCATCCAGCTGGGCATTACGGGCGTCGACGAACGCGTGCCGGTTTCGCGCCGCCGCGTCGTGCCGCTCAAGAAGGCTCTGAGTCTCTAGCACACTGGCCCCGCAGCCCTGTAGACCCATCGTCTGCGGGGCCGTGGGGCCTTTTTTGTATGTATCTGCCGAATCGTTTTTTTGCGGAAGGGATCCCATGAACAGTGCAAGCGCCAAGCGCATCGACATCATCTCGGACACCCACGGCTATTTATCGCCTGCGCTCTTGGATGAGCTTGAGGGCGCAGACCTGATCATCCACGCCGGCGACCTCACGTCAGAGATGGACTACGAGCACCTATGCACCATCGCCCCCGTGCGGGCCGTACTGGGCAATAACGATTACTACCGCGACTACGGCCCCGATGTGGACCGTCTTGCGCTTTTTACCTACGAAGGCCTCAAATTCGCCGTAGCCCACTACCGCGAAGACCTTCCGGTGGGATCCGTAGACGTAGCCATCAACGGCCACACCCACGTAACCAAAGAAGCCCAAGTGGGCCGCTGCCTAGTCCTCAACCCGGGCAGCGCCAGCTACCCCAGAGGCACCCGAGGCCCCACCATGGCCAGAATGCTAGTAAAAGACGGCAAGATCATAAGCACTAAATTTATTGATCTAGAGTAACCACAACAAAAACGGGGGATGCAGATGCGTCCTCCGTTTCCATTTGAGCCAATGGCCGAGCTTCAACAAGAACCTTAGACAACCCCGCCGCGGAGAACGGGGCTGCCGAGCCGCGAAGCGGCGAGCAACAACAACGGCTCGAACAATGTGACGGCAGGGAGGGTCTCCGGGGCTGGGGGGCGGGGGTTAAGTTTGTCGCGAGTTCCGCACGCAAAGGAAAGCACTTAATGTGCTTTCCGTCTTGCGCAGGACTGTAGAGCAGCAAACTTAACCCCCGCCCCCAGCCCCGGAGACCCTCCCGGATGGCCCCAAAAATTTTTTCAAAAAAGTTGTTGCGCGCCGGACAGACTTCTGTGTATACTAATCCCCGCAGCGCACGCGAGCGGAAACAAACGCGAACGCCTGCCTGGGGAGTTAGCTCAGTTTGGTTAGAGCGCCGGCCTGTCACGTCGGAGGTCGCGGGTTCGAGCCCCGTACTTCCCGCCAACGCAATTAAAGCCACGTCTTCGGACGTGGCTTTTTGCGTTTGATGCACTTTGTTTCGATAGAACGATCGCCCTGGCGCATCTTCGCCCAGAATCCCCGCGCCTTCGGGAACGCAAGTAAAATCTAATAAGTATATTTGTCTGAACAACAGCTTTGTTGCGCAACACCTGTTCAACGAGACAGGGGGTTAGGTTATACTAAATTGCACTGTAGGCCGCATCTGATGCATTTCGCTCCAAGCGCGGCACTCAGTGGATATCCGATTTACCATTTGGATGTCCTGCGGTCATTTAGCGTCTCGACACAAGCTCGGCCCCGGAGCTCGTTCGAGCTGTTCGTATTCCTTGAAAGGGGAAAAATGGACATATCGAGGAAGACTGATTACGCCCTTCGTATGTTGGCGATGCTTGCCGAGGATCCGGAGCGTTTGCTTTCTGTTCGCACCGCTGCCGAAGAGGTCAATGTCCCGTATTCGTTTGCCCGCTCGATTCAGCACGGTTTGGTCCAGGCCGGTATTGTGGAGAGCCTGCGTGGCGTCCACGGTGGCATGCGTCTCAAGGTCAGTCCGGACGACGTTACCATTCGTCAGGTCGTCGAGGCCGTTCAGGGCCCCATGGTTATGAACGATTGCACGGCCCCCGACGGAGACTGTGCACGCATGGGCACGTGCTGCTATCATCCCCTGTGGGCTGGAGCCCAGGCGTTGATGCGCGATTACCTCGATTCCGTTTCGTTGGGCGATGTCGTCGCTCGCCGCCAGTTCCCGGCTGTCGATCCCAAATTCGCCGACCGCGACGCGTTTCCCGAGTACGCCGCCTGTGCATGTGCTTGCCGGGAGGAATAGCGCCGCATAAGGAGCATAGATATGATTCAGGACCCCTTTCGTTCGATGATTCGTTCGGAAGGGGTCCTGCGTTATCGCGACCTTCCGTGGCGCCGCACGCGCGATCCGTACATCATTTGGCTTTCCGAGGTCATGCTGCAGCAAACACAGGTGCCGCGCGTGGAGACGCGCATGCCGGCGTGGCTCGATCGCTTTCCGACCGTGCAGGCGCTTGCCCAGGCCGCGCCTTCCGATGTTTTGGACGCTTGGCAGGGGATGGGCTACAACCGACGCGCTCTGGCGCTCCACAAGGCCGCTCAGCGCGTTGTAGAGGACTGGAACGGGGAGTTTCCGCACGAGACGCGTGACTTGGTTGCTTTGCCTGGTATTGGCCCGGCAACGGCGCAGGGTATCCGGTCGTTTGCGTTTGATCTTCCGGGCGTGTATCTGGAGACCAACGTGCGCACGGTCTTTCTGCATCACTTCTTTCCCGATGTACCGGCTGTTCCCGATCGCGAGCTGGTGCCGCTGATTCAGGCGGCCTGTCCGGCGGCCCCCGGTGCGTTGGCGGACGAGATCGCTCCCTTTGCTGTGCCGTTCGATGATGCCGATACGCCGCGCGCATGGTATTACGCGTTGCTGGATTACGGCGCATATCTAAAAAAGACGCTGCCCAATCCGTCCAGGCGCTCGGCGGGCTATAGCCGTCAATCAAAGTTTGAGGGCTCACGTCGCCAAAAGCGCGCGCATATCGTGCGTATGTTGCTGGCAGCGCGCGATGGCCAGCCGGCGGGGATTACGCTTGCTGATGCCGTGGTGGGCGTTAACGATATGGAAGCGGCGGCTGGGCGCGGGCCGGTCGAGCGCGAGCTTGTCGCGGGCATTCTGGCCGACCTGGAGCGTGAGGGCTTTTGCCGAGCCGAGGGGGATCGCTGGCTGAGCATCTAGCCTGTGCAAATCTGAAGAACAGGATTGTAAGGTTTAGATTTCCGACATGAGGGCATCCTAAAGACGAGGCCGCTCGAAGCCTGCGGGCGGCATGCGTTGAAGGGAAGTACACCTATGGATTTTGAGAATTCCCAAACCAAGAAGAACCTCGAGACCGCTTTTGCCGGTGAGTCCCAGGCACACACCAAGTATCGCTACTATGCCTCCAAGGCAAAGAAGGACGGCTACGTTCAGATCTCGAACATCTTTGCCGAGACGGCTGGCAACGAGTCCGAGCACGCCAAACTGTGGTTTAAGTATCTGCACGATGGCGCCGTCCCCGATACCCTGGACAATCTGCGCGATGCCGCCGCGGGTGAGAACTACGAGTGGACCACGATGTACGACGAGTTTGCCAAGACCGCCGAGGAAGAGGGCTTTGCCGAGATTGCCGCAAAGTTCCGTGGTGTCGCCGCCGTCGAGAAGGCCCACGAGGAGCGCTACAACAAGCTCGTCGAGCGCATCGAGTCGGGCGAGGTGTTTGAGCGTGAGGGCGTAAAGGTGTGGAAGTGCCTGAACTGCGGGCACCTGCATGTGGGTGCCGAGGCGCCTGAGGTGTGCCCGGTGTGCAACCACCCCAAGGCGTACTTTGAGGAGCAGGTGGTGAACTACTAGCGCTTGGCGCTAGCGTGAGCTGGGCCGGGAGGGCCGGACTACCTTCCCTCCTCGTTCACGGCTTCGCAGGGCAACTGCTGGCCTCGCCGCTCCGGGCGTCAGGCCCGCGGCGTATCCCTTTCCCTCTCGCTCACGGCTCCGCAGAGTCGCGTGAGGCAAAGGCATACGCCGCGGGCCTGACGGCGCGGGCTTGCCAACGAGTTTTGGTTAATAGATTGGTTTGTGTGCCGCCCCTTTTGGGGCGGCACGTTTTTGTGTGGGGGATGGTCGGGGTGGTGTCGTTCTTGGGTGGGTTACACTGGGTAGTGCTTTTGTTTGTTTACTGCCTGATATGGGGTGTTTTGGTATGGGTAAGAAGTCTCGGGCTCGGGTTGCTGCTGTGGGGACTCGCAAGGATCCGGAGCGTCGGGTTGTTGAGGGTGGCAAGGCCGAGCGTGCCGATAAGGAGAAGAAGGTTGGGGCGCATGCTCATCCTGAGTGGGCGCCTCATTTGAATTCGGCTAGTGAGGATTTGACTGCCAAGTTGTTTACTCTGGTCGAGGTCATCTTGGGCGTGGTGCCCGTGGTGGTCATTGGTCTGTTCCTGGCCTCTAAGGATGCCACGAGCGTGGATAAGCTCACCGATGTCTTTTCTCAGGACCCCTCGATGGTGGTCACGTTTATCTCTGCGTGCCTGCAGCCGTTTGTGGCATACATGTTGTACATGATTTATCGCAAATACTGCGAGGGCGATGCGGGCTTTGCCGCCGGCAACCTGATTGGCCTCTTGTGCTCCGAGATTTTGCTGCTCAATATTCCCGGCGTCATCGGTATGGGCATCTTGCTGTGGCGTGTTTGGCGCAACGTCGCTCCGCACTTTGAGAGCTGGCTGTTTGAGCGTCGCGCAATGGGCGTGTTAGTCGACATCGCGGGCTCGCTCGTGATCTTGGTCCTGGCGTTTATGTGCGCCACCGCTACCCGAAGCCTTGCGGGCATGTAATCTACCCTAGCTGGTTGCGGAGCGCGGGGCGGGAGGCCGGTTTGCCTTCCCTCCCCGCTCACGGCTCCGCAGGGTCGCGTTGAGGGAAGGCAAACCGGCCTCCCGCCCCGCGCTCCGGCGTTAAGTTGTCGCGTGCTCGCTACCGAAAAGCTGATAAGAAGTTTGTGTGCCGCCCCTTTTGGGGCGGCACTTTTTGTATGGGGTGGACAGTTAGTTCAGATACGTATAATTCGGGCGGTTTAATAGCTGGGTTTGGAGCCCTCGGAGGCTTGTTGGACGCCTTTAGATGACCTGAGACGCTTGGTTTTTGGCTTTAAACGCCCGTTTTGAGGGCCAAATTGCGCCAAGCGAAGCGCCCGAATGCAATTTGAGGGGGTTTGATTTATACGTATCTGAACTAACTGTCCAGGCGACTGCGTTCGGGGGCGGCGCGCTTTGCTTTGGTCCCTGTCTCCACAATTTCTGTCAAGCTTTTGGTCAGGTTTTGGTCGGTTGGCGGGATGGCGGGAGGGCAAAAGATTGCTGGCGAAAAAAGCTCAAAGAAAGTGCTGGTAGGGGAGTTGTTGAGCTTTTCGACAGCTTTTGGGCAAAAGAAACTTTGTGGCTATTGCCAGCGATTGCGTTGTCGCGGTCGTGGTGGTGCGGGATGCTGGTCGAAAGCGTTGAATGCTCCGATTTTGGAGGCCAGCATGGATCTGTTTTTCGAGACTCCGCAGCAACAAGCCGAACGCATGTTGCGTCAGCAGCAACGGCTCATGGAGATGCAAATGCAAGGGGCGGTTACCCAGCCTGTAGCGCAAAATGCCGCACCCGAGGTGGCGTCTGCGCCGGCGCCTGAAACGTATTCCGTGCAGCAGGATTCGTATGCACAGGAGCTTGCGTTCGACAAGCGTCGCGCTCGTCGCCGCCGCTTGGGCCAACGGTTGCGTACGCTGGCGATGATCGTGCTGATTCCGTTGGGACTTGTCGCCATCTTCCTGGCCTCGTATGCCCTCACGTGCATCCTCAATGGCGCCTCGCCCAACGAAGTGCTCCAACATTTGTCAGCCCTCGGCCAGCGCATAGGTGACCTCATAACTACCATCCGCGCCGGATGGGAAAGCTGACGTCCCAAATCAATAAAGCAAATGCTGTTTGGACGCATGTCTGCGGTCGTTCCCTGCGTGTGGCGGGGTAAGATTGATCGCGGTTTTGATTGATGGTCGATTGGGTTTGTTGGGCGGAGTTTATGTCTGCTATTGATATTGTGCTTGTTGTGATCGCCTTGGTGGCGGTGGGGGTTGCTGTGGCTTGCGCCCTCCAGCTCAAGAGCCTGCGTGCCGAGCTGCGGGAGCGTGGCGACAGTAGCGCGGAAACGCTGACGGCGCTCGAGCAGGCCAACAGCACGCTCGACACCCTGAACGTTGCGTTGGCCGAAACCCGCCGCACGGCAAATGCCATCGCGCAGCAGCAGACGACCGATGCCGCCGTAGAGCAGCAGCGCTACCTGACCATTGCGCGCGAGTTCTCGCAGGCCGGCGACCGCATGGATGACCTGCGCCGCGAGACGGCCCAACAGCTTGGCGCCAACCGCGAAGGCATCGAGCATCGCCTGGACAAGGTGCGCGAGACGGTCGATGCTCAGCTGGGCGCCATCCGCAAGGACAACAACGTGCAGCTCGACCAGATGCGCGCGACGGTGGACGAAAAGCTCTCTCGCACGCTCAACGACCGTCTGTCCGCATCGTTTAAGCAGGTGAGTGACCAACTCGAGGCCGTGTACAAAGGCCTGGGCGATATGCAATCCATCGCCACCGGCGTGGGCGACCTCAAACGCGTGCTGGGCAATGTGAAGGCACGCGGCATTTTGGGCGAGGTGCAGCTGGGCGCGATTTTGGCAGACATCCTTACGCCTGACCAGTACTTGGAAAACGTCGCCACCAAGCCCGGTGCTTCGGAACGCGTGGAATTTGCCGTCAAACTGCCGGTGGACGAGGGCGACCCCGTGCTACTGCCGATCGACTCCAAGTTCCCGGGCGATGCGTACGAGCACCTGCTCGACGCACAGGAGTCGGGCGACGCCGATGCTGTGGCGGCCGCGCGCAAGACGCTCGACACGATGGTGAAGCGCGAGGCCAAGGACATCTGCGAAAAGTACCTGAGTGTGCCGGCAACGACCAACTTTGGCATCATGTTCGTGCCGTTTGAGGGCCTGTACGCCGAGATCGTCAGCCGCCCCGGGCTTATCGAGACCCTGGGCCGCGACTACCACGTCAACGTTGCCGGCCCCAGCACCATGGCCGCCATCCTCAACAGCCTGCAGATGAGCTATCAGACGTTTAAGCTGCAAAAGCGCACCGACGACGTGCTACGCGTGCTCTCCGCCGTCAAGGCCGAGCTGCCGCGCTATCAGGCGGCGTTGCGTCGCGCCCAGCAGCAGATCGAGACAGCAGGCAAGACGGTCGAGGGCATTATCACCACGCGCACCAACGTCATGGAGCGCAAGCTCAAGGACATCGACGCGCTGGAGGACGCCGACCAAGCCGACGAAATCTTGGGACTCACGTCCGCCGGCCTCCTCGCAGACCAAGAAGACGAGGACTAGCTACAACAGGCGGTGGGGCGTCTGCGCATACGCGGGACGTGGGCGCTTTTCGCGTCGCGCTCGCCTAGAGTGCACTTCAATGTGCAGCAATGACCTTTCGCCCTGCCAGATGCGAAAGGAAGCCCATGCCTCAGAGAAGCACCAGCCCGCTCAAACGCTCCACCGTGCGCCGCACGCTGCGGCGGTTTTGGGATGTTACGCGCGCGCAGCCGCTGATCGTCTTTCTCTCGGTGTTCTCGTCGGCGGGCTACATCTTTTTGCTCACGTTTGCCAATACCTATGTGATGGCCCTCATCGTCGACCGCGTCCAGGCCGGTCCCGTGGCGGGCGACCAGGTATTTGAGGTCTTCGGCCCCTACATCCTGGCGCTCGTGCTCGTTAACCTGGTGGGCCAGATTCTCTCCAAGCTGCAGGACTACACCGTCTACAAGCTCGAGATCGCGGGCAACTATTACCTGGCGCGCCTGTGCTTCGACACGCTCTCCAACCAATCCATGACCTTCCATACCAGCCGTTTTGGCGGATCGCTTGTGAGCCAGACGAGCCGTTTTATGAGCGGCTACACGGGCCTGGTGAACGTAACGGTGTATTCGCTCATTCCCACCATCACCTCGGTCATCTGCACCGTGGCCGCACTCGCTCCAGTGGTACCCACCTTTACCGTGATCCTGGTGGGCATCATGGTCGTCTACATCGCGTTTGTTTGGCTTATGTACAAACGCATCATGCCGCTTTCGGCCGCGACGTCCGCCGCACAAAACAAGCTGTCGGGTGTGCTCGCCGACGCGGTCACGAACATCTTGGCCGTCAAGACCTGCGGGCGCGAGGACTTTGAGCGCGATCTGTTCGACGCCGCCGACCGTGCCGCGCGCGATGCCGAGACGATCTCGATGCACGCCATGATGCAGCGCAACTTTACGACCTCGGGCCTTATCGTCATCACCATGGCCGTGGTGAGCGTGTTCGTGGCGGGCGGCAACGCGTGGTTTGGCATCTCGGCCGGTTCGCTCGTCATGATCTTTACCTACACGTACAACCTCACCATGCGTCTGAACTACGTGAGCTCAATGATGCAGCGCATCAACCGCGCACTGGGCGATGCAGCCGAGATGACGCGCGTACTGGACGAGCCGCGCCTGGTGGCAGACGACCCGAATGCCCCCGAGCTTAAAGTGCGCGAGGGCGCGATTGATTTTGAGCACCTGAGCTTTGCCTACCGTGATGCCGCGGCAGGCGAGAGCGTGTTCGATGGCCTGACGCTCCATGTGGCGGCAGGGCAGCGCGTGGGCCTGGTGGGAAAATCGGGTTCGGGCAAGACGACACTCACCAAGTTGCTGCTGCGCCTGGACGATGTGCAGGGCGGCCGTGTGCTCGTCGATGGCCAAGATGTCTCGCGCTGCACGCAGCAGAGCCTGCGTCGTCAGGTAGCCTACGTGCCGCAAGAGGCGCTGCTGTTCCACCGCTCCATCCGCGAGAATATCGCCTATGGCCGCCCCGACGCCACTGACGAGCAGATTCGCGAGTCCGCGCGCCTGGCGAATGCCCTGGAGTTTATCGACCGCCTGCCTCATGGCTTTGACACCATGGTGGGCGAGCGCGGCGTTAAGCTATCGGGCGGTCAGCGCCAGCGCGTGGCCATCGCCCGTGCCATCCTCACCGACGCGCCGATCCTGGTGCTCGACGAGGCGACCTCTGCCCTGGACAGCGAGTCCGAGGCGCTGGTGCAGGAGGCGCTCGAAAACTTGATGCGTGGGCGTACCTCCATCGTGGTGGCGCACCGCCTGTCCACCGTGGCGGCGCTCGATCGCATCGTGGTGCTGGCCGATGGCGAGATTGTCGAGGACGGCACGCATGCGCAGCTCGTCGAGGCGGGTGGCGAGTACGCGAGCCTGTGGAGTCGCCAGACCGGTGCATTCTTGGAGGCGTAAACGCCCCGGACGTGGGACAATCGTGTCCATGAGTTTGTTGTGCCGCCGAGCCGAGGAGTCGTTATGCCACGCGAGACCAATGCCGCCAAGCGCGAACGCGCCATCGAGGTGTGCGAGCGCCTCAACCGTCGCTATGGCCCGGTCGAGTGCTTCTTGGACCACGAGGATCCTTTCCGCTTGCTGATTGCCGTGCTGCTCTCGGCGCAAACGACCGATGCACAGGTCAACAAAGTGACGCCGCAGCTGTTTGCCCAGTGGCCCACGCCCGAGGCCATGGCCGGGGCGAGCGTGGCCGATGTGGCAGACACGATCAAGTCACTCGGCTTCTATAAGAGCAAGGCCAAGCACGCTGTGGAGGCGGCGCAGATGATCGTCGCCGACTACGGCGGCGAGGTGCCGGCGGACATGAAGGAGCTCGTCAAGCTGCCGGGCGTAGGGCGCAAGACCGCGAACATCGTGCTCAACGTGGGGTTTGGCATCGTGGAAGGCATCGCGGTGGACACGCACGTCAACCGCATCGCGCACCGCCTGATGTTGAGTCCCAAGACGCATGCCAAGGAGCCGCTCAAGACCGAGCAGGACCTGCTCAAGATTTTGCCGCACGAATATTGGAAGTCGGTCAACCACCAGTGGATCACCTTTGGTCGCGAGATCTGCGACGCCCGCAAACCCAAGTGCGACGAATGCCCGCTGGCAGACCTTTGCCCCAGCGTGCGCGTTTTGGGGTAGCGCCGTGGCGTGCATCGGCGTGCGCGCCCCATGCGCTACCATGACAAGCAATGATTTTTGACGAACGACCCGCCGAGCTTGCCCCGGCGGGCTTTTGGCGTTGCAATGCCGGAGGAACAGCATGCTCATTCACCGTATAGCCGCGCAGCTCTACACTGCCGAGGCGCTGCAGACCGTCGAGGCCGGACTCGATGCCGGCGAGGACGTGACGCTGGCCGTGTCGCAGTCGGGTCGCACGCTTATGGCCGCCGCCCAGTTTGCGCGTCGCCCGCGCCCCACGGTCTATATCGTGAGCGGCGAGGATGCGGCCGATCGCGCCGCGCGTAGCTTGGCTGCCTATGTGGGCCTGGCGCACGTGTGCCGCTTCCCCGAGCGCAAGGACTATCCATGGCGCGAGCAGGCGCCCGACGATGCCGTGGTGGCCCAACGCTGCGAGGCGCTGGGGCGCATCGTGCGCGGCGACAACTGCATCATGGTCGCTTCGGCCCGCGCGCTGCTGCGTTGCGTGCCGCCGGTCGAGAGCCGCTACTGGGAGTCCACCACCTTCGCGGTGGGCGAGGAGATTCCCTTTGACGAGGTGCCGCAGCGCCTGGTGGGCATGGGCTACACCAATGCCGGCGCTGCCGACGCGCCTGGTCTGTTCCGCGTGCACGGCGACACCGTCGAGGTGTTCCCCGCGCAGGAAAAGGCGCCCGTGCGTATTGAGTTCTTCGGCGACGAGATCGATCGCATCCGCCGCATGGTGAGCTCCACGGGACAAACCATCGGCAACGAGGACAGCATCGAGATCTTCCCCTGCCGCGAACTGGCGCTCACCGACGAGGCCGTCCGCAACATGCATGTGGCGCTCTACCGCGCCAGCCAGGACGACAGCAAGCTGGCGGCACTGCTCGAGATGGTGGACGCGCGCATTGTCACGCCCGAGCTCGACCGCTTTTTGCCGGTGATGTACGGCCAGACCGTGAGCCCGCTGTCGCATGTGAGCGGCAAGGCGCTCGTGGTGCTGTCCGAGCCGCGCTCGCTGTTCGACGATTGCCTGCGTGCCTACGAGGATATCGAGGCCCGTGCCGGCGAGGCGGGGGTCGACCGTCTGGACGGCCTGTACGTGCGCGCCCAGCAGCTCGACTTTGGTGCTCAGCAGCGCCTGAACTACGTGAGCCTCATCCGTGCCGGCGGTGCGGTGACCGCCGAGCTCAAGATCGAGCAGCCGGCTATCGCGGGCTCGGACAATCGCTTTATGACGCGTATCCAGGAGGTCGTGGGCAAGCGCTATGCCTGCGTGTTTGCCATTCCCGACCGCGGCGCGCGCGAGTCGATGGAGCTCACCTTTGGCGATGAGGGCATTACCTTTGAGGAATCGCTGACCGCGGCGCCCGAAAACGCCGGCGCTATCGGCGACCGCGTGCGCGTGGCGGCAGCAGATTCTGCCGATCGCGCTGCCCGCCAGGAGGCCCATGCTTCTATTCGCGAGCGTAAGGCCGATGCACTCAACGCCCGGTCGCTCGAGGCCGGCGCCGCCCAGGCTGCTGCCGGCGCCGCCGTGCCCACCATCTCGCGCGGACGCGTGACTTTTGTGGACGCCGCCCTGCCGCAGGGCGTGGTGATACCCGACGCCAACCTGGCCGTGTTCTCAATCGCCGACCTCAACGCGCGCATGGATGCCAACCGCGCGCGCAGCCGCCGCAAGGTGGACATTACGCAGATCACCTTCCCGTTTAAGCCGGGCGACTACGTGGTGCACGCCACCCACGGCATCGCGCTCTTTAGCGAGATCGCGCGCCAGGAAGTGGGTGGCAAGGAGCGCGACTACTTTTTGCTGGAATACGCCGACGGCGACAAGCTCTACGTGCCACTCGAGCAGGTCGACCGCATCACGCGCTACGTCGGTCCCGACGGCGACAAGCCGCGCCTGACCAGGCTCAACACCGCCGACTGGACGCGCGCCACCAACAAGGCGCGCAAGAACGCCAAAAAGCTGGCGTTTGACCTGGTTGACCTCTATACACGCCGCTCGTCGATCGCCGGTATCGCCTGCCCGCCCGACACGCCCGAGCAGATCGAGATGGAGCAGAGCTTCCCTTACGACGAGACACGCGACCAGCTGGAGGCCATCGCCGACATCAAGGCCGACATGGAGGCGCCCAAGCCCATGGACCGCCTGCTGTGCGGCGACGTGGGCTTTGGCAAGACCGAGGTCGCCCTGCGTGCGGCGTTTAAGTGCGTGGACTCCGGTCGTCAGGTCATGGTGCTCTGCCCCACGACCATTCTGGCCCAGCAGCACTACGAGACGTTCTTTGAGCGCTTTGCCCCGTTTGGCCTGGAGGTCGAGGTGCTCAGCCGCTTCCGTACGCCGGCGCAGCAAAAGCGCGCGCTCAAGGCGTTTGCCGAGGGCGGAATCGACGTGCTTATCGGCACGCATCGCCTGCTTTCGGCTGACGTGAACCCTAAGAACCTGGGCCTGGTGATCATCGACGAGGAGCAGCGCTTTGGCGTGCAGCACAAGGAGCAGCTCAAAAACCTGCGCGAGCAGATTGACGTGCTCACGCTTTCGGCAACGCCCATCCCGCGAACCATGCAGATGGCCACGAGCGGCGTGCGCGACATGAGCCTGATCACCACGCCGCCGACCGGGCGCCGTCCCGTGATCGTGCACGTGGGGGAGTACGACTCCGACGTGGTGAGCGCGGCGATTCGCCTGGAGGTGGGCCGCGGCGGCCAGGTGTACTACGTGTCCAACCGCGTTAAGACCATCGATGACGCCGTGGCCCGCGTGCACGAGGCCGCGCCCGAGGCGCGCGTGGGCGTGGCACACGGCAAGATGAGCCCGCGCGAGGTCGAGGACGTGATGATCGAGTTCGCGACCAAGAAGATCGACGTGCTCATCGCCACGACCATCGTGGAGAGCGGCATCGACAACGCGACGGCCAACACGCTCATCATCGAGGATTCGCAGCGTCTGGGCCTGGCGCAGCTCTACCAGCTCAAGGGCCGCGTGGGCCGTTCGGCCACGCAGGCATACGCGTACTTTATGTTCCCCGGCGAGCTGCCGCTGACCGAGGAGGCCACGGCGCGCCTGACCGCGCTTTCCGAGTTCCAGGACCTGGGCAGCGGCATGCGCATCGCCATGCGCGACCTGGAGATCCGCGGCGCCGGCTCGCTTATGGGTGCCGAGCAGCACGGTAACCTGTCGAGCGTGGGCTTTGACCTGTTTACGCAGATGCTGGGACAGGCCGTGGCCAAGGCGCGCGGCGATGACGACGCCGGCGTGGAGGCGGCGAGCGTGGGCATCAACCTGCCGGCCGACTACTTCCTGTCCGAGGAGTACATGCCGGCGGTGGACCAGCGCGTGCTCGTGTACCGAAAGCTTGCGGCGGCCGAGGACCTGGAGAGCATCGATGAGGTGCAGGAGGAGACCGAGGCCGCGCATGGCGAGCTGCCGTTGGCGGGACTCAACCTGTTCAACCGCGCGCGTATCCGCATTCGCGGCGAGCGTCTGGGGCTCGAGAGCGTCACGCTCAGCGGCGGGCGCATTACCTTCCTGGGGGTTGACGTTCCCAAGAAGGTAGCCTTTGAGTTCAAGAATCGCTATGGCGCGGTGAACTTCCCCAAGAGCCGCAAGCTGTCGGTGCCCTACAAGGCGGGCGCCGGTGCGGGCAGCGGCCTGGGCCGAGGTCTCGACGCCAACGACGGCACCGGCCCGGTGGCGGCCGCGCTCATGCTACTGCAGCAATTAGGCGCCAGCGACGATGACTAACAAGTAAGGGGCGTGGTGGGACAATGTCCACCACGGTGCAGGTTGATTCCGGCTCAATCGAAAGGAAAGCATGTTCGGATACATCTATAAGAAAGATGTCGCCATCATCGCGGTTGTCCTCGCCCTTTGCCTGGGCGCGGGCAGCTTCTTCGATTACCAAATCTCGAGTGCGCTGTTCAACTCGTCCAGCATGTACGGTCGCTTTATCGAGGCTGCCGGCGAGCTGCCGTTTGAACTGACGGCGAGCATCGCGGGCGTCATGCTCGTGCGCGCGGTGCGCCCTGATTCCAGGGGGAGCAAATGGCTCGCCGTGCTCGGCAGTCTCGTCAATGTTGGCCTGGCCGGCTACGAGATTACTTCGTCCCTGCGGGTTGGCGGCAAACTCATCGCGGTTCAGCTGGTGCTGACGTTTGTGCTGGTCATCGCCGCCAACCTCATCGTCTATCGCCTTACGCGCGACACCGACCCCGACGAGCTCACGCGCTGGGCGCTGATGGTGCTTGCCGTGTGGGTTGCCCAAGCCATCATCCTCAACGTGATCGTCAAACCGCTGTGGTCACGCCCGCGCATGCGCGTGATCGAGGTCACGCCGGGGCTCAATTTTCAGCCGTGGTGGGTGATCGGCAACCCCGACAAGTGGAGCTATATTGCGGCTGGCGTGATCAAGGACGGCTTCAAGTCGTTCGCGAGCGGTCATACCGCACACGCGGCGATCGGCTTGATGCTTGCCGGGCTTCCCGCGGCTGCCTTTACGGAAAAGCCGTTGCGCCGCCGCGTGGTCTTTTGGGCCGCGACTGTGGTCGCAGCACTCGTCGCCTTTGGCCGCATCGTAATCGGTGCACATTTCTTGACCGATGTGAGCTGCGGTTTTGCCCTGGTGCTGGCGCTCGAGTGCCTTGCCGCGCACATTGCCTATCCGCACGGCGTACAATAAGCGCCACCTGAATCATCTGGCCGATACCCGGTAAGAGAGGATTGCCATGCTCGCGTTCAACAACGACTATTCCCACGGCGCACACCCGGCGGTGCTGCAGGCGCTCGTCGACACCAACATGGAGCCGCAGCCCGGCTACGGTACCGACGCGCACACCGAGCATGCCAAGCAGCTCATCCGCGAGGCCTGCCAAGCACCGGATGCCGATGTGTTCTTGCTGGTGGGCGGCACGCAGACCAATGCCACGGTAATCGACATGCTGCTCGCGCCGTACCAGGGCGTTGTTGCCGCCGAGACCGGCCACGTCGCCTGCCACGAGGCGGGCGCTATCGAGTTTGGCGGCCACAAGGTTCTCACCATCCCCGGCTACGAGGGCAAGATGCACGCCGATGATCTCGAAAACTACATCCAGGTGTTTTACGAGAACGAGAGCTACGAGCACACGGTGTTCCCGGGTGCCGTGTACGTGAGTCTGTCGACCGAATACGGCACGCTGTACTCCAAGGCCGAGCTCGCGGCGATTCATGCGGTGTGCCAGAAGCGCGAGATTCCGCTGTTTGTGGATGGTGCCCGCCTGGCCTATGCGCTGGCGGCCGACGAGTGCGACATCACCCTGCCCGAGCTGGCGCAGCTGTGCGATGTGTTCTACATCGGCGGCACCAAGTGCGGTGCTCTGTGCGGCGAGGCCGTGGTGTTCTGCGGCATGCATGCCCCGGCGCATCCCATTCCGCGCATTAAGCAGCACGGCGCGCTGCTGGCCAAGGGCCGCCTGACGGGCGTGCAGTTTGAGGCTCTCTTTACCGATGGCCTGTATTTTGAGATCGGCCGTCAGGCGATTGATGCCGCGCAGGCGCTGCGTCGCGTACTGCACGAGCGCGGTTACCAGTTCTTCTTGGAGACGCCTACCAACCAGCAGTTTGTTATTCTGCCCAACGAGGTCATGGCGCGCATTCGCGAGCATGCGGCGATTGAGTACTGGGAAAAGTACGATGAGACCCATACCGTGGTGCGTTTTTGCACCAGCTGGGCCACGACGCAGGAGGACATCGACGCGCTGGCGGCTGTCCTGTAGCTTGATGTAATGACGAGGGGCCGTCCTACGCCTGGGTTTGGCGCAGGGCGGCCTTTGCTTTTGTGGGGGAAGGGTTGTATGACCGAGATGTCCGAGCCGACGATTCGTCTGGCAACGCCCGACGACGCGCCGGCGCTGCTTGCCATCTATGAGCCGTATGTGCGCCAGACGGCGATTACCTGCGAATATGAGGTGCCGAGCGTTGAGGAGTTCGCCGGGCGCATCGAGCGTACGCTCAAGCGCTATCCGTATCTGGTGATGGAGCTGGACGGGCGCCCGGTAGGCTATGCCTATGTGAGCCCGCTCAACAGCCGCGAGGCATACGACTGGTCGGTCGAGACGTCGATCTACCTGGCGCACGACGTGCGTCACGGCGGGCTGGGCCGCAAGCTGCACGATGCGCTCAAGCAGTGCCTGGTCGCGATGGGCATCACCAACATGTGCGCGCTCATCGCCGTGCCGCACGACAAGGACGACGAATACCTGACGCACAACAGCCAGGACTTTCATGCCCATATGGGGTATCGCCTGGTGGGCGCCTTCGACCGCTGCGCCCAAAAGTTCGGCCGTTGGTACGACATGTGTTGGATGGAGCTGGTCCTAGCCGAGCGCGTCCCTAACCAACCCAAACCAACCTGGTTTCCCGCACTTGTTGCCCAAGGTTTCAAACCTACCATTTAGGGACAGGTTTTTGGCTGTCTTGCGGTATCAAATTGCCGCAAGAAGCGCCGCGTTCGTACGCTTTTTTGACTCGAATCGTCCCGTCGAGACACCTTGCGAGCTAAGTGAGTAGACTTTTTGGCGCAAGGCGAGCACAAAGCGTATCTGCTTTAGTAAAACCGCAGGTCACGGAGATGGCTGTTTTGGTTGTGCTTGGCAGGTCGCGAAAAGTCTACTCACTTAGGTTTACGGTGCTGGATATTCTGGGCAGGAACAGTTGAGCTTGGGCGGCGCGTGTTGCCAGGCGATGTTGACATTTGCGCCATGCCGGCTTGAGATTTAATAAAAACCGCAGGTAAAACGCATATTAGTTAGTTTCGCCTCGTTTAGTGCGCTAGCCGATGGGCTCGGTGTATTTGGCTCGGTCGGTTCGCTGGATGCGCTTGGAGACGTGGAGCGGGCGGCCGTCGGTGTCGTAGACGTAGTCGGTGATAAGGATCAGCGCCTGCCCGCGCTCCACGTTGAGCAAAAACGCCTCGTTTTGCGAGGCATAGCACACCTCAAAGGTTTTGTGGCCCTGGGCCGGCGCGCGATGGAACTCTTGGCGCAGTGTGGCGTAGAGCGACCCGTTGATGTCGCGGTCGATGAGCGCCCCAAAGCTCGGCGGCAGATACGTGGTCTCCAGGCACAGCGGCACGTCATCCAGATAGCGCAGGCGGACGAGCTTGACGAGCTTGCTGCCCACGGCGGCATCAAAGAACTTGGCCACGCTGCCCGCCGCCTTGGCAAAGCCCGAGTCCACGGTGCGCGTGGTGGGCTTCATGCCCTGGCCCTCGACCTGCTTGGTGTAACTCGAGAACACCAGGTTGTTCTCGTGGAGCGCGGGCGTGTCGGCCACAAAGGCGCCGCGCCCGCGCTCGGTGCGCACCAGGCCCTCATCCACCAGTACCTTAAGCGCATGGCGCACGGTACTGCGCGAGAGCCCCGACCCGTCCATGAGCTCCATTTCGGACGGCAGCTTGTCTCCACGCGCATAGGTGCCGGCGGTAATGCGGTCGCGCAGCGTGCCCGCCAGGCGCTCGTATTGGGCCAAGTTCTTTTTCGACGAAGTGCTCATGCGACCAACCTGCATCTAACTTGTATGCTTGCCGAACCAAGCATGTATCCAACATGACAACAAAACCGCTGGTAAATGATTTCTGAAAACCATGGCAGCAAAATTTCTAAGACAAATATAGCATACAACTAGTCGACATCGCAAAGACATGTATGTAACTTGTATGCCATCGAGAGCATCAAACGAGAAGAAAGGCTGATGCACGATGACTACTCAGGAACAGGTCAAGGACGTCGTTTCGCAGGTTTTGGCTGACAAGGCAGACAAGGGCGGCATCAAGCGCGTCGTGTGGATCGGCGCCGGCGGCTCCAACGGCGGCAACTATCCTGCCCAGTACTTTATGGAGCACGAGGCCACGCAGGTCGTGAGCTCCAGCTACACCAGCAACGAGTTCGTTCACGCCACCCCGGCCTACGTCAACGAGAACACCCTGGCCGTCGTCGTTTCCATGCGCGGCACCAAGGAGACCATCGTCGCCGCCCAGGTCGCCAAGGATCACGGCGCCAGCACCATTGCCATTTACGTTGACGAGTCCGGCCTTACCGAGGTCTGCGACTACAAAGTTCAGTACGACAGCCTGGCCGTCGACGAGTCCTGCATGGGCCGCACCAACTCCGCCGTCGTGACCATGATCGCCATGGAGCTCACGCAGCAGACCGAGGGCTATGCCGAGTACGAGACCGCCATGGCCGCCTTCGACCTGGTCGATCCCATCTATCGCAAGGCCGTGGAGTACACCACCCCACTTGCCGCCAAGTGGGCCGAGCAGAATGCCGACAAGCCCTGCATCAACGTTATGGCTCAGGGCCCGCTCTTTGGTGCCGCCTATGTCTTTAGCATCTGCAACGTTCAGGAGATGCTGCAGATCGACTCCTGCACCATCAACACCTGCGACTTCTTCCACGGTCCCTTCGAGATCCTGGACAAGCGCACCTCGCTGTTCCAGCTCATCAGCGTTGGCCGCAGCCGTTGCAACGACGAGCGCGGCATTCGCTTTGTCAGCCAGTACGGTGGCGAGCGCGTCTACCAGCTCGACGCCAAGGAGCTCGGTCTCAACGACATCAAGGACAGCGTGAGCGAGTACTTCAACCACCTGATCTTTGCCCCGATCCTCAACAACGTGTACATGCGCGCGCTCTCTGCCGTCACCCACAAGGACTACATGACGCGCCGTTACATGTGGAAGCTCGACTACTAAGGGTATTGGTTCCGCCGTTCTGCCGAACGGCGGACCAGCCGACGCTGCAAACCCATCAGAGCGGCACTTGGGGACGTTCCCTTTCTGCCGGCAGTTAGGGACGTTCCTTTTCTGCCGGCAGTTGGGGACACTCCTTGTTTCAAGAGATTTCCCGTTCGCCGATTTGTGTCTTGAAAAATGTATATAACGACTATAACGTAGTATGAAACATATTGGAAACAATATCGAGGGGGCTGCGTTGAAGAAAAGCAATCTGGGCTATGTGCTGGTGCTGATCGCCGCGCTCATGTGGGGCACCATTGGAATCTACGTCAACGGCATCTCGGCCATGGGCATTACGTCCCAAAGCATGGCGGCCTTCCGTCTGCTGGTCGGCGCTCTTATCCTGGCGCCCGTGCTGGCGTTTATGGGTTGCCGCCCGGGCGAGGGGACCACGACGGCCCCGGGTCCGCTGGCCCTGTTTAAGGCGAGCCCCAAAGAGCTCATCCCCTGCGCGCTTGTCGGCATCATCGGCCTTGCCACCGCCAACACACTCTATTACGAGTGCATGCGCGAGGTGGGCATGTCCACGGCGTCGGTTTTGCTCTACACCTCGCCGGTCTTTGGCTGCATCCTGGGCCGCATGCTCTATAAAGAGCGCGTCACGTCGGTCAAGCTCGTGGCGATCGCCTGTAACATCCTGGGCTGCGTGCTCGCGGTGACAAACGGCGATCTGTCCGGTTTCCATTTCTCGGTTTGGGGCGTCACCTCGGGCGTCGTCGCCGGATTGTGCGGCGCGCTGCTTGCGGTGTTCAGCCGCATAGCGACCAAAACCGTGCACCCGCTGGCTGTCACCTTTTGGGGCTTCGTCTTTGGCGGCGCGGTTATGGCGGCCATCACGGCCCCGTGGCCCGATATGGCGGCTGCTATGTCGCCGCAGCTTATCTTGTTGTTCGCGGGCTTTGGCCTGATTCCCACGGCCGTCGCCTACATCCTGTATATGCAAGGCCTGTCCATGGGGCTCGAGACGTCGAAGGTCCCGGTCGTGATGTCGTTCGAGACGGTGGTTACCGTGCTGCTGGGCATCGGCATCTATGCCGAGTCCGCCGGCGCGATCAAGGTCCTGGGCATCGTGTTGGTGCTCTCGTCCATCCTGATCATGAACACCGACTTCTCCAAGCTGCGCAATAGCGTCATCGTCAAACGTATTGTCGAGAGTATGACCTTTAAGCCCAACGCGTGGTGGACGGAAAAATCGCAGGACATGGATCTGTTCAAGGAGCGCACGGGCATTACGCTGCAGACCAATGTTCAGGAAAGCCCCTGGTACTTCGTGCGATAGGGGCCAATGCCGAGGCCTGGATCGCGGCGTATCCAGCCAAGGCTCGCTAACCAACCCCAACGTTTCGAGTACGTTAAACCCGTCAACGGTCGATTTTCACCCGCGAACGGTCTTTATACTAATTAGCAATATAAGCAACGTATAAGACGTTATAATGACCATAACGAAAAGGAGGAGGCAAGATGAATCAGATCATTCTCGCATCTCATGGCGGCCTGGCCGCAGGCGCCAAAGACACGCTCGAGATGGTTCTCGGCGACGTGTCGAACGTCCACGTCGTGTCGCTTGCTCGTGACGACAAGGAGCCCATCACCAATAAGGTGGAGGCCATGATCGCCACGTTCAACGCGGACGACACCGTCTACGTGCTAACCGATATGCTCGGTAGCTCGGTCAACAACAACATGGTCGAGCTTTCCAAGAACGGCACGAAGTTCACGGTTATCAGCGGTTTCAACATCCCGCTGGCGCTCACGCTCGCTCTGAGCCCCGCCCCCGTCAAGGGTGCCGAGCTCGCGGCCCTCATCAACGAGGCCCGCACCGGTCTGACCAACCCCAACGCCCCGGTCGAGGTTGCTCCCGCAGCCCCCGCCAAGAAGGCCAAGGCAGCCCGTCACAACGCCGGTCCCGCCAAGATCGTCCTCGCACGTCTTGACTACCGTCTGCTGCACGGCCAGGTCGTCTTTACCTGGACCACCAAGGTCCAGGCCGAGCGCATCATCGTCGTCGACAACGCTGCCGCCAACGATGACATCAAGAAGGGCGCTCTTAAGCTGGCAAAGCCCCAGGGCGTGCGCCTGAACGTCTTCACCGTCGAGCGTGCCCTCGCCAAGATGGACAAGCTCAACACCCTCGGCGAGCGCGTCATGTTCGTCTTTGGCAACACTGCCGAGATGCTGCAGTTCTGCCAGGGCTACAAGCTCGACGCCATCAACCTGGGCGCTACCGCCAACCACGACGGTGCCGATCAGATCGGCGGCAAGGACAGCTCCGTCTTCTTCGACGCCACCCAAAAGGCCGACGTCAACCAGCTGCTCGACATGGGCATCAAGCTCTACGTTCAGCAGACCCCTACGTATCAGAGCGTCGACATCGACGCCAAGCTGTAATCAACCAGGCTTTTGCCTGACTGAAAGGAGAAGGGTATGAATACGTTCATCAGTGCGGTGCTCGTCGGCCTCGTCGGCGTGTTCTGCATGTGGGACTCCCGCCTGCTCGGTCGTCTTAACTTCGAGCAGCCCCTCGTTGGCGCTACGCTCGTCGGTCTGCTGCTGGGCGATGTGCCCACCGGCCTCGCCGTCGGTGCCGCCGTCGAGCTCGTGTCCATGGGCCTGGTGCAGGTCGGCGCAGCCGTCCCGCCCGATATGGTCCTGGGTGGCATCGTGGCCGCTGCCTTCGCATGCCTGACCGATGCTTCCGCCGAGACCGCCATGACGATCGCCATCCCGGTCGCCGTCCTGGGTCAGCTCCTCGGCATTGTCTTCCGTTCCATCATCGCCGCCCTCACCCATGTGGCCGATAGCGCGATCGATAACGGCAAGTTTAAGACCGCCTACCGTATGCACATCTGCGCCGGCTCCGGTCTGTACGCCATCATGTACTTCCTGCCGATCTTCCTGGCCGTCTTTGTCGGCACCGACCTGGTCCAGGCCATCGTCAACATGGTTCCCGAGTGGCTGTCCACTGGTCTGAACGTCTCGACCAAGATTATGACCGCCTACGGCTTGGCCCTGCTGCTCACCATGATGATCAAGAAGGGCATGACTCCGTTCCTGTTCATCGGCTTCCTGCTCGCCGCCTACCTCAACCTGTCCGTCATCGCGGTCGCTCTGATCGGTGTGTGCCTGGCTATCGTCTTCATGGGCTTCAAGTTCAACGGTTCCCATGCAGCCGCCGGTGTCGATTCCGACTACGATCCGCTCGAAGACGACGAAGACTAAGGAGGAACACACTATGGCAACCGCAACCAAGGACGTGTCCCTGAACAAGAAGGTCAGCCAGTTCTTCTGGCGCTCCTGGGCCATCCAGGCCTCTTGGAACTACGAGCGTCAGATGAACATGGGCTTCCTCTACGGCATGGTTCCCACGCTCGACCGCCTCTATCCGGATGAGTCCGACCCCAAGCAGCTCGCTGCTAAGAAAGAGGCTTACCACCGTCACATGGCGTTCTACAACTGCACCCCGCAGACGAGCGCTTTCGTCCTCGGCCTCGCCGCCTCCATGGAGGAGGAGTACGCCAAGGATCCCGAGAACTTCGACCCCGATTCGATCAACGCGGTCAAGACCTCGCTCATGGGCCCGCTTTCCGGTATCGGTGACTCCTTCTTCCAGGGCACCATCCGCGTCATCGCCTTTGGCCTGGGCGTTCAGCTGGCCCAGCAGGGCTCCATCATGGGCCCGATCCTGGCCATGCTCATCTCCATCGTCCCCTCCGTGCTGGTCACTTGGTTCGCTGCCAAGATCGGCTACCAGGGCGGCCACGAGTATCTGAGCAAGCTCCAGGGCGGCGACCTCATGGAGAAGCTCATGTATGTCTGCGGCATCGTGGGTCTTATGTCCGTGGGCGGCATGATCGCTACGCTGATCGGCGCCACCACCCCGCTGCAGTTCGCTGACGGCACCGTCGTTATCCAGGACATCCTGGACGGCATGATGCCTCAGATGATCTCCCTCGGCCTCACCGGCCTTATGTACTGGCTCATCAAGAAGAACGTCAACACCGGTTGGCTTCTTGTGATCGCCATCGTGGGCGGCATCGCCCTCTCCGCGGCCGGCATCCTGGCCTAGTCGCGACCGAGCGTCCAAACGCTTTCCCCGGGGGCCTGCCTGGCATCCCATACCCCAGGCAGGTTCCCATCCCTAAACGTGACAAAGGGGCAACTCCTTTGCCACATCCTCAACGGGCTGGCGACTCGGCCCCAATCACGGTAACCCTGCGAGCGTCCGGCAATGTGGCGCCGCAAAAATCGAAAGGAATGTGTCAGATGTACGAGATCGACCTTAACCTCCCTAAGCAGATCGTCGCTGACGTCCTGTCCAACCACGAGATCCACAGCGTCGCTTTCGTCGGCTGCGGTGCTTCCATGTCCGACCTGTACCCCGCCAAGTACTTCCTGGCCAACAACACGGACAAGCTGAACGTTCAGATCTTCACCGCTAACGAGTTCAATTACGACACGCCTTCCTGGGTCAATGAGCACACCTTCGTGATCACCTGCTCCCTCGGTGGCTCCACGCCCGAGACCGTCGAGGCCAACAAGACCGCCAAGAAGCACAACTGCCCGGTCGTCTCCCTCACCAACAAGGCTGGCTCCGCTCTGACCGTCGACGCCGACCACGTCATCGTCCACGGCTTCCACGCCAACTTTGCCGCCAAGGCCGAGAAGCCTGGCTACGCCATCGCTCTTGCTCTCGAGATCCTTCAGCAGACCGAGGGCTATGATCACTACGAGGATATGATCACCGGCCTCACCAACGTCTTCGACCTGTGCGAGAACGCTGCTCAGTCCTGCAAGAAGCTCGCCAAGAAGTTCGCTGAGGACTTCAAGGACGACGAGATGATCTACTTCATGGCTTCCGGTGCTTCCGAGAAGATGGCTTACTCTCACGCCGCCTTCCTGTTCACCGAGATGCAGTGGATTGACGCCGCCGCCTACAACACCGGCGAGTACTTCCACGGCCCGTTCGAGGTTTCCACCGAGGGTAAGCCCTACGTCTTCTTCATGTCCGAT
The DNA here is from genome assembly GCA_934668875.1 of uncultured Collinsella sp. GTDB lineage: Bacteria > Actinomycetota > Coriobacteriia > Coriobacteriales > Coriobacteriaceae > Collinsella. The sequence goes on from CAKUON010000004.1 coordinate 61,944, forward strand.
GGTGCTACCCGTCCGATGGACGCTCGCGCCCTCACCTTCCTTGAGCGCATGGGCGCCAAGGTCGCTCTGATCGACTCCAAGGACTACGGTCTGGCCGACGCCGTGCCGGCGAGCGTTGTCACCTACTTCAACCCGCTGCTGCACCTCGCCGTTATGCGCGAGTACGGCAACCAGATCGCCGAGGCCCGTCAGCACCCGCTGACCATGCGTCGCTACATGTGGAAGCTTTCCTACTAATAGGTTCCGCCGTTCTACCGAACGGCGGAGAGGCCGACGCTGCGCGAGCCTCTGTCGGACAATCTGCCGTTCAATTTCAAGGGCGCGACCGAAAGGTCAGCGCCCTTTCATTTCACGGCACCTTGTCACGACAGAGACTCGCTCGCTGACTTTGCCAATAACGGGGCGTTGAGCTATATCGATGGCGTTGTGCGCTATTTGTCCCGGAGGAAAACTGTCAATTGTTTTAGGAGGTCGCCGTGATCAAGGCAGTGCTGTTTGATATGGATGGCGTGCTGGTCGATACCGAGTGGTTCTACAACCGTCGTCGCGTGGCGTTTATGGAAGAGAAGGGCTTTCACTTTGACGAGATCCCCGATCTTTCGGGGTCTAACGAGCCGGCCATTTGGCAGGCGCTGGTGCCCGACGATGTCGAGCTGCGCGAGCGCCTGCGCGTGGAGTACAAGCAGGTCTACAGCCCGGTTCATCCCGTACCGTATGCCGAGTTGCTCAACGAGCAGACGGAGCCGGTGATGCGCGAGCTACACGAGCGCGGCGTGAAATGCGCAATTGCGAGCTCGTCCTATCGTGAGCTGATTGATGAGCTGGTGGAGATTGCCGGGATCGGCGACGTGCTGGATTACACCATCAGCGGCCACGAGTGCAGCGCGTTCAAGCCCGATCCCGAGATCTACCTGCGCGCCATGGAGGCGCTGGGCGTGGAGCCGGCCGAGTGCCTGGTCATCGAGGACTCGCCGATGGGTATCGAGGCGGGCAAGCGCTCCGGCGCCCGAGTCCTGGCGCTGCGTCCGCACGAGGGCGTCAACCTGGATCAGTCCGCCGCTGACGTCGTCATCGACAACCTGACCGACATCCTACCTGCCATTTAGGGACAGGTTTATTTTGGCAGGTTTTATCTGGGCAAACGCCGAATTCGCCGTGAAGGGATCGCTCTCTTCACGGCGTTTTTCTTTTAAGCGGCCTCACGGTCCTTCTGATGGTTGTCGAGAGAGGGTGAATTGAGGCGCCCTCTGTCGCTCCATGCTACAATCGCCGACATGCCCTACAACTACATCTGCCTTCGAAGGGAGCCTACGTGGCGAACGCCATCGACCAGCTCACGGACCGCGTGCTCGTGCTCGGCCGCCTCACCATCGTCCGCCGCGCCATCACCGCCGTGGCGGTCACAATTTCCGCCGTTCTCCAGACATTCCTGATCCAGGCGTTCATTCAGCCTGCCGACCTGCTTCCGAGCGGCCTCACCGGCGTCGCGGTCCTGCTCGATCGCGTCACCTCGCTGGGCGGCGTTCACATCGACATCTCGCTCGGCATGCTCGCGCTCAACATCCCCGTGGCGCTCCTGTGCTGGAGCGGCATTAGCAAGCGCTTCGTCATCTTCTCGATGATGCAGGTCATGCTCTCGTCGCTGTTCCTCAACGTCTTTCACTTCGCTCCGTTTTTGGGCGACAAGATTATGCTCATCATTTTTGGCGGCGTGGTCTCGGGTCTGGGCGCTGCCATCGCGCTTAAGTCCGGCGCATCCACCGGCGGCACCGACTTTATCGCGCTGTGGGTCTCCAACCACACGGGCAAGACCATCTGGGGCGTCATCTTTGGTTTCAACTGCTTTATCCTGGCGATCTTTGGTTTTATGTTTGGCTGGGACAATGCGGCGTACTCCATCGTGTTCCAGTTTATTTCGACCAAGACCATTGACAGCTTCTATCGTCGCTACGACCGCGTGACGCTGCAGATCACGACGCGCAAGGCAGACGAGGTCATGACCGCTTATGTTGACCATTTTCAGCATGGTATTAGCTGCGCCGAGGTCATCGGCGGATATAGCCGCGAGAAAATGTACCTGCTGCACGCCGTTGTTTCGACCTACGAGAGCCAGGACATTATCAAGCTGGTGTGTGACATTGATCCCGGCGCTGTGATCAATGTGTTCCACACGCTCAACTTTGTGGGCGGCTGGTGGGGCTGTCATGTCGACGAGCCCATGCCCACGGCCGTACCCGATCCCGACAAGCCCGCGCGCATGGCGAGCAGGCAGGCGCGCCTCATCGAGCAGGACAGTCTGCAGCAGGACGACGGCAGGTAAGGATTTGCTGTATATGGTGTATCGTTTTATCAAACTGAAGTATCATATAACTAGACGTTATATACGTATTAGTAATTTCGATATTTTGATAAGAGTGATCAGATATGCCCGCACCCAAAAATGCACCGCTTTACCAGCAGATTTACGACGAAATCAAGGATGCAATCGAGAAAGGTGTTTATGCACCTAAGGAGCGCATCCCGTCCGAACTTGAGCTTGCCGAACAGTACGAGGTGAGCCGCATTACGGTGCGCCGCGCCGTTGAGGAACTGTGCTCCGATGGCTACCTGGTTAAGCAGCAGGGCCGCGGCACCTTTGTTTCTACGCCGCACATCAATCGCCAGTTCCACGCCTCGACGCTGCAGACGTTTACTGCGCTGTGTGCCGACAATGGCATGAAGGCGGGTGCACACGTGGTCGATCGCCAGATTGTGCCGGCACGTCAAAACGAGATGGAGTTCTTTGGCCTGCAGAAGGACGCGCTGCTGCTGCACATCAAGCGCGTGCGTACGGCCGACGGCGAGCCCATCTTTGAGGAGAACATCTTTGTGCCGTTTGACGCCTACCGTGAGCTGTTGACGGCCGATCTTGAGGACAAGTCGATTTTTGCCGAGGTCGAGCGTGTTGGCGGAACGCCGATTGTCTCGGTTGGCTACCGCACGGTCGAGGCCGTTCGTGCCAATACCGAGCAGGCGGCCGAGCTGGGCATCGCTCCGCACGATCCGCTGCTCAACCTGCGTGCCGGCTTTACCGGCCCCAACGGCGAGCCGGTCCTGATGGGTAAGCAGTACTACGTGGGATCGCGCTACGTTATGGTGATGTAGTTCTAGTTACGCGGTTTTCCAAACCGCGCAACGGCTCGACGCTACAAGCCCGCCAGAGCGGCAATCTGCCTTTCAACTTCGGCGGCATGATCAGAAGATCAATGCCGCCTTGTTTCAAGGCACCTTGCTCGCTCTGGCGGGCTTTCGCTGACATTGCCAAAACATCGACTACCCATAGAATGAGCGTGGATAATCTCCCGTTTTTGGCTCGGTTATGACCTCAAAGTGGGAGATTATCCACGCTCATTCGGAAAGCGTCCAAAAATCCACGCTCGTTCCCCTTGGATCCCTTTCGGACCGCAATGCCCGTGGCCGGTAGCCATGCGGCACCGGTCCGCGTGGCGGCGTATAATCGGCGGCAGATGATTCTGACGTTAGGAAACCATGACCGATAGCATGCAGCAGATGGCGCTCGACACGCTCGGCGCCTATTTTGGCTACACCTCGTTTCGCCCGGGCCAGGACCGCATGGTCGATGCGATCCTTGCCGGCCGCGATGCGCTCGGCGTTATGCCCACGGGCGCCGGCAAGTCTATTTGCTACCAGGTGCCTGCGCTCATGCTGCCCGGCATCACCTTTGTGGTGAGCCCGCTGCTGTCGCTTATGGAGGACCAGACCCGCGCGCTGCTCGCGGCGGGTGCGCGCCCCAGCTATCTCAACTCTAGTCTTACCCCGGCCCAGCAAAATACCGTGCTCAAGCGGGCGCGCGAGGGCCGCTACCAGCTTATGTACGTGGCTCCCGAGCGCCTGCTCGAGCCGCGCTTTCTCGCTTTCGCACAGGAGGCCGCGGCCGAAGGCGGCATCGGCGTGCCGCTCGTGGCCATTGACGAGGCCCACTGCGTGAGCCAGTGGGGCCAGGATTTCCGCCCCGCCTACCTGCAGATTTGCGAGTTTATCGACTCACTACCGCAGCGCCCGATCGTGGCGGCCTTTACCGCCACGGCGACCGAGCGCGTGCGTGCGGACATTCAGCAGATGCTCGGCCTGCAAAATCCCGCAACCGTGGTGACGGGTTTCGACCGCAAGAACCTCTACTTTGGCTGCGAGGAGATGGGTGACAAGGCCAAGACCGCGTGGGTGCGCGACTACGTGATCGCGCATTCGAGCGAGAGCGGCATCGTGTATTGCTCGACCCGTAAAACGGTCGATGCACTGGCCGGCGAGCTTGCCGAGGCACTGGGTCCCAGCGGCATCCAGGTGGGCCGCTACCATGCCGGCATGGGCAACGACGCTCGCCGCCAGAGCCAGCGTGCCTTTATCGACGACGACATTCAGGTGATGGTCGCCACCAACGCCTTTGGCATGGGTATCGACAAGCCCAACGTGCGCTACGTGATCCACAACAACGTGCCCGAGAGCATCGAGGCCTACTACCAGGAGGCGGGCCGTGCCGGCCGCGATGGCGATCCGGCCAGCTGTCACCTGCTGTGGAACGGCAACGATTTTCGCATGCGCCGCTTTTTGATCGACCGCGGCGATGCGGCCGACGAGGCGCTCGACGACGAGCAGCGCGCGTGGGCGCTCCAGAACCGCTACCGTCTGCTCAGCCAGATGGAGGGCTACTGCAACACCACCGGCTGCCTGCGCGAATACATGCTGCGCTACTTTGGCGACGAGGCCGCGGCCGAGCATGCGGCTGCGGGCGCGGGCGCCGCCGCGGACGAGGCCGAGGGCTGCGGCAACTGCAGCAACTGCCTCACGCAATTCGAGGTCGAGGACGTGACCGACATGGCCCGCACTACCGTGCGCTACGTGGCCACGCGCCCCATGCGCTTTGGCAAGTCGCTCATCGCCGACGTGCTCCACGGCGGCAACACCGAGCGCATCCGCCAGATGCATCTGGATGAGGACCGCGGCTATGGCGAGCTGTCGAGCGAATCGGTCGGGCGCATCAAGGACATCATCGGGCAGCTGTGCGGCCGTGGCTATCTGGCCACCTCGCAGGGCCAATATCCGGTGGTCGGCCTGGGTCCGCGTGCCGGCGAGGTCGAGGACGAGGCCTTTGCCTTTACCATTAAGCGCCGCGCGTCCAAGCGCAAGGCTTCGGCACGCGCCCGCCGTGCGGTGGACCTGCTGCGCGAGGAGGCCGAGTTGGACCAGCGCCCGCGCGTGGGCGACGATGCTGAGCTGTTCGAGCGTCTGCGGGCACTCCGCAAGGAAATCTCGACCGAGCTCGAGATGGCGCCGTACATGGTCTTTTCCGACAAGGCTCTGCGCGGCCTGTGCCGCCTGCGCCCGCAGACGCGTGACGAGCTGATTCAGGTCAACGGCATCGGCGAGAAAAAGGCCGACGCCTTTGGCGAGCAGTTTATGGCAGCGATTGAAGAGTTTGAGTCCGAACACGCACGGGATGGAGCATAACGATGGCAACCGATAACAAAACCGAGCGTTCCGAGCGCACTGACGTGCCCGCCGTGCCGCTGTACCAGCAGGTCATGGATGACCTGAAGGGCGAGATCGCGCGCGGCGTATATCCGACTGGCTCGCGCATTCCTTCCGAGATGGAGCTCGCGAAGTCCTACGGCGTGGGGCGCATCACCGTGCGCCGCGCCATCGAGGAGCTGTCGCGCGCGGGGTATCTCAACCGCCAGCAGGGGAGGGGCACCTTTGTATGCGCTCCCAAGCTCAAGCGCAAGATTGTCCAAAAAGGCGATGTCCAGAGCTTTACCGAGGGCTGTGCTGCCAACGATATGGTGGCGGGCGCGCGTCTGGTGTCGCGCACGGTGGTCGCGGCGACGCGCGAAGACGCGGCGTTTTTTGGCGTGGAACCCGGCTGCGAGCTTATCGTGGTCGAGCGCGTGCGTACGGCCGACGGCATCCCCGTCATGCTCGAGAACAACGCCTTTGTGCTGACAGACCATCCCTACCTGCAGACACTGGCCGACGAGGACCTCACCGACAACTCGATCTTTGCGGTCGTTGCCGAGCACTCGGGTCGTTCGCCGCTCAAGTCCGACCCCTGCACCGTGGAGATTGCGCTTGCCGACGCTCAGGCAGCCCCGCTGCTGGAGGTACCGGTTGGTGAGCCGCTCTTCTATATGGAGGCGTACTTTACCGATGCGGACGAGCGGCCCCTACTGCTCGGTCGTCAAAAGATCGTTGGCTCGCGCTACGTGTTTGACATCTAACGTCCACAGATAGAACAACATAGAACAAGTTTGGCGAAATGACTTCACCCACGACAGCTTGCGTGCTATAAATAGGACAACATAGAACGATCGCAGGTACGAGCAGCCGTCGCCAAAAGCCACCACACAAGGAGGAGCATCAGCATGAACGCACATGATCTGATTCAGGAAATAATCGAGCGCAAGGGCAAGGTCGAGAATGTCTTTTGGATCGCCTGCGGCGGTTCGATGATCGACCTGATGCCGGCCAACGAGCTGCTCAAGCGCGAGGCAACCACGTTTACCTCGACGGTCTACACGGCGCGCGAGTTTTGCCTGATGGCTCCCAAGAGTCTTGGCGAGAAGTCGCTCGTCATCGCCTGCAGCCACAGCGGCAACACGCAGGAGGTCGTCGACGGCTGCGAGATGGCGCTGGCAGCCGGCGCCGAGGTCGTGGCCATGACCGACTGCGAAGGCTCCAAGATCGATAACGGAAAGTGGACTACCTGGGTCTATCCGTGGGGCGAGGACGTGCCGCAGGCCGAGGTGCCGCAGGGCATCGGCGCTCTGATCGCTGCCGAACTGCTCGACCAGCAGGAGGGTTACGAGGCACTCGCCGACATGTACGCCGGCCTTAAGCAGATGGATGCCCTGCTGCCCGCTGCCCGCGAGAAGGTCAACGCCGAGCTGGGCGATCGCTTTGCCGAGCTCTGCCAGCAGCACAAGTTCTTCTATATCCTGGGATCCGGCCCCAACTTTAGCCAGACCTACGCTATGGCCATCTGCTCGCTCATGGAGATGCAGTGGCAGCACTGCTGCTACATCCACTCCGGCGAGTACTTTCACGGCCCCTTCGAGGCCACCGAGCCCGGCGTGTTCTACTTTGTGCAGCTCGGATCGGGCGAGTGCCGCCCCATGGAGGAGCGCGCGCTGGCGTTCCTCAACACGCATACCGATACGGTAATGGTGCTCGATGCACTCGAGTACGGCGTGGGCGAGGTGCCCGCCAGCGTGCGTTCGTACCTGGAGCCGATCTTCTTCTACAACATGAGCTGCGAGCTGCGCGCCGCCCGCGGCAAGGTGTTCGACCACAGCCCCGAGATTCGTCGCTACATGGGCATCGAGCAGTACTAGGTACCGGGAATAACCTCTCACGACGGGGCTTCCGCCAAGTGCGGGCCCCGTTTTGCTTTGCCAAGAAAGAAATGGGGATTGAACATGCGCGTGCTTGATTTGACTCACACTATTAGGGAAGACATGCCGGTATTTCCCGGAGCCGATACACCCAAGCTGCTGCCGTCGAGCACCTACGAGCACGACGGATTTAAAGAGACGCTCATGCAGATGTACGCCCATACGGGGACGCATATGGATTCACCGGCGCATCTGTTTGCCGACCGCACGACACTCGATGCGTTTCCGGCAAGCCAGTTTATAGGCAGGGCATTGGTTGTCGATTGCCGCATGCTCGCCGAGGGTGAGGCCATTACTGTGGAGCAGCTCCATCCCTATGGCGATAAGGTGACCCAAGCCGAGTTTTTGCTGTTCAACTTGGGTTGGGATAAGCGCTGGGGAACCGAGGCGTACTTTGGCGACTATCCTTGCGTGGACGACGAGGTGTTGGACCTGATCATCGACGGCGGCTACAAGGGCGTCGGCTTTGATGTAATTGGACTCGACCCCATCGCGGACGAAAACCTGACGCGCCACAAGAAGTTGTTCCGCGCATGCGATATCGTTAACATCGAGAATCTTAAGGACTTGGACTGTTGCGGCGACGATCTGTTCTGGTTTAGCTGCGCACCGCTCAAAATTGAGGATTGCGACGGCTCGCCCATTCGCGCAATCGCGTGGTTTGAGGATTAAAGCGCCCTGTTCCATCTGTCGAAAAAACATTCACCTTCGATTCGCAAGCGTGTCGTTTGAGTCAAAAAGCGGGCCGCGCCGGGGATTTCCGACGCAGCCCGCTTGGTATTGCGCTTAGATTCACGAGGTGTCGCGGCAACCGACGCTTACTTGGCGTCGTATGCCTCGGCTTCCCACCAGTCGAGCTGGGCGATGTTGTCGCGGATGTGCTGGCAGCTCTTGTGGAAGCCCTCGAGTTCGTGCTCGGAAAGGTCGAGTGTGTAGACCTCCTCGACGCCCTCGGCACCGATCACGCAGGGCAGGGAGGTAAAGATACCCTCCTCGCCATACTGGCCGGTCATAAGCGTAGAGGCCGAAAGCACGGCGTGCTCGTTGTGCAGCACGGCGGCGCAGACGCGCGCGGCGGAGTTGGCAACGGCGTACTCGGTGCACTGCTTGCCCTGGTAGGTCACATAGCCGCCCTTGCGTGCAAGCTCCTCGACCTCCATGTGGTCGAAGGCGTACTTGTCGGGGTTCTCGGCCTGAAGCTCGTTGAGGTTTTTGCCAGCGATGGTTGCGGCCTTAAAGGCAGCCAGCTGGCTAAAGCCGTGCTCGCCGATCATGTAGGCGTCGATGGACTTGGGGCTCACGCCGACCTTCTTGGAGATCTCGGTGCGCAAGCGGGCGGAGTCCAGACCGCAGCCCGAGCCGATGATCTTCTTGGGATCGTAGCCGGTCAGGTGCCACAGCTCGGTGCACACGACGTCGCAGGGGTTGGAGATGCTCACGAAGATGCCGTCAAAGCCGGCGTCGACGATGCGCTTGGCAAAGGAGCGGGCGGCGTCGGTGGTAAAGAACAGCTCGCCGTCGCGGTTGCCGGCGGCCAGCGCGACCTTGCCGGCAGCGTTGACGATGACGTCGCAGCAGGCAAGCTCCTCGTAGTGGTCGTAGCAGTTGACGATCTTGGTGTTGTACGGGACAAACGAAAGGGAGTCGCGCAGGTCCTGGACCTCGGACGTCACTTTGGCCTCGTTGATATCGCACAGGTACAGCTCATCGGCAATGCCCTGCATGAGCAGGCTGTTGGCGACATGTGCTCCTACGTGGCCCTGGCCGACCACACCGATCTTACGCGTCTGGTACATATACGTATCCTTTCGGCCGAGTTTTTCGCGTCGAACCATTGTAGCGTCCTGCTGCCACTTTGCTAGGCTAAAGCGCCGTAGATTTTTGGACATGCCTTAATCTCTACTTTTGGAGTGATTTGGGCCGCTGACGGCATCGCTGGGCGATGTGCTCGCGCGGATGGGGCCGGTCGTTGTACCATAGCTGCAACTGACTCGTAAGGAGCATCCATGCCCATTCGCATCCCCGACGCCCTCCCTGCCGCCGCGCAGCTCGAGAGCGAGAACATCTTTGTCATGACCGAGTACCGCGCGCTGCACCAGGACATCCGTCCGCTGCGCGTGCTCATCCTCAACCTCATGCCCACCAAGATTGCCACCGAGACGCAGATCATGCGCAAGCTCTCCAACACGCCGCTGCAGGTGGAGGTGGACCTGCTGCGCACCAAGACGCACGAGGCCACGCACGTGAGCGCCGGCCACTTGGAGACGTTCTACCGCACGTTCGACGACATCCGCGACATCCACTACGACGGCCTGATCATCACGGGCGCGCCGGTGGAGCAGATGCCGTTCGAAGAGGTCGACTACTGGCCCGAGCTCTGCCAGATCATGGATTGGTCCACCACGCACGTGCACTCTACGCTGCACATTTGTTGGGGCGCGCAGGCTGGCCTGTACCATCATTACGGTATCCAGAAGTACGACCTGCCGGCAAAGGCGAGCGGTGTGTTCGAGCATTATCTGGTGAAGCCGCAAAGCCCGCTGGTCCGCGGCTTCGACGACCGTTTCTATGCCGTGCATTCGCGCAACACCGATGTGCGCCGCGAGGACGTGGAGGCCGAGCCGCAGCTTGAGGTCGTGGCCGTGTCCGACGAGGTGGGCTTGTACATCGTCAAGTCGACCGACAGCCGCCGCTTCTTTGTCTTTGGCCATCCCGAGTACGATACCGACACGTTGCGCTTGGAGTACGAGCGCGACGTGAAGCGCGGGCTCAACCCCCAGGTGCCGGCGCATTACTTCCCAGGTGACGACCCCACCGCCGAGCCGCGTAACGTCTGGCGCAGCCAGGCTCAGCTGTTCTACACCAACTGGCTCAACTACTACGTCTACCAGACCACGCCCTACGACCTGGCCCGCGCCGGCGAGGAGCATTAGGCTACGGCTGTGGTCGTGGCTGCGGCTGTTGCTGTGCTCGCGGCGTGACGAGCGTGGATTATCGGACACACGAGCGTGGATTTTCGGACGTTTACAAATCGAGCGTGGATAATCTCCCACTTTTGACTTGAAACTAGGCTCAAAACGGGAGATTATCCACGCTCATTTTTTATATGTAGATGCCGATGGCTCGGCTAAGAGACGGTGCGTGCAGAGGCAAAGTCGCATTTGGCGTGGTCTTGAATCTCGACGGGTTTTTCTTTCTGATAATCCGATGGACCAAGGCGCCAAATTGTGGAGACAGGGACCTCTCGACAACTGCCCTACCTGCAGATATAAGCCGTCAGCCTAAAACGCCCAAAACCGTCAAGCATTTGGTCAGCGCCTGGACAGCATTTGGTCAGACTTCGCATGAAACCGTCTGGTACGTTTGCGCCGTTCCAGGATTTGGGAGGCGACATGGGAAACATGACGGCGAATCAAAGACTTACAAGCCACATTAAAGCATGCGAACAGCAGATGAGTTGCGTGTACGCGCGCACGGCGGCGGAGGCAAAGCAGATTGAGCGGCGGGTGGCGGCGGGAAGTCTCGAAGTGATCATGCCGGGGCTGTATGCGCGTCCGGAATATTGGTCCGAACTCAAGTTTCGACAGCGTTATCTGCATCGGGTGCGGGCCCTTGCACAAAAGCATCCCGACTGGACGTTTTGCTCCTATACGGCGGCTGTTATCTATGGCCTTTCGGTTTCGCATGCCAATTTGACGCACATCCATATCGCCGCGGCGCCGGCGCAATCGACGACGCCCGGCTCTCAGGTGATTCGCCATCGTTATGCTCGTCAAACACGGGCAATCCAGATGGATATTGCCGTGACCGATATCGATCAAACGATTACGGATTGTCTGGTCGATGCATCGTTTGTCGAGGGACTGATCATTGCGGACTCGGCGCTCCATGAGCAGCTGTTGTCGAAGGAACATCTCGTTGAGGCAATCAACAAGCTTGGCTTAAATCGTCGCGGTGTTGTGACGGCGCGAAGTGTTGTGCGGTGTGCCGATGGCCTGTCGGAAAGCGGTGGCGAGTCCAAGGCACGCGCGCTGATGATCGAGCGCGGCTGGCAGAAGCCGGAGCTGCAAGTTGAGCTGTTCGACCCAGTTGAGCCGGGGCGGCCGTATCGCGTTGACTACTTGTGGCGTGTGGGCGACCAGCTGATTATCGGTGAGTTCGACGGATTCGTTAAAAGTGAGAAGGCGGCGGAGGAGGGCAAGCTCGCAAAGGCGCAATTTGATGAGCGTCAGCGCGAGTCGAGGCTTTCGCTGCTTGATAACTGTAAGATCGTGCGCTTGTGCTGGGATGATCTGAGGGACCCGTCAAAGCTCGATCGTAAACTCAAAGTTGCCGGCGTACCGCGCGTGTGCTGAGGCGGTTGCAGGGCGTTGAGCCGCACGAGCGTGGAAATCCGGACACACGAGCGTGGATTTTTGGACGCTTGTTGAACGAGCGTGGATAATCTCCCGTTTTTGATTCGTAAGGGGGCTCAAAGTGGGAGATTATCCACGCTCATCGTGTGGGTGCGATGCAATGGCGGTTAGGCGCTGACGATGTGGGGTAGCGGCAGGTCGTGGGCATCGGTGGGGATGTGGTCGACGCGCTGTTCGTCAAAGGCGATGCCGATGATTTGGCATGCGGGCGAGAGCATGGGCAGGTAGCGGTCATAGCAGCCGCCGCCGTAGCCCAGGCGCGCGCCGGCGCGGTCGAAGGCTACGAGCGGCACGACGATCATGTCGAGAGCGTCGGCAGGCACGATAGGGAAGCGGCTGCTGTCGATGTCCGTGGCCGCGAAGGCCCGCGTGGGGTGGGCGATAAACGGTGCCGCGGATGCATCGTCGGCGGCAACTGCCCGCATACACATGCGCTGGCCACAAGCTGCGGCGTCTGTTGCCGAGAGCATGCACGGATAGGCCACGCGCCAGCCACGTTTGGCGGCAGCTGCGGCAAACGCGGCTGGGTTGACTTCGGAACCCATCGCGGCATAGACGGCAACGGTGTGCGGTGCCGCGGGATCCGAGCGACCCAGTCGCTCAACCAGCCGCGCACAGATAACGGCAGACTTCGCCGCCCGCACATCCAAATCAAGAGCGTCACGTCGGGCAATCACCGCCCGTCGCAACTCAGCCTTGTCCATCCCAACCTCCTCTAGCAAACCTGCCAAAAAGGGACAGGTTTATTTTGGCAGGTTTTATCTGGGCAAACACCCAAACCACCGCACAAACCATCGCAAAAGGGGGCAGTTCATGGACACCTTCGTGGGTTTTGACGAAGAGCGGGTGTTCGCGGCGGTTTGTCTAGATCTGTAACAGTAACTCGGCAAAATCGGACCTAGATGTTACAGATTGAGACAAAGGGCCGGCACCATTCGGAAACGTCTCGATCTGTAACATCTGGAGCCAATATTGCCGCCTAGATGTTACAGATTGAGACAAACCGCCGCAGTGGGCTGCGCCGCCCCGCCCAAGCAGCGGCAAAAGAAAAGGTAGATTTTCAGGCATGTCCCAAAAATCTACCTTTGCTGTGGTTAGCCCATCAGGTCGACTACGTTAAAGCCGGCGTTGCTCTTGGCGATGACGTCGCGGCCGCCAAAGACGCAGGTGGGCGACTCGGCTGCGATGCGCGTCACGTCGGCGCCGAGCGAGCGCAGCTCACCGGGCGTGGCGGCGAGCATCTGGGCGCGACGCTCCTCGCGCGCATGCGGATCGAGCCCGGCCAGGTAGGTCGTGTTGCGGCGCTTGGTGAGCGCGTACGGCTTCACCGGCGCGTCCATGCCGCTCACGCAGCTCACGATAAAGCCCTCAAAGGCGGCCTCGTCGGGCTCAAAGCTGCCGAGCCATTCGCCCGCGCGCGCCACGCGCTCAATCGAGGGATCGATCGCCGGGTCGCGGTAGGTGTAGAACGCCGCCTGGCGCTCGCCGGCTGCGCGGAATCCGCAGCCGTACGCACCGCCCTTCACGCGGATTTCGTTCCACAGGTAGTCGTAGGAGAGTGCGTTGGCAGCCACGGCCCAAGCGCCTGTCACGTCGAGCCCCAAGCGACGCGGATCGCACGCACGCGCGGCAAAGCAGATATCGCTGGGGATGACGAAAGCCTCGTGGCGGTCGCGCGGCGTCGGCACCACGAGAGCGTCGCGGCCGGCATCGGCACCATCGCCCGCACCCAGCCCCAGGTCGCCCGCGGCATCCCAGTACGCGTCAAAGTCCTCGTCGCTGCCGGTAAAGCTCGCCATGCAGCCATCGGCCACAAAGATGCGGCCTGCCAGCTCGGCAAGCTTGGTACGCAGCCCGTCCACGCGCTCGTCAAAGTGGTCGAGCAGATCGCGCAGGAACAGGTAGAAGTCTACGCCCGAAAGCTGCTCGCGCACCACGGCCGAAGGCGAGCTGTAGCTCATCGCGCGACCGAGCGCCGCCGAGTGACCGTTGTTGATAAAGCCCTGCTCAAGCCCAATGCGAATCTGCGTGAGCACGTCGCGCACGCGGTCGGCGTCGGCATCTGCCAAAAGCGTGCTCGACCATACCTCGCGCGGTAGGCTCGCCAGCGCGTCGATCTTTTCGGACAGGGCGCCGGCGCTCACCAGCAAGTAGGGGCGCACGCCGTCCACGTCGGGCTGGGTCATGACCTCGGTCGTAAAGCTCAAAAAGCCCAGCTTGCCGGCAAGCAAGTTGTCGAGCTCCTCGGCCGAGTGCTCGCTCGTGGGCAGCTGTTTGAGCAGGCGGCAGAGCAGTGTCACATAGGGCAGGTCCTCAAATGCGACGCAGCTCAGGTCGAAGTACTGCATGGCGTAGGCCAGACGGTTGGTGGGGATGCCGTGGCGCAGGCAGAGGATGGGCGCGGTCGTGTCCACGACCAGCGGCGGCTCGGGGCGCGCCTCGCCAATGTCGGACACGCGCAGGCGCGGCAGCGTGGCCTTGGCCTCGGGCGTGTCCTCGGCCTCCTGTGCGGCACGCAGCGCGGCCGTGCGCTCGACCACGTCGGCCAGCTCGGCATCGGTCATGGCATCGCGCTTGGCTGCCAGCTCGGCGGCCTCGGCGCCCTCCGAACCCGCGGCGGCGTCCACCGGCACCAGCTCGACCAGTGCCATGTGGTCGTTTTCCAGCGCCAACTCGCGCAGCAGGTCCTCAAAGAAGCTGCCGTCCAGCTCGCCTCGCAGCTCCTCGTACACCGGGCCGTACTTGAGCGCTAGCGTCGCGGCGTCGTCATCGTAGAGCCAGGTGCTCAGCGCGTCGCACGCAATGGCCACGCCGTCGGCGATACCGTAGTCGCGCTGGCGCAGGTCGTATTCGTTGCTGCTGATGATGGCTTCCAGGCGCTCGCGCGGAACGCCGTGCTCGCACAGGTCGCGGCAGGCGTCCTGGAACACGCGGCGCAGCTCGCGCGCCACGCCGGGCTGTGCGTTTTGCAGCATGATGAGCTCGTAGGGCTGCAGGCTTTCGGCCGCGGTGTAGCTCACCACGTTGCCGCCCAGGCCGGCGGCCAGAATGGCCTTCTTAACCGGTGCTTCGTTGGAGCCCAGCAGCGCCTCGAACAAGATGTCCGCCGCGATCGTGCGCTTGCGGTCGAGTGCGCTGCCCAGCACCAGGCCCAGGCCCACCAGGGCGTTTTCGGGCGTAGTGGCCATCTCGACGCGCTTATACTCGCAGGTCACGGGCGCCTGCACGCCCAGCGGATTGGGCGCCAGCGTGGACGGGTCCTCGCCGGCGGCAACGGCTGCGTCCATGCGCCGGCTTGCGGCGCTTGGCTGCGACAGATAACGCTCGTCCAAAAAGGCCAGCGCGCGGTCCACGTCCAGGTCGCCGTAAAGCGTGATATAGGAGTTGGAAGGATTGTAGTGGCGTGCGTGCGTGTCCAGGAACTGCTCGTAGGTGAGCGCAGGAATCGCGCGCGGGTCGCCACCGCTCTCGTGCGCATAGGCGGTGTCGGGATAGAGCGCGGCGTTGACGGCGTCGTCAAGCACGCTCATGGGGTCGGACAGCGCGCCCTTCATCTCGTTGAACACCACGCCGTTATAGCGCAGCGTGCCCTCACGCAGGCTCGCGGAGCTGCCGTCGCCCTCGGCCTCGGCGCCCTCCGGCAGGTCCAGCTCGTAGTGCCAACCCTCCTGCTCAAAAATGGTGGGCTTGGTATAGATGGCCGGGTTGAACACCGCGTCCAGGTACACGTCCATCAGGTTGTACAGGTCCTGCTCGTTGGTGGTGGCAACGGGGTAGATGGTCTTGTCGGGGTAGGTCATGGCGTTGAGGAACGTCTGCATGGAGCTCTTGATCAGGTCGACAAACGGCTCCTTGACGGGGAACTTAGCCGATCCGCACAGCACCGAGTGTTCAAGAATATGGAACACACCGGTGGAATCGGCCGGCGGCGTCTTAAAGCCAATGGCAAAGGCCTTGTTTTCGTCGTCGCACGCCAGGTACAGCAGGCGAGCGCCCGAGGCGGTGTGGCGCAGCACGTAGGCGTCCGAGTCGAGCTCGGGCACGGTCTCGCAGCGCTCGACGGCAAAGCCGTGGCAGGTGGTGCCGGGCACCAGCAGTGCGGCGGCAGCGGCGCGCGGGTCGGTTGAGGTGGTGGGCATATGCAGTCTCCTTTGACGCCCCAGCGGGGGCGAATCGAGTCGAATCCTCGAGAGTATACCCATATGGGGCCGCGGCTCTGCGGCGAACTGAAGACGATGTGGGTGGACTAGCCTAACTAGGTTGATAACGAATGCCGCGGGTAGCCGCTGCATCCCGCTAAAGTGAAATAACACCCCGTTTACCGAATCATTTAGGAAATATATGGACTCCTAAAAAGTTCTAATACAATATAAGTCATCTATCTATAAGCTGCTGATTCCTTGCAAAGGTATGGTTGATATGGTTGAGGCAAATAGTGTTATCCCCCTGTACAAACAGATTGTTCGTGCGCTTTCTGATTCGATCGCCAACGGCACGTACCGCCCGGGAGATAAGCTCCCGACCGAGGCGGAGCTTATCGAGCAATTTGGCGTGAGCCGAATAACGGTTCGCTCCGCAATTAAAGAAATGGAAGATGCTGGGCTTGTTGAGAGGGCCCGCGGCAAGGGCACGTTCGTTTCGTCGGACACGCAGATGTATGCCGCGGACGACCGTGAGAGCTTTACCCATTCGTGCCAGCTTGCGGGCAAACAGGCGTCTACCAGGGTTCTCGAAATGGGCTGGGACTTCCCAAGCCTGCGAGACGCGAAGTTCCTGGGCGTAGACGATACCCAAAAGGTATTGCGTAGTCGTCGTCTGCGCCTTGTGGATGGCAAGCCCACGATGCTGGAAACCAACTGCTATTCTGACGCGCTTTCATTTTTGGAGCATGAATCCCTCGAGGATTCGCTGATGTCGGTGCTCGATCGCCATGGGATTAAGATGGGTCCCAACACGCGTACGCTTGAGGTCTGCTACGCGAGCGAGCTCGAGGCGGCATACCTTAACGTGGAGCTGGACTCTTCGCTGCTTCTGTTTGTCGATAGACGTTATGCCCCAAGTGGCGATCCGCTCTTCATCTCCCGTCAGGTGTACTGCACCGAGCGACTGAAGTTCTATTTGTAAATTAGAGATAGATTGGTCGATTTACCGACAAATTGTTACCGTTCGCGGATTTGGAAAATTGACGTTCCGCGCAGGGGAGATTGCTAATATACTTCTATATGACAATATAGTACGTCTTATTACTATTGGAGAACTATGAATAAGATATTACTAGCGAGTCATGGCTATCTCGCCCAAGGTATGAAAAGCTCTCTGGAGATTCTGATGGGCGCCAACGATCGAATCGAGTGTTTGTGTGCCTATGTCGATGATGATTCAAGGGACGTCGCGGCGTTGATTGATGCATGGATGGAGACAAAGGACCCTGCCGACTCTTGGTTTGTCGTGACTGACATCTTTGGCGGCTCTGTAAACAACGAATTCATTCAGAGGCAGACTGCCGGATCGTTTACGTTGATTACCGGAATGAACTTGCCGCTGCTGGTGGAAATGGTTACACAGTTGGACTCCCTGGATGCGGGCAAGGCCAAAGCCGCGGTCGAGGGATCGCGTTCGTTTATTCAGCTTTGCGAGGCGGCGGATATGCTTGCCGGCGTCGAGGAAGAAGATTTCTAGTTAGTTCTGGTTCGAGCCCTAGCTAGGGGTCGCACCTGTCATTCCCTTTATCACGTGCGGAGATGATAACGATGATTAAGCTTACGAGAGTTGATTACCGACTGATTCACGGCCAAGTTGCCATGTCCTGGACTCACGCTTTGGATGTAGATTGCATCCTGCTTGCCAGCGATGCTGTGGCAAAAGACGACATGAGGAAGGCGGCCTTGAGGCTCGCCCGTCCCGACGGCGTTAAACTCGTCATCAAGGATGTTGACGCTGCTGTCGAGGCGCTCAACAGCGGCGTTACCGACAAGTATTCGCTGTTTATCATCGCTGAGACGATTGAAGATGCCTATCGTCTCGCTAAGGGTTGCAAAGACATCAAAGAGATCAATCTGGGTGGAACCCGAAAGACCCCTGAGACCACGCTTCATCCGACCCCCGCGATCTTCGCGACCGAGAAAGATGCCGAGCATATCCAAGAGCTCCTGGGGGATGGCGTGGCCATCGAAATCCGTCAGGTTCCCAATGACGCTAAGGTGTTTGCCAAGGACGTTTTTTAGCCGAAAACATGCTGATGTTCGGTATTTATTGAACCGATACTCTATGTCTATGCCTGTCGATCATTTGATCGGCGGGCTTTTTATTAAAGAAAAATCAAAAAAATCCGAAATAGTTCTTGCATAGTTAGTTATATAAAGTATTATAACGTCATGGGATGAATGAAGGGTTCATCCAAGTGAGTTAGGAGTAAGGGATGTTCAATTTCGATGAGCCTCGTTACGAGAAGGTTGTGAGCGATGCCCTCGCTCTCCGTCCTCAGATTGAGGCTGCCGTGGACGAGGTCTGCGAGCAGGGTTATTCCAACATCTTCTTCATCGGCTGCGGCGGCACCTGGGCCCACACGCTCCCGATGAAGTATTGGGTCGAGACCACCACGGCCGACGTCGACGTCCACTGCGAGATCGCCGCTGAGTTCCTCGCGTGCCCGCCCAAGGCCTTCACCAAGGACTCGGTCTGCGTCTTCTCCACCCGTACCGGCACCACCCCCGAGATCATCGAGGCCGCCAAGTTCTGCCAGGAGCAGGGCGCCCGCACGCTGATGTATGTCTCCAACGACAACACCCCGGCCACCGAGTACGCCGATTACAAGTTCTTCAGCTTCGCCGAGGACGACGTTCTGTGCGAGGCCATCTACACCTACCAGATCACGCTGGTCGCCCGCTTCCTCAAGAACGCCGGCGCCTTCCCCAAGTACGACACCTTCATGGAGGAGTTCGGCAACATCGCTCCGTTCCTCATCAAGGCCAAGGACGCCCAGGACGAGCGCTGCGCCGCCATGGCTGAGGACTTCAAGGACACCGACTACCACATGGTGATCGGCTCCGGCATGCTCTGGGGCGAGGCCTACGACTACGCCATGTGCATCCTCGAGGAGATGCAGTGGATCAAGACCAAGTCCATCCACGCCGCCGAGTTCTTCCACGGCACCATCGAGCTGTGCGAGGAGGGCACGAGCCTCATCATGCTCTACGGCGAGGACGACACCCGTAAGCTTATGGACCGCGTGGACAACTTCACTCACATGCTCGCCGACGAGAAGGGCGTCAACGTCCGCGTGAACAAGTTTGACACCGCCGAGGTCGAACTGCCGTTCAGCGACCCCGAGTTCCGCAAGATCGTCTCCCCGATGGTCACCTACACCATCACCGAGCGTCTGAGCTGCCATCTCGAGCACGTCCGTAACCACCCGCTCACCACGCGTCGTTACTATCACCAGATGAACTACTAATCCTCTCAAATTGCTGCGGTTGTCTGCAGGCGAGCTGCGCAGAATGCCTCGCCTGCAGACCTATTTCTGGGGTTGATCGAAATGGTTGTCCAGTATCTTCTAGTTGCACTGGTCGCATTTATTGCGTCCATGGACGAGCAATTATTTGGCATTACGATGCTTGGTCGTCCGCTGTTTACGAGCCTGTTTGTCGGCTTGATCCTTGGCGATGTCCAGCAGGGCGTTATCGTCGGTGCTGCTTTGGAGTCCATGTTCATGGGCGCCATCATGGTCGGCGCGGCGGTTCCTCCCGAGGTCTATGCCTCCGGCGTGCTTGGCTGCGCGTTTGCCGTCATTACGGGTACGGGCACGGCAACTGCCGTCGCGCTCGCCCTTCCCGTCTCCGTCTTCCTTCAGGTGTGGCGCAACTTCTGCTACGCCGTTCCGGGTGCCTTTGCCTGCAAGAAGATTGAGACCGCTCTGGCAAATCGCGATCTTGCCAAGGCGAATCTGTACCATCTGACTATCGTGCCGCTGTCGATTGGCATTCCGTCTGCACTGCTGGTGTTTGGCTCGCTGTTCTTTGGTGCCGACCTCATCAACAATGCGCTCAACGCGATTCCGCAGTTTGTGATGGACGGCCTCAACGTTGCATCCGGCGTCATGGTCTGCATCGGCTTCGCACTCCTTATCAGGACCATGGGCGACAACAAGCTTCTTCCTTGGCTGTTCATCGGCTTCATTATGGTCATCTACCTCAAGATGGACGTGGTCGGCGTCGCCGCAGCTGCCATTTGCGTCGCGCTGCTCCTGGCCTTCCGCGAGGGCTCGTCCGGTCCGCAGACGGTTGCTGCAGATGAAGAGGAGGACTTCTAATGGCTATCCAGAACACCGACCTCAAAGAGGCCAAGAAGGACGCGATTATGACTCCCGATATGTATCGGAGCATGTTCCTTCGCCAGTTTACGAGCCAGTGCTCGCAGTCGTACGACAAGATGATGGCAATGGGCTTCATGTACACCATTCAGAAGCCCCTGCGAAAGATCTATCCCAACGACGACGATTACTATGCGGCGCTCGATCGCCATACCGAGTTCTTTAACATCACGCCTCATGTGCTTCCGTTTGTAGCCGGCCTAACGGTTTCGATGGAAGAGCAGGCGGCTGCCGATAAGAACTTCGACACGTCCTCGATTAACGCCATGAAGGTCGGCCTCATGGGACCGCTTTCCGGCATCGGCGATTCGTTCTACTGGGGTACGTTCCGCGTGGTTGCCGCCGGCATTGGTATTGGCATCGCTTCGACGGGCAACCCGCTCGGCCCCATCGTGTACGCGCTCATCTACTCCGTGATTAACTTTGCAACGCGTATCGTCGCCGCCCATCTGGGTTACGACTTGGGAACCAAGTTTTTGCAGCAGTCCGAAGAGAACAACCTTATGTCTCGCATGACGCATGCTGCCGGTGTCCTCGGAATGACCGTTATCGGCGCCATGATTGCGGCGCAGGTCTCGCTGTCCACGGCTTTGACCTTTGACGTGGGTGGTTCGGAGATTGTCCTGCAGGATCTGTTCGATTCGATCTTCCCCGGTCTGCTGCCCTTGCTGGCAACCTTTGCTTGCGTCGCCCTGTACAAAAAGGGCGTCAAGACCATTTGGATCATCTTGGGCATCTTTGCGATTTGCATCATCGGAACGGGCTTGGGAGTGTTCGCGGCGGCGTAATATTGACTGCTATGCTCGCGCGTTGGATAACTAACTGACCGTTTGAAAACGGGGCTCGGCGTAAGGCCGGCCCCGTTTTTTATTTGAGGGATTTTCCGACCGTCCAATAGTCCAGGCCCATGCATCACTCACGTATCTCTCATCTCTCATTCATCACTAATACGAGAGATAACAGAAAGACGAGAGATAAATATGAGAGATAACCGAGCAGCAAAGAGACAAGCAATCATGGTATTATCTCAATACCGATTGTTCTACCAGCAAAAACATGTTTATATGAAACAGATGGCAGACATCTTATCTTTTATCTCTCACTCCTCTCTAATATGAGAGATAACTGAGAGATGAGAGATAATTACGAGAGATAACTGAGAGACGAAGGAAATCTATTCGCGGCATTCTTCGCAGAACCGAGCGAAAGGACGTGCAGATGAACGAAAACGAACTGACCGGTCTGCTCGAGTCTTTAAGGCGCATGGGCTCGGACGATCTTAACGTTGAGGTCAAGGAGAGCGCCACGACGCTTTCCCGCGACGTATGGGAAACGGTCAGCGCTTTCGCAAACACCGCCGGCGGCATCATCGTACTCGGAGTGAGCGAGCGCGCGGGTTTTGTCCCAGTTGCAAACTTTGAGACCGAGAAAGTGCTCAACCAATTCGTGGCGGGCATGGGCGATGCCGGCGGTCGCGGAAAGCTGGCCAATCCGCCCAAATACACCATTGAGCGCGTGGAGCTCCAGGGCACCGTGGTTCTGGTCATCGCGATTGAGGAGCTCGACCCGTCGAGCAAGCCCTGCTATGTCATAGAGCGGGGCGCTCAAGGTGGCAGCTACAAACGCATCGATGACAAAGATGTCCCGCTTTCGTCGACCGAGGTTTTGGCACTGTCGTCATATGAACGGACGAGTCCTAGCGATCGCGATGCGGTGCCCGGCACGAGTGTGGGCGATCTCGACGAGTCGCTGGTCGACCGCACGATAGAGCGTGCCTATTCGTTGACGCCTCGAGCGATGCGCGGTGCGGCGGACAAGAAGACAAAGATGGAGCGCCTGAATCTCCTCGACTTCCAGGGCAATGTTACCAAGGCCGGCCTCCTTGCCGCGGGCGTTTACCCTCAGCAGTTCTATCCCAAGCTCTTCATTGATGTGGCTGTCCACGTGGGAACTCAAAAGGGAGCTGCGGGGCCACTAAGGTTTATGGACCGCACAATCTGTGAGGGAACGTTGGGCGAGATGATCTCGGATGCTGTCGGGGCCGTCGCCAAGAATTTGTGGCGAACCTCGACCGTCCAAGGCGTCTCGCGTGTCGACTCGCTGGAGATTCCCGAGGAGGTTCTGCGCGAGGCAATCGCCAACGCCGTAATCCATCGAGAATACGGGGATCGGTTCTGTGGGCAATCGATCGCCGTCGAGGTTTTTGACGACCGTATCGAGGTGACGAATCCCGGCGGCCTTTATGGAGGGAAGACTCGCGAGAACTTGTTTGACGGCAGCTCCCGATGCCGTAACGCGACGCTCGTGAAACTCATGTCGATTGTCCCGCTGCCGGATGGCGCAGGTTCGCCGGCTGAGGGCAATGGCTCGGGCATCCCGATGATGATCGATGCCATGCGCGCGCATGGTCTGGCCGAGCCCCTGTTCTGCCCGGGGTTCGATCGGTTCAAGGTCGTACTTTACCGTTCAAAGATCGAGCCAGTCGATCATGGCGGGGACTTGATTATGACGGCACTCAAGCGCTACGGCGAATTGGGGACGCGCGAACTGGTGGAGCGCACGGGACTCACGGTTTCCCAGGTTAGGGCACGCGTCAATGCGCTCATTGAGCAGGGTGAGCTTGAGCCGACGGCGCCGTCGACAAGCCGCAACCGCAAATATCGACTGTCAGAGCGCGTGGAATAAATGCGTTAGTGGACGAGGCGACCCAATAATCGACCCTCGATTGGCGCCCACTAAGGTAAAGCGGTTGTTGCCCAGTCGACGGTGATGCTAAAGACTCGGCTTACGCCGGCATGGCCCCGAACCCGTCCATCAAGAACAGCCTAAGAACCAGCTCGATGACATATCCCGGTTTGACTTCTGCCGTGCCAAAGACGCTGCGCTCGGCGAGCTCGCTGCAGTATGCGTAGATATCGCGGATAAGGTCCGCGCCCGAAAGCGTAAACATGTAGCCTACGTCCGAAAGCGCATTGGGCGCGGCGGGCAACTTGGCCATGTGGCAGAACGTTTGCAGGTCGGGCGCCATAACATTCTGGTAGTCGAGGTGGCCGCTGGCATCCTGCGCGGCAAGCTCCAATTGGCGCACAAAATCCAGCGCCGCCGCTAACACAAAGCTCGGCGTAGGCGCATTGACGTCTTCCGTGTTCGCCACGAGTTTGCCTGCTGCCTGCGTGACAAGCCAGGCGACCTCGCGCTGGCAACGCACGGCCTTGCGCGTAACCGGCTTGATGGACGAAGAAGAAACGCTCCCCTTAGGCGGATTCGAGGCAGCCATAAGACCCTCCCATGAACAATCCGGCCCAACAAGTCCGGATGAAACACGTGCAACATCAGTATACAGGGGAGTGGGGTAGCGGGACTCAAGCGCGCCAGCGGCAAACCGAGAGCATCAACAATGTGCCTCCGCTCTATTTGGACGACGGTACGTGGGTCATTAAGTACTCGGTTCAAGCGCCGGGTACCGTTGGTTTTCGAGACCAGTATTACAACCGTAAAATGCTCAACTGCATGGAATGTGGCGTCCCAGTCGGAGTCATATTTGCAACCGAGGTGGGCTATAAGGTGCTCGGCCTTGCGTTTGTTGAGCGGTTCGAGCCCGAAAACGGATGGTTTGTTCTGCACGGTCCTGTTCATAAAGGCGGACCGGACCCTCGTTTTGCGCCCGACATGAGTTATCTGAAGCACATACCCGTCGATATTGAGTTTGCCGGACAGGGTACGACCGACGACGAAATTTGGCTTTGGCGGTCTTTTACGATCGTGTTGTTTGATCGGATCGCGTGGCGATGCAATCTCGCGCACGCCTGCCGGTGCATGCCCTTCTTGATTTGTATAGCGAGAGAGGAGCGAGCGTGAGCTGGCGAGGCGATATTGCGATGGGGAAGTACGGAAAACTGCCGTGCGCCCTTATAGACAACAATATGTTTTCGAGCGTAGAGGTTGATTGCGGGTCGTTTGTCGTCACCTGCCCTTGCTGCGGCTCGCAAATACCGTGTCTCGACATTCGGTTCATCGATGCGCGCGACAGACTCAGCGACGAAGTGAGAAAACAGACAGGCGTTCATATGCCGGTGTATCCGGAGAAATGCCCTGTTTGTGGCCTCGATATCGTGTATGACGCCGACGACGAGGGATAGGTGATGCGGAGGAGCTGGCTGTGAAGGCATCTCCGTTCCTACAAATAAATCCCCTCACCGAGCTGCTTGTGGAACTCGGCGTGATGGTCGCGTGCCCAAGTAAAGAGTGCCTGGTCAAAGTCGGTGCGCGTGGCCGGGACGCCAAAGACGCCGGCAACTTCGACACGCACAAACTCCAGTGCCGGCAGCTTGTTGATGGCGGTGAGGGCAAACGGGGATGTGGGCTCTTCGAACAGATAGCGGCTGCCTTGCAGCGCGTCGCAACTGGTGCACGTGTTGCCGAGCGACGGGGCTTTGGAGGCTCGTGCGCCTACGGGTTTGTAGCCACAGCGCTTAGAAAGATAGTCGCGGATCTCGCCTGGGACGCAGCCAAGAGCGGGAACAATGGCGAGCGCGTTGGCATTGGCCGTGTCGATGGTAATGTGCCCGGCTTCGTTGGGCGCGTGCGCAATGGCGATGCCCTTGCCGTCATCGGTTCGATAGGGAATGCCGAAGGCCGCGACCGAGGTCTCTTCGTGGCATTTCCAGCACTCGCGCTTGCCCAGTACTAGATATATATACGGCGCTGAGGGGTCGGATCGGTCAACACCGGGCAGCCACTCGGCAAAGGGCTCGGGGTTGACGCCGCTGGGTACATACCAGATCTTCTTGGTCCGGTCCCATTTGGCGCCCAGTGCCTTGGCTTCTTCTTTGTGCGAAAAGGGGACATCGAGCTCGGTGCGCATGGCGGCTCCTTGGTGCTGCAGGTGCAAGTGGCTCAAGGATACCGCAGGGCGCAGACATCGCGGCGTTTTGCTGAGAAGTTGCGGTGCGGACTGATTGGTTATGCCGATGGATAGATCGGCAAGTAGATGGTCGGCTTTTGGCCAGTTGGGCGGTTGGAGCAGCTTGCGGCGCAGTTTTGTGCCTGGCTATTGTTGATGTTGGGGTATTGAATTTGTTTGGCTGCTATTCGTCAGGTGAATTGATGTTACGTTGCGATGACGGTTGGAACTGCCAGCGGATTTGGCGACATAAAACAAAACAGCCCAGAGCACATAGCCTCTGAGCTGCGAACATTTGGTGGGCGTTAGAAGATTTGAACTTCTGACCTCTTCCGTGTCAGGGAAGCGCTCTCCCCCTGAGCTAAACGCCCGATCAAGGGTGCGCAAGCGCGCAAGAGATAATATAACGGAGCCTGAACTCGGTGGCAAGAACATTTTTAAAAATCGCTTACATTGTGGAATTCGGGGGTCTTGTCATATCCATTTCAAAAGAGCCTGCTGCCGCGATTTGGCTGTCGCGCAATGCAAGGCCGTTGCGGTGTCGAGCTATGGAAAGACGCCTGCGGAATTGTCCTACCGATAAGCGGACAAGCCTTCGGCTGGTGCCTTCGCCGTGGTAAGGTAAGCCGAATTGCTTCCAGACTGTTTCGGGGGAGTGGAATGAGCAAAGAGTGTGTCGAGCAGGTCGAAGGCGCAGGGGCTTCGGTGCCGATGACCGATATATCGAACATTGATGTGCCCGAGGGCACCGATGAGCTCAGCCGTAGCACCCGCCGCGCCTGGCGCGAGCGCCTGAACAGCGCTTCGACGCGCAAGATGATCACGGGTGTCTTGGCTACGCTGGTGGGCGGTTCGTTTTGGGGCTTCTCGGGCACCAGCGCGAGCTTTCTGTTCGATACCTACCACGTCGACACCTTGTGGCTTATGAGCGTGCGTCAGATTCTCGCCGGTCTACTCTTTATGGCCGTGGTTGTTACGCGCGACCGCGAGGGCCTGATTAAGCTCTGGACCACACCCGCCGATCGCAAGCAGCTGCTGCTCTTTACCGCCTTTGGTCTGCTGTTCAACCAGTTTTGCTATCTTTCGGCCGTGCGCCTGACGAACGCCGGAACCGCGACGGTGCTCCAGTGCCTGCAGCTCGTTATCATCATGGGCTACACCTGCGTGACCGATCGCCGCATGCCGCGTACTCGCGAAGTCATCGGCATTGGCCTGGCTCTGGGTGGAACCTTTTTAATCGCCACCGGCGGCGACCCCACCAGCCTGAATATCTCGCCGCTTGGCCTGGCAGCAGGTCTTATGTGTGCGGTCAGCGCCACGTGTATGGCGGTGATTCCCGCCAAGATCCTGCCCGAATACGGCAGCCCCATCGTCACGGGCTCGGCAATGCTCACGGCGGGTGTGGTCTCGTGTGTCTTCGTGCAGCCCTGGGCGCATATGCCGGCGCTCGACGCTGCCGGCGTCGAGGCGCTCGCGGTGTTCGTGGTTATCGGCTCGTTTTTTGCTTACATGCTCTATATGCAGGGCGTTAAGGACATCGGCTCGGTGCGTGCGAGTCTCATCGGAACTGTGGAGCCGGTTTCGGCGACCATCACCAGCGCCGTTATGCTGGGCACGGTGTTTTTGCCGACCGACCTTATCGGCTTTGCCATGATCATCGTGATGATGTTCCTCACGGTGTAGCTGGCGCCGCCGCCAAGACAGAAAAGGTGTTGTGCCACATTTTCGCCAATTGATGTCCGTGTCTGGAGTTTAGCTGTCGATGCTCAAAATGCCATAAACTAGTAACGTTATGGACTTTTTCATTGCGACTCAATTGCGAGGATTTCTTTATGGCTGGTAATCACTTTAAGGGCAGCGATAGCGGCCGTCCTGCAGTTCCGCCGCGTCCGAACGGGGCTGGTAAGGCCGGCACGCCGGGCGGCGCTGGACAGGGCGGTTCCGGTAAGCGCGTGTCCCCGGGCGAGACGGCGATGTTTACCGCTCTGTACGAGCAGTCTCAAAAGGCAAAAAAGACCGGCCGTGCAAGAGGGAATGTCTTTGCGGGCGGTGCAACCTCCACGTCGCAGCCGAGCGGGGCTCCTTCGGCACCTGAGAACAATGCAGGTGCTGCCAACGCCGCGAATGCCGCCGGCAACGTTAATGCCGGCAAGGCCGCCAACAATACTCCCTCTGCCGGTGGCGCGGGGCTTACGGGTAACCTTGGCACGATCTACACCGGCGCTTCCGAGACTGGCACGTTCGCCCGCCTGGATGATAGCGGTGCCGAGTTTGCGGGCTCGGGTTCCAAGGAAGATTATTACGATTTTGGCTTGAACTACGGTAGCGACACTTCGTCGAGTTCGACCTCTGACGGCCTGGTCCGTCATCGCCATCGCAAGGGCGAGCGCAAACAACGTCACACCGGCGCCATTATTGCCGCTGTAGTCGCGGTGCTTCTCGTTGTGCTTGGCGCAAGCGGCTTTATGCTGCTTAACTCGGCAAAGACCGTAAAGAGCGAAGCGAAGGAGGCTGTCGAGATTGTCGGTGGCCTTAAGGACAAGGTCACGTCGGGCGATTTTTCGACGCTGCCTGACGACGCGAAGAAGATCGATAAGCTTTGCGACAGCATGAAGGCGGAGACCTCGAGCCCGCTGTGGACGGCGGCTTCGTTTATCCCGGTGTATGGCAGCGACATCAATGCGGCCCGCACCATGATCGACGCCCTGTCCGATGTCTCGAACAATGCGCTGGTTCCCATGGCCGATAACCTTTCGCAGGCCACGCCCGGCAAGCTGTTTCAGGACGGCATGATTAACGTGTCCGCGCTGCAGGCGGTCGCCGATTCGCTTTCCAGCAGCTCGAAGGTGTTCAAGAGCGCCAACGAGAAGATCCAGGGCATTGGCGATACTCATATTTCCCAGGTGACCGAGCTGGTCGATAAGGCCAAGGACGGCTTTGCTACCCTCAACGGCGCGGTTGACGCGGCGGAGAAGGTCGCCCCCGTCCTTCCGCAGATGCTCGGCGCCAACGGCCAGACGCGCAACTACCTTGTGTACGCCATGAACAACGTCGAGATTCGTGCCTGCGGCGGCTTTGGCGGTTCGCAGGGCCTGATTTCGGTCACCGACGGCCAGATGTCGATTGGCGAGTTTGTTCCCCGCATTGGACTCAGCGAGGATGAGGCAGTCGAGAGCGTCGACGAAGAGGATGAGGCGCTGTTCGGCAACCACAGTAACCTGTACAACTCGGGCAATACCTATTCGCCTGATTGGCCCCGCAACTCGCAGCGTGTCGCAGCCCTGTGGAAATCTCAATATGGCCAGGACGTTGACGGCGTCGTGGGTATCGACCCGGTGTTCCTGCAGTATCTGCTGGGCCTGGTCGGTAACGTGTCGCTGCCCGACGGAACGGTTGTCGACGGCACCAACGCCGCAAAGGTCCTCATGCACGATGTGTACTGGAACTATCCGGTCGAGGAGTCGGACGGCATCTTTGCATCCGTCGCCAGCGCTGCCTTCGACAAGATCCTTGGCGGTATCGGCGATGTCGATGTTACGAAGCTTGTCAGCGCCGTTGAGCGCGGTGCCGAAGAGGGCCGCCTGATCGCGTGGATGAAAAACGATGACGAGCAGAACGCTATCAAGGAGATGAACATCGACGCCTCGCTGCCCGATCCGGATGACCCGAGTGAAGATCCCGTTGCTGGTGTCTACTTTAACAACCTGAGCTTCTCCAAGCTCGACTGGTACCTGAATGCCGATACGCAGATTGGCCAGGGCATCAAGAACGGTGACGGCACATGCTCGTATCGCATCACCGTTACCCTGACGAACATCATGACGCAGGAGGAGGCCGGCAAGCTGCCCGACTACGTCGCGGCGAGCGCGCCCGATGCCGCGCGCGACGACGAGCGTCTGAATGTCTCGTTGTTTGCCCCGACGGGCGGCAACATTACTGATCTGACCGTCGAGGGCACCCAGTTTGGTCTTGGCGCCGCTACGTGGCATGGAATCCCCTTCTATTCGGGCACCGTTGACCTGCATGCTGGCGAGACGACGACGATCACATATACGCTGACCACGTCAGCCGAGGCGGGGGACAAGCCGCTTACGCTGCGTCAGACTCCTACATGCCAGGCGGCTCGCGACAGCGCGTCGGCGTAGGGTTTTTCTGGTAGCGCAGATAATCGAGTACCATTTTGGGGCGGACAGGCAATCTGTTCGCCCCTATTTTGTAAGGAGAGCGCATGAAGTACTTTGGCACCGACGGCTTTCGCGGTGAGGCTAACGTTGGGCTGACGGTAGAGCACGCTTATAAGATTGGCCGTTTTGTGGGCTGGTATTACGGCGCCAACTGCGAGCGCAAGGCGCGTGTCATCGTGGGTAAGGACACGCGTCGCTCGAGTTATATGTTCGAGGCGGCGCTGGTGAGTGGCCTGGTCGCGAGCGGTGCGGACGCCTATATGCTGCACGTGATCCCCACGCCGGGCGTAGCGCATCAGACCGTGGAAGGCTGCTTCGATTGCGGCATCATGATCAGCGCGAGCCACAACCCGTTTTGCGATAACGGCATTAAGCTCGTCAATAGCGACGGTTTTAAGATGGACGAGGACGTACTGGAGCTCATCGAGGAGTACGTCGATGGCAAGAGCGAGGTGCCGCTGGCCACGGGCGACCACATCGGCGCCACGGTGGACTACATGCAGGGCCGCAACCGCTACATTGCCTCGCTCATCGCCAGCGCGAACTTTTCGCTGCAGGGCGTCAAGATCGGCATCGACTGCGCCAACGGCTCGGCGTCCTCGGTGGCCAAGCCGGTGTTCGACGCGCTGGGCGCCGACGTGCGCGTGATCAATGCCGCGCCTGATGGCTTCAACATTAACGTCGACTGCGGCTCCACGCATATGGAGCGTCTGCAGCGCCACGTGGTGGAGCAGGGCTTGGACGTGGGCTTTGCCTATGACGGCGATGCCGACCGCTGCCTGGCCGTGGACGAGCGCGGCCGCGTGGTCGATGGCGACCAGATCCTGTACGTGTGCGGCGTGTACCTGAACAAGCACGGTCGCCTTTCGGGCGGTACCGTGGTTCCGACGATTGCCAGCAACTTTGGCCTGATCAAGTCGTTGGAGCTTGCCGGCCTAAGTGCCGTGACCAGCGGTGTGGGCGACCGTCACGTGTATGCCAAGATGCGCGAGGGCGGTTACAGCCTAGGCGGCGAGCAGACGGGCCATACGATCTTTGGCGATATCGAGCGCACGGGCGACGGCATTATGACCTCGCTGCGCGTGATGGAAGTGATCCGCGCCGAGCGCGAGACGCTCTCGCAGCTCACGGCTCCGTGCAAACTGCTACCGCAGGCGCAGGTGGCCGTGCGCGTGGCGGACAAGGACGCCGCGCTCGAGAACATGGGCGTGCAGAACGCCATCGCCGAGGCCGAGGCTGCGCTGGCAGGCGAGGGCCGCGTGCTCGTGCGTAAGAGCGGAACCGAGTCAGTCATCCGCGTCCTGGCCGAAGCCCCCGACCAAGCAGTCGCCGACGCCGCCATGAAGCGCATCGCGAGCGCGTTGGAGGCCCTCTAAGGGCCTTCGGGGCCGTTTGGCAGGGGGTTACTAATAGGCTGTGTGCAAAAAACGGCAAATATGAGTACTGTCACTAATTTGGTAGCAGCGATTTTTGCCTTCAAAGCTCATGTTGGCGCCGTTTGAACACCATTCCGACTTGCATATCTTCTCATATGTCCAATAAAAGAGGTCCTAAGTAAGAATAAATCTCACTTAGGACCTCTTTTTAGCCCAAATTAAATGTTACAAGCATGGCAACAGTACTCATATTTGCCCTTTTTTGCACAAGCCCCCCAATGACTAGATGTATGCCTTACAGCTCGTACAGCGTGGTGAACTTGTCCTGCAGGTAGCTGCAGTAGTAGCGGGCATCGAACGCCATGCCGCACGCGCCCTTGATGAGTTCCGGCGCGTCCTTGGCGCGGCCCCACTGCCAAATGTGCTCGCCCAGCCACGCACGGACGGGTGCCAGGTCGCCGCTCGCACAGGCGCCATTGAGGTCGACACCGTCGCGGCACATGGCCGGCACGAACATGGCGTCGTAGGCACTGCCCAGCGCATAGGTGGGGAAGTAGCCAAACGAGCCGCCGCTCCAGTGCGTATCCTGCAGACAGCCGCGCGTGTCGTCGGGAACCGGAATGCCCAGGTACTCGTCCATAAAGCGATTCCAAAGCGCGGGGATGTCCTTGGCCGTGGCTTCGCCGGCAAACAGCATGCGTTCAATCTCGTAGCGCACCATAATATGCAGCGGGTAGGTGAGCTCGTCGGCCTCGGTGCGGATCAGCGACGGCTGCGCGATGTTCACGGCGCGGTAGAGCGTGTCCTCGTCCACGCTGCCGTAGACCTCGGGCGCGTGACGACGCAGCACCTCGAGCAGCGGGCCCATAAAGGCGCGGCTGCGACCCACGGTGTTCTCGAAAAAGCGGCTCTGGCTCTCGTGGATGCCCATGGAGGTGCCGCCCTCCAAGCATGTGCGCGCATAGGCGGGATTGACGCCCAGCTCGTACATGGTGTGCCCCGCCTCGTGGATGATGCTGTAGACGTTGGAGATGCAGTCGTCCTCGTAGATGTGCGTCGCGATGCGCGCGTCGCCCACGGCAAAGCCCTCGCTAAACGGGTGCTCGGTAAAGGCAAGCGTGGTGTCGTCCAGGTCCAGGCCGACAAGCTTCATAAGGTCGAAGCTCATGGCGCGCTGGGCAGCCTCGGGCACGTGGGCGTGCAAAAAGTCGGCAGCCGGCTGCTGGCCGCGCTCGCCGATGGTGTGCACGAGCGGCACGACCGTGGCCTTGACCTCATCGCAAAACGCATCGAAGCTCTTGGTGGAAAGGCCGCGCTCGTACTGGTCGAGCCAAACGTCGTATGGGTCGCGCTTGGGGTTCATGAGCTCGGCCTGATGCTTAAGTTGGGCGACGATTCTATCCACATAGGGCTCAAAGCTTGCCCAGTCGTTGGCTGCCTTGGCCTTGTGCCACACGGCGTCCGCCTCGCAGGTGAGCCTGGTCCAGGCCTCGGCTTCTTCGGTGGGGATGGCACTGGCCTCACGTTGATCGCGGCCGAGCACACGGATCTCGTCGAGCAGCTGAGGGTCGTCGATTTTGCCGCCGGCGACGGTCTCGCGCGCTAACGAGCGTACGAGCTCAACGGACTTCTCACTGGTCAGCAGCTTGTGATGCTCGCCGGCAAGCGTGCCCATGGCGTCGGCACGCGCTGCTGCGCCGTTGGCAGGAGCAATCGTCGCTCCATCGAACTCGGCAATCTTGAGCAGGTACTCGCGAGTCCACAGCTTGCCCTCGAGTTTGCGGAACTTTTTGACGGCCTTGTCGACTTTAGCAGCCTTGACGCCCTTGGCAGCCTTTGCCACGGCGGCCTTGGCCTTCTTATCGAGTTTCTTTCCCATACCGTATCCTTAATCTCGCAGGCCGAGCGCCGCAGGCGGGTGCACGGCCAGTTTGCACAGCTACCTGCCTTGTACCCAGTGCGAACAAAACGGAACGCGGTGATGCGCTCGCGAAATGTGTTATCCTATAGCCCAATGCGTTGACGGAGAGGGTTTTGCCCGCCGCGTCGCCGGCAAGAGAGGGAAGGTCATGGGCTGCAAGCCTTCCTGCGGTGGCAAGGGCCAAGCGTTCACTCCCGAGCAGCGACCTCAACGGGCACGCGGCCAGCGGCGGCGAAGCCCCAGTAGGGAAGCCGTGAGCCTCGCGACAAGGGGCACAGAGTGGGCGCGGCGGGCCAGACATCCGCCGGGTCAAACAAGGTGGTACCGCGGAATTCAACCGTCCTTGGGCAATGCACATGCCCGAGGGCGGTTTTTTGTTACCGAACCGGGCCGCACATCCGCAGCGCCGGGTGGCTCCAGCCGCCGCGGCAAGTGGATGCGCGAGAGACGAAAGGGAAGACATGAGTCTGATTGATGATCTGGTCAAACTCGAGGAAGAGGCCAAGGAGCTCGTCGCAGGCGCCGACGACTCCGCCAAGCTCGAGGCTGCGCGCGTTGAGCTGCTCGGCCGCAAGGGTCGCATTACCGGCCTGATGCGCATGATGGGCAAGCTCGCCCCCGAGGATCGTCCCGTGATGGGTAAGCGCGCCAACGAGATGCGCCAGCTGATCGAGGGCATGCTCGACGAGCGCACCACCGAGATGAAGGCCGCCGCCCTCAAGCACGCACTGGAGCACGAGGCCGTCGACATCACGCTGCCGGGTATCCGTCCGCAGATCGGTCACCAGCACCTGATCAAGCAGATCATCGAGGAGGCCGAGGACATCTTCTGCGGCATCGGCTACACCGTCGAGTCCGGCCCCATGGTCGACACCTCCTACTACAACTTCACCGCGCTCAACGCGCCCATGGATCACCCGAGCCGCTCGGCTCGCGACACGTTCTATGTGGTCGACAACAACCCCGGCAGCGTCGCGCATCCCGAGGCTCACGCCCACGGCGAGTCCGATGTACTGCTGCGCACCCAGACCTCTGGCGTGCAGATCCACACCATGGAGTCACAGAAGCCGCCCATCTACATGATCTGCCCGGGCACCGTCTACCGTCCCGATACGGCCGACGCCTGCCACCTGCCGCAGTTTAACCAGATCGAGGGCCTGGTCGTCGACGAGGGTATCACCTTTGGCGACCTGAAAGGCACGCTCGACTACTTTGTTAAGTGCATGTTTGGCGAGGACCGTAAGACGCGCTACCGCCCGCACTTCTTCCCCTTCACCGAGCCCAGCTGCGAGGTGGACGTGAGCTGCCACGTCTGCGGCGGCAAGGGCTGCAACTTCTGCAAGCACAGCGGCTGGATCGAGATCCTGGGCTGCGGCATGGTCGACCCCAACGTTCTTATCAACTGCGGCATCGACCCCGAGAAGTATACCGGCTTCGCCTTTGGCATTGGCGCCGAGCGCGTCGCGGCCCTGCGCTACGACCTGCCCGACCTCAGAACTCTCATGACGGGCGATATGAGATTCTTAAATCAGTTCTAAATCACCCGTTCTAGCAGGCATTTCTTTCTCATAAGGAGTAATCAAGTGAGAGTTTCTTACGACTGGCTCAAGACCATGATCGATATTCCGGAGGATCCCAAGACCCTTTCGGACGAATATATCCGTACCGGCACCGAGGTCGAGGCAATCGACACCGTGGGCGAGTCTTTCGACCATGTGGTGACCGCCAAGGTGCTCACCAAGACCCCGCACCCCGATAGCGACCACATGTATGTGTGCTCGGTCGACGTGGGCGACAAGAACCTCGACGCCGACGGCAACCCCGCTCCGCTGCAGATCGTCTGCGGCGCGCAGAACTTTGAGGCCGGCGACCACATCGTTACGGCCATGATCGGCGCTGTCCTGCCCGGCGACGTCAAGATCAAGAAGAGCAAGCTCCGCGGTGTCGTGTCCATGGGCATGAACTGCTCCGCGCGCGAGCTCGGCTTGGGCGGCGACCACTCCGGCATCATGATCCTGCCCGAGGACACGCCCTGCGGCATGCCGTTTGCCGAGTACGTGGGATCGAGCGACACCGTGCTCGACTGCGAGATCACGCCCAACCGCCCCGACTGCCTGTCCATGATTGGCATGGCCCGCGAGACCGGCGCCATCTTCGACCGCGATTTCCACGTTGAGCTGCCCGCCATCAAGGCCGAGTCCGGCCGCGCGACCGACGACGAGCTTTCCGTCGAGATTGCCGACGAGGGCCTGTGCGACCGCTACGTTGCCCGCATCGTGCGCAACGTGAAGGTCGGCCCGTCGCCCGACTGGATGGTCAAGCGCCTCAACGCCCTGGGCGTGCGCCCGCACAACAACATCGTCGACATCACCAACTACGTGATGATGCTCACCGGTCAGCCCCTGCACGCCTTTGACCTAGACACCTTTGCCGAGCGCGAGGGCCGTCGCCGCGTGGTGGTTCGCGCTGCCCAGCAGGACGAGAAGTTCACGACCCTCGACGGCGAGGAGCGCGTGCTCGACGCCGGCATGGGCCTGATCACCGACGGCGAGCGCCCCGTGGCGCTGGCCGGCGTTATGGGCGGCATGGATTCCGAGATCGAGGACGACACCGTCGACGTGATGGTCGAGAGCGCCTGCTTCAATGCCGGCCGCACCTCGCACACCAGCCGCGACCTGTCGCTGATCTCCGATGCCTCCATCCGCTTTGAGCGCCAGGTCGACGAGACCGGCTGCGTGGATGTCGCCAACGTTACCTGCGCCCTCATTGAGGAGATTGCCGGCGGCGAGGTCGCTCCCGGCTACATCGATGTGTTCCCCGCGCCCAAGACCATCGACAGCATTAAGCTTCGTCTGGCCCGCGTGCACGCCATTTGCGGCGCCGATATCGAGCCCGACTTTATCGAGCGCTCGCTCACCCGCCTGGGCTGCACCGTCGAGCGCGACGGCGAGGACTTTATGGTGACCCCGCCGAGCTTCCGCCCCGACCTGCCGCGTGAGATTGACCTGATCGAGGAAGTCCTGCGCCTGTGGGGCATGGGCCGCGTGACGGCGACCATCCCGGCTGCCAAGAACCACATCGGCGGCCTGACCCGCGAGCAGAAGCTCACCCGCAAGGTCGGTGAGATCCTGCGCGCCTGCGGCCTCAACGAGACCACGACCTTTGGCTTTGCTGCCCCGGGCGACCTGGAGAAGATCGGCATGTCCACCGAAGGCCGCGGTTGCCCCGTGGTGCTCATGAACCCGCTGGTGGCTGAGCAGACCGAGATGCGCCGCTCGCTGCTGCCGGGCCTGCTGCAGTCCGTGGCCTATAACGAGGCCCACGGCACGCCCAACGTGCACCTGTACGAGGTCGGCAGCCTGTTCCACGGTCGCGAGAACGCCAGCCTGCCCAAGGAGACCAAGTCCGTGGCGGGCGTGCTCTCGGGTCAGTGGAGCGAGCAGTCCTGGAACATGAAGTACCGCAAGCTGCGCTTCTTCTTTGGCAAGGGCATCGTTGAGGAGCTGCTTGCCCAGCTGCGCATCGAGAAGGTCCGCTTCCGTCCCGTCGAGGGCGAGGGCTACGCCTTCCTGCAGCCGGGTCGTGCGGCCGAAGTTCTGTCCGGCGGTACCGTACTGGGCTGGGTCGGCGAGATTCATCCCGAGGCGCGCGAGGCTATGGGCATTGACGAGGTCGTCGTGGCATTTGAGCTCGACCTGGACAAGCTGATCAAGGGCGCTCGCAACCAGGAGAACTATCGCGAGTTCTCGCAGTACCCGGCCGTTGAGCACGACCTTGCTATCGTGGTCGACAACGCCGTGACCTGCGAGGATCTTGAGCGCCGCATTACGAGCGCCGGTGGCAAGCTGCTCGAGGGCGTGCGTCTGTTCGACGTCTATCGCGATCCGGTCCGTATCGGCAAGGGCAAGAAGTCCATGGCCTTTGCGCTCACGTATCGCTCGGACGACCACACGCTTACCAGCGAAGAGGTCGAGAAGGCGCACCAGAAGATCGTCACCAAGGTGTGCAAGGGAGTAAACGGCGAGGTTCGCTCGTAATCCTTGCCGTTCGGAACCCGCCCCCTGCGGGGTTTTCACGGCAACGTCCTCGCCGCTTCGCGGCTGCGGGATGTTGCCTTAGAAAACCCCTCTCGGGGGCGGGTTCCTGCGTTAACCTTGTTGCGAGCGGACCGCACCTTCTTCCGGGTGACCGGAAAGTTGGGAGTGCATGGGCCTTTATTGGACGGTGCGTGGACCTGGGTTAATAACGTACGTATTGCAAGGGCGTGCTGCGTTGTGGGCGGTGCGCCTTTTTGTTAGTATGCAGAGTCGGTGTTACGGATTGTTGGAAACGTAACACGCAACGTTCTGATTGAGAGGGCTCATGCATATTCCCGATAATTATCTGTCCCCGCAGACCGATGCCGTTATGGCGGTGGCGATGGTGCCCGTTTGGGTCCATTGCATCAAAAAGGTACGCGCCACGCTCGATCGCGAGCACATGGCGTTCCTGGGCATTTGCGCCGCATTCTCCTTTTTGCTCATGATGTTCAACGTGCCGCTGCCTGGTGGCACCACTGGTCACGCTGTTGGTGGCGCGCTCATCACGCTGCTGCTAGGCCCCGAGGCTGCTGCCATTGCAGTCTCGGTTGCACTCGCGCTGCAGGCGCTGCTGTTTGGCGACGGCGGCGTTCTGTCCTTTGGCGCCAACTGCTTTAACATGGCCTTTGTGCTGCCGTTTACCGCTGCTATCGTGTTCCGTGCGCTCAACAGCCGTCTGCACGACAAGAGCTGGGGCACCTCGGTTTCTGCCATCGTGAGCGGTTGGGTCGGTCTGTGTCTGGCGGCCCTGTGCGCGGCGATCGAGTTCGGTATTCAGCCGATGCTCTTCACCAACGCTTCGGGCGCGCCGCTGTACTGCCCCTTCCCGCTGTCCGTGGCTATTCCGGCCATGTTGATCCCGCATATGCTGGTTGCCGGCGTGATCGAGGGCGTTGCGACGGCCGCCATCTACGGTTTCATTAAGAAGACGGCGCCGAGCGTTATCGTCGGGCCCGAGGCCGTCGATGGCCAGCTTGCTGCCGAGGGCGCTGCTGCCAAGAAGACCTCGCTGGTCCCCACGCTCATCCTGGTTGCCGTGCTTGTCGTGGCCACGCCGCTGGGCCTGCTGGCCACGGGTGACGCCTGGGGCGAGTGGGACGCCGAGGGCGCCGCGACCGCCGTTCAGGAGGCTGGCGACGACAGCCTGCAGGCTTCGGTCGGTCTCGATACCCCGACCTTTGCCGATGCCCTGCCCACGGGCGATTATCTGCAGGCCTATTCCGAGGAGCAGGGCCTTGGCTTTGCCGGCCAGGCCGCGATGTATATTCTTTCGGGCGTGATTGGCGTGGCGGTGCTCACCATCGCATTCCGCCTGTTCTCGCTGACGGTCAAGGAAAGCGGTGCTCATGGCAATAGCCGAGCTGCCTAGCTGGCTTGCGGTCGAGCAGCGTTACGAGCCCGCGGGGGCTCGGCATCGTGTGGTGCAAAAGAATGTCCTGCACCTGGCGAGCCTGCTTGAGCGGGTTCGCCTGGGTGGAGGCGCGCACGAGGGCGGGTCGATGGCCGACCGCGCCCTTTCTTGCGTTTCGGCTCCGGTACGTTTGATGGGGATGTTCGTCTGCGTTCTGTGCGTGTGTCTGACGCAAAGCCCGCTGTACCTCATGTTGATGGCGGCTATCGCGCTGGTGCTCGTTGCCGTGCGCCCTGTACGCGGGCTGCGCGCGACCTTTGTGCCGGCGTTGACTGCCGCGGGGTTTGCCGTGGTTCTGGCACTACCTGCCCTGCTGCTGGGCGCTTCTGCCGCGGGCGCCATGCTCAAAATTGCGCTCAAGACCTTCATTAATGTGTCGCTGGTGCTGGGCGTTTCGTGGACCCTCACGTGGAGCCGCATGTCGGCGGCGCTCAAGATGTTGCATCTACCCGACGAAGTTATCTTTACGTTTGATATGGCGCTCAAGCACATCGAGGTGCTGGGTCGCACGGCGCACAATCTGTGCGAATCGGTCATGCTACGCAGCGTTGGCCGTGCGCCTGAGGGATTTTCGCGCACCGACTCGGTCGCGGGTATCATGGGCATGACCTTTATCAAGGCGATAGAATGCAGCCGCGCGATGGACGAGGCCATGCTTTGTCGTGGCTTTGCCGGTGCGTATCCGACTCCCGCGCGGAGCGGCTTTGGCTGGCGCGATGCGGTCTATGCGGCCGGCGTGGCGCTGCTGGCAGTGTTGTGCGCCGTGCTGTAGGCGCTGCTGGTTCTGGCTGGGGATGGAAATAGGGAAGGGCGACGTTTTGACGATCGATATGAATAGTGCGGCGGGCACGAACGGTGCGGGCGCCGACGTCGCGCCGCTCATCGAGCTGCGCGACGTGGTGTTCTCCTATGCGGGGCATACGGTGGTCGACGGCGTTTCGCTGCAGGTCGATCGTGGTGAACTCGTTGCCCTGCTCGGTCCCAACGGCTGCGGTAAGACGACGATTATGCGCCTTATTAACGGCCTTGAACTCGCGGACGCAGGGATATACCTGTTTGACGGGCACGTGATCGATGCGGCGTTTCTAAGGGATTCCGCGGCCGCTCAACGGTTCCATCAGCGCGTGGGCTTTGTGTTCCAGAACGCCGATGCTCAGCTGTTCTGTGCCACGGTGGGCGAGGAAGTTGCCTTTGGTCCCGCTCAAATGGGTCTGCCGGCAGACGAGCTCGAGCGCCGCGTGCGCGATGCCATGGAGCTGTTCCGGGTTGCCGACCTGGCCGATGCCTCGCCCTATCAGCTCTCGGGCGGGCAAAAGAAGCGCGTGGCGCTGGCCGCAGTAGTGTCGATGAACCCAGATATCCTGGTGCTGGACGAGCCCACCAACGGGCTCGACGAGGATTCTTGCGACATCGTGGTCAACTTTTTGCTGGCCTACGTTGCGGCGGGCAAGACGGTCTTGATGAGCACGCACCACCAGGATTTGGTGCGTCGCCTAGGCGCCCGTGCAATCTATATCGATCGATATCACCATGTGGTCGAGGCGCCCGTGCCGTCGTATGGAACCGAAAACGGTGCTACGGACTAGTTGCTGCGTAGAGGATGCGTAGCCGCCCGCGCGGCTTTGCCGTGATGGTATAGTTATCCAGGTTTTTTATGGGGGTGGCTATGCCAAGCTGGAACATTCATATCGCTCAGACGGAGCGTTTGCTGGAGCGCACCAGTGCGCTTGCCGATAGCGTGCGTGACCGCAATGCCTTTTTGTTTGGCTGCGTGGTTCCGGACATTTTTGTGGGCTATATGGTTCCCGGTATCGCCGATCCCATTCCGTATCGCATTACGCACTTTGCAAAGCCCGAGCCTATCCCTAAGCCTCGTGAGCATGAGTTCTGGGATACCTATGTGGCACCGTTGCTTAAAAGTCCGCCCACCGGTGCGCCGGCCGCGGCGACCTCGATTATCGAGGAACGCGAGCGACTGAACCGCGTGCACTATCCCCAGCGCTACAAGGATGCCGAGCCGATTGTCGGCCCCGGCGCCTGTGAGTTCTCGCTTGCGTCCGAAGATGTGGCACAGTCGTTGCTCGATTTAACACTGGGCGTCTGGTCGCATTTGGTGGCCGATACCGTGTGGAACACGCGCGTGAACCAGTATCTGGAAGCGCACGGCGGCAAGCCAAGCGAGGAATTCCGCATTAAAAAGCAGGGTGACTT
Organism: uncultured Collinsella sp.; assembly: GCA_934668875.1. Classification (GTDB taxonomy): domain Bacteria; phylum Actinomycetota; class Coriobacteriia; order Coriobacteriales; family Coriobacteriaceae; genus Collinsella. The sequence goes on from CAKUON010000004.1 coordinate 102,257, forward strand.
TGACTGGTTTGGCAAGACGCTCGGCATCGTTTCCATCCCGCGTGCGACCGATCGCCTGTATACCGCGGCGACGCGTTTTGGGCAGTATCCCATCCATAAGGAATATGTGCTCAAGACCATCGGCGTCATGCACGAGATTGTGCGCGAAAACCCCGGTGAGCCCGATCATCCGCCGTATCGCCTGCTAACCGAGGAGTTCTTCGATGCAACATTTACCGAGGTCATCGAGCTAACCGAGGCCGGTTTTGCCGAGCGCGTAGCCGCCCCCGGTATCCCCGCGGCGCCTCTGATCGCCAGCTGCTAACTGGCCGACTTGACGGCGAATAATTCATCCCAATCGACTAACAGCTCCCGCCGAAGGGCATCTTCGGCGGTGCGTTCCTGTTTGGTCTTTGGGGTGTAGGGGAGCCCGGCCTTTTTATGGATGAGCTCGGCGATGTTGTTAAAGCTCTTCTTGTCTTTAATCTGTTCGTAGGTAATTTGGATAACGTCGTAGCCCATGCTTGTGAGAGCGGTGGTTCGCTCGGCATCGGAGAGACTTGCGGCCTCGCTGTCGTGAGCGGAGCGGCCTTGGCATTCCAGGATGACGCCCATGCTGTCGGTAGCGCTCTCGATGAGGATATCGGCATAGCAACAGGTTTTGTCATACAGTGAGCGCGCGGCGTCGCTGAGTGGGATGCGGACGTTATTGCTAATGCTAATGCCTAAGCCGCCTTCATCGCGGGGAAGTGAGACGAGCATGGAGGTTTGCACCTCGAAGGGCGAGGCGGTCTGTCCCGTCATGCGCTCGGCCGCCCAACGAAGCTGCTTGACGCCGCGCAGGCCTGCGGCCTGCTTGGCGAACGCAGCGATATCCGCCGCGTTCAGGAGCGGTGTGCGTTTCCATAGGTTGGTGTCGTTGCCATTGACGTCGTTGACTCGTTCCCAACCACAGTTAGGCGGAATGAGCTTAAGCGAGATAGCTTCATCGAGTTGTTGCTGCGTTCGCTCGCAGGGTTTAAACACTGCAAAGGAGCCGCACATCTCGTAACATGCCATGAGTAATTGGTTACGTGAGACCTGCGTAGCAAGGTTGAGCAGCGTAAACTCCGGCGACGTGACATCAAACCCATGCTCAGTCTGCCTAAATGACCCAGGAGGCGACTCTTGGGTCAGGAGGTGCGATTTAAACAGGCTTCGCGACCCGGAGTGTGCCCGGGCGAATACAAGCCTGTGAAGCGGTGCGTGAAGCAGGTCTTTTACAACTGCATGACTTCCGAGGCCGCAACATCTGCGATCCATAGTGCCAAGGCTAATGGCAGGGTAAAAACCCAGTATTTGCGGCGGGATGCGATGATAGTAAAAAGCAGTTTGGCCGCAAAGTGTCAGGTCCACGATGCCCTCCTAGCTGAAAAGCGTGCCTATGGATTAAGGAATGCCAGTGTCAATTCGGAAGTATGCGGCAAAATCTGAATCCTGTGAGCAGACCTGGCTTTTGAGGCTAGTTTATCAGGCATTTTGTTGCGGAAAAACGGGGAGTGCTCGGAGGTCCCAGAATTTGCCGCATACTTCCGAAAACGTGGCTGATTTTGACCTTGCTAAAACGATTTAGCAGCTCTGCAAGGGGTGTGGGCTTGCCGCCGGGCGAACACTTTTGGAGCCAGGAGTCCTAGTTCTGGGCCTTGAAGGGCGGATTTCGTGCTTTTGGTAAAGAAATGAGTGCGTGTTTTGCCGTGTGCCGGCATTGGCACAGAAAAAGGGCCCGGAAGGCGAAGCCTTCCGGGCCCTTTGCAATGCAAGTGTGCTTGAAAGTGCGATTTAGCGCACCTGAGCGACGTAAGCGACGTTGGTCGAGGAGACCTTGTCCTCGAGCTGGACGCTCATGCGGGGATCGCCGGCGGTGGCGACGGTCAGATCGCCGGCCTCGACGTAGCCGAGCTCCTTAGCGGTCTCGATCGCCTTGACAATCGTGCCGTTGACGGTGCCCTGGGTAATCTCGGCCTGATGCGGGATAACGCCCCAGTACATGATCATCTGCTGGACGGCCCACTCGTGGCGGGAGAACGCGCAGATCGGCATGTTGGGACGGAAGTGCGAGATCAGGCGAGCGGTACGACCGGTGGTCGTCGGCACGGTGATGCACTTGGCGCCAACGGTGGTAGCCATGTTCACAGCGGACATACCCACAACGTTGTTGACGACGCGGGTGCCGTGAGCATCGGCCGGAACCTCGAGCGGAGCGTGGGCCGGGAGATACTTCTCGGTCTCGAGAGCAATGCTGGCCTGCATCTTGACGGCCTCGACCGGGTACTTACCGGCAGCGGACTCGCCAGAGAGCATAACGGCGTCGGTGCCGTCGTAGATGGCGTTAGCGACGTCGGCAACCTCGGCGCGCGTCGGGCGCGGGTTCTGCTGCATGGAGTCGAGCATCTGCGTAGCAGTGATAACGGGCTTGTAGGCCGCGTTGCACTTGGCGATGATCTCCTTCTGGATATGGGGAACGAGTTCGGGCTTGATCTCGATGCCCAGGTCGCCACGGGCGACCATGATGCCGTCGGAAGCCTCGAGGATCTCGTCGAAGTTCTCGACGCCCAGGGCGCACTCGATCTTCGGGAAGATCGTCACGTGCTCGCCACCGTTCTCGCGGCAAAGCTCGCGGATGCCGCGGACGGACTCGCCGTCACGGATGAAGGAAGCGGCGATGTAGTCGATGTTCTCGGTCAGGCCAAAGAGGATGTCCTGACGATCGCGCTCGGTGATGGCGGGCAGCGAGATGTTGACGTTGGGCATGTTGACGCCCTTGCGCTCGCCGATCAGGCCGTCGTTCTTAACGACGCAGGTCATGTCCTGGCCGCTGACGGACTCGACCTCGAGGGCAACCAGACCGTCATCGATCAGGATAAGGGAGCCCTTCTCGACCTCGGAGGGCAGAGCCAGGTAGTCGAGGGAGATGTGCTCAGCGGTGCCGTGGAAATCCTCGGACGTGGGCTGAGCAGTGACGACGATCTTATCGCCGGTCTTGACGGCAACCTTCTTGCCATCGACCAGAAGGCCGGTGCGGACCTCGGGGCCCTTGGTGTCGAGCAGGATGCCGACGGGCAGACCGAGCTCCTTGGAAATACGACGGACGCGCTCGATGCGACCGTGGTGCTCGTCGTAGGATCCGTGCGAGAAGTTAAAACGGGCGACGTTCATGCCCGCCTTGATCATCTCGCGGATGGTCTCGTCGCTATCGCAGGCGGGACCCATGGTGCATACAATCTTGGTGCGCTTGTACATTCAGACCTCCATCTGACATCGTCTTGCGCTGATAGATAAACCATAAGAAATAAAATCGAGTTGATTATAACGAAATACCGACCGAATACCCCAAAAAAACGACCGTATGCCGATTAAGAAGTTCATTTTTTGCGGGAAAAACGGTATATGCAAAAATTTTACCAACTGCTCTTACCGCTGCTATCTGGGCGATATTTCAGTTTGACGAAGTGCCGAAGAAAAAACGTTTTACCAACATTGAGCATCACACGGTCTGCACCGTTGCACTCGAGCCGTGTTTCCAATTGGAATGTTTTGGCTAGACGCGCCGCTTTGGGGTACCATAGCTCCACTATCAACTGCCGCTCAGCACGGCAGCCTTGATGAGCCCTTGCCCTTCTCCTGGGAATTATGATCGGGCATCAATCTGCTGAGTGGCCCGAATCCCAGGAGGGGACTCTATATGCAAAAGGAATACCTGTCCGCCGCGGCGGAGGTACTCAGCGACCAAGGTGTCGATGAGAACCTCGGCCTGAGCAACGACGAGGCGTCGTCGCGCCTCGCCAAGACAGGCCCTAACAAGCTCGAGGAAGCCGAGAAGACGCCGTTGTGGAAGCGCTTCTTTGAGCAGATGGCCGACCCCATGGTTATCATGCTGATCGTTGCCGCCGTCATCAGTGCACTCACGGGCATGGTCAAGGGTGAGGCGGACTTTGCCGACGTCGCCATCATCATGTTCGTCGTTATCGTCAACTCGGTGCTGGGCGTGGTTCAGGAGGCCAAGAGCGAGGAAGCTCTCGAGGCATTGCAGGAGATGAGCGCGGCGCAGTCCAAGGTGTTGCGCGACGGCAAGCTCGTGCACCTGCCGAGCGCTGAGCTCGTGCCCGGCGACGTTATCATGCTCGAGGCGGGCGACTCCGTCCCGGCCGACTGCCGTGTGCTCGAGAGCGCCACGATGAAGATCGAAGAGGCCGCACTCACCGGCGAGTCGGTGCCCGTAGAGAAGCACGCCGACGTGATTGAGCTTGCCGCGGGCACCGATGACGTGCCGCTCGGCGACCGCAAGAACATGTGCTACATGGGTTCCACCGTGGTATACGGCCGCGGCCGCGCCGTCGTGGTCGGCACCGGCATGAACACCGAGATGGGTAAGATCGCCGGCGCCCTGGCCGAGGCCAAGGAAGAGCTCACGCCGCTGCAGGTGAAGCTTGCCGAGCTCAGCCGCATCCTCACCATCATGGTGATTATCATCTGCGTCGTGATCTTTGGCGTTGACATCCTCCGCCACGGCGTGGGCAACGTCCTTACCGATCCGACTGCCTTGCTCGACACCTTTATGGTCGCTGTCTCGCTCGCCGTCGCTGCCATCCCCGAGGGTCTGGTCGCCGTCGTGACCATCGTGCTGTCGCTTGGCGTGACCAAGATGGCCAAGCGCCAGGCGATTATCCGCAAGCTCTCTGCCGTCGAGACCCTTGGCTGCACGCAGACCATCTGCTCCGACAAGACCGGCACCCTTACCCAAAACAAGATGACCGTCGTCAAGCACGAGCTCGCCGCGCCTGAGGAGAAGTTCCTGGCCGGTATGGCTCTGTGCTCCGACGCCCAGTGGGATGAGGAGCTGGGCGAGGCCGTGGGTGAGCCGACTGAGTGCGCGCTCGTCAACGACGCCGGCAAGGCGGGCCTTACCGGTCTGACCGCCGAGCACCCGCGCGTGGGCGAGGCCCCGTTCGACTCCGGCCGCAAGATGATGTCCGTGGTCGTCGAGACCCTGGACGGCGAGTATGAGCAGTACACCAAGGGCGCGCCCGATGTGGTGATCGGCCTGTGCACCCATATCTACGACGGCGACAAGGTCGTTCCACTGACCGAGGAGCGTCGTGCCGAGCTCGTGGCCGCCAACAAGGCCATGGCCGACGAAGCCCTGCGCGTGCTGGCGCTGGCAAGCCGCACCTACACCGAGGTCCCGGCCGACTGCAGCCCCGCCGCGCTCGAGCACGACCTGGTCTTTTGCGGCCTGTCCGGCATGATTGACCCGGTCCGCCCCGAGGTCGCCGACGCCATCCGCGAGGCGCACGACGCCGGTATCCGCACCGTCATGATCACGGGCGACCACATCGACACCGCCGTGGCCATCGCCAAGCAGCTGGGCATCGTCGCCGATCGCAGCCAGGCCATCACCGGTGCCGACCTCGATCGTATGGGCGACGAGGAGCTCGATGCGCACATCGAGGATTACGGCGTGTACGCCCGCGTCCAGCCCGAGCACAAGACCCGCATCGTCGAGGCTTGGAAGTCGCGCGACCAGATCGTGGCCATGACGGGCGACGGCGTCAACGACGCTCCGTCCATCAAGCGCGCCGACATCGGCGTGGGCATGGGCATCACCGGTACCGATGTCACCAAGAACGTCGCCGACATGGTGCTTGCCGACGACAACTTCGCCACCATCATCGGTGCCTGCGAAGAGGGCCGTCGCATCTACGACAACATCCGCAAGGTCATCCAGTTCCTGCTTTCGGCCAACCTTGCCGAGGTGTTCTCGGTGTTTATCGCCACGCTCATCGGCTTTACCATCTTCCAGCCGGTGCAGCTGCTGTGGGTGAACCTAGTTACCGACTGCTTCCCCGCGCTCGCGTTGGGCATGGAGGATGCCGAGGGCGACATCATGAAGCGCAAACCGCGCAACGCCAAGGACGGCGTCTTTGCCGGCAATATGGGCCTGGACTGTGTGGTCCAGGGCCTAATCATCACCGTGCTGGTGCTGGCGAGCTTCTTTGTGGGCGTGTACTTTGACATGGGCTACATCCACATCGCCGATATGATCGCCGGCAATGCCGACGAGGAAGGCGTGATGATGGCGTTCATCACGCTCAACATGGTTGAGATTTTCCACTGCTTCAATATGCGCAGCCGTCGTGCGTCGCTGTTCACCATGAAGAAGCAGAACAAGTGGCTGTGGGCTTCCGCCGCGCTGGCGCTGGTGCTGACGGTGATCGTAACCGTGCAGCCGACGCTTGCCGAGATGTTCTTTGGCCCCGTGACGCTTGAGCTCAAGGGCGTTGTCGCTGCCCTGGGCCTGGCCTTCCTGATCATCCCGCTGATGGAGATCTACAAGGCGATCATGCGTGCGGTAGAGAAGGAGTAACGTACCTGTCCGGGCCTGCCTGCCTGCGGGGTTTCCACGGGCACGTCCTCGCCGCTTTGCGGCTGCGGGATGTGCCCTTTGGAAACCCCTCCCGGCAGGCGGGCCCTGCGGTAACGTTGCTGGCTTCTCTCGCGCGGATGAAAAAGGCTGAGAGAAAGTTTGTGAGTCGGTCGAGCATTTGCTCGACCGACTCTTTTTGTGGGTAAAATACCTGCTCAGTTGTGTGGTTGGGTGCTGGGAGGCGCTTGTGGGCAAGGCTAAGGCTAAAGCGAAGAAAAAGACGACGGGGGCGCGGGCTAAGCGCGATCGTCGTCGGAAACTCGCGACTGAAGCCCCTGCATCTGCTGAGGAGCTGCTGGCAAGCGTGCCGGGACTCGACGCGCTGCAGGACGTTCCGGCGTTTGATGACCTGCCGGTCGATGAAGCTCAGCAGACTGCCTTTGATGATTTCTGCGCACATGCCGAGGGGCCCGAGCAGATGCAGCTTGGCGCCGTGGTGCGCTTGGATCGCGGGTTTCCGCTGGTGGCGACTGCCGACGATACCTTCCGCGCCGAGCATGCCGTGGGGTTTGCCAAGTCGCGCGGTGAGGACGAGGTCCTGCTGCCTGCCGTGGGCGATCGTGTGGCGGTGCGCCGCGCTCCCGGGCACGATATGGGCGTGATTGAGTGCGTGCTGCCGCGCCGTACGAGCTTTGAGCGTTGGCGCGGCCGTGCCCGCGGAGAGCGCCAGGTGCTCTGCTCCAACGTGGATAGCGTGCTAATCGTGCAGGCGCTCGGTGCCGGCGAGGTGCTGCTCGACCGCGTGGCGCGCTCGCTGGTGTTGGCGCTCGACTGCGATGCCGAACCGGTGGTGGTACTCACCAAAGCTGACCGTTGCGATACCGAGGAGCTCGAGCGCGATCTGGACCGCGTGCGCCGCCTGGTGGGTCCGGACGTGCGCGTGATCGTGACGTCCTCTGCCGAGGGCCGCGGCCTGGACGAGGTCCGTGCCTGCGTGCCTGTCGGGAGCTGCGCCATGATTCTGGGCGAGTCGGGCGCTGGCAAGTCGACGCTGCTCAATGCACTGCTGGGCCACGATACGTTGGCGACCGGCGGTGTGCGCGAACGCGACGACCAGGGCCGTCACACTACCGTCGCGCGCGTGATGGTGGCGCTGCCGGGCGACGCCGGCGTGATCGCCGATGCCCCGGGTCTGCGCAGTTTGCCGCTCGTGGGTCACGAGCGGGGTCTGGCCCGCGCCTTCCCCGAGATTGTCGAGGCATCGCGCGCGTGCCGGTTTGGCGATTGCACGCATACCCATGAGCCGGGTTGCGCCGTTCGCGAGGCCGAAGACGCCGGGCAGATTGACAGCCTGCGTCTGGAAACGTTCCAAAACCTGGCGTCATCCATGCGCGTGAGCGCTCAAATGCTCGATCCCGATGTCCATCTGTAATTGATTTTTCCTATGACAGCCGTCTCCCAACTGTTCGGGAGACGGCTTTTTTGCTGCGGAAAAGCCTCGAAACATGCAGTTTGCTGACGTGCCGGCCAAAACCTTGCCACGAGCTTGACGGGCTGGTCAGCTTTTGGTCAGCGATTGGTTTGACATCGAAAACCAAGATCGCGATTGCGCCGCTTTGCACTCTGACCGCCCAGACAATGGTGGTACGGGCATTCGCCCGGCACTGCCATGAGAGGAGCGGCCGTGAACAAGAGCAAGCGCATCGCCATCAGTCTGGTCGCGGGCGTGCTCGCTGCTCTGCTCTGCATGGTTTACGGCTCGTCGATCCGCTCGCAAGCCGAACAGGTCCAGGCTGAGACCTTGGCCAAGTACGGTTGCGATCGCGTCGAGGTTTGCGTCGCGGCGCGCGATATCGATGTGGGCGAGACCCTCGATGAGACCAATGTCATAACCCAGGAATGGCTGACGAGCCTGCTGCCGCGTGACGCGGCGACCGAGCTGCGCCAGGTGCGCGGCGACGTGACGACTTCGCGTATTCCCAAAAACGCCGTGATCTGCAATGTCTACACCAAGGCCGAGAGCCGCAAGCTCGAGGTGCCTAAGGGCAAGGTCGCCGTTTCGGTGGCGGTCGATGCCGAGCACTCGGTCGGCGGTGCTACGGGCGTGGGCAGCTACGTGGATGTGTATGTGCAAAAAGACGGCGTAACCGATCGGCTGTGCGGCGCGTACGTGATCGATACCAGTGAGGATTCCGGTGCCACGCGCGAGGGCAAGATCGAATGGGTGACGCTGGCGGCTGACCCCGAAGACGTCAAGGAACTGCTGGGAGCCTCGGGCAAGGGAACGGTCAGCTTGACGATTCCCGCCACGGCGCGCGGCAAAAAGAGCGGAGGCGACGAGTGATGAAGGCGATCTGGCTTGCGTGCTGCGCGTGCGGCGATTACGGACTGTTGCAGCGGGAAGTCGAGGGCCGTGATGTGGGTGCACAGGTGCTTCGCGTGGGTGACCTGGACGGGCTGGTTTCCATGGCGCGGGCGTTTCCGTCACGCCGCGGGGCTGCCATCATCGCGGCGTCTCTGTTTGATACCGAAGATGTGCGCAAGACTGTTGCGCGCCTGACGGCCGAAGGCCGCGTGAGTCGCGTGGTCGTGTTGATAGAAGCGCTCGATCCGTCGGATATCGAGGGGCTGTTTCGCGCGGGGGCGACCGAGGTCATCGCTGCACACAGTATATGCGGCAACGGGCGCGCGGGCGAGGGAGCGGTTGATTCCGATCGGCGCATGACGATTGAGCCCGATGCTTTTGTTGATAGGGAACCCGGGGCGCCTCGCGCTACAAGAGGCCCGCGTGTTGATGATTATGGAAAAGCGGAAGCCGAGCATGGTCGGCGCCCCCGGAACCCCCTTGTATACGATGACGCTGGAGGGCCGGCGCAGCATGCTGGCGACTCCCCGGCAGTAGATATGGGATACGTGCACGGCGTGAATCTGGCGGATGAACTCGACGAAGTTGAGGGCCTTGCCGGGTGCGGCGAGTTGTCGCTGATGCAGCATGAGCAGATTGCGCAGAACGAGCCTGCCTCGCAGACCGAACAAGCAGCCATGCCGGCTTGGACGCAGCACGTGGTTGCGGCGGGGGAGACGGGGACGCTGTCACCGACGCCCGCCCCGCCGCCTCCGATGCCGCTGGCAGACGCTACCGCTCCGCCGCATCGAGCTCCAGTCATCTGCGCTATTTCGGGTTCGGGCGGCTGCGGCAAGTCGACGATTATCGCCACCATGGCGCACGCGGCCTCGCTGTTGGGTCTGCGGGCTGCCGTGCTCGACTTAGACCTCATGTTTGGAAATCTCTACGACCTGTTAGGTGCCGATGCTCCGCGCGATATGGCGGCACTTATCGAGCCGTCGGCGGCGGGCACGCTCACCGAGCCGGATATCGTAGCCACATCGATGCGCGTGGCACCGGGCGTTACGCTCTGGGGTCCCGTCGCGGCGCCCGAGCAAGCCGAGCTCATGGCACGTCCGGTGGAGCTACTGCTTGATGTTCTGCGTCGCGAATCCGACGTGGTCTTTATCGATACCTCGGTCTTTTGGGGCGACGCCGTGGCGGCTGCGGTGGCGGCGAGCGACCGTTGCCTGGTCGTTGGCGATGCGGCGGTGTCGTCCGCGGCATCGGCATCGCGCGTCATTGAACTGGCAGGTCGAGTAGGTGTGCCGCGCACGCGCATGAGCGCCGTGTTCAACCGGTTCGGTGCGCGCGGGGCAGACGAGGACGTCGCCATGCGCTTTGAGATTGCCTGTGCGTTGAGCTCCAAGATTCGTATCGCCGATGGCGGGCAGGATCTCGCCGCGCTCATGGCGTTTGGGCGTGCTGACGAGGCGGTGGGGCAGACCAGCGCTTTTGCGACCAGCGTGCGCGAGGCCACGCGCGAGATGCTCGTGGAACTGGGGTGCGCCGTCGGCCCTTGGAGCGATATGGTCGCCGACCGTGCAATGCGCACCGAACGCCCGCGTATCCGCCTTCCCTGGTCGCGCGAGGGTGATCAGCGATGAGCCTGCAAACGAGGATTAAGGCTGCCGGCGCTGCAGCGGCGGCAGCGCCTGTAGATGCGGGGCGTCGCCGCGCGGTGAAACGACGCACCAAGCGCGCCGTGATGGACCGCATGGGTTACGACGAAGTGGCGCGTATCAGCGCCTATATCGACCCGACACTTGCCCGCTCGGAATTGCGTCCTGCGGTGGAGGCGGCGCTCAATGTTGAGGAGCCGACCGATCTCGCGACGCCCGAGCGCGAGACTATCATCGACGAGATTTTGGATGACGTGGTGGGCTTGGGGCCGTTGCAGCCGCTCATCGAGGACGACACCGTTACCGAGATCATGATCAACGGCTGCCGCTCGGCTTTCTTTGAACGCGGCGGCGTCTTGTACCCCATCGAGCATGCGTTTGAGGATGATGAGCAGATCCGTGTGCTTATCGACCGCATCATCTCGCCACTTGGCCGCCGTATCGACGAGCGCAGCCCCATCGTCAACGCCCGCCTCAAAACGGGCTATCGCGTCAACGCGGTGATTCCGCCTGTGGCGATTGACGGACCGATTCTCACCATCCGAAAGTTCTCGGACCGCATCTGCTCGCTGGACGAGCTTGTGGGGCTGGGGTCGCTGCCGCTTTGGTATGCGCAGCTGCTGTCGTGCGCGGTGTCGCTGCGACAGGACCTGGCGGTTGCGGGAGGCACGGGATCTGGTAAGACCACCCTGCTCAACGCGTTGTCATGCGAGATTTCCACCGGCGAGCGCATCGTGACGATCGAGGACTCTGCCGAGCTCAAGTTTGCGCATCATCCGCATGTGGTGCGCCTAGAGGCGCGCGAGGCTTCAATTGAGGGTGAGGGCGCGGTGACGATCCGCGACCTGGTGACTAATGCCCTGCGCATGCGCCCCGACCGCATCGTGGTGGGCGAGGTGCGCGGTGCCGAGTGCTGCGACATGTTGCAGGCCATGAACACGGGCCACGACGGGTCGCTCACCACGCTTCATGCGGGTTCAGAACAGGAGACCGTGGTGCGTCTGACGTTGCTTGCACGTTATGGCATCGATCTGCCGAGCGAGCTCATCGAGGAGCAGATTGCCATGGCGCTCGACGGCATCGTGATGTCCGAGCGCCACGCCGATGGCAGGCGCTTCGTCTCCTCGTATTCGGGGGTGCGACGCGCCGCATCGGGCGGCGTAGAGCTCGAGCGCTATGTGACGTTCGATGCCGCCGAGCGCACCTGGACGCTTGACCGCGAGCCGCCGTTTATCGCAGAAGGCCTGCGGTCGGGGACGCTCACACAAGAGGAGGTGGACGAATGGAGATCACTGTGCCCCTCGTCGTAGGGGGCTTGGCAGGGCTTTCTGTCGCGACGGCGTGCGGGGCGGAACCTCGTGTGCCGCAGGTACCGCCGGCGGAGCTGGCACGTCAGGCGCTCGAGACGGTGGCAGAGAAGCTGCCGCGTGAGCTGGTGGAAAACGATCTGCTTAAAAAGATCGCCCGCTCGTGGGCGTCGTTGGTCCCAGTGCATCGTCTTGGCTTTGTTATTGAGGATGATGCGGCGCGCCTGGCGTTTCTGTTGCTGTCGAGCGGTGCCAGCTGCATTGCTCTGACCATGGTGTCGCTGTCGCCCGTCGGCTTTGTTCTGGGGCTGGTAGCGCCGCTTGGCGTGGGCGCCGCGCGTGACACCTTCGACCATCGTCGTGAGCAACACGATGTAGAAGAGGCCATGCCCGAGGCCTTTACGGCGCTTTCAATGTCGCTTGCCTCAGGGCACTCTCTTGCGCAGGGCATGCGGTTTGTGGGCGCTCATGCGCAAGAACCAGTGCATACCGAGTTTTTGCGGGTAGCGGCGGCGATTGATTGCGGTATCTCGGCGACCGATGCGTTGGATGACCTGCTTGTTCGTATCGATGCCCCTGGTCTTTCGCTCGTAACGCTGGCGCTCAAGGTGTCGCAGCGTACTGGCGCTCCGCTTGCCGATTTATTGTCCGAGGCATCGAGCATGGTGGGTGAGCGCATTGAGCTCAAGCGCCGCCTGGATGTCAAGACGTCGCAGGCACGCATGTCGGCACATATGGTCGCGGCGATGCCGGCGGGCATGTGCGCAGTGCTGGCCCTGCTTTCGGCCGACTTTCGTCGTGGCCTTGCAACGCCGGCGGGCGCCGGCGCCGTAGCGCTGGGGCTTGCCCTCAACGCCGTTGCCCTGGTGGTTATCCGGCGCATTATGCGGGTGGAGTTATGAGTGCCCTGGTCGGTGTCGCGGCTTGCCTGTGTGCGCTCGGCGTGTTCGTCGCGACGGGTTTGGACCGGGCGGATGCGCGCAAGCTTGCCGAAGCGTGCAGGTGCGAGGCGGTGCTAGTCGTTGCCGCGGCTCGCTCGATGGTCGATACCCTGGCAACACGATTGAAGAGCGCGTTCGATGCGGGCGGCCCGGCGCAGGTGTCGCTCGGTGAGGTGTCCGAGATGATCGACGTGGTGCGTCTGGGTCTTTCGGCAGGCCTTTCGTTCGATGCGGCGCTCGAGATCTTTTGCGCCAACCGTCGGTCGGTACTGGCCGTTCGTCTTGAACGAGCCTGCATGGCGTGGCGGGTGGGCGTGGGCACGCGCGAGGACGAGCTGTTGGCGGCTGCTTGCGACCTGGACGTGCGGGCGCTCGAAACCTTTGCGATTACGGTGGGGCAGGCGCTTGCCCTGGGTGCCCCGCTTGCTGAGACACTTGCTGCCCAAAGTCGCGAGATCCGTGCAGCGCATCGTGCCGCGGTCGAGCGTGAGATCGAGCGTGCGCCCGTAAAGCTGCTGGTCCCCACCGGCACGCTCATCTTACCGGCGTTGCTTTTGTCCATATTGGGCCCGCTGCTGGGAGCAGGCGGGATGATGTAGGGAGGAATACATGGATACGACGACTGACGTTGTTAGTAGAGCTTGGGGCCGGGCGTTCTGCCAGGTGGTGTGCGCTCGCCAACGTGCCAAGGCGTTGTTGCAAGAAGAAAGCGCGCAGGGTACCACCGAGTATGCCATCTTGGTGGGTGTACTCGTGGTGATCGCGATCATTGCCATCGTCGCGTTTAAAGGCAAGGTCGAAGACCTATGGAACGCGATCAAAGACGGCATCAACAGCCTGTAGCGGGCGGGCGTCCTATCGGGGCGCTGCTGGTATTTGCCTGTTTAACCGTGGCGATAGCGGCGGCGCTTTGGGGACTTTACATCGCGCGGCAGCAGCGTCCTGGGACCTTCGTCGATTCTGGCTCAGATTCGGCGAAGGTGTCTAAAAAAGATGAGATGCGAGATGCGGATGACTCTGATGTTGTCATCACGACGCAAACCTTTTTGCGGGCACTCGACGAGCGGTCGGGCGTCGCGGTGGAGCCGCCTGCAGATAATGCGATTGCGGTTCGTCTTGCATGGACTGAGGATCGACCGATGACCGAAGCGGCGGCAGATCTGTTGCGCGCCTACCGCGAGGTGCCCACGGCGCAGCTGGCCCTGAGCGGCTACCTCGACATCAAGGGCAATGTTTGGGGCGCCATCGTGCGTGACGGACGCGGCTGGGTCGACATGGTGACGGTTGCCGCGGATGCCGGTGATGCCTCGTGCCGCTTGCGCGCGGTGCGCCTGGCTCCAAAGACGGCGGGCTCAAAGGAGGGGTTGTGAAATGCATGACGTTCTGCGTGAGGAATCTGCCCAATCGACGGTCGAATACGCCATCGTCACGGTGGCGCTGCTTTCCATTGTGCTGGCGATCGCGGGACTTTGGCGCGCCGGCACCGATGGGCGCCTGGCAGCACTGGTCGAGCGGGCGGCGTCTCATGGCGTTACCTCGACATCGGTTATCGACGCCGCTGCGGGCGCTAAGGACATCGCGTTGTATTGATATTGCGCGCGAGGACCGGGCACAGTCTACGGTCGAGGCTGCCTTTTTGCTGCCGACGTTTCTGACGCTCATCCTTCTCGCGTTGCAACCGGTGTGTCTGCTCTATACGCGCGCGGTTATGGAGTCTGCCGCCGCCGAGACCGCGCGGCTCATGACCACGACGACGGCGGAAGACGACGACCTTAAGGAGTTTGCCCGTCGTCGACTTGCCGCGGTGCCCAATGTCTCGATCTTCCATGCCGGCGGGCCGCTGTCGTGGGATATCGAGCTTGGTCGGGCCGGCGCGGGTGGCGTTTCGTCTGTGTCCGTTGTCGGCGAGGTCAAGCCGTTGCCTGTGATTGGTGCATTTGCTCAGGCCATGGGCAGTGCGGGCGAGGGCGGCTATATCGAGCTCAAAGTCGATGTTTCGTATCAATCGCGTCCCGAATGGCTGGAGGGAGATTATGATTCGTGGATTGCTGCGTGGGATTAAACGCTGCCTGCTGCGGGCGATGCGAGGGCTTGCAGACCGTTGTCGGCCGGGCGCTCACCGCAAGCGGGGCGGCTTTATGGGCCGCGCCGGCATCGACCTGTTTATCGAAGACGGTGCCTACACCACGCTCTCCTCTGCGGTGGTCATCTTGGTGGTGCTCACGCTGTTGTTTTCCTCGACCGCGGCGATATGGAGCATGTCACGTGCGGGGGACACCCAGGTGGCTGTCGATAGTGGCGCTCTGGCGGGCGCCAACGTGGTGTCGTCCTATCACACGGCAGCCACGGTGGTGGATGCGAGCATCTTGAGCTTGGGGCTAGCGGGGTTTGCCATGATTGGCACCGGCTTGGTCGCCATCCTCATTCCGGGTGCCGAGCCGGTTGCCGGCAATATGGTCGACACGGGAATTGAGATTATTAAAACGCGCAACAAGTTTGCCAAAAGCGCATCGGAAGGCTTACGGAAAATCGAGACGGCTTTACCGTATCTGGTCGCCGCGCGAGCTACGCAGGCGGTGTCGGCGCAGGATACCGATAGCGTGACGTATACCGGAACGGCGCTTGCCGTGCCTCGGACATCCGAGTCGGATTTCGTTGCGCTCAAGGGTTCCGAGATCTCGACCGATGCGATTAAAGGCACATCGGAAGATTTGGAGTACGCGGCCGAGGAGCTGCAGAAGGCTTCTGAGGACACGGCGAAGGCTAAAGAGCGTGCTTGGCTGGCGGATTGTGGTGGGTCTGACAAGGGCTCGGTCGGCAGCTGTTCTTGCATGTGGGAGCGTGCGAAAAGCCTAACGGATCTCTCCGGTGTTCAAAATCCGCATTACTCATCGAGCGTTACGTGGGAGCCTCAAGTTGCCCTTGATCGCGCGAAGGACTACTACCATTGGCGTCTGACAAATGAGAAGCCCCACAGCTCGAGTGTCGAGATGAAGGCAGAGTCTGCGGCGCGTAAGGCGTTTTATACCTATGCGAGCGCGGAGGTCGATCGGGCACATATAACCGAGAACGGAGACAGGGTTTCCTCCTATATTCCGCTGCTGCCGCGCAACTCTGATGAGGTTCGGGCGACGGAACTCTATACCGATGCGGTGTGGCCGACTAGCGTGAATGATGACAAGGCGTATCTGCATTACGGGACGACCTGCCCTAACTATAAGAAAGGGACGCCGAGCGGATTTGCTTCGGTTGCCGATTACGATGGACAGGATAAATGCAGCAAATGCCATTTTGGCGTTTTGTCGCTTGGTGCTGTTGCGGCGCCTTCAACCTCTATCGAAAACGGCTTCGAATATCACTTCGACGAGTTCAAAAAGGCCTTGGAGGAATACGTCAAATGTCGGAACAAAGAGCTTGAGCTCATGCGTCAGACCGAGGATGAGGCCGACCGTGCGGGCAATGCGTTTGACCAGGCCATTAAAGCGCTTTCGGGCGAGCGTCCGCGTATTGCTCCGCCCGGTCGCAACGGCGTGGTTGCCTTTGCGGTTTCGGGTGCCATCTCGAGCCCCGATGAGCTCAACTCTTCGTTTAACACGGCAGTCAGGCTTGGCGATCGCGGTGCCATCTCTGCCGCGGTGCTGGCGCCCGATGAGGCGACGGCGCAAAACAACGTGCTTTCGCGATTTTTCTCGACATTGAAGGAACGCTCGGGTGGCGTTGCCGGCGTACTCGATGGCGTCATGGATGTCTGGGGACGGCTGCTTGTGGGATACGGAGACATCCAAGGTTCGGCCGACGAACTTATGGACGAGATGATTAAAGGCCTAGGAGGGGGCAGCGGCGCGTTGGGCTCCATTGCATCGTGGCTCGGCGATACCGTTTCGGCGTCCGTGGCGGCGCTGGGTTTGGAACCGTGCGACTTGCGCCTGCGAAAGCCGGTGCTGACCGATTCCGCCAACGTCATTAAGAGCCCGGGGTCTGACATTGCCGGTCTCTCTCAAGCGCAAGACAAGCTGCGAAGTATTCCGTTGGGCGTGACCGATCCCAAGGCGCTTTGCGAGGCGTTGGAATATCAAGTCGAACGCACCATCAGCGGTACGGTGTTCACGCTTGCGGAGATTCCTCTGCCCGGCGGTGGCTCCATCCCGCTCACCGTCGATGTCGCCACGCTGGTTGGCGCTCTGGGCGGTGGGTCGTAATGAGTATCCGCATGCGTCTGCGCGAGGAGCGCGCCCAGGCGACGGTGGAGATGGCAGTGGTTACGCCCGTTTTGCTGGTGCTGGCACTCATCGTGTACAACGTCATGATCTTTGCCAGCGCTGTCGCGCGCTTCGACCGCGTGGTGCCCGACATCGTGTTGGCGCACGCCGTGGCGTCGGAGGGGGAGGGCGACGAAAGCTCTGCCGATGCCTCGGCGACGGTTCAGACTCAAATTCTGAATGCCATGGAAGGCTATGACTTGCAGATCGAAGTGTCGAGCGAGCAAGGCGCGGAGGCATCGGATGGTGGCCTGCTCTCCCTATCCGGTACGTTTAGGACCTACACCTGCACCATGCACTATGAGCCGTGGCCGAGCTCGCTGAGCATTGCCGGTCTTTCTTTGGGTGCGCCGGCACAGTTGTCGCACGAGCGCGTGGTAACGATCGACCCATGGCGTCCGGGGGTGGTTATGTGACTGCGGTTTCGTCCTACATCGCCTACGCGCGGGCGCTCAACAGGTTGGTCTGGACGCCGGCAGAGTTTGTGGTGGCGGAGTCGTTTGCCGCACGCCTGCGCGGCATGCTGGGACGGCGTCCGGTTGCCGCCAACGGCTTGCCGCTCGTCATGGCGTTTCCACGCTGCTCTTCGGTCCATACGTGTTTTATGACCTATCCCATCGACATCGCCTTCATCGATCGCGACGGCAATATCCTCGCGCGCTACGAAAACGTATGTCCCTGGCGTATGTGCTCCTGCCCCGGCGCCTGGGCCGCACTAGAGCGCTCTTCAATCACTGTTTCGACCCCTGCTCTCCAACGCGTGCCGGCTTAAGAATTGGCGACAGCGGACTTTCGTCATACGAAATTGGGTAAGATGGAGGAGAAGATGCATGGATGTTGAGATTCATCCCAACGCTAAAAAGCACCTGACGGAAAAGCAGGTGCTTAGCGCTTGGCTTGCGGTTACTGAGTGCATTCGTCGCGAGTCGAAGGACGAGCCGCCGAGATGGCTTGCGATTGGATGGCTCCTAGACGGACGAAGCGTGGAGCTTGTCGCGGTCGAGCTTGTCCGTGGGTGGCTTATCATTCATGCCTTGTCTCCAGTCCAGAAGAAATTTTGGCAGGAGATTGAACGGGCTCGGCAAAGGGGTCGATGATGGGCAAGACGTATACGGCCGCTAATGGTCAGGTTGTAACGGATGAATTGATTGACGCGTGGTGCGAGTCGTACGAGCGCGGAGAGTTTCCGGATGGCGAACACACCGTTGGTGGGATCGTGCATGGACGGCCCCCACTCTCAGGTGAGGGGACGGCAACGCTGTCGGTCAAGATTCCTCTGGGAATGAAGGAGGCCATTCGTCGACGGGCGGCTGCCGAGGGGATGACGCCAAGTGAGTTTGCCCGTGCGGCTCTGAGCGAAAAACTTCTTGCTGCCGGCTGATGCCTCTGACGTGCCGATTTAAAGAACCGAGGCTGTGCTCAAAAACTTTTTTGAAATTCTCGGTTGACCGGAACGCGTCCTTGGTTATACTAATCAAGCCTTGAAACAAGGCACACCTCAAATGGCTGGGTAGCTCAGTTGGTAGAGCAGAGGACTGAAAATCCTCGTGTCAGGGGTTCGATTCCCTTCCCCGCCACCTTGAATTGACTAGGACCTCTGCAAAGGGGTCCTTTTCTTTTATGCAGCCCCCACATGGAATCGAACCCCGTGAGGGCGCGGAGCTGAGTAAACGCGTAAGCGTTTGCCAGCGCAGCTCGCAAGGCGCGTAAGCGCCGCAGCGGTCCGTCCGCGCAGCGCGCGGACGCGATTCCCTTCCCCGCCACCTTGAATTGACTAGGACCTCTGCAAAGGGGTCCTTTTCTTTTATGTAGGGTTCTGCGGAAACTGCGTCCCAGAATAAGGGCTCAGAACGGGACACACTTTCCGCTTCGGGCCTGTCTGGGAAAGCGCGACCCGGAATGACGCGAAATTGCGGGTCGCGCTTTCCGGTTGGGCCTGCTAACGGAAAATGCGCCCCATTATTGAGCGATAGAACGGGACGCGCTTTCCGGTGCCTGCCTCCGGCGCGCGTACGCACCTTGTCGCACCATTCCGAGCCCGTCTGCTCCCAGACATTCCTCCCACTTTCGCGTCACTTTACAGACCGTTCGGTCGCCTGTCCGCACACGCGGGTATACTCAAAACGATACTTATCCTATGCAATACGATGCGGGTTCGACCTGCATGATCCGAAGGGGGCAGTGATGGAGAGGATACTCGGCGTTAATCTCTCTGGCTGGTTTATTCCCGAGCCTTGGGTGACCCCGTCGCTGTACGCGGCGACCGG
Organism: uncultured Collinsella sp.; assembly: GCA_934668875.1. Taxonomy (GTDB): domain Bacteria; phylum Actinomycetota; class Coriobacteriia; order Coriobacteriales; family Coriobacteriaceae; genus Collinsella. The sequence continues at coordinate 121,421 of CAKUON010000004.1, forward strand.
TGCATCCAACGCGGCCGAGCTACAGGAGGCCATGGGTACCGCCGCCTATAACGAGCGCATGCGCCGCCATTACGAGACGTTTGTGAGCGAGGACGATTTTCGTCGCATGGCGCAGATCGGTCTCAATGCCGTGCGTCTGCCGGTGCCCTGGTATGCCTTTGGCTCACAGGAGTCCGATGCCTCCTACATATCGGTTGTCGATTACATCGACCGCGCGATTGAGTGGGCTGCCAAGTACGACATCCGCGTGCTGCTCGATCTGGCAACTGTGCCCGGTGGCCAGGGCGATTCCAACGATTCACCCACCACGCCGGAGGCTGTCGCCGAGTGGCATTCGTCCACCAACGGCCGTCATGTCGCACTCGACGTGCTTGAGCGCTTGGCCGATCGCTATGGCGAGGCCGAGAGCCTGCTGGGCATTGAGCTGCTGGACACGCCGCAGATGAGCGTTCGCAAGAGCCTCTTCACCATGACGGATGGCATTCCCGCTCACTACCTGCGCAATTTCTATCGCGATGCCTACGAGCTCGTCCGTTCGTATATGCCCGAGGATAAGATCGTCGTCTTCTCGTCGTCGGGGCATCCCAGCGAGTGGAAGCATTTTATGCGCGGCGCCAAGTACAAGAACGTCTACATGGACCTTCACCTGTACCATTACCGCGACGAGTATGCGCTCGACATCACGAGCCCCCGCGGGCTGACGACGGCGATTTCGCGTAACAAGCGCGAGCTTAAAGAAGCGATTTCGACAGGGTTCCCCGTGCTGGTGGGCGAATGGTCGGGTGCGGCGATCTTTGCCAACTCGTCGGTTACGCCCGAGGGCCGCAATGCCTACGAGCGCGTGTTTATCGCCAACCAGCTGGCTTCGTTTGCGCCGGCTGCCGGTTGGTTCTTCCAAACGTGGAAGACCGAGAAGCGCATTGCAGCATGGGACGCCCGCGCGGCGCTCGGTACGCTCGAGCGCGGCATGATTGAATAGGTTGATATGACGCAAAACAGCGCCCATACGGGCAAACTCTATGTGGTCGGCACGCCCATCGGCAACCTGGGTGACCTGTCCCCGCGCGTTGGCGAGGCCTTTGCCGCCGCCGATGCCATCTGCTGCGAGGACACACGCGTGACGTCAAAGCTGCTGATGCACCTGGGCATTTCCAAGCCGCTTGTCCGTTGCGACGAGAATGTGATCGCCAGCCGCGCCACCGGCCTGGTCGACCGTCTGCTGGCGGGGGAGACCCTCGCCTTTGCCTCGGACGCCGGCATGCCGAGCGTGTCCGATCCCGGCCAGGCGCTGGTCGAGGCGGCGCGTGAGGCCGATGTGCCCGTCGAAGTTATTCCCGGGCCCTCTGCTTGCGTCACGGCGCTTGTTTCGTCCGGCATTCCCTGCGAGCATTTTTTCTTCGAGGGCTTTTTGGGCCGAAAGCACGGCGACCGTGTGCGCCGTTTGCAGCGCCTTGCCGTGGTGCCCGGCGCACTCATCTTCTACGAGTCTCCACATCGCATCGTAGCGACGCTCGAGGCCGTGGCGGAGGTCTTTCCCCAGCGTGAGGTTGCCGTCTGCCGCGAACTCACCAAGCTGCACGAGGAGGTCTTGCGCGGGCCCGCTGACCAGCTTGCCGAGGAGCTGCGTGCTCGCGGCGAGGTAAAGGGCGAGATTGCGCTGGTCATCGCGCCGCCGAGCGAGGATGAGGAGGCCGGCATCGCGCCGGTTGGCGCTGCGGTAGCGGATCCCGACGAGGCCCTGCGCGAGGATATCCGCACCGCGCTCGAGGAGGGGGAGCCCGCCTCTGCAGTGGCCAAGCGCCTGTCTCAGAAGTATTCGCGCCGCAAGCGCGATGTCTATGCCATGGTGCTCGATATGCAATAGATGGAGGATATCCAGCCCTTGCGCTAGAATCATCCCCTGTATGCAACGTTTTTCTGGAGGACAAACCCCATGGATCAAAGCAAGCCTTCGTTCTTTATCACGACGCCCATCTACTACGTCAACGCCGATCCGCACCTGGGCACGGCTTATTCCACCATCATCGCCGACGTTCAGGCTCGCTATCGCCGCTCCGCCGGCTATAACGTTAAGTTCCTGACTGGCATGGACGAGCACGGCGAGAAGGTCGCCGAGGCCGCTGCCAAGCACAACATGACGCCGCAGGAGTGGACCGACAGCCAGGCTCCGCACTTCAAGGAGCTTTGGAGCAAGCTCGAGATCTCCAACGACGACTTCATTCGCACCACCGAGCCGCGCCAGCATCACGCCGTGCAGTATCTGTGGGAGCGCATGAAGGAGTCCGGCTACCTGTATAAGGGCAGCTATGACGGCTGGTACTGCGTGCCCGACGAGACCTACTTTACCGATACGCAGGTCCAGAAGGGTGACGAAGAGTACGGTAGCGTCGGCCAGCACCTGTGCCCCGATTGCCACCGTCCGCTCGAGCGCGTGCAGGAGGAGTCCTACTTCTTTAAGCTCTCCGCCTTCCAGGACAAGCTGCTCAAGCTCTATGACGAGCACCCCGACTTTGTTGAGCCTGCGTTCCGTATGAACGAGGTGCGCAGCTTTGTCGAGGGCGGCCTCAACGACCTTTCCGTGAGCCGTACGAGCTTTGACTGGGGCATTCAGGTCCCGTTTGACGAGGGTCACGTGACCTACGTGTGGTTCGATGCGCTGCTCAACTATATGACTGCCGTCGGCTACGGTGTCGACACCGACGAGGCCCGTGCCGAGCTGGCCTATCGCTGGCCCGCGCAGTTCCATATTGTGGGTAAGGACATCATTCGCTTCCACTGCGTCATTTGGCCCGCCATGCTCATGGCCATCGGCGAGGCCCTGCCCGAGCACGTCTTTGCCCACGGCTTCCTGACCGTGCGCAATGCCGAGACCGGCAAGGCCGAGAAGATGTCCAAGAGCCGCGGCAATGCCATCGCTCCGCAGGATGTTATCGACATGCTGGGCGTCGAGGGCTATCGCTACTACTTCATGACCGACGTCGTCCCCGGCACCGACGGCGCCATCAGCTTCGAGCGCATGGAGCAGGTCTACAACGCCGACCTGGCCAACAGCTGGGGCAATCTTATCTCGCGCTCGCTCAACATGAGCGGCAAGTACTTTGACGGTTGCGCGCCCGCCAAGCCTGCATCGTTCGATGCGTTCGACAACCCGCTGGCAAAGATTGCCGACGGTTTGGTCGAGCGCTACATGGCCAAGATGGACGTGCTCGATTACGGTGGAGCCAAGGATGAGGTCATGGAACTCATCCATGCTGCTAACCACTACATCGAGGACTCCGAGCCCTGGGCGCTTGCCAAGGACGAGGCTAAGGCCGACGAGCTGGCATTTGTGATCTACAACCTGCTCGAGGCCATCCGCATCGCCGCTCACCTGCTGATGCCGCTCATGCCCCAGACCTCTGCCGAGGCCCTGCGCCGCCTGTCCTGTGAGGGCGAGGCCGCGAGCGACGACCTCAAGGGCATTTGCGCTTGGGGTCTGCTTGCTGGTGGTCAGCCCGTCGAGAAGGGCGAGCCGCTGTTCCCGCGTCTGGGCTAAGACGTCGCGCGAGTGCCATATCGGCAATTTGCAGTTTAGCTGTAAGGGCATGGCCGCAACGGTCCATGCCCTTTTACTTTACGATGCAGCCACCATGTTAAGGAGGCAACCATGACAACTTCGCCTTTGGCAAACCCCACGGCAACTAGGGAGCTGCTAGAGGAGTTTGGCCTTGCGACCAAGCATCGCCTGGGCCAAAACTTCCTGATCGACAACCATGTGATCGAACGTATCTGTGAGCTCGCTGAGCTTGCGGGCGATGAGCGCGTGCTCGAGGTCGGCCCGGGTTGCGGCACGCTGACGTTGGCCCTGCTGCAGGAGGCGGCGTGCGTTACGTCGATTGAGGCCGATCCTGAGCTTGAGCCGGTGCTCGATGCCCACGCCGCCGACTATGCCAACTTCCGCTTTATCATGGGCGATGCGCTCAAGGTGACGCCGGAGCAGATTGAGCAGGCCGCCGGTGGTGAACCCACGGTGTTTGTCGCGAATCTGCCCTATAACGTGGCGGCGACGATCATCCTTCAGTTCTTCCAGACGATGCCCGCGCTTAAGCGCGCTGTCGTCATGGTGCAAAAGGAAGTTGCAGATCGTATTGCCGCAGTGCCGGGCAACAAGACCTATGGCGGCTACACGGCAAAGCTCGGCCTGTATGCGCAGGTGACGGGGCGCTTTGAGGTGCCGCCGCGCTGCTTTATGCCGGCGCCGCATGTGGATTCTGCCGTAGTACGCATCGATCGCGTTGACGGCGTGGTACCCGAGGGCCTCGACCGCGAGTTTGTGGCTCGTGTGATCGACGCCGCGTTTGCTCAGCGCCGCAAGACGATTCGCAACTCCATGAGCGCCAACGGCTTTGCCAAGGACGTGCTCGACGCCGCCTTTGAGGCCTGCGGTATCGCATCCACTACGCGCGCCGAGACGCTCGACGTCGCCGCCTTTGTGTGCCTGGCTCGGGAGCTTTCCCATGACGCTTAATGCCGAACGCGTGACGTTTACCAAGAAAAAGAAGACGGTTGCTTGTCCCGTGCCCTTGGCACCGCTTGCCGACACACATGCGCATCTGCTTTCGTTCTGGGGCAAGGATGTGCCCGAGACACTCGTGCGTGCCAAGGCGGCGGGCATCGACCTGTTGGTGACGGTCTTCGATCCCATTGCCGATAAGCGCAGCGTGACGGACTATAGCGACTGGCTGACGCGCGAGATTCTGCCGATGCAGGATATCCCGCAGATCAAGTATCTTGCCGGCGTGCATCCGTATGGCGCGCCGGACTATACCGACGACGTTCACGCACAGGTCGTTGCCGCGCTCGATGACCCTTTGTGCGCCGGTATCGGCGAGATTGGTCTGGACTACCACATGGATTACGACGACGACATCGCGCCGGCGCCCCACAGCGTGCAGATTGACTGCATGACGCGCCAGCTCGAAGTTGCCGTGCGCCGCAATGTGCCGGTGGAGCTGCATCTGCGTCACGAGGACATGGACCAGGAGCGTACCTCGCACGTGGACGCCTACAACGTGCTTCGTGAGGTGGGCGTGCCCCAGACCGGTTGTGTGCTGCACTGCTTTGGCGAGGACCGCGCCACGATGGAGCGCTTTGTGGAGCTGGGCTGCTATATCGCCTATGGTGGTGCGGCCACCTTTAAGCGCAACGACGACGTGCGCGAGGCATTTGCGGCGACCCCGCTCGACCGCATTTTGTTCGAGACGGATTGCCCGTATATGGCTCCGGAGCCCATCCGCGGTCTTGAATGCGAGCCCGCAATGATCTCCATTACGGCAAACGCGCTGGTTAACGACCGTGTCGATCGCACTGGTGAGGACGCCGAGACAATCGCGCAAGCCGCTTGGGAGAATGCCTGCAAACTTTTTCAAAAATAGTTCTTGCGTTCGTGGTGGCGCTCCGTTATTCTAATTTCTGCACGCGGGCGTGGCGGAATTGGCAGACGCGTACGGTTCAGGTCCGTATGGGGGCAACCCCATGAAGGTTCAAGTCCTTTCGCCCGCACCATTAAATGAGAGAGCTCCCAGCAATGGGAGCTTTTTTGTTATGGGCTCATCGCAGGGACTTGAACCTGCGAAGGAGCGAGCGTTAAGAAAACGCGGAGCGTTTTTAGCGAGCTGGCGAGGACGCCGGCAGGCGGCCGAAGCCGGTGCGGATCCGCGGAGCGGATACGCGGACGTCCTTTCGCCCGCACCATTGATTGAAAGAGCTCCCAGCAATGGGGGCTTTTTTGTTATGCACGATCTCCTTGGACGGGTATCCTAATGGCAACGTGTGCCTATCAGAGGAGAGACCATGCTGTTTTCCGGTATCATCGCTGCCCTTACGAGCCTTTTGATTCCCATCATCATCCTGCTGCTGTTGCTTCCCAACGCCTGCTACGTCGTTGAGCAGCAGCACGCTGTGATCATCGAGCGCTTGGGTAAGTTCAATCGTATCGTCAACGCGGGCTTCCACGTGAAGGTGCCCGTGATCGACCGCAAGGCCGCCACGGTGAGCCTGCGCACCATGAAAAACGGTTTTGGCATCGACGTTAAGACCCAGGACAACGTGACCATCGGCCTTGAGGTCTCCGCTCAGTACCACGTGAGCTACGACATGGGCGCCGGCCCGGCAGATTCGGGCATCTACAAGAGCTACTACATGCTGCAGGAGCCCGTCGACCAGATGCGTGACTTCATCACCGACGCCCTGCGCTCTTCGATTCCTGTCTACACACTCGATGAGGTCTTTGCCAAGAAGGATGACATCGCCAAGGATGTCAACGCTACCGTTTCCGAGCAGATGGCCGCCTACGGCTTCACCCTCGTGTCGACGCTCATCACCAAAATCGCACTGCCGACCGAGGTTGAGAACTCCATGAACGACATCAACGCCGCCCAGCGCAAGCGCGCTGCGGCACAGGAGCTCGCCGAGGCAGACCGCATCAAGCGCGTTACCGAGGCGACCGCCGAGGCCGAGGCAATGGAAAAGGCGGGCGAGGGCATCGCCAACCAGCGCAAGGCCATCGCACTGGGTATCAAAGATTCGCTCGAGATCATCCAGGAGACGGGTGTCGGCAATGACGAGGCCAACCAACTGTTCATGTTTACGCAGTGGTCCGAGATGATGACGGAGTTCGCTCGCACGGGTAAAACCTCGACGGTCGTGCTGCCGAGCGACTTTTCGCAGTCGGCCTCGATGTTCGAGCAGATGCTGGCCGCCGGCAAAGTTCAAAACGATTCGAAGGAGTAGACGCGCGTGAAATACACCGTCGTTTGCGTCGGTAAGCTCAAGGAGCGCTTTTGGAAGGACGCGTGCGCTGAGTACACCAAGCGCCTAGGTGCCTATGCCAAGGTGGATATCCGCGAGGTGGCCGATATCGACCCGGCTAAGGCGGGCGGCGTGGATGCCGCGCGCGACAAGGAGGGGGCGGCGATTCTTGCCGCCTTGCCATCTCGAGCGCATGTGATCCTGCTGGCTATCGAGGGCAAGGAGCGCTCGAGCGAGGAGTTTTCGGCGAGGCTCGACGATCTTATGCTGCGAGGCAGCAGCGACATTGCCTTTGTAATCGGCGGTTCGGACGGCGTGAGTGATGACGTGCGCGCACGAGCCGACGAGATGCTCAGCTTTGGACGCATTACCTTGCCGCATAACCTGGCGCGTGTGGTGCTGCTGGAGCAGATTTACCGTGCCTGCAAGATCAGTCGTGGCGAGCCGTATCACAAATAGGTCGGCAATACGAAACAATGGCGTGGGACAATACCTTTCGTTTTGAGGAATGTGTCTGAAAGGACTATGCGATATGAAGATTGGATTTGTCGGTTTTGGCAATATGGCGAGCGCTATGGCCGATGGCTGGATCGCTGCCGGTGTAGCTGCGAGCGACATGTGCGCCTGCGCGGGTCGCTACGACGCACTGGTTGAGCGCTGCGAGGCGCGCGGCATGGTCGCCTGCCACGATGCCGCCGAGGTTGTCGCCGCATCCGATATCGTGGTCGCTGCGGTCAAACCGTACATGATCGAGAAGGTATTCGCCCCGCTCAAGGATGCTCTTGCCAAAAAGGTCGTTCTGTCGGTTGCCTGGACCTGGGACAGTGCCAAGTGGGAGCAGGTCCTGCCGGGCGTCTCGCATATCTCGACGGTGCCCAACACGCCGGTTTCGGTGGGCGAGGGCGTCATCGCCTGCGAGAAGGCTTCGACGCTTAACGACGAGCAGCGTGCTGTGGTGCTCGACCTGCTCGGTAAGCTTGGCGCTGTCGTCGAGCTCGACACAAGCCTGCTGTTTGTGGGCGGCACGGTGGGTGGTTGCGCTCCGGCGTTTGTCGCCATGGCAATCGAGGCCCTGGGCGATGCAGCGGTCAAGCACGGTATCCCGCGTGCTGATGCCTATCGCATTGTGAGCCAGATGGTGCTGGGTACGGCAAAGCTGCAGCTCGCAACCGGTCAGCATCCCGCAGCGATGAAGGATGCCGTGTGCTCGCCCGGCGGTGCCACCATCAAGGGCGTCGTCGCGCTCGAGGACGCCGGCATGCGCAGCGCCCTGGTCAAGGCAATCGACGCAACCCTCCAGTAAAACCTGCTATTTAGGGACAGGTTTATGTTGGCAGGTTTTTCCTGCGGTTTTGTCCTTTTAGCGAAAAGTGCCCCGCAACTGGCTCAATTCCAGTTGCGGGGCACTTGCGTTTGCCCAGATAAAACCGACCAAAGTAAACCTGTCCCTTTTTGGCAGGTTAGTCCCAGAAGCTGTCTTCTTCGTCCTCGGACTTGGGGCCGCGGTCGACATACATCTTATGGGTGCGCTTCTCCATTACAAAGGCAATAATCGCAAACAGCAGGATGCCGCCGGCGAAAAGGATGGCAAAACCGGTGCGGGTGCCAAACAAAAAGGAAAAAACTGCGTCCATTGGGTGCCTTCTTGCGTAGTTGAGTTGGGTCGTAAACGCTCATAAGTATATACTTGCCCATACATGTACAAGGTTGCAACCTAAATGGAATGTATATCGCCGGAGGATCTAATGCTTGATATCAAGTTTGTTCGCGAGAACCCCGATGCCATCGATGTCGCCATGGCTAACCGCCAGACGTCTTGGGATCGCGAGAAGTTCTTTGAGCTCGACGACGAGCGTCGTGCCGTCATCACTGAGGTTGAGGAACTTCAAGCCACGCGCAATGCCGAGTCCAAGAAGATCGGCGCCCTGATGAAGGAGGGCAAGAAGGACGAGGCCGAGGCCGCCAAAGAGGCCGTGCGCGCCGTCAACGAGAAGATTGACGGTCTGGCCGAGCGCCGCACCGCCCTCGAGCAGGAGCAGTACGACTTCATGGCTCACCTGCCCAACATTCCGTGCGATGCCACGCCGTACGGCAAGGACGAGGACGAGAACATCGAGCGCCGCCGCTGGGGCACCCCGCGCGAGTTCGACTTCGACTTTAAGCCGCACTGGGACCTGGGTACCGACCTCGACATCCTCGACTTCGAGCGTGGCAACAAGCTCTCCGGCAGCCGCTTCACCGTTCTCGGTGGCGCCGGCGCCCGCCTGGAGCGCGCCCTTATCAACTTCTTCCTGGACACGCACACGAGCCGTGGCTTCAAGGAGTGGTGGCCGCCTATCGTTGTCAAGCGTCAGACCATGTTCGGTACGGGCCAGCTGCCCAAGTTCGAGGACGACGCCTATCACGTCTCGGGCGACAACTTCCTGATCCCTACCGCCGAGGTCGTGCTCACCAACCTGCACGCCGGTGAGGTCCTCGACGCCGACACTCTGCCGCGTCGCTACACTGCCTTCACCCCCTGCTTCCGCGAGGAGGCCGGTTCCGCCGGTCGCGATACCCGTGGCATCATCCGTCAGCACGAGTTCGACAAGGTCGAGATGGTCAAGTTCGCTAAGCCGGAGGAGTCCGACGAGGAGCTCGAGAGCATGACCGCCGAGGCCGAGTACCTGCTGCAGCAGCTGGGCCTTCCGTATCGCGTGATTAGCCTGTGCACCGGCGACTTGGGCTTCTCTGCCCGTCAGACCTACGACATCGAGGTCTGGCTGCCGAGCTACAACGCTTACAAGGAGATCAGCTCCTGCTCCAACTGCGGTGACTTCCAGGCTCGCCGCGCCAACATCAAGTATCGCGACCCCGAGAACTTCAAGGGTTCGCGCTACCTGCACACCCTTAACGGTTCCGGCCTGCCGGCTGGTCGTACCATGGCTGCCATTCTGGAGAACTACCAGAATGCCGACGGCACCATCACGATTCCCGAGGTTTTGCGTCCCTACATGGGCGGCCTCGAGAAGATCGAGCCGGTCGCGTAGGCTAGCTACATAAGCGATTTGATGGGGCGCTCCTGTCTGGGGCGCCCTATTTTGTGCGCAGACCCATACCATGTCGTGCGGACAGCTCAATAGAAAATACACGAACAAACGTTCTGTATATAGCTATCTACCTGCTATGCTTTTGTTAGATAAGAGCGAGAGAAAGGGGATGCAATGGAGTTGTTCGATGAGCGGGTGGTTATGTTCGAGAGCGATGAAGGCGGTGAGTACCTGCTGGTAACGTGCGAGCCATCGGGTATGGGCGGCTTGGTGGTTCGGCAGGTGAGTGAGGGGCCGCTGACGCGATGGTGCTATGAGGAGTCGCCGCATGTGGTCGAGACGTTTGTGCCACGCGAGGGACTTGCGGCACTTGAGCACTTCTATGGGGTTGGAACTTCTAACCAGGTTGCTCGCATGCTGAGCATCTCGTTTGCCGACTACGATTGTGCCCAACGGGTGCGGTCGCTTCTGGGGGAACTTGATGCAAGGTATGACGTAGTCGAGAATCCGATCGATCGCACGGGGAACGCTAATGCATGCGGAGCAGCATGATAAAAACTGCGTTCCACAAAAAAGTTTGAGATTGTGCTTGACTCCAATAAGCTAAAGTGGTTTTATATGTCTTGCGCTGCGGCGTTACCTCAGCTGGATAGAGGGTCTGACTACGAATCAGAACGTCATAGGTTCGAATCCTATACGCCGCACCAATTGAAATTGAAAGCCTCCGGCAACGGGGGCTTTTCTTTTATGGCAACACCGCATGGATTCGAACCTCGGTCGAGGCGCGGGCGTCAAGAAAACGCGGAGCGTTTTTAGCCCGCGGGCGAGCGCGCCGGCAGGCGGGCGAAGCCGGTGCGGATCCGCGAAGCGGATGCGCGGAATCCTATACGCCGCACCAATTGAAATTGAAAGCCTCCGGCAACGGGGGCTTTTCTTTTATGGCGACACCGCATGGATTCGAACCTCGGTCGAGGCGCGAGCGTCTTAATCATCACTTCGTAAAATTTTTCCAAATTGTCGCTTGACCCATCGAGGGGTCACGTGCATAATAATCCGTGCGTTGCGGCGTTACCTCAGCTGGATAGAGGGTCTGACTACGAATCAGAACGTCATAGGTTCGAATCCTATACGCCGCACCAATTGAAATTGAAAGCCTCCGGCAACGGAGGCTTTTTTATATGGCGATGCAGTTGAGTGACAGGCTTTGAATGCCGACCGATCCAAGCCGCCCCAAATTGTCTCAAATGAGTAAAAATCCGATTTGATAACTTTTTTCGAAAAAATGCTTGACCATTATTCAGTCTTTGTGCATAATAATCAACAAGTCGCGGCGTTACCTCAGCTGGATAGAGGGTCTGACTACGAATCAGAACGTCATAGGTTCGAATCCTATACGCCGCACCAATTGAAATTGAAAGCCTCCGGCAACGGGGGCTTTTCTTTTATGGCAACACCGCATGGATTCGAACCTCGGTCGAGGCGCGGGCGTAAAGAAAACGCGGAGCGTTTTTAGCCCGCGGGCGAGGACGCCGGCAGGCGGCCGAAGCCGGTGCGGATCCGCGCAAGCGGATGCGCGGAATCCTATACGCCGCACCATTTGAGATCAAAGCCTCCGGCAACGGGGGCTTTTTTGTTATCGACTCGTGTAAGATTCCGAGTAAGCGTCTCGGTGCACCTGGGGCGCGCCCTTTCTCTAGACGACCGATCAGGGTGATATTTCGTGGCAGAGCGTCCGACTTATAAGCTCAAGTTTCTCGATCCCAAGAAGCGCTTTCCGGCGATGCCCGAACAGCCCGCGGGACGCTCGTATGGCGTTGTCTGGAAACTCTTTGGCGACGATCCGCGTGAATCATGCTACGCCGTTGAATTCGTCGGTAAGAGCCATGTGTCACTTTTAGGCTACGTGAGCGTTTCGGGCGAAGTGTACAAGGTGGACCGTCCCGTTAGCGAGGCGCCGTTGCCCGATGATCCCGATATGCAACTGGTTCTTGATGAGTCCGACTTCAGCATTGGCGAGATTGCGGTAAGGGGCACCGATGGGACGATGCGTCCCCGGGCGCGGGTCATCGGCTCTCCAAAAGGCCCCATGCGCGAGCAGTCCGATCGCGAGACATGGAATTCGGCCCGCAGCCTCCCTTACGGTGAGTTCATGGCATCTATGTTCTTGCGCTACGTGATATTCGCCGATTCCGAAAATGCTATCGCGAGCACGTCAAACACCGACAGGCTCGACGAGAGCACGCACAATGTCGTCGACAAGATTAAGCTCGTCAAGCTGCCCGAGCCGGTCGAAGTGTTTCTGGGCTTTGATTCGACGCCACTTCCCGATGCCATCGAGACGCTGCTCTACCGCATTGACCATAAGGACAATCCGAGCGGCATCGAGCGTTATGCCGCGGCCCTGATGGGTGAAGTCAATCTGCCTCGCCTGCGCACCATAGCGGCAAAGACTGAAATGAACTTGGCCCGCATCGATCGCTCGAAGCTTTTCTATCTAAATTTCGATCGCAGCCTGTTAGATCAAGATGAGATCGACACCTTGCTTGCCATTGAGTGTCGCCTGAACCGCCTCTCCGGCATCCTTGATCGCATCGGGGCCGGATTGGCCCCCGCAGCCTCGTCGCCGAGCCTTGAGGGCTGTGCACTCTTTGACTCGTGGCATATCGCTAAAACGACCAACGATGTCCCCCGGTTGCTCGAAACGCTGTCGAGCGACAACCCGTGGGCCAAGCCGGGGACGGTTGCGTGCCGGCCTGGTGGCGAGTGGGACGTGCGCACCCGCTTTGCGCGAATTGTCGAGGCGCTTAACGTGGTCACACGGCTTGACTATACCTATCGAGTGAACGTTGCCGAGGGGATTATGCTCGTCCAGTTTGGGCGCTCTGTCGTTGATGCCATGCCGCAACGTGAATACGATGCTCAGGATGACGCCTGGCGCGAGCTGGACGAGGGTGTGCGCGAGATCTGGGCGGCGGAGCACGACGCGCGCGTAGCGCTCACGCTTGCGGCGGCTTGCTTTGCCGCGGGTGCCTGCATCACGCGCTGCTACGTGCAGATTGAGGCTCCCGACGATGAGCAGGATGTGCACATCGTCGCAACGTATTCCTTTGCCCGTGCCGAGTATCTTGCCGATTGTGTTCCCGTCGCCAAGGATCTTGAGAGCATGGATATGGACGGTATGCCTTGCAAGCGCATGCTCGAGGCATATGAGGCGACCACGCCGGATATGATTGAGCCAGCGGAGGTTCACGCTCGCCCGCGTGACGACCATCGTCCGCTGCCGCCGGCGTTGCGCGATCTGCTGCTTGCCGATACAGCTGACGAGTTGGAAGTCATGGAAGAGGACGACGACCCGTATGTGGCGCGCGTCGTTGAATTGCGCGAGCAGTCTAAAACTGACCGTGCAGGTGCATTCGAGGGCTTTTCTCGTTTGGCCGAGGAGCTGGAGGCCAAGTGTGCCGTTGCCGAGCTCTTGGCAACGGGGCCGGTCCAAACGCAGTTCTGCGACAACCAGTTGGTACGCATGGTGCTGCCGGTGATGGAGGAGGATCGCTCCGTGCGCATTCTGCGCGCGCCCGATGCACTGTACTTTGCCCAGCACGAGATTTGCAGCTTTTACGCCGAGCAGGAAGATTTTGAGCGCGCTCTGCCCGAGGTGCGTCGCCTTTACGATTTGGCGCGCTCGTCTATGCAATCGCATTTTGCGTTGATTAACGTGCTGGCGCGTTTGGAGCGGTTTGACGAGGTTATCGAGGTGGCCCGTCACGGTTTGCGCATCGCGAGCGATCGTCCCTCGATTGGCTACCTGTTTTACCGTTTGGCATTTGCGTACTGGAACTGCGATCAGCTCGACCTGGCGCTGGCGTGCTACCGTCTCGTGCCGCGCGGCGAGGAGTCGGGCAGCAGCGCGCTGGAGGAAATGCAGGGCCTCATGAACGAGATGGGCGTCAATGAGCCTCCGACGTTCGATGATGCGGTCGAGACCATCCGTAAGGCGGGGCTCGAGTTGCCGCCGGTGCCCGCCGTGACCAATCAGCTGGCAGATGCTGCCGTGCAACTCGTCGATAACGGCTTCTTCTTCCTGGCGCGTGGCTGTATCTTCCAAATGTGGCGCACCATGGGCAACGACGAGCTCGGCTCCCTCAACCGCTCGCTGGGGTAGGGGCGGCATAGAGGGGCTGCGCCGTGCTATTTGTATCGGCACGGGCGAGAGGACCCGACAGGGTCGGTAAGGCATAAAGCCGCCGAGCCTGCTAAAACTGTTAAACTCTGCTAAAGTTGCTAAACTTTGTTAAAGTTGTTAAAACTAGCAGAGGAGGGCCGAATGTCTAAAGCTATTAATCCTTTTAAGCCAACGGCGGGAATGAATCCGCCTGAGCTTATCGGACGCGACGCTGTTTTGGATGACTTTGCCGAGGCTCTGGAGAACGGTCCCGGCGCCCCCGATCGGCTCATGCGTATCTCTGGTGTTCGTGGCACGGGTAAAACGGTGCTCCTTAACGCATTGGGTGATCTTGCGCGCAAAAAAGGATTCGAAGTCGTTGACGTCGCCTCAAATACCGGTTTTTGCAATAGAATTCTCGAGGCTCTGCAGCGAAATGTTCGTCTTGAATCAATGTCGATTTCTCCGTCGATTCTAGGAGTCAGCCTTGGCTCCGTGGAGGTGTCGAAGTCGGCGTCCCATCTGGGCGAGGCGATGTACGAAGCCGCGAAGCGCGGCGGCTTGCTCATTACGCTCGATGAGATTCAGGACGCCTCAACTGAGGAAATGCGAGAGCTGGGCAATGAAATGCAGCTCTTGATTCGCCAGGGGGCGAATGTCGCCTTTGCATTCGCTGGTTTGCCAACGTCGGTGGATGGCGTGGTGGTGGATGATACGTTGACGTTCCTTCAGAGGGCGAAGCATATTGAACTTACGCGGCTTTCAGATTTTGAAGTCGGCGGATCGTTTGAGGATACGATGAGGCGTGCGGGCAAGGAACTCGACGAAGGCGTTGCTGAGCTTTTAACAAAGGCTTCGGCGGGCTATCCCTTTATGGTCCAGCTGGTCGGATATTACGCTTGGCAGGTTGCTGCGCGCAGCGGGGCAGAGAGCGTGGACGAAGAGGCAGCTCGCAAGGGTATCCAGGCGGCTCTTGATAGTTTTAATGCTATGGTGATTGCCCCTGCGTTGCGCAGGGTGTCGGAGCGGCAGTTTCAGTATCTCGCGGCGATGGCGCAATGTGAGGGCGATGAGATTGCGAACGGCGATATCGCCAAAAAGATGGGCTTGCCGGCGAACAAAGTCGGGTCGTATCGCAAGCGCCTGATCGATGCGGGACTGATTGAACCTGCAGGCTACGGCTGTGTTTCGTTCGCAATTCCGTACATGCGCGATTATCTGTTGGAAACCGTTCGAAAGGGCTAATAAAGACTGGGAGCATCGGTGCCGCCGCTGGGGCAGCCCTCGTATCTTTGTCTCGATTTGTAACATCTGGAGGAGATTACGGCCTGTAGATGTTACAGATTGAGACGTTATGTTTCGAGGGCCTGGTTTGTCTCGATCTGTAACATTTACGGGCCGATTTGGTCGATAACTGTTACAGATTGAGATGCTTGGCTGAGGCGTTTGCTGACAAAATGGAATCGCCTCGAAATTCCCTCTTGCCCATCCTCGACTGTTTGGTTACTATAGAACGGCTGTTACGGAGAGCTGACCGAGAGGCCGAAGGTGCTCGCCTGCTAAGCGAGTATGCCCCAAAAGGGCATCTGGGGTTCGAATCCCCAGCTCTCCGCCAGTACGAATTTGAAGAAGGGTCCCATTTGGGGCCCTTTTTGCTATCAAGAACGTAAGCTGGGGATTCGAACCCTCAAAAAAAGGAGGCATCCTTTCGGACGCCTCCTTTCAATGGGCTTATTATTCTTGCGCCCTACACCTCAGGAGCCTTGGCGACGGTCTCGCTTTCTGCCGTGAGCGGGCGGTTGTCGATGCGACGGCCCAAGCGATCGAGCTTCACGAGCAGCCATTCAATGGGATTCGGCCCTGCGCCTTCCTCGTCGGCAACCAGGTCCATGACGGCGATCTTGGTGCCGTCCTGCTTGAGCGTGACGCTACCCACCTTGTCGCCCACATGCACCGTGCCCGAAAGATCGTCGTAGCTAACCTTTTCGGTCACCTCGCCGGCAAGGGAAAACACGGTCGCTTGCGCCGTGGGATCGGCGAGTGTGGCGTCGATCGTCTTATCCGTCCAGTCGGTTTGGCCAATGCGCGCCATAAGCGGGTTGCCGTTGGCGGTCTTTTCCTGTGTGTTGGCGATTGCGACCGTCACCTTGTGGCCGTAGTACCAGTTGGCAAGGGTGGCGGTATCGGTAAAGCGCTGGTCGGTGGTGGTGGAGTTCAAAATAACAGTGTAGATCTCGTCGCCGTCGCGGTTGTAGGCGCTCGTGAAGCAGTAGCCCGCGTCGTCGGTGGTGCCGGTCTTGCCGCCAATGTTGCCATCTTGGCCCAGCAAATAGTTATGCGTGTCCATGGAATGCGAATGGTCGGTGCCGTCGGCGCCCGTGACCTCGATCCAGGAATCCTCGCTCGCTACGACCTCGCGGATCGTATCGTTTTTCATGGCCTCCTGCATCATCAGCGCTACGTCGTGTGCGGTTGAGTGCATATCGCCAGCCCACTCATCAAAGTCCAGACCATGCGGGTTTTCAAAAAGCGTACCGGTGCAGCCGAGCTTCTTAGCGCGCTCGTTCATGGCCTTCACAAAGGTTGCCTCGGCGTCTCTGGTCTTAGGCTCGATCTTCTTGCCCACATATTCGGCGAGCACGACGGCGGCGTCGTTGCCCGAGGGAATCATCAGGCCGCGCAGTGCCTGCTCCACGGTAAGCTCGTCGCCTTCGAGCAAGCCGGCGGTCGAATTACCCACGGTGGCTGCGGTGTTGCTTACCGTGACCTTCTCGTCCATCTTGCAATTCTCGACGGTTAGGATTGCGGTCATGACCTTGGTGATCGAGGCGATTTTGACCTGCTCATCGGCGCCGCGCCCGTAGTAGACGGTGCCGTCTTTGCCCATGATGAGCGCATTGGTCGCATCGATATCGGGCAGATTTTCGGCCGTGATGCCGCGCGCATCGGCGGTTTTGCCGCAGACATTGTCGGTCGTGAGCACTTGGGCGCCGGCGACGGTGGGCACGCCAGCGGCAAGGGCGATAGCGCAGACAAAGCCGGCGGCAAGCTGGGCTGAGCGCTTTGCAAAAGAGGTGAGGGACTTCACAGATTTCGCTTTCGACGGGATGGTCTCTTCTGGAACTAGAGTATATCGTTTGCCGGTGTCGGCGATCATCGCGTGCGTGCGTGGCCCACATCCGCGCCCGAACGGGCACAAGGGCGCTTAAGGCCGACTTAATCACCCACGCTTGTTGTGTGTGGCATGCGCCCCCTCGGGCATAATGGAGTGCGAAAGGAGCACGCATGAACGAGCGCATTTTGGTAGTTGATGACGAAAAGGCCATCGCTGACTTGGTTGGTATCTACCTTACAAAAGAAGGCTTTGACGTACAGGTCGCCTATAGCGGGGCCGATGCTGCCAAGGCAATCTTGGAGCAGGAGTTCGATCTGGCGCTGCTGGATGTCATGCTGCCCGATATCGATGGGCTTGAGTTGCTGCGTACGATCCGTTCCAGCCATACCTATCCCGTGATCATGCTGACGGCGCGCGATGCCCAGCAAGACAAGATCGAGGGCCTTTCGATTGGCGCGGACGATTACGTGGTTAAGCCGTTCCGCCCGCTGGAGCTCATCGCGCGCGTGCACGCTCAGCTTCGTCGCTACACCAGCTACGGTAGCCGTGCGCAGGCGGCCGAGTCGCCGACCATCCAGTTCGACGGCCTAGAGATCAACCGCGATGCCCGTTCCGTAACGGTGGACGGTGCGCCGGTTCGCCTCACGCCCATCGAGTATTCCATCTTGCTGTATCTGGTCGAGCATCGCGGCAGTGTGGTGGCCGTGGAGGATCTGTTCCGCGCGGTGTGGAACGAGGATTTTATGCCCGGCTCCAACAATACGGTGATGGTGCACATTCGTCACCTGCGCGAAAAGATCGGTGACGACGCTCAAAAGCCGCGCTTTATCAAAAACGTCTGGGGCGTCGGCTACATAATCGAATAACGCCTTTGATGGTGGGGAAGTGGATATGACAAAAGACGATAGGCAGGCATTCGAGGTGCCCGATCGACTCTTTGAATACGTGAGGTCGGTCGTCGACAACCGCGCGCTTGCAACGGTGCTGCTCTTTTTGCTGAGCCTGCTGCTGATTGGCATCGATAACATCGCTGGAATCTTGGCGGTGCTGCTTGTCGGCTTTTTGCTGATCGATCGATTTGAAATCGTACGCCGCTGCGTGGTGATTGGCGGTGCCGCGTGGGCCATGACGTTGGCGATTGGCGCCATGGCGCTCGGCGGCATCGAAGGGCCGGTGCTGTTCGATGCCGGCTTTGTATTCAACATGCTTGGCTTTGTGCTGGCGCTTGCCGTGTGCGCGCTGTTCTTTTGCGGCCGCGCCCTGTACTACCAGGGCTATGAGCAGGGCGAGCAGCATGCCGATTGTGTGCTGGCCGCTCGTATTCAAGATCGCCTGATCGATCACCCCGACACCTGGGACAACATCGACGGCGACTTCCTGGAGGTCGAGGGCGCACTCAACCGTGTGCGCGATCGCGAGCGCAAGGTGCAACAGGCCTTGCGTGACGAGTCTCATCGCAAGGACGATCTGGTCACGTACTTGGCACATGACCTACGCACCCCGCTTGCCAGTGTGGTGGGCTATCTTTCGCTGCTTCAAGAGGCTCCTGAGCTGCCGGTTGAGCAACGTGCGCACTTTACGGGCGTGGCGCTCGACAAGGCGCACCGGCTCGATGCGCTCATCGAAGAGTTCTTCGATATCACGCGCTTTGACTTCCACGATATCGTGCTCACGCGCGGCTATGTTGATCTGGGGTTGCTGCTGGCTCAGGTGGCTGACGAGTTCTATCCCATCCTCAACGAGCAGCATAAGGAAGCCCAAGTTGATATTCGCGAGGACCTGACGGTGCTCGTGGATGGCGATAAGATGGCCCGCGTGTTTAACAACATCATGAAAAACGCCGTCGCCTATAGCTATGAGGGCTCGACTATCACGATTGAGGCCAGGCGCCAAGACGATGGCGGCGTGCGCGTGCGCTTTATCAATCAGGGCGATCCTATCCCTGCGGCTAAGCTCAAGGTGATCTTTGAGAAGTTCTATCGCCTGGATGCGGCGCGTGCGACTAATCGCGGTGGTGCCGGTTTGGGCCTTGCTATTGCCAAGGAGATCATCGCGGCACACGGCGGTACCGTTGCATGTGAATCGACGCCCGAACACACGATATTCACCATCGAGCTGCCCGCCGCATAGCTAGCGTGCCCTTACAAACACTTGACAATGTGCTCACGTGCGTATGAGCCGCGATTCCTACTATCGATACTGCTGAATTGATATCGATATGGAGGTGTGCGGTATGACGGCTGCTGCGGCTGTGGAGCCCACGGAGCTTGAAGAACTCATGGAAGCGCAGGCCGAGGCCGCGCATGAGCGCGAGGTTGGGGATGCGACTCGTCCCACGGCAGAGGATCTTGCCGCCTCGCCGACGCGCATCGACGTCGAGGGCCTCGACCTGT
This sequence comes from uncultured Collinsella sp., assembly GCA_934668875.1. Taxonomy (GTDB): domain Bacteria; phylum Actinomycetota; class Coriobacteriia; order Coriobacteriales; family Coriobacteriaceae; genus Collinsella. Next base: position 140,909 of record CAKUON010000004.1, read on the forward strand.
TCTATGGCGACCACCATGCGCTCAAGGACGTGAATATCAAGATCCGCGACAAGCAGATCACCTCGTTCATCGGGCCTTCGGGCTGTGGAAAGTCCACGTTGCTGCGCTGCTTTAACCGCATGAACGACGGCATCAAGGATTGCCGCATCGAGGGCAAGATTGCGCTCGATGGTCAAGATATCCTGGGCGATTGCGACATCTGCCGTTTGCGCCAGCGCGTGGGCATGGTGTTCCAACGCCCCAACCCATTTCCCATGAGCATCTACGACAACGTCGCCTACGGTCCTCGCGGTATGGGTGTGCGCGACCGCGCCGTGCTCGATGAGCTGGTCGAGGACTCCCTGCGTCGCGCTGCCCTGTGGGACGAGGTCAAGGACAAGCTCAAAGAGTCGGGCCTGGGTCTTTCGGGTGGACAGCAGCAGCGCCTGTGCATCGCCCGCGCACTTGCCGTGCAGCCCGACATTCTGCTGATGGACGAGCCGACCTCGGCACTCGACCCTGTGTCGACGTTGGTGGTGGAGCAGCTGGCCTGCGAGCTCAAGGAGACCTGCACGCTGGTGGTCGTGACGCACAACATGCAGCAGGCCGCGCGTATTTCCGATTCGGTTGCGTTCTTTTTGCTGGGTGAGCTGGTGGAGCACGCGCCCACCGCGCAACTCTTCAAGAATCCGTCCGATCCGCGCACCGCGGATTATTTGACGGGGCGTTTTGGCTGACGCTGTCTTTTACAGGTGCCTTTAGGGTTAAGATGCGGTCATATCGGCCGCAAAGGGGTTCAACATGATCTATTACGTCGAGGACGATGACAACATCAGGGATTTGACAGTCTACGCGCTGCGCAAGCAGGGAATCGAGGCCGAGGGCTTTTCGTGTGATGGCGAGTTTAAAGCTGCCGTGGCGCGACGGGTGCCCGATGCTGTGCTGCTCGATATCATGCTGCCCGACACCGATGGCTTGGCGATTATGCGTCGCCTGCGTGCCGATCGCCTGACGGCGACGGTGCCCATCATGATGCTTACCGCCAAGGATACCGAGCTCGACAAGGTGATGGCGCTCGATGGCGGTGCCGACGATTACCTGACTAAGCCGTTTTCGCTTATGGAGCTTGCGAGCCGCTGCCGCGCACTGCTGCGTCGCGGCGGCATGGTCAAGCAGGCGAGCGATGTGCTCAGCGTGGGCGACATCGTGCTTTCGCCCAGCCATCGCGAGGTGACCGTTGCCGGCGAGCCGCTTAAGCTCACCCTGCGCGAGTTCGACCTGCTCGAGTACCTCATGCGCAAGCCCGGCGTGGTCTTTACCCGCGAGTCGTTGCTGCAGAGCGTGTGGGGCTGGGACTTCGACGGCGGTTCGCGCACCGTCGACGTGCACGTGCAGACGCTTCGCCAAAAACTGGGCGAGCATGCCAGCGCCATCGAGACCGTGCGCGGCGTGGGTTATCGCCTGGCCGAGCCTTCTGCCGGTGATGGTGCCGAAGGCGACGACACCGCGGCCACCGCATCGGAGGAGTAACCCGTGGTCTTCGCCCCCCAGGGAAAACATACGCTGTCGCACCGCGTTTTTGTGACGATCTTTGTCTGCGCCATGGCGGTTATCGTTGCGTTTACGGTGCTGGGTGCGTTCTTTGTGCAAAACACCTTGGCGGATGCCACGAGTGCCAATCTGGCGCAGGAAACCGAGCTCATTGCTGCCGCCCTCGACGAGCAGCAGGAGCCCATTCCGTTCTTGCGAAGCCTCGATCGCGAGGATCTTCGTATCACGCTGATCAATAAGGACGGATCTGTTGCCTACGACAACGAGGCGTCGCCTTCCACACTGCCCAACCATGGCGATCGCCCCGAGGTCATCGAGGCCTTTGAGAGTGGTTCGGGTTCCGCGGAGCGCGCAAGCTCTACACTCGACGAGATTATGCTGTATCGCGCCGTCACCCTTGATAACGGCCAGGTCGTCCGCTTGGCGCAGGCCCAGCCTGGTGTTGCGGCGATTTTGCTGTCGATGCTGGCGCCGATGCTGCTTATCGCAGCAGCGGGTGCGGTACTCTCGTTTTTTATGGCGCGCCGTGAGTCCCGTGCCATCATCGCGCCGTTGCAAGAGGTGGATTTGGATCACCCACGCCGTAGCTATGAGCACGCCTATGCCGAGATGGTCCCCATGCTTGAGCGTATCGAATCGCAACGACAGGAGCTCAAGCGCCAGATGGCGGTGCTGGCGGATAACGACCGTATGCGCCGTGAGTTTACGGCCAACATTACCCACGAGCTCAAGACGCCGCTTACGGCGATTTCGGGCTATGCCGAGCTTATCGCGAATGGTATGGTCGAGGGCGAGGATGACCTGCGTATCTTTGGCGGTCGTATCTATCGCGAGGCGGGCCGTCTGGCGGCACTCGTCAACGACATCCTCACGTTGTCTAACTTGGATGAGGCAGAGCGCGCGGCCGAAGGCGAGGCGGTGCCTATTGGCTCCACGGAGCCCATCGAGCTCTCGCGAGCCATTTCGACGGTGGAACAACGCCTTGAGCAGGTAGCCCGTCAGGCAAATGTGACGATAGGCCATGAGTCACAGCCCGTGGTCATCGAAGGCGTATCGCGCCTGATCGATGAGCTCATCTATAACCTGGCGAGCAACGCCATCCGCTATAACCGACCCGGTGGTACGGTGACACTTACGTGCGGGACCAACGATGAAGGCCAGCCGTTTCTTGCGGTTGCCGACACGGGTATTGGCATTGCGCCCGAGGAGCAGGGCAAGGTGTTCGAGCGTTTCTACCGCGTGGACAAGAGTAGGTCCAAGGCACGCGGCGGAACTGGCCTGGGGCTTGCCATTGTCAAGCATGCCGCCCTGTACCATCATGCTGTCATTGATTTGTCGAGCGAATTGGGCGTGGGAACCACCATTACGGTGACGTTTCCCATACAGCAGGACGAGCCGTTCGCATAGCGATACAACATAGATATTGATGTAGACGCCGCATTTGACTTTCGGGTGCGGCGTTGTTGTGCAATTTTACGATTGCTTCCGACATTTTTACAGGAGAGCCTGTTTCTTATGTATAGAGTTTGGTCTCGGTAAAAAGATGCGATAACATACGGACAGTTTTGTCAATCCGAACTGGGGAAATGAAAGGCAAGCTGCATGACCCTTCTCGAACTGTTCCAGCTGCTGAAGAAGCACCTCAAGCTGGTCATCACCCTTCCGGTGGTCTGCGCGATCGCCATGGGCATCGTGTCCTTCGTTGCGATGGACAACACCTATACCGCGACGACGAGCATGTACATTCTCGCCAAGACCGACGATAGCGGTCAGATGAGCTACAACGATCTCTCGGCGAGCCAGATGCTTTCCAACGATATCGCCACGCTGCTGGATAGCGATAGCGTTAAGAGCGGCGCCGCCAAAGAACTGGGCCTCACCGATCTGGATGACTACAAGGTGTCTGTTTCCTCCGAGACCACCACGCGTGTCATTACGCTTTCGGTTACCGGCACCGATGCCAAGGAGACGGCTGAGGTCGCAAAGGCCATTGCCAGCTCGGTGAGTACGGTCGCTCAGAACGTCGGCGCTGCCCAGAGCATCAACGTTATCGACGAGGCTAAGACCCCCGAAGCCCCCAGCGGCCCCAAGCGCACGCTGTATATTGCCGTCGCGTTCCTCGCCGGTATCTTTATCGCAGTTGCCTATGTCGTTTTGGCAGACATGCTCAATACCCGCATCCGCGGTGCCGAAGAGGCAGAAGAGCTCCTGGGTATTCCCGTTGTTGGCCGAATTCCGGCTATGAAAGGTGGTAAATAGGCATGGCTAAGGCAAAGAACACCGATAAGCTCGTTGTACAGAATGCCGCCAAGACCCTTCTGGCCAACATCCGCTTTGCGAGCGTGGACGACCCCATTCGCACCATCACCGTTACCTCCTCGATTCCCAACGAGGGCAAGTCTACGGTTTCCATTAACCTTGCTCAGGCAATCGCCACGAGCGGCAAGTCCGTGCTCCTGGTCGAGGCCGATATGCGCCGCAGGTCCCTTTCCGATATGCTCGGCGTTCGTTCGCGCGGCGGACTCTATGCGGTCCTTTCCGAGCAGATCTCCATTGACCAGGCAATTGTCGAGACGGGTCAGAAGAACTTCTACTTCCTCGATGCCGAGCCGCACATTCCCAATCCTGCCGACATCATCGTCTCCCATCGTTTTGCCAAGCTGGTAAAGGCGCTGTCTGCTAAGTTCCAGTACGTTATCTTCGACGCTCCTCCGGTCGGCACCTTCATCGATGCTGCCGAGATCGCCAGCCTGACCGACGGTACGCTGTTCGTGGTGCGCGAGGACTTTACCAAGCGCGAGGAAGCACTCAACGCTATCGGCCAGCTTAAGAAGTCCGAGAGGGTCAAGCTTATCGGTACCGTTATGAACTACTGCGAGACCGAGACCAGCGAGTACTACTATTCTTACTACACCAAGGACGGTAAGAAGGTTAAGAAGGGCTCCGACGATCAGGGCACTTCCAAAAAGGGCATCTTTACCAACCGAGCAAACGTTTAGTTGATTAAGGCTGACCTATGCGTGACATTCATTGCCATATCTTGCCGGGTGTAGACGACGGCGCCGCCGATCTCGAAGAGAGCTTGGCGATGCTCGAGGCTGCCAAGCGGGCCGGTGTAACCAGAATCGTTTGCACTCCTCACTGCCGTGATCCCTATTTTGATTACGACAAGATGTGGGATGCCTTTGAGCTGCTGCGCGATAACGCTGACGGTTTTCCGCTCCAGATGGGCTTCGAGGTCAACCATCGTAAGCTTGTCGAGCTTGGTATTGATGCCGCGGAGCACTTGCATTTCGATGGGACCAACGAGTTTCTGCTCGAGCTTTCGACGCATGCCGATGCGTATGCGTTTAGAGAGTACGAGAACACGATTTACGATTTGCAGTGCCGTGGCTACCAGGTGATCATCGCTCATCCTGAGCGCTATCGTGCGGTTCAAAAGGATGTAAGCGTGGCGGAGCGCCTGGTCGATATGGGTTGTAAGCTGCAGGCTTCGGCGGACTTTATTGCCGGCGGTCGCTTTGGTCGCGAGAAAAAGCCGGCACAGCGCCTGTTCGATCAGAACCTGTACAGCTTTATCGCGAGCGATGCCCATAACGTGGGTCATTACGACTGCCTGGCAAAGGCTCGCGCGAAGTTCAGCGTGCGCGGAGCTCATTTTCGCTAAAATCTGTCCCTAACGTTCGCATTGAATGAAGGGGCAGCCATGGATATCCAACTTAAGACGGGATGCTTTGAAGACGCGGCGCTGGTGCGCCGCGTCGTTTTTATGGACGAGCAGGGCTACGAGAACGAGTTTGACGCTATCGACGAGGATCCGAACTGCATTCATGTGACGCTCTATGTAGACGGCGAGCTTGCCGGTTGCTCGCGCGTGTTTCCCGAAGAGCTTGAGCGCGCAGCTGACGCGGAGGCACCGGTGTCGCCGGCGTGCGAGATGGACGAAGGCGTTGCGGCAGGGGAGACCTACATTATGGGGCGCGTGGCCGTGCTGCCGAGCATGCGCCGTCGCGGTTTGGCGAGCAAGATTGTCGAGGCCAGTGATACTTGCGCGCGTGATGCCGGCGCCAAGCTCATTAAGCTGCACGCGCAGGAATACGTGCTGCCACTCTATGCCAAGGCGGGTTACACGCAGATTGCCCCGGTGGACTACGAAGACGAGGGCCAGCCCCATGCTTGGATGGCCAAGCGCGTAGATGGCAGATAGGGACGTTCCTTTCCTGCCGGCAGTCGGGGACACTCCTTGGCAATTGGCGCATCAGAGCGTTTGGGCATACAGTTTTTCGATTCCGTATGTATATATGCGCGCTAATGGGTTATAAAATCTAAGTCTGAACATAGCAGGTCTGCGATGCGGCTCGGGCAACCGGGCCGTTTTTGCGGACGGGGGTAGCGCGAAAGGACTGCACATGCGTCAATTTAAGACCGAGAGCAAAAAACTGCTCGACCTCATGATCAACTCCATCTACACCAATAAGGAAATCTTCCTGCGCGAGCTTATCTCTAACGCGAGTGACGCCGTCGACAAGCTCAACTTTAAGAGCCTGCAGGACCCGAGTGTCAAGCTCGACCAGGGCGACCTGGCTATTCGCGTCTCTTTTGATAAAGATGCCCGCACCATTACCATCTCGGATAACGGCATTGGCATGACCGCCGAGGAGCTCGAGCGCAATCTGGGCACCATCGCCCATTCCGGCTCCGAGGAGTTTAAGACCGAGAACGCCGAGCAACAGGGCTCCGATGTCGACATCATCGGTCAGTTTGGCGTGGGCTTCTACTCTGCCTTTATGGTTGCCAGCCACGTGAAGGTCGTCAGCCGCGCCTATGGCGAGGACACGGCGCACGTGTGGGAGTCCGACGGCCTTGAGGGCTATACCATCGAGGATGGCGAGCGCGCCGAGCACGGCACCGACGTTATCCTGACGCTGCGTGAGAACGAGAAGCTCGACGCCGACGGTGAGGCCGAGACCTATGACCGCTTCCTGACCGAGTGGGGCCTTAAGAGCCTGATTCAGCAGTACAGCAACTATGTGCGCTACCCGATTCAGATGATGGTTTCCAAGAGCCGTCAGAAGCCCAAGCCCGAGGACGCACCGGATGATTACACGCCCGAGTACGAGGACTACCAGGAGCTCGAGACCATCAACTCCATGACGCCGATCTGGAAAAAGCGCAGCTCCGACGTTGAGCAGAAGGATTACGACGAGTTCTATAAGTCCACGTTCCACGACTTTGACGATCCCGCCCGCACCATTAGCTTCCATGCCGAGGGCACGCTTGAGTACGATGCCCTGCTGTTTGTGCCGGGCCGCGCCCCGTTCGATCTGTATAGCAAGGATTACGAGAAGGGCCTGTCGCTCTACAGCTCCAACGTGCTGATCATGGAGAAGTGCGACGACCTGTTGCCCGACTACTACAACTTTGTACGCGGCGTCGTGGACTCTGCCGACGTGACGCTCAATATTTCGCGTGAGACGCTGCAGCAGAACCGTCAGCTCAAGGCCATTGCCAAGCGCGTGGAGAAGAAGATCACCGCTGATCTTGAGGATATGCGCGACAACGACCGCGAGGCCTATGAGAAGTTCTTTGAGAACTTTGGCCGCGGCCTTAAGTACGGCATCTACTCGAGCTATGGCATGAAGGCCGACGAGCTTGCCGACCTGCTGCTGTTCTGGTCTGCCAAGGAGCAGAAGATGATTACCCTGGCCGAGTACGCCAAGGGTATGCCCGAGGGTCAGAAGGCCATCTACTATGCCGCCGGCGATTCGCGTGAGCGCCTGGCCAAGATGCCCGTGGTGAAGGGCGTGCTCGACCGCGGCTACGACGTGCTGCTGCTGACGCAGGATGTGGACGAGTTCACGTTCCAGGCCATGCGCGAGTACGTGGCCGCCGATATGCCCAAGGTCTACGAGGACGATGCTGCTCGCGAGGCTGCCGAGAAGGCCGTTGCCGATGGTGCCGAGCCCGAGGTCGAGGATCGTCATCTGGAGCTCAAGAACGTTGCGACCGGCGATCTTGATCTGGCAACCGAGGATGAGAAGAAGGAGGCCGCGGACGCCACCAAGGAGAACGAGGACCTCTTTAGCGCCATGAAGGAGGCGCTCGACGACAAGGTCGAGAAGGTCGCTGTTTCCGCTCGCCTGACCGACGCCCCCGCATGCATTACCACCGAGGGCCCGCTGTCGCTCGAGATGGAGAAGGTGCTCCAAAAGGGTCCCGAGGGCGCGCCCGATGGCATGCCCAAGAGCCAGCGTGTACTCGAGCTCAACGCCAAGCACCCAGTCTTCGCCAAGCTCGTCGCTGCCCAGCAGGCCGGCGACGCCGATAAGATCAAACAGTACTCCGGTCTGCTCTACGACCAGGCCCTGCTGGTCGAGGGCATTCTCCCCGAGGACCCCGTAGCCTTCGCCGCAGCTGTTTGCAACTTGATGTAGTTATGTGGTTCCGCCGTTCTAACGAACGGCGGACCAGTCGACGCTGCAAACGCCCCTAAGCGGCAATCTGACGTTCAATCGTCGGTCGCGTACCAAAGTACGCTTCCCTCCTCTTTCACGTCACCTTGCTCGCTTAGGGGCGTTTTCGCTGGCTTATGCTCAACCTGCGACGTTGTTAGGGTAGCTAATTTGTGCGGGTTGTGGTTTTGTGAGCTGCGGGAATTTGAGATACTGTACATCTGTACGTTAACTCATCTTCGTAGTATATTGCTACCCGCAAAACTCAGCACCATTGTGCCGCGAGACGTCAAAGGGCCTCCGTACAATGGTTGTTAATAGCATGATTCGGCTAAACGACAGGATGGATGGTCCAAGCGTGAGTCTCGGCAGCAAACTATCCGATGCAAAGGTGTCCTTTGCGATCTTTAAACGCGACATCAAGCGATTGCTCGTGAACCCCGTCGCCCTGGTGGTTACCCTGGGCGTGTGCGTCATTCCCTCGCTATATGCCTGGTACAACATCGTTGCCAACTGGGATCCGTACGGAAATACCCAGGGCATTAAAATCGCCATCGCCAACAACGATCAGGGCACCCAGAATGACCTGGTGGGCGAGCTCAATGCAGGCGATAAAGTGGTCGACCAGCTCAAAGAGAACGACCAGCTGGGCTGGACCTTCGTCGACTCGGCCGCCGATGCCAAGGAGGGCGTCGAGAGCGGCGAGTATTACGCTGCCATCGTGATCCCCAAGAATTTCTCCGACAATCTCGTATCGATGCTCGACGGCAATTACCATCAGCCCAAGCTCACGTACTACGTCAACGAGAAAAAGAGCGCCATTGCGCCTAAGGTCACCGATACCGGTGCCAATACTATTGAGGAGCAGATTAACGCGGAGTTTGTCTCCACGGTGGGCGAGACGGTGGCCGGTATTGCCAAGGATGCCGGAGTCGATTTAAAGGACAAAACGACCCAGACCCAGGATTCGCTGACTGGTTCGGTGTCCGAGGCATCCGATACCTTGGGCGAGGTGCGTGATTCGATTGGCGACATGAATGCCGCCATCGATAAGACGAGCGGCTCGATCGCATCGGCCGATGCCGCGTTGGCGGGCCTGCAGGGCCAGACGCCCTCTCTAACGCAGGCAATCGCTCAGGGCAATGACCTGCTGGGCGAGGCTCGCACCACAGCGGGTAAGTCCATCACCTCGCTTTCCAAGGCGCTCTCGGAGGGCAGCGCCGCGTTGAGCAAGACGTCGGCTTCTGCGAACGCCGCGGTCGGAAAGATGACGGGCACTTTGACGTCCACAACTACTCGTATCGACAGCTCGCTCGAATCGCTTCAGGCGACGATCGACCATAACAATACTCTTATCGAACGTCTGCAGGAGCTGGCCGATAGCGCGCCGACGGGCTCGGAAGAGGTTAATAAGCTGATCGCGTCTGCGGTTGCTATGCTTCGAGGGCAAAATGATAGTCTTCAGGCCGTCAAGAATAATCTCTCCGCACAGTCAAGCGCTATTGCGAATGACGCTTCGGCTGTTTCGGGCGCCAGCGATGCTATCAACAATGCGATCCAAACCGGTACGACCAACATGAATCAGGCTCAGACGGATCTGGGACAGAACGCGCTGCCGAAGGCTTCGAGTGCGCTGGACTCCTTCGCCGCCGTTTCGGGCGATTTGACCGGCATTGTGTCGGGTATGACCCCCACGATAGCGAGCGCGCGCGGCACGCTGGCGCAGCTCGACGCCACGCTCAAGCAGGCAAAGACCACGCTGTCCCAAACCGACGCCTCCCTTGCCAAGGTCCAGGACAGGCTCGCAACCGCCGCCAACGACATCGCGGCGCTTCAAACGTCCAAGTCCATGGGCGAGCTGGCCGACCTGATGAATGTCGACGTCAATGACGTGGCAGATTTCATGGCGTCTCCGGTTGAGCTGACGTCCAAGGCAATCTATCCGGTCAAGAGCTTTGGCTCGGGCATCGCTCCGTTCTACACCAACCTGGCGCTTTGGGTGGGCGGCTACGTGCTCATCGCCATCTACAAGCTCGAAGTCGATCGCGAGGGCATCGGCACCTTTACGGCGCGTCAGGGCTACTTTGGCCGTTGGCTGCTGCTGGTAATCCTGGGCGCATTCCAGGCCATTATCGTGACGGTGGGCGACCTGATTATCGGCGTGCAGTGCGTCAACCCATTGCTTTTTGTGCTGGGCGGCATCGCCATCTCGTTTACGTACGTCAACATCATCTACGCGCTGTCCACCACGTTTAAGCATATCGGCAAAGCGATCGGCGTCATCCTCGTCATCGTGCAGATCCCCGGCTCGTCGGGCATGTATCCCATCGAGATGATGCCCGGCTTTTTCCAGTGGCTGCACCCGCTGCTGCCCTTTACCTACGGCATCAATCTGCTGCGCGAGACCGTCGGCGGCATGTACTCGTTCAACTACCTGTTCAACCTGTGCATCTTGGGCGTGTTCCTTGCCATCGCACTCTTTATTGGCTTGCAGCTGCGTCCGCTGCTGCTCAACCTCAACCTGCTCTTTGACAAGCAGCTTTCCACGACGGGCCTTATGATCTGCGAGTCCAATGACCTGCCGCGCCAACGTTATTCGCTGCGTACGGCCATGCGCGTCATGCTCGATTCCGATTCGTATCGCCGCGAGCTGCTCGAACATGCAGTGGCTTTTGAGCATCGTTACCCGTACTACATCAAGGGCGGCTTTGCTGCCGTGGTGGGCGTGCAAGTGCTGATCTTTGTGCTCTCGACGGTTCTCGATGTCGACAATAACGTCAAGATCATCTTGCTGGTCATTTGGATTATCTCGGTCATTGCCATCTGCGGATGGCTCATCAACATCGAGTACATCCGTGCAAGCCTCAACACCCAGATGCGCATCTCGGCGCTTTCGGACGAGGATCTGCGCCGCGAGATGCGCGAGCACACAGCGGCGATCCCTGCCGCCCGTCGCATGTTTGGCCTGAATGCCAGCGAGCGAGGTTCTAACTCCAAGGATCAGGCTGCCGACCAGTCCATTCACCACGATATGCACCATGTGCCCGCGAACGGGGACGACACATTTGTGATGAATGAGGATGGCGCCCCGCTTGGCAAGCACTCAAAAGGAGGTGAGGCATAAATGAAGAACATCCTGCATCTGTTTAAGCGCGATGTCCAAAACGTGTCTCACTCTGTGATCGGCTTGGTTGTCGTGATGGGCCTCATTATCGTACCGTGCCTGTACGCGTGGTTTAACATCGCCGGCAGCTGGGATCCGTACGGCAACACCGGCAATCTTAAGATCGCCGTGGTCAACACCGATGAGGGTTACGAGAGTGATTTGATCCCCGTCGAGGTCAACGTGGGCGAAAACGTGACCGCCACCCTGCGCGGCAACGAGAGCTTCGATTGGGTTGTGCTCAACAATCGAGACAAGGCTATCGAGGGCGTCAAATCGGGCGCATACTATGCGGCTGTCGTTATCCCTAAGACGTTTAGTGCCGATATGATGACGCTCTTCTCGACCGACGTGAAACACGCCGATATCGAGTTCTATGAGAACCAGAAGGCCAACGCCATCGCCCAGATCGTGACCGAGAAGGGCTCGAGTGCTGTTCAGAACCAGGTCAACGAGACCTTTGCCGAGACCATCACGACGATCGGCCTTAAGACGGTGTCCAGCCTGCTCGATTACATGAGCACCGATCAGGTGAGCAACTTCATCGCCAACCTGTCCTCGACGCTTGGCGACTCGGTTCAGGACCTGCAGGACATCAAGGCCAGCGCTACTTCGCTTGCGGGCATTTTGAGCTCGACCTCCGATTCGCTGACGTCGGCGGGCGGCCTGCTCAAGCAGACCGGAACTACCGAGCAGTCGGTGAAACAGCTGATGGAGCATGCCGAGAGCGGTATCGGTGATTCGGAGCAAGCGCTCAAGGCTGCCAGCGATGCTATCGATGCCGCGATTGATGGAAGTGCTGGGTCGTTCGACAACGTGTCCACCGAGCTCGCAAAGGCCTTTGACGCCGCGAACCAGCATGTCGATCTGACGGTATCGCAACTCAACGATGGCGCCGCGTCGCTCAATGCGCGTGCCGATGAGATTGACGCTGCGGCTGATAAGCTCCGCAGCCTTGCCGGCCAGGTGGGTAACGACAAGCTCAAGGAAGGTCTCGAGACCGTTGCTACGTCTCTTGGCAGAACTGCGGAGGAGTACCGCAACAATGCCAAGGAGCTGACGAGCATCGCGACGTCGCTCTCGGACAGCATGGCAAAGGTTAACGATGTCCGCGCCGAAACCGACCAGGCGATCGCCGACGCCAAGGCGGGTGTTTCGGGTGCCAAGATCGATTACGACTCCACGTTCTCGGTCAAGGCAAAGGAGCTCAAGAAGACCATCTCGGGCGTTTTGGATTCGCTGAACGGTATTTCGAGCAATCTGGATAGTGCTGTTGCCGGCCTGACCGACGCATCCGGTTCGCTGGCAAAGGGCCTCTCCAAGGCTGCAAAGCTGGTCAACAAGGCTTCTGATCAGCTGGGCGAGGCGTCGGACAAGATCAGTGCGTTTAAGGACGAGCTCGATGGCGCCCTGATGTCGGACGACCTTGCCACGATCAAGACGATGATTGGCAACGACCCCGAGGGCCTTGCCGCGTCGCTCTCCGGTCCCGTCGCGCTCGATCGCAAGCCGGTCTATCCGATCCGCAACTACGGCTCGGCCATGGCGCCGTTCTACACGATTCTGTCGCTCTGGGTCGGCTCGATCGTGCTGGCGGCCATGATGAAGGTCTCGGTTGACGATGAGCTCATCAACGAGCTGATCCCCGTGCGCCTGCACGAGATCTACCTGGGTCGCTACCTGTTCTTTGGAGGTCTGGCCCTGCTGCAGGCAACGCTCGTGTGCGCGGGCGACATCCTGTTCTTTGGCATCCAATGCGACAACCCGCTGCAGTTTGTACTTGCCGGCTGGGTCGCGAGTCTCGTGTTCTCCAATATCGTCTACACGCTTACCGTGTCGTTTGGCGATATCGGCAAGGCACTCGCCGTCGTGCTGCTGGTTATGCAGGTCGGCGGTTCGGGCGGCACGTTCCCCATCGAGATGACGGGCCCCGTGTTCCAGGCGATCTATCCGTTCCTGCCGTTCACCCACGGCATCAACGCCATGCACGCCGCCATGGCCGGTGCCTACCATATGGAGTATTGGATTGAGCTAGGCATTCTGGCGAGCTATCTGATTCCGTCGCTGGCACTGGGCGTCGTCTTCCGCCGCCCAGTCATCAAAGCCAACGACTGGATCATCGAAAAGCTGGAGTCAACAAAGCTTATCTAGTACAGCAACGTTGACGCTGATGCAGCGCTAATGCCCACTTTAGCGGGGTGAATTGCATGAGCTGCTTGGTTGTTGCTACAGTAGCGGGGCGTGCCGGGGGTCCGGCGCGTCCCGTTTTTATTTGACCATGAGGCGGCACGCAGCCATACGCGTGCGGACACCACGCCCAGATTGAGTGCGAGGATGTTCCATGGCCCAATACGCTGCCAACGAAATCGAAAACATGCCCGATAGCCCTGTAGCCCGTGAGGATTTGGGCGCGGGTGGTATTCCCCGGGGTGCCGGCGCACGCTCGCCGTTGTTCTGGAAAGTTCTACTGCTTTCGGTGGCGATTATCTGGGGCTACTCCTTTACCACTATGAAGGACGCACTCGACACCATTCCGGTGTTCGAGCTGGTCTATGTTCGCTTTCTCCCGGCATCACTGGTTATGTTTGCAATTTTCCATAAGCGCATCATCGCTCATTTCAATGCCCGCAACCTGATCGTCGGGCTTGGCATGGGTGCGCTCATGTGGGGTGCCTACGGTTTGCAGACGATCGGCCTGGCACAGACCACGGCGGGCAAGAGCGCTTTTTTGACCGGCACGTATTGCATCCTTGTGCCGTTTGCAAGCTATGTCCTGAGCGGTGAAAAGCTTACCCGGTATAACCTGGGTGCAGCGTTGTTGTGCCTGGCGGGTATTGGCCTGGTAGCGCTCGATAGCGTCGAGTTCAATGCCGGCGATGTTATTACCTTGGGCGGCGCGATCTTCTTCGCCATCCAGATGGCGGTGACTGCCAAGTACGGTCGCAAGATGGACATCAACGTCATCACGTTTTGGATGTTTGTGGGCAATGGCGTTTTGAGTTTAATCACGTCGCTGCTATTCGAGACTCAGGCGCCCCTCTCTGCATGGACGCCGGAGTTTATCGGTGTGGCTGTTTTCCTCTCGGTGGGCTGCACATGCGTGGCGCTGCTCGTCCAAAACGTCGGTTTGGCGCATGTCCCCGCCTCGACGGGCTCACTGCTTCTTTCGATGGAGTCGCCTTCGGGTGTGCTGTTCTCGGTGCTGCTGATGGGGGAGGCGCTCACCTCGCGCCTGCTTGCCGGCTTCGCGCTCATCTTCTTGTCGATTATCTTGAGCGAGACGCATTTCGATTTCTTGCGCCGAAAATCACACCCGCAATTGTAAACAACTTGTTGCGCCGCCCTCCCGGGGCGGCATTTTTTATGTCATGCCCTTACAGTTGTACCTTGCACTTTACGCTGTCAAAGTGCGTGCTGCAAAAACGTTACTGGAGGGCATCTATGGCATCAGCTCTGTCCGATCTTCAACCGCAACCAGCGCCTCAGGCTACCGCAGCGGCGCAGACCGCTATCGGCGATGGTCTGGTCAAAGAAGCCCAGGCATTTGCCGGTGAGCTTGCCGCATGGCGCCACGATCTCCATCAGACGCCCGAGCTCGGTAACAATCTTCCGCAGACGTCTGCCTATATCCAGGCGCGTCTGGACGAGATGGACATCCCCCATACCACGCTTGTCGACGGCTCCTGTGTTGTTGGCCTGATCGGTGCCGGTGCGGCCGCGGCTGCTCAGGGCAATGGTACGTGCGCGGACGAGCAAACCGGTACGGTTATCATGCTTCGCGGCGACATGGATGCCCTGCCCGTTGTCGAGGAATCGGGCGAGCCTTTCGCTTCCACCAACGGCTGCATGCACGCTTGTGGCCACGATATGCATGCGACGGCGCTGCTCGGCGCGGCCCGTTTGCTCAAGGCCCGCGAGGCCGAGCTTGTCGACGCCAATGCCACCGTCAAACTGCTGTTCCAGCCGGGTGAGGAGACCTTTGAGGGAGCCCGCGCTGCCATCGCCGATGGCCTGCTGCAGAACCCGCGCCCCCAGGCTGCCTTTGCCATGCACGTCAACAGCCAATCGCCGCTCGGCCTGGTGCTCTATGGGAGCCCGGCGCTTTCGGGCGTGTACGGTTTCCGCATCACGCTGCAGGGCAAGGGTGGCCACGGTTCCAGCCCCGAGATTTGCATCGACCCCATCACGGCCGGCGTCCATGTGCACCTGGCGCTCCAGGAGCTTATCTCCCGCGAGGTGCCAGCGGCCAAGGAAGTCGCACTTACCGTTGGTAAGTTCGCCGGCGGCTTGGCGGCCAACGTCATCCCCGACACCTGTGTGCTCGAGGGAACGCTGCGCGGCTTCGATGTCGAGCTCATGACTCATCTCAAGGAGCGTATCGCGGAGGTCGTCAACGGCGTTGCCGCAACATATCGTACGCCGGCAGCCATCGAGACGCTTTCGGACGTTCCGCCGCTCGTGCTCGACAGCGATATGACCCAGGCCTCGCTTGGTTACGTGGGCGCGGTGCTGCCCAAGGCTGCCTTCCTGCCGCTATTCCACGCCATGGCGAGCGAGGACTTCGCGCTTATCTCGAGCGAGATTCCGAGTGCGTACTTTACCGTGGGCGCGGCCGTGACCGATACGGACGAGCATTTTGCCCAGCATCATCCCAAGGCGCGCTTTAACGATGCCGAGCTTCCTCTCGGCGCCGCGGCTTATGCCGCCGTCGCTCTCGGATACATTGCGGACCACAAGGAGTAATCCATGTCCCAGCAACGTAAATTTTTCCCCGGCTGGCTCGTGGTGGCCTCCGGCTTTGTCATCATGGCCACGTGCTACACCATTTTCGTTAACTGCATGAGCCTGTTTCAGCCGCTCATCGTAAGCGACCTGGGCATCACGCTTGCGCAGTACAACATCTCCAACGCCATCTCCACCGTGGTGAGCGTTATCGGCTCGCTTGTCATTGGCCATGTCGCCGATAAGGTGAGCGGCCGCGTTTTGGGCTCCCTCACTGTAATCGCCACCTCTGCCGTTCTTGTCGGCATGAGCTTTGTCGGTGAGCTGTGGCAGGTCTACGTGCTCTTTGCCGTCTCGGGCTGCTTTGCCGTCGCCTCGACCCGCCTGCTCATCAGCCTGGTGACCGCCAACTGGTTTACGGCCAAGCGAGGCCTTGCCATCTCCATCGCGCTTTCGGGCTCGGGCTTTGGCGGCGCTATTCTGTCTCCCATCGTGAGCTCGCTCATCGTGAGCGTCGGCTGGCGTTCCGCCTTCCTGGTGCTCGCGGCTATCTGCATGGTGGCGGCGCTGCCCATCACGGCCTATTCCTTCCGCACCAAGCCTTCCGAGATCGGTCTTAAGCCGCTCGGCGAGAACCCGGGCGACCCGTCTGCTTCTGCCACGGGTGATAAGAACGAGAAGGCAGCCCCCGAGGTTAACGTTGGCTGGTCTCGCATCAAGAAGAGCCCGGCGTTTTGGCTGCTCGTCGTTGCCTTCCTCTTTATGGGCTTGGTCAACGGCGCCATCCTGCCCAACCAGGTTACCAACATGACGAGTGTTACCGTCAACGGTGCCAAGATTGTCACGGGCGGCCACGATCCCATGTGGGCGGGTACCGTACTTTCGGCCTACATGGTCACCGTCGTTATCGCCAAGATTTCGCTCGGCGCGATCTATGACCGCTTTGGCCTGCGCTTTGGCAATATCCTTGGCTCCGTTGCGTGCATTATCGCCTGCGTGGCGCTGTGCTTCCCGACGACGGACCTCGGTCCTATTGTCGCCGCTGTGAGCTTTGGTGTTGGAACGTGCATGGGCACCATCACGCCTACCATCGCCGCGTCCAAGCAGTTTGGCATGGCCGACCTCGGCAAGGTCACGGGCACCATCACCTCGCTCGAGATGGTCGGCGGCACCGTGGGCGCCATTGTCTCGGGCGTGCTGTTCGATGCCACGGGCTCCTTTGCGAGCACCTGGATCGTGTGCCTGGTGTGTTCTGTGGTCATGCTCGTATTCCTGCTGGCCTCGGAGCCCATCGCCGCCAAGCTGCGCGCAAGCGTGGCGGGGGAGTAGACGTCCGTCGCTCTTTTCTGTTCGCCCCGTTCTGTCCTTGGCCGCCTTGGAAGCCGAATGGATGCTCGTACCATCATTCGGTTTCCAGGGCAGCCACGGGCCTACGAAATGATCCCTTTCCCTCCGTTCCCAAGGGATCACGTGATCCGAAGGGGACGGAGGAAAAGGGATCACAAACAGCGGCGGCGTGTCTGGCCGAACGAGTCCCCATACCCTCGTTCGGTCAGACACGCCGCCGCGTTGCTGCTTTGTGCCGTATAATGTCCACTACCTATGACGCGATACAAAAGAAAGGTGTTTGCCCATGCAGGCACAGAAGGCGGAGGGAACCCGCGACCTTATCGGCGCCGAGATGCGCGCCTGGCAAAAGATGCAGCAGATCGCTGCCGGCGTGTTCGAGCCGTTTGGTTTTAAACCCATCGAGACGCCCGCGATCGAGCAGGTGGACGTCTTTGTCCACGGCATCGGCCAGTCGACCGACGTCGTGCGCAAGGAGATGTTCCGCGTCTTTAGCGGCGCCAACCTGGAGCGCGTCTTTACCGAGGGCACCGACACAAAACTCAAGCCCAAGCAGCGCCTGGCGCTTCGTCCCGAGGGCACGGCCGGTGTGGTGCGCGCAGTCGTGGAGAACAACCTGGTGCCCCAGGGCTCCACGCCGTTTAAGGCGTACTACGCCGAGGCCATGTTCCGCGGCGAGCGTCCCCAGAAGGGCCGCCTGCGTCAGTTCCACCAGGTGGGTATCGAGTGGCTCGGCGCTCCCGATCCGGCGGCAGACGCCGAGTGCATCATCATGCTCATGGAGTTCTACAAGCGCCTGGGCTTCGATCTTTCCAAGCTCCGTCTGCTCATTAACTCGATGGGCGACGCTCGGTGCCGTCCGGCTTACCGCGAGCAGGTCAAGCAGTTTATCCTCGATCACGCCGACGAGATGTGCGACGAGTGCCGCGAGCGCGCCGAGCTCAACCCGCTGCGCGCTTTTGACTGCAAGAACGACCACTGCCGCGAGATCATGGCCGACGCCCCGCTGATGGGCGACAACCTGTGCGACGAGTGCCGCGAGCACTACGAGCAGGTCAAGCGCTATCTGGATGCCGCCGGCATCGAGTATGTCGAGGACCCCACCCTGGTGCGCGGCCTGGACTACTACACCCGTACCGTCTTTGAGGTCGAGGCCCCCGGCGCCGGTGTCGGCTCCATCGGTGGCGGCGGTCGCTATGACGGCCTGGTCGAACTCGAGGGTGGCAAGCCCACGGCCGGCGTCGGCTTCGCCGTCGGTTTTGAGCGTGCGCTGCTGGCCCTGCAGGCCTTTGGTAACGACTTGGGTGCCGAGGAGGCCCCGTGCGTCTACGTCGCCAATGCCGGCAAGGAGCTGCGTCAGAACGTCTTTGCCATCACGCAGGAGCTTCGCTCTGCAGGGATTGTGACCGAGGCCGACTATCAGGGCCGTTCGCTCAAAGCCCAGTTTAAGCAGGCCGATAAGGTGGGCGCCAAGCTCATCCTGGTCCTGGGCGGCGACGAGCTTACCGCCGGCAAGGTCAAGGTGCGCGACATGGAGAGCCATGACGAGGCTCTCGTCGATCTGGCCAACGTCGTCGAGGCGGTTCGCGAGCGCCTGTAGCGCATCTTTTTGAGCTGCGGGCCTGCTAACGTGCCCTGCTCATGGAGAGCGATTGTTACGGGGGTGTTTCGCTTTTATGCGGAATGCCCCCGTTTACGTATGCCGTCCACCGAGAAATACGACCATTTAGGGCAAAAACCCTTGCAATGCAGAAAATACTTTTGTGTGGTAAAGCGCAATCAGCGCCGAAAGTTTTTGTCGAGTGCCTATAATGAATATCGCATGTTACGTGCATAGAAGGAGGAATGGGAGGAAACGTGGCTGAGAACCCAAGCAACCAGTCTGTACCCGAAGCCGCGGCGCGTGTCGCTGCCGTGGTCAACCGCCTCGTTAACCGAATCGGCTCGAATGCCGAGTCCAGGGAGCGTCTCGCCGAGATCGAGATTCCCGAGGAGCTGCGCGACAATCTGGCGCTGTTCCTGCGCCTGGAGCGTCGTGTGCTTAGCGAGTATGATCCTGAGATCGCGGACCTGTTCGACAAGATCCTGTCGGCCGAGATTGTGGCCAATGCCGGCAACCCCGGTACCCGCGCTGCCGACGAGGCCGTCGACGAGCAGGGCGTGCCCACCGCCGACGAGTCCACCGCCGTGGCATTCCGTGAGGTCGTCGATCTGATCGACAGCTTGCCGCTCGATAAGCAGCAGGTCATCGTTCGCGCCTTTACGAGCTTCTTCCACCTGGCAAACCTGTCGGAGGAGAACTACCGTGTGGCGCAGCTGCGCGAGCGCGAGGCCGGTGCGTCGACCGATACCGAGGTCGATCCCGCCAACGAGCTCACCGTCGCTTATCACCAGCTGGTGAATGAGCTGGGCGTCGAGGGCGCCAACGAACTGCTCGGCAAGCTTGAGTTCCATCCCGTCTTTACCGCGCATCCCACTGAGGCCCGTCGCAAGGCCGTCGAGGGCAAGATTCGCCGTATCTCCAACCTGCTGGAGGAGCGTCCGCGTCTGGGCGGCTCCGACCTGGTGGAGAACGAGCGCCATATGCTGCAGGAGATCGACGCCCTGGTGCGTACGAGCCCCATCGCGCTCAAGAAGCCCACGCCGGTCGAGGAAGCCGATACCATCATCGACATCTTCGATAACACGCTGTTCGACGTCATCCCCGTCATCTATCGTCGCTTTGACGACTGGGTGCTGGGCGACAAGGCCGGTACCGTGCCGCCGCTGTGCCCGGCGTTCTTCCATCCCGGCAGCTGGATCGGTTCCGACCGCGACGGTAACCCCAACGTCACCGCCAAGGTGAGCCGTGAGGTCGCCGCCAAGTATTTCACCCACATGGTGCTCAAGCTCGAGGACAAGTGCCGCCGCATCGGCCGTAACCTCACGCTCGAGGCCACTTACAGCAAGCCGTCTGCCGAGCTCATCAACCTGTGGAACCATCAGGTCGAGATGAGCACCCAGTACACGGCCCGCGCCGAGCTGATCTCCGAGCACGAGCCGCATCGCGCCGTCATGCTCGTCATGGCCGACCGTCTGAACGCCACCGTGCGCCGTATCACCGACACCATGTATCACAGCGCAGACGAGTTCCTGGATGACCTGCGCGTCGTCCAGCGCTCGCTGGCCGCCTGCGGTGCCGTCCGTGCCGCCTACGGCCCGGTCCAGACCATCATCTGGCAGGTCGAGTCCTTCGGCTTCCACATGGTCGAGATGGAGTTCCGTCAGCACTCCGTGGTGCACGCCCGCGCCCTCAAGGATATCCACGAGAACGGTATCCATGGCGACCTGCAGCCCATGACGCGCGAGGTCATCGATACCTTCCGTGCCATCGGTTCCATCCAAAAGCGCTATGGCAAGAAGATGGCGCACCGCTACATCATCTCGTTCACCAAGAGCGCCCAGCATGTGGCCGACGTCTTTGAGCTTGCCCACCTGTCCTTCGCACATGAGGAGGATGTCCCCGAGCTCGACGTGATTCCGCTGTTCGAGCAGCTCGAGGACCTCGAGGGCTGTGTCGACGTGCTCGACCAGATGCTTACGCTGCCCGTGGTGCAAAAGCGCCTTGCCCAGACCAACCGCCGCATGGAGGTCATGCTGGGCTATTCCGACTCCTCCAAGGATGCCGGTCCTACCACGGCCATGCTCGCGCTGCACTCCGCGCAGGAGCGCATCGCCAAGTGGGCCGAGAAGAACGATATCGACCTGGTGCTCATGCACGGCCGCGGCGGTGCCGTGGGCCGTGGCGGCGGTCCGGCCAACAAGGCCGTGCTGGCGCAGCCCAAGGGTTCGGTCAACTGCTTCTTTAAGCTCACCGAGCAGGGCGAGGTCATCTTTGCCCGTTACGGCAACCGCACGCTGGCTCAGCGCCATGTTGAGTCCGTTGCCGCCGCAACGCTTTTGCAGTCGGCCCCGAGTGTCGAGAAGACCAACACCGAGACCACGCAGAAGTTCTGGGATATGGCCGAGAAGCTCAACGCCGCAAGCCACGAGCGCTATCTGGACCTGCTGAACACCGAGGACTTTACACCGTGGTTCTCGACCGTGACGCCGCTGACCGAGGTCGGCCTGCTGCCGATCGGCTCGCGTCCCGCCAAGCGCGGTTTGGGTGCCAAGTCGCTCGACGACCTGCGTACCATTCCGTGGATCTTCAGCTGGAGCCAGGCGCGCATCAATCTGGCCGCCTGGTACGGCCTGGGTACCGCCTGCGAGCAGTTTGGCGATCTGGACCAGCTTAAGGCTGCCTACCAGGAGTGGCCGTTCTTCCGCACCTTTATCGACAACATCGAGATGTCGATCGCCAAGACCGACCAGCGCATCGCCAAGATGTATCTGCACCTGGGCGATCGCCAGGATCTGTCCGAGAAGGTCTTCACCGAGATGCAGCTCACGCGTAAGTGGGTCCTTGCTATCGTCGGTGACGAGTGGCCGCTGCAGCGTCGTCGCGTGCTCGGCTGCGCCGTCCGCGTGCGTAACCCCTATGTCGACGCCCTATCCATCGCCCAGGTCCGCGCCCTTCGCGAGGTGCGTATGAACCAGGACGAGATGGCCGAGGAGAAGAAGGCCGAGTACATGAGCCTGATTCTTTCGACTGTGACCGGCGTCTCGGCAGGATTGCAGAACACGGGGTAATCGATAGCCCTGTGGCTCTCACCGGGACCCGATGGGTTTCCCTCTGAATGCGTCCTCGCACTTGAAGCCCCCTTATCCTGCTCCTTCGGAGCTGCGGATAAGGGGGCTTCGTGCTGCGGAATGCATTCAGAGGGAAACCCTTCGGGTCCCTTCGTCCTCGGTCTTCTGGAATTAAAGCTGAGGAGAGGAATGGCGCGCTTCTCGCCTTACGACTGTAGCGGCCGCGGTCCCGTTTGGGATCGCGGTTGTTTTGTTGTGGGTCAAATATGAACGTTGTGTTAATGAGTCGGTGGACGGTGGTGTTTTTCGGTGAGCGGCGTATCCTTCCAACGGTTTATCTAGTGTGTCAGTTGAAAGGAAGAGGGCGCTCATCATTGTTTGAATGTGAACTGCCGTTTGACCACAAGACGTTGCATCTGGAGCTCGAGGATAAGAACTTCGCGGGTGTGATGGAAGGTCATCAAAACGAGTTTAAGACTACAAAATCTCAGGAAGAGCTGGTAGAGGAGTCACTTGCCAACCCTTATGGCTCGCCTTCGCTCGAGGAGCTTTGTGCTGGCAAGAAGGATATCGTCATCATTAGCTCCGACCATACGCGTCCCGTTCCCTCGCGTGTGACGATGCCTATTCTGCTGCATCACATCCACGCTGCCGCTCCCGAGGCACGTGTGCGCATCCTGGTCGCGACCGGCATGCATCGTCCCTCGACGCACGAGGAGCTCGTTAACAAGTACGGCGAGGAGATCGTCGCTAACGAGGAGATCGTCATGCATGTCGCGACCGACGACAGCATGATGAAAAAGATCGGTACCCTGCCTTCTGGTGGCGAGTGCATCATCAACAAGATTGCTGCCAATTGCGATCTGCTGCTTGCCGAGGGCTTCATTGAGCCGCACTTCTTTGCCGGTTTCTCTGGCAGCCGCAAGTCCGTGCTGCCCGGCATCGCCAGCTACAAGACCATCATGTACAACCACAACGGTCAGTTTGTGAACGATTCCCATTCGCGTGCTGGCAACCTGTGCCACAACCACGTGAGCGAGGACATGTTTGCCGCCGCTGAGATGGCCCACCTCGCCTTTGTGCTTAACGTGGTGCTTAACGGCAAGCACGAGGTCATCGGCTCCTTTGCCGGCGACATCCACAAGGCGCACGAGGCCGGCTGCGAGTTCGTGAAGAGCCTTGCCGGCGTTGAGCCCGTCGAGTGCGAGATTGCCATCACCACCAATGGTGGCTACCCCCTCGATCAGAACATCTATCAGGCTGTGAAGGGCATGTGCGCTGCCGAGGCCACGCTTCCCGAGGGCGGCGTGATCATCGATGTCGCCGGTTGCGCCGACGGTCACGGTGGCGAGGGCTTCTATCACAACATCGCCGACAACGATCCGGCGGAGTTTGAGCGCGCCTGCATCGACCGTCCTAAGGACGAGACCCTGCCCGACCAGTGGACGAGCCAGATCTTTGCCCGCATTCTGGCGCATCACCCTGTGATCATGGTCACCGACCTGTGCGATCACCAGATGCTCAAGGATATGCACATGACGCCGGTCAACACTATCGAGGAGGCGCTCAAGCTCGCCTTTGAGATGAAGGGTGCCGATGCCAAGGTTGCCGTTATTCCCGATGGCCTGGGCGTTGTTGTCGCGCAGCACTAGTGCGCGGCCTAAACGAATCGTTTATAACCGACAAGAAAGATAAGGTTTTATGCTTACCAAACTCCTCTGTGAATTCGGCGCAACGGCCCTCATGATCATCTTTGGTGTGGGCGTGCACTGCGATACCGTGCTCAAGGGCACCAAGTATCAGGGCTCCGGCCATATGTTTGCCATCACCACTTGGTCTTTTGGCATCTCGGTCTGCCTGTTTGTCTTTGGCGGCGCCGTGTGCATGAACCCTGCTATGGTGCTTGCCCAGTGCATTGTAGGCCTGGTGCCGTGGAGCAGCTGCATTCCCTTCATGATTGCCGATATGCTCGGCGGCTTTGTGGGCGCCGTAATCGCTTGGTTTATGTATGCCGATGAGTTCAAGGCTTCCGATGGTGTCGTCGACCCCATTGCCCAGCGCAACATCTTCTCGACCAACCCCACCACCGAGGGCACGAACTATGCTCGTAACTTCTTCTGCGAGGCTATCTGCACTTTTGTGTTCATCAGCGCCATCCTTGCTGCCGCTAGCCGCGCCGGCGAGAACGTTTTGATGCTCGCCATCTGCGTTGGCCTGATCGTTTGGGCCGTTGGCATGGGCATGGGCGGCATCACCGGCTTCGCCATGAACCAGGCTCGTGACCTTGGTCCTCGCATGGCCTATCAGGTGCTGCCGATCAAGAACAAGGCTGACAACAACTGGAAGTACGGCCTGCTCGTTCCTGGCATCGCTCCGTTTGTCGGTGCCATCGTGGCTGCGCTGTTTGTGCATGGTTTCTTGGGCATGTTTTAGTCCGAGGCTACATATTTGTCCGCTGGCCGCATGGGGTAACTTCCCAGCGCGTCCTCGGACATGAAAGAACCCCCGCTGCGCACTTCGTGCGGCGGGGGTTCTTTCGTCCTGCGGAATGCGCTGGGAAGTTACCCCATGCGGACAGCTGCGGAGTCTTTGTTGCGTTCGTACAAGCAACCCAACATATATATCTGAATTTGGATGGGAGGGGCTTGCTGCTGGTAGGGGCGTTGGGTAGCTGTTGACACTTTGGGAAGGGATAGTTACTTAGTTGAAGAGAGGCTTAATGGCTGATAGGTAGTCTTTGGCTACTTCGGCCTTATCTGCTTGAAAGTTGTGCCAGGCCCACCATTGGACCATTCCTACGAAGCTTGAGGCTATGTGGTGTAGTAGGAAACTGCGGTCCATGGTGCCGGCGGGGCCTGCGGGGTCGACGGGGACGGTTTCGGCTGCGCGCGACATGATGGTCTTGCGTAAGCAGTCGGCGAAGACGCGTGAGCCGGCGCCGGCTACGAGGGCTCGTACGCCCTGGCGGCACTCCCAGAGGTTGTTGAGGATATGCTCGACCTGCACGCGTGGGTCGTCGAGCGGTGTGCCATCGTCGTCGAGGGCGTGGGTGCAGATGTCGCTCACGAGTTCGGACAGTAGGTCATCTTTGCTCTTGAAGAGGCCGTAGAACGTGGCCCGACCCACATGGGCGCGAGCGATAATGTCGCCGACGGTGATCTTGCCGTAGTCCTCTTCGCGCAGCAGCTCGGAGAACGCCGCAACGATGGCAGCGCGGCTTTTTGCCTTGCGGGCATCCATGGCTATGCGTCCGCGTGAACGAGCAGGCAGCGGAGCGTGCCGGAGCAGCCCTCGTAGGGGCGCTTACCGGCGCCGTAGCCGACGGCTTCGATACGGTAGCGTGAGGGCAGTTGGTCGGACGTGCGCAGCGCGGTGACGATGGCGGCGCCCGTGGGCGTCACGAGTTCGCCGGCGACCGGTGCGGGCGTGAGGGCGATATTGCCCGCCTGGCACAGGTTGACGACAGCGGGGACGGGAATGGGCATGAGGCCGTGGGCGCAGCGGATGGTCCCGTGGCCCTCGGAGAGCGACTCGACCACGATGTCCTCGATGCCCAGGTTGTCGAGGCAGATGGCGACGGAGCAGACGTCGACGATGGAGTCGACGGCGCCCACCTCGTGGAACATGACGGTCTCGGGCGTTTTGCCGTGGGCCTTGGCCTCGGCGGCGGCGAGCGCGGTAAAGATGGCGAGCGCGCGACGCTTGGCGCCATCGCTTAACTGCGAGCCATCGATGATGGCGGTGACGTCAGCCAAAGAACGGTGGTGATGGTGGTGGGCGTGATGGTGACCCTCGTGGCCATGGCCGTGGCCCTCATGGTCATGCTCGTGGCAGTGCACGTGTTCGTGCTCGCCATGATCATGATGGTGGTGCTCATGCTCGTGCGTGTGCTCGGCAGCTGCTTCGTTGCCGTAGAGCCAGACCATATCGTGGTCGTGGTTCTCGAGCTCCTCTGCAAGCTGGACGTCGAAATCGCAGGCGTCGATGCCGTGCTTGTTTACGCGCGTCACGGCGATCGAAAAGCCGTCGACCGGCAGCGTGGCGAGCTGTTCGCGCAGGTGCTCCTCGCTGGCGCCCAGGTCGAGCAGGGCCGCGACGGTCATATCGCCGCTGATGCCCGAGGTGCCGTCAATGATAAGCGTGTGCTGATGATTGGACATGGAATGCTCCTTAACGGGCGCAGGGCGTGCCAGCGCTCAGATGATTGATAAGGCTTGCCTGGTAGGCGGCACCAAAGCCGTTGTCGATATTGACGACCGAAACGCCGCTGGCGCAGGAGTTGAGCATGGCGAGCAGCGCGGCTACGCCACCAAAGCTCGCGCCGTAACCCACGCTGGTGGGAACAGCTATGACCGGACAGCTTACCAGGCCGCCGACAACGCTCGCCAGTGCGCCCTCCATGCCGGCAATGGCGATGACCACCTGTGCCTGGGCAAGTTCCTCGGCATGCGCGAGCAGACGGTGCAGGCCGGCGACACCCACGTCGTAGAGGCGGTCGACCTCGTTGCCATAGAACTCGGCCGTCAATGCGGCTTCCTCGGCGACGGGCAGGTCGCTCGTACCGGCGCAGGCGACGACGATGCGTCCGTTGCCGATAGGGGAGGGCTTGCCGCCCACGAGGGCGAGCTGTGCGTCCGGGACATATCCCAGGTCGATGCCGTTGCCAAGAAGCTCAGCGGTGCGCGCGGCTTTTTCGGCATCCAGGCGCGTGACCAGGATGCGCTCCTGGCCGGCATCGCGCAGTGCTTCGATAATGGCGGCAATCTGATCGGCGGTTTTACCGGCCCCGTAGACAACCTCGCCGGCTCCCTGGCGCACCCCGCGCGAAAGATCGAGCTGCGCAAAGCCCAAATCGGCGGTCGGAGCCGTCTGGATGCGCGTGAGGGCGTCGGCAGGGGTGACTGCTCCGCCGGCAACATCGCTCAGCAATTGCTCAAGATCTCGCTTATCCATATATGTTCCCTTCGACGGCGCAAAGTCTAGCACTCAAAGGGTATGTTTCCGAACACTAAGACAAAATTGTTC
Organism: uncultured Collinsella sp.; assembly: GCA_934668875.1. GTDB lineage: Bacteria > Actinomycetota > Coriobacteriia > Coriobacteriales > Coriobacteriaceae > Collinsella. The sequence goes on from CAKUON010000004.1 coordinate 167,819, forward strand.
GGAAACTATAGGACAGACTGATTCAATTGTTAGACGGATCGACTAGTCGCGCAGGATGATGTCCATGGCGAGCATCAGGTTGCGCTCGTCGATGGTAAACGGGGCGGCCTCGCGCGTCTTGGGCTTGGCACAAAACGCGATGCCCGTGCCTGCGGCCTGGATCATGGGGATGTCGTTGGCGCCGTCGCCGATCGCGACCGTATGGGCCATGTCGACGCCGCACTCAACTGCCCAGTCCAGCAGCTGGATCAGCTTGGACTCCTTGGTCACGATGTCTGCCGCCAGCTTACCCGTGAGCTTGCCGTCCACGACCTCCAAGCGGTTGGCCAGGCAAAAGTCGATGCCCGCGGCGGCCACGATCTTATCGGCGACCTCGTGAAAGCCGCCGCTTACCACGCCGACCTTCCAGCCCTTGCTGTGCGCCGAGCGCACAAGCTCTAGCGCGCCGGGGGTAAACGTCACGCGCGCAAAGGTGCGCTCGAACACGCTCTCGTCCAAGCCGGCAAGCAGCCCCACGCGCTCCTCGAGCGCCTGCTTAAAGTCGAGCTCGCCGCGCATGGCGCGCTCAGTGATCTGCGCCACTTGCTCACCCACGCCGGCCTCCTCGCCTAACAGGTCGATGACCTCCTGGTTGATGAGCGTGGAGTCGATATCCATAACGATGAGGCGTGCAGTCATGGCGAGCCTTTCCGAGTGCAGTTGTATTGGGGCACATTGTCGCACGCGGCGCGCCTTGGCGACGGCCACGGCGCGTCAATTGTTTCGTCTCCGTCAAGTCTTTGGGCAGGAGCTACTTTTCCGCGGCACATCGACACAGGTGCGATAAGATAGAACGCCATGTCTGGCTGCGCGGTTTACGCAGGCTGGGCAAATCTGTACGACGCCGCCCGGAACGACACGGGGCGGCACAGATCCATAAAGGAGGATCACTGGTATGAGCCAGACCCGTCCCATCGACGAGCATTCCATGCACACCCGTACCTGCGGCGAGCTTCGCCGCGAGAACGTGGGCGAAGAGGTCACCCTCACCGGTTGGGTGAGCCGTCGCCGCGACCACGGCGGTCTTATCTTCTGCGACCTTCGCGACCGCGAGGGCATCACGCAGCTCACCTTCGACCCCGAGCACTCCGACGGCGACGCCTTTAAGATCGCCGAGACTATGCGTCCCGAGTGGCCCATCAAGATCCATGGCGTCGTGCGCGCCCGTGGCGAGGAGACCACCAACACCAAGCTCGCGACCGGCGAGATCGAGGTCCTGACCGATCATGCCGAGGTGCTCAACACGTCCGTCACCCCGCCGTTCCAGATCGAGGACGGCATCGAGACCAGCGAGGACACCCGCCTGCGCTATCGCTATCTGGACCTTCGCCGTCCCGAGATGATGGCCAACCTCAAGCTGCGCTCCGACTTTACCTTTGCCATTCGCGAGGCGCTGCACAACCGTGAGTTCATGGAGGTCGAGACGCCCTCCCTGTTTAAGTCCACGCCCGAGGGCGCCCGCGACTTCATCGTTCCCAGCCGTATTCAGCCGGGTAACTTCTACGCCCTGCCGCAGTCCCCGCAGCTCCTGAAGCAGCTGCTCATGGTCGGTGGCGTCGAGCGCTACTATCAGGTCGCCAAGTGCTTCCGCGACGAGGACCTGCGTGCCGACCGTCAGCCCGAGTTCACCCAGGTCGATATCGAGATGTCCTTCGTGGACCAGAACGACGTTATGAGCGCGCTCGAAGAGGTCCTGGCCGACGCCTTCGGCCGCATGGGTGTCGAGATGCCCACGCCGCTGCGTCGCATGGACTATTGGGAGGCCATGGACACCTATGGCTCCGACAAGCCCGATACTCGCTACGGCATGCACCTGGTCGACCTGACCGACATCTTTGTCAACTCCAAGTTCAAGGTCTTTGCGACTGCTGCAAACGAGGAGGGCTCTGTCGTCAAGGCCATCAACGCCAAGGGCGCCGGTGCCTGGGCACGTGCCAAGATCGATAAGCTCGCCGGCGTGGCCTCCACGTTTGGCGCCAAGGGCCTGGCCTGGATCGCCTTCCGCGAGGACGGCTCCATCAACAGCCCCATCGTCAAGTTCTTCTCGGACGAGGAGATGGCTGCTCTGCGCGAGCGCATGGACGTCGAGCCCGGCGACCTTGTGATGTTTGCCGCCGGCCCGCGCCTTCTCTCTGACGAGATTCTGGGCGGCATGCGTTCCCACATGGCTAACGCGCTCGAGATCAAGCGCGAGGGCCACGACTTCCTGTGGGTCGTCAACTTCCCGCTGTTCCACTGGGACGAGGATCGCAAGGCCTATGCTGCCGAGCATCAGCCCTTCACCCTGCCGACCGAGACCGACATCGCCAAGATCGAGGCCAACCCGCTGGCAGCCGGTTCGTGCACCTACGACTTTGTCATGGACGGCTTTGAGGCCGGCGGCGGCGGTATGCGCATCCACAACGCCGAGATGCAGATGTCCATGCTCAAGCTCCTGGGCTTTACTGAGGAGCGCGCCGAGTCGCAGTTCGGCTTCCTCATGGAGGCTCTCAAGTTTGGTGCGCCCCCGATGGGCGGCTTCGCCCTGGGCCTGGACCGCGTGTGCATGCTGCTCACCGGCTCCGACTCCATCCGCGACGTCATGGCGTTCCCCAAGACGGCCAGCGGCTCCGACCTCATGTCGGGCGCCCCGAGTGCCGTTAGCGGCGCCCAGCTCAAGGACGTCAGCCTGCGCTTGATGTAGGAGAGTGGCTGCATATTGCCTGTAACGAGGGAAGGACGCGCTCCTTCCCTCGTTTTTTGTGGGACGGGGGTGCGCCGGTAACGTACAATAACTACCACGTGGCTGGGTTTGCCGGCCGAATGTGCGATGCCGCGGGAGGGGACATGGTCGAGTTTACAAAGACGATTAAAGATCCGTTGGGACTACATGCCCGCCCGGTTGCGCTGCTTTACGACATCATTGCCAAGCATCGTAGTGATGTGTCAGTCAGCATCGGCGATCGCCACACGGATGGCCGCGACGTTATGGGCCTGATGGCTCTCTACGGCGAATGCGGCGAGGATATCGTCTTTCGCGTTTCGGGCGTAGACGAGGCCTCCTGCGTCACATCGATCAGAAACCTCTCGCTCTAAGCATGACAAGGCACCGCAAAGCGATGGTCTTTGCGGTGCCTCTTTTGTTTCGTATAGGAAACTTTTTCGAAATCTAAATGGGGACCCTTTCCAAAAAGTTAACCACGTGTTAGTTTACTAAAGCGAACATAGACGTGGCTAACTTTAACCGCGTCTATGGTAAGGACGAACTGACGTAAGGAGCTCACTCATGTCTTGCGGACCGCAGATGCCGGCTATGCCGCTTTCGATGGTAAAGGCGGGCGAAACCGTGCGCGTGTCTCGTGTAAAGGGCAATGAGGATATGAAGCACCATCTCAAGGACCTCGGCTTTGTCGAGGGCAGCGAAATCCACGTGGTGAGCTCGAGTGGCGCCAATATCATCGTCACGGTGCTGGGCGCACGCTTTGGCATCGATTCCAAGGTTGCCATGCACATCATGACCGTCGGTTAGTCGACGGTATTTCTGTACGCACTGAAAGGGGGACAAGTAAATGAAGACGTTGGGTGACGTTAAGGTGGGCGAGAGCTCTACCATCGTCAAGCTTCACGGTGAGGGTGCGCTTCGCCGCCACCTTATGGACCTGGGGCTCATCAAGGGCACTTCGTTCAAGGTCGTAAAGGTTGCACCGCTCGGTGATCCGGTCGAGATCAACGTGCGCGGCTACGAGCTTTCCATCCGCAAGGAGGAGGCCGCCGTCGTCGAGGTCCAGTAAGGACTCGCGGCGCATATTTCTGCAGATAAAGTTAGGTTTTTCTAACTTAATGCAGCATCTTTGAAGCACATTATCCAGCCTGCGTGGAGAAAGCAGCGCAGGCACACAAGGAAGAAGGATTGAATGGCGGATTCTCAGATCCATGTCGCGCTGGCGGGTAACCCCAACTGCGGCAAGACCACGCTTTTCAACCTGATCACCGGCGCCAACGGCTACGTTGGCAACTGGCCCGGCGTCACGGTTGAGAAAAAGGAAGCCAAGCTCCTAAGCGACAAGAGCGTCACGATTACGGACCTCCCCGGCATCTACTCGCTTTCCCCCTACAGCCCCGAGGAGCAGTGCTCGCGCGATTACCTCATGAGCGGCGAGCCCGATGTCGTCGTCCAGGTTGTCGACGCCACCAACCTCGAGCGCAACCTGTACCTGGCGCTTCAGGTCATTGAGACCGGTCTGCCCGTGGTCGTTGCCCTCAACATGGCCGACTTGGTCGAGAAGAACGGCGACAAGATCGACACGGACAAGCTTTCCAAGAAACTCGGCTGCCCGGTCATGATGATCTCGGCCCTTAAGAACAAGGGCATCAAGGAGCTGTTCGAGCAGGTCAAGAAGTCCGCTGCTTCCAAGGGCCAGGTGCCGGAGCATAAGTTCGATTCCTCCATCGAGGACGTTCTGGACCACATCGAGAACAATCTGCCGGCGAGCGTTCCCGCCAACAAGCGTCGCTACTACGCCGTCAAGCTGTTCGAGCGCGACGCGGACGCCTGCAAGCTCATCAACCTCACCAAGGAGAAGGCCGCTCGCGTCGAGCAGCTGGTCGCCCAGTGCGAGCAGGATTGCGACGACGACGCCGAGTCCATCATTACCGGCGAGCGCTACGGCGTGATTGCCCACATCATCGATGAGTGCCTCACCAAGGCTCCGGCCAAGATGAGCACCTCCGAGAAGATCGACCGTGTGGTTACCAACCGTATCCTGGGCCTGCCGATCTTTGTGGTCATCATGTTCTGCGTGTACTACATCGCCGTTTCCACCCTGGGTGGCACGGTGACCGACTTCACCAACGATCAGCTCTTTGGCACCGACGGTTGGTACGTGCTTGGTCAGGGTCGCGACGCCTATGACGCAGCTGTTGAGGCTGCGGGCGACAATGCCGACTCGGTCGACCCGGCACAGTACGGCCCCTATGTCCCGGGTATTACCACCATGGTGCACGATGCCCTTGTGGCGGGCGGTACCGAGGACGGTGGCCTGGTTGATTCGCTGGTCTGCGACGGTATCGTCGGCGGCCTGGGCGCCATCTTCGGCTTTGTGCCGCAGATGTTCCTGCTGTTCGTGATGCTGTCTTTCTTGGAGGACTGCGGCTACATGGCCCGCGTCGCCTTCATCATGGACCGCGTGTTCCGCCGCTTTGGCCTGTCCGGTAAGTCGTTCATCCCCATGCTCGTGTCCTCGGGCTGCGGCGTCCCCGGCGTCATGGCCACCAAGACCATCGAGAACGAGAAGGACCGTCGCATGACGGTCATGACCACCACGTTTATTCCCTGTGGCGCCAAGCTGCCGATCATCGCCCTGCTCATGGGTTCCATCATCGGCGATTCTTCCACCACCGCCGCGTGGATCAGCCCGCTCTTCTACTTCCTGGGCGTCTTTGCCGTCATCGCTTCGGGCCTCATGCTCAAGAAGACCAAGCTCTTCGCCGGCCGCCCGACGCCGTTCGTTATGGAGCTTCCCGCCTACCACTTCCCGGCGATCCGCTCTTGGGCGCTGCACGTGTGGGAGCGCTGCTGGGCCTTTATCAAGAAGGCCGGCACGGTCATCTTCGCCTCTACCGTCGTGGTTTGGTTCCTCTCCAACTTTGGTAGCTACAACGGTTCCTTTGGCTTCCTGCCTGCTATGGACGGCATCCCCGAGGAGTTCATGGACTACTCCGTGCTTGCCATGCTCGGCAACCTGGTCGCTTGGATCTTCGCCCCGCTCGGCTTTAGCACCTGGCAGGCAACTGCGCTGACTGTCTCTGGCCTTGTCGCTAAGGAGAACGTCGTCGCCACCGCCGGCTCGCTGCTGTCCGTTGCCGACGCCGCCGAGACCGACCCGAGCCTGTGGACCGCGTTCGCCGGCATGTTCCCGACCATGGGTGCTTGCGTTGCCTTTGGCGCCTTTAACCTGCTGTGCGCTCCGTGCTTTGCCGCTATGGGCACTATCCGCAACCAGATGGACTCCGGCAAGTGGACCGCGATTGCCATCGGTTATGAGTGCGCCTTTGCTTGGGTCATCGGCCTGTTCATCAACCAGTTCTACAACCTGCTTGTCCTTGGCCAGTTTGGTATCTGGACGGTTGTGGCCATTGTGCTGCTTGTTGCGATGCTCTTCCAGATCTTCCGTCCCATGCCCAAGCACGCTTGGACCGACGAGGATGAGACCAACACTGCTTCCGCCGCAGTTTCCGCTTAAGTCCGAATAAGGATTAACCCCTTTCCACGAGCCCGGGTGTCCCAGCGACACTCGGGCTTTTTGGTGGGGAAGATGTGACGTTTCCGCAGATAAAACCGACCAAAATATACCTGTCCCTTTTTGGCAGGTGGAGAATGGGGTAAAGTAAGTGGTGGTTAACTAGAGGAGGCTCGCTATGGCACCTATCGATATTGTTGTACTGGCTGTTATCGGCATTGCGTTTGTCGCCGTGTGCGTGCGCATTTACCGCAAGGGCACCTGCGCCGACTGCGCTCAGGGTGGCGTTTGCACGGGGCATTGCTCCAACAAAAAGACGTGCGCCGCACTTAAGGGCGTGGACAAAATTGCCGAAGACTTGGGCCGCGGCATCAAATAAAGGTCCAGGCACCCAAGCGCCTCGCGAGCATCCGTTCGCGGGGCGCTTTGCACATTTGGCGGCGAGCGCGGCGAGTTGAAGAGTGATTTTGGGGTATCGTTACCTGTACTGTTAATTGGCAACTTATCTATAACGGAGTAACCCCATGAGCGCTCGCGTAACCATGAAGGACATAGCCGCCGAGCTTGGCGTTTCCATCAATACCGTGCACAAGGCCCTGACGGGAAAAGCTGGCGTGAGCGAATCCGTGCGCTCCAAGGTGAATGCCAAGGCCGAGGCCATGGGCTACCATCGCAATACGAGTGCCTCGAGCCTGCGCCGCAAGGATATCAACCTGGTGTTTTGCCTGCCCCGCGCATCGCGCGAGGGAGCGTACTTTTTCCGTTACCTTTGGGAAGGCTGCAACCGCTTTGAGCAGGAGGTCATCGACCGGGGCATTACGGTTGAGCGCGTTGAATTTGGCGTGGGCGGCTACGCCGATGCGCTCGAGCAGATTGATGAGCGCCTGCAGGTAGGGGAGAAAATCGACGGTCTGCTTGCCTATGTTCCGGGCGATGACCGCGCGACCGAGCTTTTGAGGCAGATTGCCGAGGCGGGCGTGGCGATCGAGCTCGTCGACGGCGATCGCCCGCACCTCGATCGCCTGGGTGCCAGTTTGGCGGACTATTCCACGGCAGGCAGTCTTATGGCAGAGCAGGCGGCTAACCTGGTCCACGCTTCTGGGGCTGACGCCCGCGTGCTCCTGTTGGCGGGCGACCCTTATACCGACTCGCACTATCTGACCGCCCGCGCCTTTCATAATTACCTGCGCGAACACGATATTCCATGGCAAGTTGAGGACCTTGCCGGCGCCCATGCGCAAGTCAAACAGCTCGAGCGGGAGCTTGAGCAGCGCTTGAGTGCGCCTGATGCTCCCGAGCTCATCTGTAGCGTTTTTGCCGTTGGTTCCGAAGTGGTTGCTGACGCGCTTGTTTCGAGCGGCAAGGCCGGCAAGGTCATGGTGATCGGCAACGATCTGTTCCCCGAGAGCGCCCTGGCCTTACGCCGCGGCATTTTTACCAATATCGTCTATAAGGACCCGGTGAGCTTGGCCTACCGTGGTGCCAAGACCTTGGGCGAGTATCTGCTGTGGGGTAAAACTCCGGCGGAGCCCGTGCAGAAGGGTGCTGTGGAGATGGTGTTTGCCAGCAACGTCGACCGCTACTGCGAGCTTGCGGGAATTTAGCCGTTTAGTCAGGTACCCCCTCTTGCGACGTGCATTTTTTGGAGTATTCAGCAATGGCGTGTCCCGAAAGAGGCTAGGACGACTGTTTTAAGTGCCCCCGATGGCGTAATTCGCCATCGGGGGCACTTATTTATGCCGATTGGGCGCAATATGGGCATCAGATAGGGCTTCGAAGACGGTGCGCGGTGCGCTCCGATGCTGAATACTCCCAAAAATGCACGGCGGAACATGACCCACCTGGCCAAAGCGCTCAAGTTCGGTATTCGGGGACGCCTGCCAATTCGCAATACATACAAGTCACGGCTCCAGTAACCGTTGAACGGGCAAAATCGACCGTTCACCCCATGGTGGTTAGGTGAACGTTCACCTGTACGTAACAAATGCACTAAGATGGTGAACGTTCACCTAGAGGATAACGGGCGCACGGTGCACCCGCTCCGCCAACAGAGGGGTTGTTTGATGAAAAACTTCATGGACGATCAGGATTTCCTGCTAAGCACCAAGACCGGCGAGGAGCTGTTCCACAACTTTGCCGAGGGCATGCCCATCGTCGACTACCACTGCCACATCTCTCCCAAGGAGATCTGGGATGACAAGCGTTTTGAGAACATCACCGAGGTTTGGCTGGGCGGCGACCACTACAAGTGGCGCCTGATGCGCGCCAACGGCGTTGACGAGCGCTTCATCACCGGCGATGCCCCTGCTCGCGAGAAGTTCCAGAAGTGGGCCGAGACCCTGGGTCGTTGCGTGGGCAACCCCGTCTTTGAGTGGAGCCACCTGGAGCTCAAGCGTTTCTTTGGCTACGAGGGCGTCCTCAACGGCAATACCGCCCAGGAGGTCTGGGACCTCGCCAACGCTAAGCTCGCCGAGGCCAGCTTTACCTGCCGCAACCTGATCAAGCAGTCCAACGTCCGCATGATCTGCACTACCGACGACCCCGCCGACAGCTTTGAGTGGCACAAGAAGATTGCCGCCGACGACGGTTTTGACGTTCAGGTCGTCCCGGCCATGCGTCCCGATGCCGCCCTGCGCATCGAGCGCGGCCAGGAGTTCGCCGACTACTGCAGGCACCTCTCCGAGGTCGCCGGCGTCGATGTTAACGACTTCGAGGGCATGAAGGCCGCCATCTCCAAGCGCTACGATGTTGCCCACGAGCTGGGCTGCCGCGCCTCCGACCACGCACTCGACTACGTCATGTATGTCCCGGCTACCGCCGAGGAGATCGAGGCCATCTTCGCCAAGGGCCTGGCTGCCGAGCCGCTCACCGAGGAAGAGGTCCTTAAGTACAAGACCGCCTTTATGCAGTTTGTCGCCGGCGAGTATGTCCGCCTGGGTTGGGCCATGCAGCTGCACTTTGGCTGCAAGCGCGACAACAACCGTGCCATGTTCGCCAAGCTCGGTCCCGATACCGGTTACGACTGCATCTCCAACTACACGCCGTCTGACCAGCTCGCCGATTTCCTCAACTCCATCCAGGAGACCTGCGGCCTGCCCAAGACCATCCTGTACAGCCTGAACCCCATCGATAACACCATGATCGATACCGTCATGGGCTGCTTCCAGGAGGCCCCGACTGCCGGCAAGATCCAGAACGGTTCCGCTTGGTGGTTCAACGACAACGAGGTCGGCATGCGCGAGCAGCTCACGGCCCTTGCCAACGAGGGCGTTCTGGGCAACTTCGTCGGCATGCTCACCGACTCCCGTTCCTTCCTGTCCTATCCGCGTCACGAGTACTTCCGCCGCGTGCTGTGCAGTGTGATCGGCGAGTGGGTCGAGCAGGGCAAGTATCCGGCCGACATGGAGCTGCTGGGCACCATCGTGCGCGACATCAGCTACAACAACTCCGTCCGCTACTTCGGTTTTGACCTGGACACCGTCGAGGCCTAAATCCGCACCGAGCCACACCGAACTCGGGAGCGCCGTCGCCACACGCGGCGCCTCCGGCAAGCTTTCACGCTAACAAACGCCTAAGGAGATACATAGATGGAGAACATCAGCTACGAGACGCTCGAGAAGATCGGTTATAAGGGTTACGTGCTGCCCAAGGACGCCCCCGAGAAGGTCCTGCAGTTTGGCGAGGGCAACTTCCTGCGCGCTTTCGTGGACCGCTTCTTTGACATGGGCAACGAGGCCACCGGCTGGAACGGCAAGGTCGTCATGGTGCAGCCCATCAGCGGTGCCTTTGGCTTTGCCGACGGCATCAATGCCCAGGACGACCTGTACACCGTGCTGGTGCGCGGCAAGGAGAACGGCAACACGGTCGATGAGTCCCGCGTGATCAGCGCTTGCAGCCGCTGCCTCAACCCGTACCGCGAGGACGACTACCGCGCCATGATGGAGGTCGCCGTCTCCGACGACCTGGAGATCATCGTCTCCAACACCACCGAGGCCGGCATCGCCTACGATCCGTCCTGCAAGGCCGATGACATGCCGCCCGCGAGCTTCCCGGCCAAGCTGGCCCAGGTGCTCCACAACCGCTGGGCTGCCGGTAAGCCGGGCGTCATCGTGCTCGCCTGCGAGCTCATCGACCACAACGGCGAGGAGCTGCTGCGCATCATGAACCAGTACGTGAGCGATTGGGGCTGGGAGGACGAGTTCTCGCAGTGGATGGCCAATGACTGCACCATCTGCACCACGCTCGTCGACACCATCGTTCCCGGCCGCATCCGCGATCCCAAGGAGGCCGCTGCGGTTGCCGAGCGTCTGGGCTACGAGGATCCCTTCCTGGCCGTGCGCGAGCCCTTCCAGATGTGGGGCATCCAGGGCGATGAGTCGCTCAAGGAGCGTCTGCCCTTCGTGAAGGCCGGCCTGCCGGGCGTCTTTGTGACCCCCGACGTCACCCCGTACAAGAAGCGCAAGGTCCGCATCCTTAACGGTGCCCATACCGCCTTTGTTCCGGGTTCTTGGGTTGCCGGTTTTGACATCGTGCGCGACTGCATGCACGACGAGACCATCCGCGGCTTTATGAACACCATGCTCTACGACGAGGTCATCCCGACGCTTGCCGCCGACCTGGATGTCGAGGACTGCAAGGCCTTTGCCGCCGCCGTCGAGAACCGCTTCGATAACCCGTTTATCGACCACGCGCTGCTCTCCATCTGCCTCAACTCCACTGCCAAGTGGCGTGCCCGCGACCTGCCCACGCTCAAGGACTATGTTGCCGAGACCGGTAACCTGCCCAAGTGCCTGTCCACGAGCCTGGCCACGCTCATCGCGTTCTACACGCAGGAGCTCGTTGCCCGCGAGGGCGACGGCCTGCACCTGCGTCGCGCCGACGGCACCGAGTACACCGCTCAGGACGACGCCTTCGTGCTCGATTTCTACGCCGCCCACGCCGGCGCCGACGATGCCGAGTTGGTGCACGACGTGCTCACCAACGAGCAGATGTGGGGCGAGGACCTGACTCAGATCGCCGGTCTTGAGGAGTTTGTCGTCAACGCGCTCGCGGTCGTGCGTGCCGAGGGCGTCAAGCAGGCATTCGCCAACGCCCAGGCCTAAATCCTTTTGTGCGCCCGCCGGCCAACCGGTGGGCGCCGCTCGTTTTTTGCTCAACCTGTAGGGTTAGGACTCTTTGTAATGAACACTATCCAGATCAATCCGGCCGATAACGTGATTGTTGCGCTGTCGCCGCTCGCCAAGGGTACCGCCGTCGCGGTCCCCGGCGTGGGCGAGGTCGTGGCCGTGGAGGATATCCCGCAGGGCCACAAGATGGCCGTGCGCGCGATTGCCGCGGGGGAGGACGTCATCAAGTACGGCCTGCCCATCGGACACGTGACGGGCGACATCCAACCCGGTCAGTGGCTTCACACACACAATGTGAAGACCAACCTTTCGGGTGAGGTCGAGTACACCTACAACCCCACGCATCCGGTCGTGGATCCCATTGAGCCCGAGACCTTTATGGGCTTCCGCCGCGCCGACGGCCGCGTCGCCACGCGCAACGAGCTGTGGATCATCCCCACGGTCGGTTGCGTCAACGAGGTCGCACGCGCCATGTGTGAGCAGGCTCAGGATCTGGTCGAGGGCTCGCTCGAGGGCGTCTATTACTTCCCGCACCCCTTCGGCTGCTCGCAGACCGGCGCCGACCACGCCCAGACGCGTCGTCTGCTGGTGGCGCTCTCGCGTCACCCCAATGCCGCCGGCGTGCTGTTCCTGTCGCTCGGTTGTGAAAACTGCACGCATCAGCAGGTGCTCGACGAGCTCGGTGACTTCGATCACGAGCGCGTCCGCTTCCTCACCTGCCAGGACGTTGCCGACGAGCAGGTCGAGGGCCACAAGATCCTGGCCGAGCTGGCCGACCTCGCCAAGCAGGCCAAGCGCGAGCCCATTCCAGCTTCCGAGTTGGTTATCGGTCTTAAGTGCGGCGGCTCCGACGGTCTTTCGGGCATTACCGCCAACCCCACGATCGGTCGCGTGAGCGATATGGTCGTCGCGCGTGGCGGCACGTCGGTACTGACCGAGGTGCCTGAGATGTTTGGCGCCGAGAGCATCCTGCTCGACCGCTGCGAGAACGAGCAGGTCTTTAACGCCGCCTCCGATATGCTCAACGGCTTTAAGGACTACTTCATCAGCCACGGTGAGGTGGTCTACGAGAATCCGAGCCCCGGTAACAAGGACGGCGGCATTACCACGCTCGAGGACAAGAGCTGCGGTTGCGTGCAAAAGGGCGGCTCCGCGCCCATCGTCGACGTGCTGCCGTACGCCGGCCAGGCCACCAAGCATGGCCTGAACATGCTGTGCGGCCCGGGCAACGATATGGTGTCGACCACGGCGCTCACCGCCGCCGGTTGCCATGTGATCCTGTTCTCGACCGGTCGCGGTACGCCGTTTGGCGCGCCGGCGCCCACCCTCAAGGTATTCACCAATCAGCGCCTGTGCGACCACAAGGCCAACTGGATAGACTTTAACGCCGGTGTGGTGGCTACGGGCGAGCGTACGCTCGATGAGGCTGCCGAGGACTTGTTCCAGCTGGTGCTTGAGACGGCGAGCGGCAAACTTACGAGTGCCGAGCGTCGCGGCTGCCACGAGATCAGCATCTGGAAGGACGGCGTCTGCCTGTAGGGGCAAGCGCATCCGAGCATAGTTCCTATATAACGGTCCCGTCGGGAGTAGTCCCGGCGGGACCGTTTTGCTTACGGTGTGCATGAAAAAGGAAATCATAATAAACGTTCACCTTTTTCTATTTGTCCCATATGACATCTTTACCAGCAAAAAATAGGGCCATGGGCCTCAAATGTGTCCGTTCAGCGGTAAAAATCGACCGTTCGGGGATAATATGCAAGTGAACGTTCACCTCACGTAAGGAATCGCGCATAATCTAACTAAACGTTCACCCTGAACGAGATGCAGACAGACGTCGGTGTGGACTTCAATGTCTTGTTCCAAGACAATCGAGAAAAGAGAGGGAGCTCGATGACTAACAAGATCGGCAAAAAGCGCAAGATCACATTCTGGACGCGCCTGGGCTTTGGTATGGGCGGTATGCTCAACTCCGGTGCCCTGAGCTTTACGCACAGCTACATGGTGCTGTTCCTGTCCACGGAGTGCGGCCTTTCCGCAGGCGAGGCTGCTCTGATCAGCTCGTTCGCCATTTACCTCAACGCCATCCTTTGCCCGCTGATGGGCTTCGTGGCCGATAACTTCTACGCCACCAAGATCGGCCGCATCTTCGGTCGTCGCCGTTTCTGGATTCTGCTGGCTATCCCGATGATGATCGCCGAGCCGCTCATCTTCGTCGCCACGCCGTTCGGCTTCCCGTACTACTTCGCGCTGTACCTGATCTACAACGTCGCGTACACGTTCTGCACCGCCAACCTGTCGCCGCTGACCATCGAGATGACCGACGACTTCAAGGAGCGTACGTACCTCACCGGCTACAAGCACCTCTTTGGTAACGCTGCCGGCTTCCTGATGGCTGCGCTCGTCGGCTTCGGCTTTGGTACCTTCGGCGAGACCAACCCGTTCAGCTACTTCATCATCGCCTCGATCAACGCTTCGGTCATGGCAATCTCGCTGCTCTGCGTCTACCTGTCCACCTGGGAGCACACCCCCGAGGAGGTCGCTCAGGAGAAGATCGAGAGCGTCGGCGAGGGCATCAAGAAGTTCTTCATCGACGTCGTTTCCACCTTCCGCAACAAGTCCTTCCGTAAGGTTCTGTACGCACAGGTCTCCACGAAGCTCGCTGCTGCCTGCTGGTCCGCCTGCCTGTCCTTCTTCATCGTCTACTGCCTGCAGATTCCTAAGTCCTACGAGTCCGTGATGGAGATGCCCGGCAAGGTCGTCGCTATCGTCTGCACCGCTATCTGGGTTGCCCTCATGGCCAAGAAGGGCTTCCATAAGTCTTGGTACCTGGCCAACGTCGGTTGCGCCGCGTGCATCATCGCGTACAACTACTTCGCCTTTGGTCAGATCAACGGCACCTCCACGGTCGCCATCGCCATGATCGCCTACCCCATCATCTTCGCCATCTGGAAGTTCTTCTACGTTGGTTTCCAGTATCTGCCCGACGTCCTGCTCAACTACATCCCCGATGTCGATGAGCTCATCACCCTGCGTCGCCGCGAGGGCATCTACAGCTCCGCTCAGCAGCTCTGCCAGCAGATCGCCCAGGCTGTCGCCGTCAACGCATGGGCTATCGTCCTCGCTGCCTCCGGCTTCATTCAGACCGCCGGCAACAGCGACGCCGTGACCCAGCCCGCAACCGTGCCTCTGTACATCTGCGGCTACATGCTCATCGGCTGCGCCGGTTTCTTCCTGCTCGCAGCTGTCCTTGCCCGCGGCATCAAGATCGACAAGGAGCAGTGCGACATCCTCTGCGACGAGATCAAGCGCGTCAAGGAGGGCGGCAAGATGGCCGATGTCCAGCCCGAGGTCAAGGCGCTCTGCGAGGAGCTCTCCGGCTTCAAGTATGAGGACTGCTTCGCTCACAACAACGTTGGCTTCCAGGACGGCAGCGTGACGCCCGCCGAGTAGGGCTAGCCTATCGTCCAAACCACAGGGCCGTGCCACCGGATATCCGCCGGCAGGTACGGCCCTTTTTTGCAACAGCGTACAATTAACTTTTAGAGAATCTTTTTGAGGGAGAAATCCATGGAGACGAACGTTATCTGGCGCAACGCCCACGCGGCCGTGATCGAGCTCGACGACGGCGGCTACTTTACCTGCGCCGATACGTGGGAGATCTTTGTCAACGACGAGCCCGCCGGCACCACGAACACGGTCGAGACCTATGTCGACGGCCTGGTTCCCGGCAAGCGCAACCTGGTTCGCTTCGTCTGCGGCGAGCGCGAGCTGAGCGTGGGCGTCACCACGCCGGCAGAGCCTTTTACCATTAACGTTTGCGACTGCGGCGCAAAGGGCGATGCTAAGCACGACGACACCACCAACATCCAGGTCGCCATCATGGCCTGTCCCAAGGGTGGTCGCGTGCTGATTCCCGCCGGCAACTACCGCATCAAGTCGCTCTTCCTCAAGAGCCATATCAACATCGAGCTTGCCGAGGGTGCCGTGCTGTTGGCCCGCCACGACCGCGCGGCGCTTGCCTACATCCCCGGTACGGTCAAGGGCGACGAGGGCGCCGGTTACGCCGGTACCGACATGACCCCGCTGGGCCGTTGGGAAGGCGAGAGCTTTGCAACCTATTGCTCCACCTTTACCGGCCTGAGCGTGCACGACGTGTGCATCTATGGCCGCGGTGCAATTGACGGCCAGACCGATTTTGCCGAGGACAACTGGTGGAACAAGGACTTTAAGAATATCTTCCGTCCCGAGGAGGGCCGCGAGGTCGCCCGTCCGCGTATGATCTTCCTGTCCGAGTGCGAGAACGTGAGCCTGGCCGGCTTCACCGTCCGCAACAGCCCGGCGTGGAACATCCATCCCATCCTGTGCGAGCACGTCGATGCACTCTGCCTGTCCATCGAGGGTCCCAAGAACTCCCACAACACCGACGGCTTCGATCCCGAGAGCTGCGGCTTTGTTCGCATCTTGGGCTGCCAGTTCTCGGTGGGCGACGACTGCATCGCCATCAAGAGCGGCAAGCTGGGCATTGAGCCCGAGCTTCGCCCCGCAACGCACGACGTGCTGATCTCGCACTGCTACATGCACGATGGCCACGGCGCCGTGGTCCTGGGTTCCGAGGCCGCCGGCGGCATCAAGGACCTTACCGTGAGCAAGTGCCTGTTCGAGCGCACCGACCGCGGCCTGCGCGTCAAGACTCGTCGCGGCCGCGGCAAGGACGCCGTCAACGAGGGCATCACCTTCGAGCACATTCGCATGGACGAGGTCCTCACGCCCTTCGTGGTCAACTCGTTCTACTTCTGCGACAAGGACGGCAAGACCGACTACGTCCAGAACCGCGAGGCGCTGCCCGTTGACGACCGCACGCCCGGCTTTGGCGCCACCACGTTCCGCGATATCGAGGCGACCAACTGCCATGCTGCCGTGGCCTACATCACGGGCCTGCCCGAGAGCAAGGTGACGCGCCTGACGTTCCAGGACGTCCATGTGACCTTCGCGCCGGATGCCGAGCCCTTTGTCCCGGCTATGGCCTGCGGCGTTGAGCCCATGGTGCGCCAGGGCATCATCGCGCAAAACGTCAAGGTGCTCGACTTGCAGAATGTGAGCATCGAAGGCCAGGACGGCGAGGAGTTGCAGCTCCAAAACGTCGACAAGGTTGTGCGCGCGTAAGCGTCTGCTCTTAAACAATCGAATCCGGCATGTTACGACGTGCGATGGACGGGGCCTTCCCGACCCATCGCACGTGCTCTTTATATGCCGGAACTGCAGCGTAGGCGATCCGCGACGAAAGGGCGTAGCGACTGATGATGATTGAAGAACAAGTTTTTGAAGTATCGACCGAGCGTGAGGGGGCATACCGCAGCATCTCCGATGCCTTGGCGGCAGCCGATCAGCTCTATCCGAATGCTGAACAACCGGTGAGGATTCATGTCGATCCGGGTGAGTATCGCGAGCGGGTCGAGATTCATCGACCGCATGTGACGTTGGTGGGCGAGACGGCTGACAGTGTGCGTATCGTGGGCAGCCTGGGTGCCAAGATGCCCTCGGAGGACGGATCGGGTGTCGACGGCACGCTTGGCACGTTTAGGACCTATACCGTTTTGGTCGATGCCGACGACGTGCGGCTCGAGAACCTCACGATCGTCAACGATGCCGGCGACGGGCGCGAGGTAGGCCAGGCGATTGCCCTGTATGCCGATGGTGACCGCCTGGTTGTCGATGCCTGCCGCATTTTGGGGCGCCAGGACACGCTGTTTGCGGGCCCGCTGCCGCCGCGCGAGGTAAAGCCGGGCGGGTTTATCGGCCCCAAGCAGTTTGCGCCACGCCGCGTGGGCCGGCAGTACTATCGTCGCTGCCTTATCGCCGGCGACGTCGACTTTATCTTTGGTGGGGCGCGTGCCTACTTTGAGGGCTGCGAGATTCGGTCGCTCAACCGCAATATGGACGTGAACGGCTATGTGACGGCGGCATCGACGCCCGAAGGGGAGCCGTACGGTTTTGTGTTCCACGGCTGCTCGTTTACGGCTCCGCAGGACGTGGCGCCGGATACGGTCTATCTGGGTCGTTCTTGGCGCGAGTGGGCACAGACCGTGTTGATCGATTGCTGGCTGGGACAGCACATCAAGTGCGAAGGCTGGTGGGATTGGAATAAGCCGGCGGTGCACGAGAGGGCATGCTACGCCGGCGCAATCCTGCATGGCCCGGCGGGCGATACTGCCGGCTGGGTACCATGGGCCCGCGAGCTCGATGCTGCAGCCGCTGCCCGGTATGCTCGCGAGCAAGTGCTTGCCGGTGCGGACGGCTGGGACCCCGAGGGCGGCTCGGGCGACACCGTGGAGACCGCTGGCCTTTCCGATAACGGTCGCACGGTGCATATCGACACCTATTACGAAGATGAGCCGGCGCTTCGCGACCGTCTTAAGCGAGAGGGCCGTTCCGCCGCGTTTAAGGGCGCGACGCCCGGTGACTTTGAGGCATGGCAGATTGCGACGAGGGCTCGGTTGTTTGACCTGTTGGGCTTATCGCTTATGGATCGCGCACCGATTGAGGTACGCGAGCTCGATCGGGTGTGGATTGCCGGCGGTATCGTGCGCACCCATGCGATGCTGCAGGTGGAGCGTGACGTTTGGATGCCGTTCTACCTACTGGAGCCGCAGGCGCCCAAGCTCGATGCGCACGGCCGCAAGCGCTGCTATATCTGCCCGCATGGCCACCAGGGCGCCGGAGCCGCAAGTGTTGCGGGTGTGATGGGCGTGCCGGCGGTCGACGACGCCGTGCGTAAGTTCAACTACGACTACGGCCTGCGTCTGGCACGCATGGGCTATGTGACCGTCTGCCCCGACGCCCGCGGCTGGGGATACCGTCGCGACTGGAAGGGTCAGGGCGACGACGAGAACAGCTTCCTGCGCGGTACGTGTCTAAACCAGGCGCGCATGGCCGAGCCGCTGGGCCTTACGGTCGCGGGCCTCAACGCCTGGGACAACATGCGCCTGATCGATTACCTGGAGGCGCGCGGCGACATTGCCATGGACGACCTGGGCTGCTTTGGCTTTTCGGGCGGCGGATACATGACGCTGTACCTGGCGGCGCTCGACCCGCGCGTGCGCAAGGCGTTTGTCTCGGGCTATCTGTACGGCGTCGACGATTCGCTGCTGCACCTCAACGGCAACTGCAGTTGCAACTATGTGCCGGGGCTGTGGCGCCTGCTCGATATGGGTGACATCGCCTCGCTTATCGCTCCGCGCCCGCTGTTGGTGCAGAGCTGCGAAGGCGATCATCTTAACGGTGCCCGTGGGCTTGCGAACGTGGACGAGCAGCTCGATATCGTTCGCGATGCCTATAAGCTCGTGGGGCATGCCGACGGCCTGTCGCACGAGGTTTGCCCGGGCGGGCACCATTTGGGCGTTGCGCATCTTGCCGAGGACATCGAGTGGCTCGGCGAGCATGCTGCCGGGGTTTGTTCGTAGGCCATGGGCAATGCACGAGCAAACGGTAATGACTGATAAGACCAAAGACCGCCGCTTGGGCGGGGAGGAGTATAAACATGAAACCGACGAAGACCTTGAGCGAATCGACCATCTGCTGCTTTGGCGATTCGACCACATGGGGTGACAACGGATGCGGCGCAGGCGGCAACGACATCTCCTGGACCACGCACCTGGGCGCGCTGCTGGGCGGTGCGACCGTCGAAAACTTTGGCATCAAGGGCTCGCGTATTGCCATCAAGGCCGACCGCGCCGATTCGTTTGTCGAGCGCCTGGACGGTATCGACGACGCGGCCGATATCTATGTCGTCTTTGGCGGCGTCAACGACTTTAGCCGCAACGTGCCGCTCGGCGAGTTGGGCAGCACCGATGTGCATGAGTTCTATGGCGCGGTCGATTATCTGATCCGAACCATCACGGCGCGCTCGCCCCAGGCAAAGCTCGTGTTTATGACGCCGTGCAAGACGAGCGGTAAGCACGAGAAGGATATTCCGGCGAGCAACGAGCTCAACCATCTGGGGCTGACGCAGAGCGCGTACGTGCAGGCGATGCTCGAGGTTTGCAACCGCTACTCGGTGCCGGTAATCGACCTGTACGCACAGAGCGGCATCAGCCCGTTCTTGCCGGAGCACCGCGAGCTCTATATGCCCGACGGCCTGCACTACAGCCCGGCTGGCTATGAGCGCTTGGCGCATCGCATTGCTGCGGGCTTAGCTGCCGTTTGCCGCTAAAAGTCTGCCGTTCGCGGGGAATGTAGGGTTAACGTTCACCCTACATTCCCCGTTCGCGTTACACTAAGGTTAACGTTCACCCATCATTAACGTCAGAGGGGACAGCAATGGGTTGCAATCAGATTCTGGACCGTTACATCGAGCAGTTGATCGAGACTTCCACGCCGCAGGCGCCGGCCTGGAACATCGAAAAGCTCCGTGCCGGCAAGGAGAACACCTGGAACTACATCGATGGCTGCATGATCAAGGCGCTCATCGAGCTGTACGAGATCACGGGTGAGCAGCGCTACCTGACCTTCGCCGACGACTACATCGACTTCTTTGTCCAGGAAGACGGCACCATCAAGCATTACAACCCCGAGGAGTACAACCTCGACAACGTCAACGCGGGCAAGACCCTCTATAAGCTGTATGACCTGGTTGGCAAGCCCAAATACCGTGCCGCCATGGACACCATTTACCGTCAGCTCGAGACCCAGCCGCGCACCAAAGAGGGCGTCTTTTGGCACAAGGCCGTCTACCCCAACCAGATTTGGCTCGACGGCATGTACATGGCGCAGCCGTTCTACATGCAGTACGAGCTGAGCTTCCACAACCGCCGCGCCTGCTCGGACAGCTTCCATATGTTCCAAGTCGTGCACGACCTTATGCGCAACCCGCTCAACGGTCTGTATTATCACGCCTACGACGCAAGCCGCAAGCAGTTCTGGTGCGATCCGGTCACCGGCCTTTCGGCCAACTTCTGGCTGCGTGCCGAGGGTTGGTTTGCCATGGCGCTCATCGATACCTGGGAGCTCATGCCGCCTTCGATGTCGGCCGAGAAGGACGAGATCCGCAAGATGTTCCACGACCTGATCGACGCCATGCTGCCGTATCAGGACGAGAAGACCGGCATGTGGCACCAGGTCATCAACCTGCCCAACATCGCCCCCAACTACCTGGAGGAGAGCGGCAGCGCTATCTTTGCCAACGCCATCATGAAGGGCGTGCGCCTGGGCGTGCTGGGCGAGCGCTACTACCAGCATGGCCGCCGCGCCTTCGACGGCATCTGCGAGACCTGCCTGTCCGAGCATGATGGGCAGCTGGCACTCGACAACATCTGCCTGGTCGCGGGCCTGGGCAACACCACGCACCGCGAGGGCACCTTTGGCTACTACATGAGCGAGCCCATCGTCAAAAACGACGCGAAGGGCGTGGCGCCGCTGGTGCTGGCCTATATCGAGACCATGCACCACGACAAGCTGGCCGGCAAGCGCGACCCGCTGGCCCCCTCGGGCGTGTGCTCCATCGAGGACCCGTTTGGCGGATACACCCCGGGCATCAACGCTTGCAAGGGATGTGAATAGCGTGGGAGCCATTACTCCGGGCGTCCGTCTGCACGACCTTCCGCAGGGAACGGTCGAGGAGCGCATTCGCATGGCTGGTGAGCTGGGCTTTTCGTGCATTCAGCTGCCGAGCAAGGTGCTCTATAAGTCGATGGGCATCAACCGCTTGGGCCTTACGCGCGAGCTTGCCGACCACCTGCGCTCGGTGCTCGACGAGGCTGGCGTTTCGGTCGCCGTGCTGGGCTGCTATAAAAACCTGGCGACGCCCGACCGTCAGCAGTTGCTGGATAACTATGCCGAGTACGAGGCGTGCCTGCGTTTTGCCAAGATGCTGGGCGGCTGCCCAGTGGGTACCGAGACCGGTCGTCCCAACGCGCAGAATCGCGTGGCGGACGACCGAATGACCGACGAGGCACTCGATGCGTTTGTGGAGGGCCTCAAATATGTCTGCACACGCGCCGAAGCCATGGGCGGG
Source organism: uncultured Collinsella sp. (assembly GCA_934668875.1). Classification (GTDB taxonomy): domain Bacteria; phylum Actinomycetota; class Coriobacteriia; order Coriobacteriales; family Coriobacteriaceae; genus Collinsella. The sequence goes on from CAKUON010000004.1 coordinate 189,211, forward strand.
CAGATTTTGATTGAGCCCGGCTGGAATGAGACGGTTAACACGCCGGAGCGTTGCCGCGAGGTGCTCGAGCGCGTGCCGAGCTCGGCGCTCGGCGTGATTTACGACCCGGTGTCGCTGCTACATCCGAGCGTTGTCGGCGAGGCGCAGGAGATCACGTCGGACATGCTCTACCTGTGCGGCAGCAAGGTACGCGTGCTGCACGCGAAGGACTACGAGGTCGTGGATAACGAGGACGAGGCCGGCTGGTGCGATGACACGGGCTCGCGTCTGGTGTGCCACGGCGTGGGCGAGACGGGTCGTTACGACTTCGAGCCCGTCGTTGCCTGGACTGCCGCTGCCTGCCCGGGTATTCCGTGTGTGGTCGAGAACAGCGTGCCGGCGACGGTTGCCGGTTGCCTGACGACGCTCGAGCGTATGTCTGCCCGTTGCGAAGGCGCGCATCGGGAGATGTAGCGTGGCTGGCGGCCGCTATGGACGGCTGGGCTAGCCGGTACTGGGCAGCATCTGGAACTGCCCGTTATTGTGTTGATGCGAATCAGAGGGGAATCGCGTGGCTATCCACATTGTCGAGGAAGCAAATCGTTGCCTGGGCTGCAAAAAGGCGTTCTGCCAGATCAAAGGCTGCCCGGTGCAGACGCCCATTCCGCAGGTCATCGATCTGTTTAAGCAGCGTCGTCTGGAGGAAGCAGGCGAGCTGCTGTTCCAGAACAACCCGATGAGCGCGGTCTGCTCTATGGTGTGCAACCATTCGGGCCAGTGCGAGGGCTCGTGCGTTCAGGGTCGCAAGGGCACGCCGGTGCATTTCTCGAGCATCGAGAACTATATCTCCACGGCCTACCTCGACCGCAAGGAGTGGAAGCCTGCGCCGTCGTGCGGCAAGCAGGTCGCCGTGGTCGGCTCGGGCCCTGCTGGTATTACCGTGGCGATTAAGATGGCCCAGCTGGGTTGCGCGGTCACCGTGTTTGAGCAGCGCCCCGAGATCGGCGGCGTGCTGGAGTACGGCATCCCCGAGTTCCGTCTGCCGCGCTCGCTAGTGCAAAAGTACCGCCACGTGATGTGCTCACTCGGCGTGCGCGTGCGCCCCTCGACCACCATCGGCGGCGCGCTGCATATCGATGACCTGCTGCGTGACGGCTACGACGCGGTCTTTGTGGGCACGGGTACCTGGCGTGCCCGCAAGCTGGGGATTCCCGGCGAGTCGCGCGGTAACGTGCTGTTTGGTATCGACTATCTGGTCGATCCCACAAGTGTGGCGATCGGGCAGAACGTGGCGGTTATCGGTGCCGGCAACGTGGCCATGGATGTGGCCCGCACCGCCCTGCGCTCGGGTGCCCGCAAGGTCACCGTGTATGCCCGTTCGCGCCATATCTCTGCCATCGATGATGAGGTCGAGCTGACCGAGCTCGACGGTGCCGAGATCGTGTGCGGCAAGGCCATCTGCGCTATCGACGATAACGGCCCCGTGTTCGAGACGGCCATCTTTGACGAGGACAACAACGTGGTGGGCTACGAGGAAGAGCTCGACCATGCCGCGGCCGATACCATCGTCATCGCGGCCTCGCAGGTGCCCAAGGACAAGCTCGTGCTTACAACGGGCGGTCTGGAGACCGACCATCGCGGCCTGCTTTCGGTCGATGAGCACGGCATGACCACCGTGCCCGGCGTCTTTGCCGCCGGCGACGTGGTCAACGGCCCGCTCACCGTGGTCCATGCCGTGGCCGGCGCCAAGCTCGCCGTCGAAGGCATGACATCCTACCTGGGCCTCTAACCCATCCCGCCCTTATCAGTTGCGGTGAAATACGGACTGTTTTGGCTGTCAGACGCCTCAATTGCTCCGTATTCCACCGCAACTTTTTTGTGGGTCGAGCAAAAGGTAGGGGAGTGCGTGCGGCTGTGCGCCGGGCGGTTGCTGGTACGATAGGGGAATCAGCAAGTGCCGCCACGCGGCTCAAACGAAAGGAAGCCTGTATGGAGTCCTCCGCCTATCCGATGCTCTTTAGCCCGATCAAGGTCGGTACGACCGAGGTCAAGAACCGTGTCTTTATGCCGCCGGTGTCCACCAACCTGGCCGACCACGGCTATGTGACCGACGACCTGGTCGACCACTACCGCGCCCGCGCGAAGGGCGGCGTGGGCCTCATCATCACCGAGGTCGTGACGGTCGAGCCCACCTATACCTATCTGCCGGGCGATATGTGCTGCTATGACGACACGTTCATTCCCGGTTGGGAAAAGCTCGCCGCCGCCGTGCACGAGTACGGCTGCAAGATCATGCCGCAACTCTTCCACCCCGCCTATATGGCCTTTAACATCCCGGGCACGCCGCGCCTGATCGCCCCTTCCTTCGTGGGCCCGTCCTACGCCCGCGAGGCGCCGCGTCCTATCACGGTCGATGAGATCCATGAGCTTACGCATCAGTTTGGCGACGCTGCCGTGCGTATGCAGAAGGCCGGCGTCGATGGTGTCGAGGTCCATGCGGCGCACGCCCACGGCATGCTCGGTGGCTTCTTGACCCCGCTCTACAACAAGCGTACCGATGAGTACGGCGGCTCGCTTGACGCGCGCATGCGCTTCTTGCTCGAGGTCATCGCCGAGATTCGCGAGCGCTGCGGCAAGGACTTCATCATCGATGTCCGTATTTCGGGCGACGAGTACACCGATGGCGGCCTGACCCTCAACGACATGATCTATGTCTCGCGTCGCCTGGAGAAGGCCGGCGTCGATATGATCCACGTGTCGGGCGGCACCACCATCAAGCGCGGCTCCGCGATTCCCGCCGCCGGCACGCAGCAGGCTTCGCACGCCGCCTGCTCGCGCGAGATCAAAAAGCACGTCAACATTCCCGTCGCCACGGTCGGCCGCATTAACGAGGCATGGATTGCCGAGGAACTGATCGAGGACGGCGCCGCCGACATCTGCATGATGGGCCGCGCCAACCTGTGCGATGCCGAGTTCTGCAACAAGGCGGCCGCCGGCAACGCCGACGAGATTCGCCCCTGCATCGGCTGTCTGCGCTGCCTGAACGGCATTATGTTCGGCAAGCGTATCTCCTGCACCATCAACCCCGATGTTGAGCGCGACGAGGCCGGCTATGAGCCCGCCGCCGAGGCCAAGAACGTGCTCGTTGTGGGCGCCGGTCCCGCGGGCATGGAGGCGGCGTTCATTGCCGCCAAGCGCGGACATAACGTGGTGCTCGTGGACAAGCAGGACGAGCCGGGCGGCGAGATGCGCATCGCAGCCGTTCCGCCGGCAAAGCAGGAACTCACTCGCGTGATTAAGTACCAGTATCGTCGTCTGGCCGAGGCCGGCGTGAAGTGCGTCTTTGGTACCGAGCTTTCTGCCGAGGACATTCAGCGTGACTACGCCGGGTACGAGGTCGTCCTGGCCTATGGTGCCGAGCCCATCGCTCCGACCTTTATGCAGAACTTTAAGCAGGTCATGACGGCTGACGACCTGCTAGGCGGCAACGCCTTCCCGGGCAAGAAGATCGTTATCGTGGGCGGAGGCACCGTCGGCTGCGAGACGGCTGACTACCTGGCTCCGCTGGTCAACGACCTGTCGCCGGCCAACCGCGACGTCACCGTCATCGAGATGACCAAGACGCTCGCCGCCAACGAGGGCGGCGCCGGCCGCGCGGTACTTATCACGCGCATGCTCTCCAAGGGCGTTCACGTGCTGACCGAGGCCAAGGTGACCGAGATCACCGAGGACACTATCAGCTACGAGAAGGACGGCGAGATCCACACCATCACGGGTGCCGATACGCTGGTGCTGGCGATGGGCTACCGTCCCAACACTAAGCTCGCCGACGACCTGGCAGCTGCCGGCGTTACCACCCACGTGCTGGGCGACGCCAACAAGTGCGGCAACATCCGCGACGCCATCGGCGACGGCTACAACGTGGCCTGCGCCCTCTAGGCAACCCCTTGGTGCATGGGGGTCAGGTAACTTTGCACCAAGTTGGTGCAGATAAACCTGACCCCTTTGCACCAGTTGATAGCAAAAAGCGGCGGCTGCCCTGTGTTGGGGCAGCCGCCGCTTGCGTTCGACGGGAAGGGACCGTGGATCGATTAGAGACCCAGGAGCTCCTTGACCTTAGCGATGATGGTCTCGTCGGTGGCGTTGGCGAAGAAGTACTCCTGGAAGTGCTCGCCAGCCAGAGCGCCGCGCACCAGGTCCTGGTCGATCTCGCCCAGGACGTCGACGAGCGGACGCATGGTCACAGCGCGCACGCCGTCGAGGATCTTCTTGTTGCGCTGCTCGGGCTCGACGCGCTCGGCAGGATAGCCGTTGCCGGAGCCAAAGCCAAAGAGCTTCTCGAAGGTGTACTCCAGGTTGAGCTCCTGGCCCCAGCCGTTCTTAAGGGCGAAGGGCATGGCGACGGCGTTACCATCGTTGACCTGGGCGAAGGTGTAGGCATCCAGAGGATCGGCAACGTGGCCGCACAGCACGCCGGGGAAGGAGTTGCAGGCGAGCATGGCGCCCTCGCCGGTGCCGCAGCCGGTCACGACGTAGTCGGCAGCGCCGGAGTTGAGCAGCACAGCGGCAAGGATGCCGTTCTGGACGTAGGTGAGGGGCTTGGAGTCGGCGTCGGCATACATGCCATAGTTAAAGACGGTGTGACCCATGGGCTCGACAACCTTCTTAAGGGCAGCCTCGATCATGGGGTTCTTGGAGTTCTGAGAGTTCTCGTTGATGAGAGCGATCTTCATTTGAGTTAACCTTTCAACCAAGTGTTTTCTTTTTTGTTTCTGTTCGTGGGCGGCGGCAAAACCGACCCGCGATGAGCTGTGCGGGCGGTCGGCAGTTAAGTCTGTCGCGAGTTCCGCACGCAAAGGAAAGCACTTAATGTGCTTTCCGTCTTGCGCAGGACTGTCCGAGCAGCAGACTTAACTGCCGACCGCCTCGCCCAGTTTCCTTATTGCGGCTGCTTGCCGATGTAGGCGAGGATGCCGCCGTCCACGTACAGAATGTGTCCGTTGACGAAGTTCGAGGCGTCGGAGGCCAGGAATACGGCAGGGCCCTTCAGGTCCTCGGGCGTGCCCCAACGGGCGGCCGGGGTCTTGGCGATGATGAACTGGTCAAACGGGTGACGGCTGCCATCGGGCTGCGTCTCGCGCAGCGGCGCGGTCTGCGGCGTGGCGATATAGCCAGGCCCAATGCCGTTGCACTGGATGTTGGCCTCGCCAAACTCGGAGCAGATGTTCTTGGTGAGCATCTTCAGGCCACCCTTGGCGGCAGCGTAGCCGGCGATGGTCTCGCGGCCGAGCTCGCTCATCATCGAGCAGATGTTGATGATCTTGCCGTGACCCTTGGCGATCATGCCGGGCAGGCAGGCCTTGGAGACGATGAACGGGGCGTTAAGGTCGATGTCGACGACGCGACGGAAGTCCTCGGCGCTCATGTCGAGCATGGGGGTGCGCTGGATAACGCCGGCATTGTTGACCAGGATGTCGGGCGTGGTGCCAAAATCGGCCTCGATCTTGGCGACGAGCTCGGCGACGACGGCCTCGTCGGTGACGTCGGCCACGTAGCCGTGAGCCTCAAAGCCCAGCTCGCGGTAGTGCTTCTCGGCCTCGGTGACCTTGTCGGCGTGACGCGCGTTAAAGGCGATCTTGGCGCCGGCCTCGCCGAGCGCCTCGGCAATGGCCATACCAATGCCGTAGGTGGCGCCGGTCACGAGCGCGACCTTGCCATCCAGGCGGAAGCTGTCCATAAGATCAGACATAGCGATCCTTTCAAAAGAAACGTTCATCTATATAAGTCTTGCTTCTAATACAAGCTCAGTATAGGAGAACTAAAGGAATTAACGCCCCTATTCTCCTAAAAATAGGTGAACGTTCACTTTTAAAAGGTGAATGGTTGAAATTGGTTGTTGCGATGCCCTCTACTCACTTTTCGCCTGTGCGCCTTCCGCGATCATGTTGCGGTTGTAGACCAGGTGCAGATACATCGCATCGTGTGCGGCGGTGGGGTTGCGTGCGGCGATGGCGTCGGCCACGCCGCGATGGGTGCGGATGGTCTCCTCGACGAGCTTTTTGCCCGTTACGTCGATAAAGAGGGGAACGGATGCCTTGAGAACGCCCATCAGGCGGGGGACGACGAGGTTGCCGCAGCTCTCGGCAATGGCGTTGTGGAATGCGGTGTCGGCGGCGGAGTAGTCCTTGCCGGCCTCTGCCAGGCGCTGGGACTCGTCGCAGAGCTCGCGGATGCACATAATCTGATCTTCGGTCGCGTGCTCGGCGGCCATGCTCGCCATCTGCGGCTCAATCATAAAGCGCACCTCGAGCAGGTCGCGCGCCAGGCGCTGCTTATCGCCGATAAAGGTAAAGCCCAGCGGGTCGTCGGCAACGCCGGGGTTCGATGCCACATATGTGCCCGAACCCTGCTTGATGCGCACGATATTGCGCGACTGCAGGAGCTTCATGGCCTCGCGTACGGTGCTTCTGCCGGCGCCCAGGCGCTCAACGAGCACGGCCTCCTTGGGCAGGCGGTCGCCCTGCTCAAGGTGCTCATCAAGAATCAATTGAATGATTTTCTCGGAAATCTGCTCGGGGAGTCCCGATTCGGCGCGGGCCATAGCTCTACCTCTCATTACAAAATTCATCTGAGCTATTTTAGCGCACCAAGGGCATGGTATTGGCCGTTGAACCCGAATCGGGCGGCCCAGATATACCGTTCGCAGTGCAAATACGACCGTTCGCCAAATACATCAGATGTATTTCGAACAAATTTCAAAATGAAACATCAGACCTTTTAGAAACACGCTATAGTTTTAATCGAATTCAAAAGGTCTGATGAATTGGAGGAAAGATGTCAGACCCAACGTTTATGGCAGACCCCACCAGGCTCGTCATTGCCGCCATCGTGGGCATTGCGCTGCTGCTTGCGCTCATCATTAAGTTCAAGCTGCATCCCGTGCTGTCGATGATGGTTTCGGCGCTTGCGATCGGCATCGGTGCCGGCATGCCGCTCGACCTGGTGGCCGATACCGTCACCAAGGGCGTGGGCGCCACGCTGCAAAACATCGCACTGCTCATTGGCTTGGGCTCGATGTTCGGCCAGATCCTGGAGGAGAGCGGCGGCGCCAAGAAGATCGCCCAGACCTTCATTGACACCTTTGGTCAGGGTCACTCCAGCTGGGCGCTGGGCATCACCGGCCTGGTCATCGGCACCACGGTGTTCTTCGAGGCCGGCGTGGTCGTTTTGATCCCGCTCGCGTTTAGCGTGGCATCGCAGACCAAAAAGTCGACCCTCTACTATGGCATCGCCCTGCTCGCGGGACTGGCAGCCGGTTATGCCTTCGTGCCGCCTTCGGCCGGTTCGGTTCTCGTCGCCGGTACGCTCGGCGTCGACCTGGGCACCATGATTCTCGTCGGCATCCCCACCGCCTTTATCGCCATGGCTGTCGCCGGTGTCGTCTGGGGCCGCAACGTGGGTGGCCGCATCTTCACCGACGTCCCCGAGCACTTCACCTCCGCCGAGGGCGCGAGCGACGATAAGGAGCTTCCCTCCTTTGGCATGGTGCTCGCAATCGTGCTCACGCCGCTTTGCCTGATTCTGCTGGGCACGCTGTCTTCGTACGTCCCCATGCCCGAGCAGGTCGCCTCGATTCTCGCCTTCCTGGGCAAGCCGTTCGTTGCCCTCACCATCGCCACGCTTGTCGCCATGTACCTGCTGGGCGCCCGCCGTGGCTACTCCGGCGCCGAGCTCAAGGCCCTGCTCGACCGCTCGCTTAAGCCCGTCGGCATGATCTTGCTGGTTATCGCCTGCGGCGGCGTCATCCGCTGGATGCTGCAGGACTGCGGCCTGGGCCAGGTCATCGGCCCCGTGCTCGAGAGCTGCCCGCTTCCGCTCGTGGTCGTCGGCTTCCTCATCGCCGCGCTCGTCCGCGCCTCGGTCGGCAGTTCCATCGTGTCCATGACCATGGCGTCGGGCATCATGGCCGCCATGCCTGCGGTCGCTGGCGCTTCGGTGCTCATGCGTGCTGCCATCTGCCTTGCTATCTGCGGCGGCGCCACGGCTCTTTCGCACGTCAACGATGCCGGCTTCTGGATGTGCTCTTCGTTCCTCGAGATCGACGAGAAGACCACCCTCAAGTCCTGGACCATCATGGAGACGATCATCGGTCTTACGGGCCTCGCCTGCGCCCTGGTGATCTCGTTCTTCGCCTAGTCGAGCAACTTATGCCGAGCCGTACGCCCGGCACCAACAACCACCTGATCCATTAACCAACGATTGGTACAACCGTTCAAACCAAAAGAGGAGAACACCATGGACGAGAAGACCAAAGAGCAGATTCAGCAGGAAGCCGCCGATCTGGTTGCCAAGCTGCAGCCGCGTTCCGGCAAGTTCCGCACCATCAGCCCCGAGATGGACCCGCTGCGTCTGGGCTCTGGCTGGAACATCGAGGACCTGGACAAGCCACAGGTCATCATCGAGTCGACGTTCGGCGATTCGCACCCCGGTTCTGCTGGCCTGTTCGAGCTCGTCGAGGAGGTCCGCGCCGGTGTTGCCGAGGCTGGTGGACACGGCGCCCGTTACTTCTGCACCGATATCTGCGACGGCGAGGCCCAGGGCCACGACGGCATCAACTACTCGTTGCCTAGCCGCGATATGATCGCCAACATGATCGAGATCCACGCCAAGGCCACTCCGTTCGACGCCGGCGTCTTTGTCGCCAGCTGCGACAAGGGCCTGCCCGCAAACCTTATGGCAATGGGCCGCGTGAACATTCCTTCGATCGTCGTCACCGGCGGCGTCATGGATGCCGGCCCCGACCTGTTGACTCTGGAGCAGCTCGGTGCTATTTCGGCCCGCTACGAGCGCGGCGAGATCTCCCGCGAGGAGCTCGAGTTCGCTAAGCACAACGCCTGCCCCAGCTGCGGCGCCTGCTCCTTTATGGGCACCGCCTCGACCATGCAGGTCACGGCCGAGGCCCTGGGCCTCATGCTTCCTGGCACGGCTCTGCTGCCTGCCACCAGCTCCGATCTGCGTGAGTTCGCCCGCGAGGCCGGCCGTCAGTCCGTGTGGCTCTCCGAACACAACCTGTGCCCGCGCGACATCGTGACCAAGGAGTCCTTCGAGAACCTCATTATGGTCCACGGCGCCATCTCCGGCTCCACCAACTCGCTGCTGCACATCCCCGCGATCGCCCGCGAGTTTGGTATCGAGATGTCCGCCGACGACTTCGACCGTCTGCACCGTGGTGCCCACTACCTGCTCAACGTTCGTCCCGCAGGCGAGTGGCCGGCACAGTTCTTCTACTATGCGGGCGGCGTGCCGCGCATCATGGAGGAGATCAAGTCGATGCTCCACCTCGACGTTATGACCGTTACGGGCAAGACCCTCGGCGAGAACCTCGAGGACCTCAAGAACAACGGTTACTACGAGAAGTGCGGCCGCTACCTGGAGAAGTGGAACCTCAAGCGCGAGGACATCATTCGTCCGTTCGACCAGGCCTTCGGCACCGACGGCTCCATCGCCATCATGCATGGCAACCTTGCCCCCGAGGGCGCTGTCGTTAAGCACACCGTCGTTCCGCGCGAGATGTTCCAGGCTACGCTCAAGGCTCGTCCGTTCGACTGCGAGGAGGACGCCATCCATGCCGTCCTGACGCACGAGGTCAAGCCCGGCGACGCCGTCATCATTCGCTACGAGGGCCCCAAGGGTTCCGGTATGCCCGAGATGTTCTACACCACCGAGGCCATCGCCAGCGACCCCGAGCTGGGCGCGAGCATTGCCCTGATCACCGACGGCCGCTTCTCCGGCGCCTCCAAGGGCCCGGCTATCGGCCACGTTTCGCCCGAGGCTGCCGTGGGCGGCCCGATTGCCCTGATCGAGGAGGGCGACCTCATCCAGATCAACATCCCCGAGCGCTCGCTGTCCATCGTGGGCATTGCCGGCAAGGAGATGGGGCCGGCCGAGGTCGACACCGTCCTGGCAGAGCGTCGCGCCGCTTGGAAGCCCAAGGCTAACCGCTATACCTCCGGCACGCTCAAGTTCTTTACCGAGCATGCAGTCTCCGCCATCCAGGGTGGCTACATGGAGTAGCGCCCGTACGCATCGAATTTCTCCTCTCATAGATGCGTGGCACAAAAAGCCCCGAGTTCGTGCGAGCTCGGGGCTCTTTTCGTCTGGATTGCGGACGTATTGACGGACGAAAACGATTTGCGTCTGGCATTTAGCCGTACGAAAGCGCAATTTTCGTCTTATAATACGGTTGAAATGAGCATGAAAAAGAGAGGGGCCGTGCGTATGGTTGTCAGGGAGAGCCCTACCGTCGAATACAAGGAAAGCGTTACGCCGACGTTTCTTAAAACGGTGAGCGCCTATGCAAACTATGGGACGGGCAAGATTGAGTTTGGCGTTGATGACGAGGGCGTTGCTGTCGGTCTTGCAGATCCGGTTGCCGAATGTCTGCGCATCGAAAATATGATTAATGACAGCTTGGATCCTGCGCCTCGTTACTCGCTCGAACCCGACGAGAAGCACGGTACCGTTACCCTTACGGTTTATGAGGGACAGGACAAACCCTATCGAAGTAAGGGGAAGGCCTACAGGCGAAACGATTCGGCCACGGTGGAGGTCGACCGTTTTGAGTACGGCAGGTTGACGCTCGAAGGCGGTAACCTGACGTTCGATGCGCTCACGTCGGCTCGCCAGGACCTGAGCTTTCACACGCTCGAGCACAAGTGCATTGAACATTTGGGCATTTCTGAGCTCACGCCGGACATTATGCGAACGCTTCGTTTGCTTGGCAAGGATGGCTATACCAATGCCGCGGCGATATTGGCGGACGAAAACGAATTTCCGGGCATCGACTGCGTTCGTTTTGGTGACACCGAGGACGTGCTTTTAGATCGTGAGACGGCGACGGGGCTATCTGCAATTGAGCAGGTAGATAGGGCCGTGGCGATGTTCGCACGCTACTATCGTTATGAACGCATCGAAGGTTTCGAGCGCGTTCAGACCGACCGGATTCCCCTTGAGGCATTTCGCGAGGCGGTTGCAAACGCCCTGGTGCATCGGACGTGGGATGTGCAAGCGAATGTTCAGATTGCCCTGTACGATGACCGCGTCGTTGTGACTTCACCCGGGTCATTGCCCGCTGGCTTGACGACGGAGCAATGCCTGTATGGGCAGATATCCGTGCTCAGAAATCCCATCGTTGCCGAGGTCTTCTTAAAGCTGGACTATATCGAGAAGTTCGGAACGGGAATTGCGCGCATTAGGCGTGCCTATCGCGATTCAATCAATCAGCCAATCTTTGACGTTCGTGGCGGCGTGGTGGCTGTCACGTTGCCCGTTACCGATGCCTTTGAGGGGTCTGAGGAAGAGCTCCAGGTTCTCAAAGCCTTGTCGGGCGGACGAATTATGTCGCGAGGCGAGATTGAGAAGCAGACAGGGTTGAGTCGCACCCGGACGCTGACAGCACTTGAATCTCTGCTCAAACGAAACGCGATTGTAAAGCAGGGGACGGGACGCGCCACGAAATACGAACGCGCGTAGCTCAAAAGAGCCATATTGCTACACAGGCCCAAGCCTTTGTTGGCTTGGGACCTGTCGTATGTTGGCTGGCAACGGTCGATATATAGCAAGATATAGCAAGATATAGCAACGTATAGCAAGATATAGCAACGTATAGCAAGATATAGCAACGTATAGTGAGATATAGCAACGTATAGCGTTGCTCGCGGGTTCTTGCGGTGGTGCTATTTTCCGAATGCCGCGTGGATAAAGCGCTGGGCGAACAGCTTGTTGGCGACGTTGATGACATGGCCCAGGAATAGTGCCGAGATGGCGGTCGTGACGCCAAAGCCGCCCAGGTTGTGCATAAAAACCAGCGACAGCGCGAGCGAGGCGGCGACATGCGAGCAATCGAATACGACCTTCACATCGCCAAAGCGGCGTTTGAGTTTTTCGGCAATGACCTGCACCAAGCCGTCGGGTGCGTTGGGAACGACACCCATGTTGACGACGAGGCTTACGCCAAACGCGGTGATGGCAAGCGAGAGCAGCATGGTCGCGACCTGTGCCGGTAGAGCGGTGGGATGCAGGGGGTTAACGTTCATAAAGAAGTCGGTAAAGCCACCGATCAGCGTTGAGAAAAAGAGCTCGAGCAAAATGCGCGGCTGAAACTCGCGGCGCAAGATGGCTGCCTGTGCGGCGATGTAGGCGACATAGGTCGCAGCGATCCAAAAGCCGAGTGTCTTGCCAGTGAGCATGGACAGCGTCGTGGCAAAACAGGTAAGCGCGGCGACGCCCAGGCCCGATGCGGTCTGAATGCTCATGCCGAGGGCAAGCGTCGCGACGCCCGCCAGATACATCAGCATCCTAATGACGGTGTGGCACCAATCGATCTTCTCGCCATTCATGATGATGAGCGGTCGCATATTGCTGCCCGTCCTTTCGGTTGTGAATAAAAAGGCTGACCTGGGCCGGCAAAAGAGGGTTATCGGAGGCACTGCTGTAAAAGCAGAAAAGCCGGCCCCACGGTCAGTCGTCTAGGAAATGTCTCGCTGTGCCGGAATGGGACTGAAGGGCCAACGAGACGGGAGGAAAGCAAAAGACAACGTGTGGGCAATAAGATGCCAAGATGGTAGGGTGCGTCTTAGCATCCTATTGCCCACGCTTAACGAAATCGGTTTCGTTTGAGCCTTAGTATACGCACGGGATTCCTTTTGCAAAGAGAAAAATAATAAAAAGGTGAACGTTCACCTAATTGCAACAACTCGTTGGCGGTATCATGGCAAGGACATACTCGAAACCGATTTCGCAACGGTTGGAGAGCGCATCGTGTGTTCGTCGTGGACTGCCGGGCAGCTTGGTTGCGCCCGTCGGTCGCATTGCGGCGAACGCTTTCACCCAGATCGAAAGGATCACCATGGAACAGCACACCGATTGCTCGTACTGCATGTGCGGGACCGACAACACGCTCGTCGATGCCTTTGGCATCCCCATGCTCGACCTGCTCGCCAGCAAGCTCATCTTGTTTAAGGAGCAGAGCCACAAGGGTCGCGTGATCGTGGCCTCCAAGCAGCACGTCGACGACATCTCCTGCATGTCCGAGGAGGACGCTGCCGCCTTTATGGCCGATGTACGTCACGTCGCAGCTGCGCTGCACAAGGCGTTCAACCCCGACAAGATCAACTTTGGTGCTTACGGCGACGCCATGCATCATCTGCATGTGCATATCGTCCCCAAGTACAAGGACGACCCGTTTGAGTTTGGCGATGTGTTCGCCATGAATCCCGGTCGCGTCACGCTCGAGCCGGCTCAGTACGACGAAATCGCCCAGGCAATCATCGCCAACCTGTAAAACCCCTTCGCCCTCATAAGTTGCGGTGGAATAGTTCCTGGTTTTGCTGCTGAAGGCTGCGAGCAGGAACTATTTCACCGCAACTTATGAGGGGCGTGTCGATGCGATAGTATTACTGGGGTGGTATTCGACTAACCGAGGGCTTTATGGATCAGCACCAGCATTATCAGAGCCTGCAAGACCAGGCATACAACGCATTGCGCTCCAAGATCATCTATGCCGAGCTCAAGCCCGGTACGCGCCTTTCGGCGATTGGTCTGGAAAAGGAGACGGGGATCGGGCGCACGCCCATCCGCGAGTCCTTTGTACGCCTGCGCGAGCAGGAGCTGGTGGAAACGCGCCCTAAGAGCGGTACCTATGTCTCAAAAATCAGCATGGAACGCGCCGAGAACGCCTGCTTTTTGCGCGAAAAGCTCGAGAGAAGTGTGCTGATCAAATGCTGCTCGGCTGCCACGCCCGAGCAAAAGCACCAGCTTGAGCAGATTCTCCTTGAGTCAGAGTCGCTCGACCACAGCGAGACGCGACACTTCTTTGACCTGGACAACCTGTTCCACGAGACGTGCTTTGAGATTGCCGGTCGCCACATGCTGTGGGATTGGATGAAGAGCATCAACACACATTTTGAGCGCTACAACTGGCTGCGTGCGGTGTCGCAGGATCTGGACTGGGAGCCGATTCGTCGGCAACACCGCCGAATCCTCGAGGCCATTAAGGAAGGCGACACCGATGCGGCGAGCTATCTGGCGCAGACGCACCTGCATCTAATGCCCGAGGAGCAGGGCCCAGTTATCGCCCTGCATCCCGATTACTTTGAACTGTCCAAAGATTCGTCCATCTAATCTATCCCCTCATAAGTTGCGGTGAAATAGGGATTGTTTTGCAGCCCGGGTGGCGCAAACAGTCCCTATTTCACCGCAACTGCGTTGAGGCGTGGCCGGGGCACAAAGATGCGGTGCCGTTTGGAGGAACAGACCGGAAGCAAGTGGTCGATTCCCCCAGACGGCACCGCATTTGTTTTGGCGCTCTGGGCTATGTTGAAGAGTTTAATCGGTCAAGAAAAAGCGGCTCGGGGGCGTGTCGCTTCCGTCACGTTCTATCAGCATACAAGACGGTTTCGGTTCTTGTCCGTGACGGAAACGGCACGCTTCCGAGCCGCTTCAAAAATGGGGGCGCAGTCTGGGCGCCCCCCACGATAGAGAGCTGGGTTAGGCGCGGACCTTCTTGACGACGTCCATGGCCTCGCGAGCGATCTGCTCGACCTTGGAGAAATCGCTGTCGGCGAACAGGGCCGGCTTGACCATCCAAGTGCCACCGCAGGCGATGATGGCGGAGGAGCTCAGGTACTCCTCGACGTTTGCGGTGCTCACGCCGCCGGTGGGCATAAAGCGGTGACCGACAAACGGAGCGGCGAGGGCCTTGATGGTGTTGAGGCCGCCGTACTGGGCTGCCGGGAAGAACTTGGTGACCTTGAGGCCCAGGTTGACGGCAGCGGTGACCTCGGAGGGGGTCACGGTGCCGGGCAGCACGGGCAGGTCGATGTCGATGCAGTGCTTGACGACGTCCTCGTTGTAACCCGGGGAGACGATGAACTTGGCACCGGCGGCGCGGGCCTTCTCAACCTGCTCTACGGTCAGGACGGTGCCGGCGCCCACGCACATCTCGGGCTCGGCCTCGGCCATAGCGGCGATGCACTCGGCGGCGCAAGCGGTGCGGAAGGTGACCTCGGCGGACTTCATACCGGCGGCCATCAGGGCATGGGCGAGCGGAGCGGCGTCCTCGACCTTGTCGAGCACGACGACCGGCACGATGCCCAGGGACTCAAGCGTGGTGTAGAACTGATCGAACATGATGTTCCTTTCGATGTGCGGCGCGCGAGTGCGCGTAATTGCTAAAAGGGCTGGTCATGAGCCGGTTTTGGACTGGTTATCGGAGGCACTGCTTGGGGTCACAAGCAATTCCAAAACCGGCTGCGCGACCAGTCGTGTAGGGAATGCCAGGCAAAACCGGAATGGGACTGGTGGTTTTGCCCGACCGGAGGAATCGGGGAGCGGGCTGCAGAGGTATGGGTATGGGAAACTGCAGCCCGCGGAATGGGGAACGAATTAACGGGCGACGCGGGTGCCACCGTCGGCGGCGTTGGCCACGGCGGCGATCTCGTCGGCGGTCACCAGGTTGGAATCGCCCTTGATGGTGAGCTTGAGAATCGAGGCCGCGATGGCGTAGTTGACGGCGTCCTGCGGGTCGAAGTCGTTGATGAGGGCATGGACGAGGCCGGCGTTGAAAGCGTCGCCGGCGGCAACGCCCTCGAGCACGTGCACGTCGTGAGCAGGGGAGAACCAGTGCTCGCCGCTCTCGGCGTCATAGAGCATGCCCATCCAGATGGAGCGCTCGACGCAGGAGATGTTGCGGACGACCGAGGCGACCTTCTTGCAGCCGTACTCGGCGCAGATCTGACGGGCCATCTCGACGTAGGTGTCGCGCTCCTCGATGCCGTGGGCAAGGGAGCCGGAGACGCAGGTCATGCCGAGGCCGGCAGGTGCGTCCTCGTCGTTGGCGATGCAGATATCGACGAGCGGCAGGAGCTCCTTCATGGTTGCCTGCGACTTCTCGGGCGACCACATCTTGCCGCGGTAGTTAACGTCGCACACGGTGGTGATGCCTTTGGCACGGCAAGCGGTGAGGGCATCCTTGCAAGCGGCGGCCATCTCGTCGGAGACGGCGGGCGTCACGCCAGAGAAGTAGAAGACGTCGATGCCCTCGAGGATCTCGTCCCAGTTAAAGACGTCGCGCCTGGCCATGTTGATGGCCGAGTACTTGCGGTCGTAGACGCAGCCGTTGCCGCGCTGCGAGGCGCCGACCTCAAATACATAGGAGCCAAGACGGTCGCCCTGACGCACGACGCGCGTGGTGTCGACGTCGTAGACCTTCAGCGAGCGCAGAGCGCACTCGCCCAGACGGTTGGCGGGAACGACGGAGACATAAGCGGCCTTATCGCCCTGGTAGGCCAGGGAAAGCGCGGTGTTGGCCTCGGCGCCGCCGTAGCGGACGTCGAACTCGGTGGCCTGCTCAATACGCAGGTGATCTTTGGGCGAGAGCCTCATCATGATCTCGCCGAAGGTAAGAACCGTTTTACCCATGGTCGCGTAGCTCCTTCTTGTCTGTGCGTACACCTTTGATATGGCGTTGGCACGGAGGTGCCAAGACGGTAGGGTGCATCTTTGCACCTCCGTGCCAACGCTTACCGAAATCGGTTTACGAAATCGGTTTCGTTTCGAGTTGTAGTATACTCACCTACAACGTTTTGCAAGCGAGATTTTTAAAAAAATGCCTAAAATGGCTAAGATTGCCGACACGTGGGAAACGGGGTGCGCCATGGCGCAGATGAGAATCAAAGACATTGCCGCCGAGGCGGGCGTGAGCCCGGCCACCGTTTCGCGCTACCTCAACAACCGTCCCGGTCAGATGACCGAGGAGACCCGTGCCCGCATCGCCGAGGTCATCGAGCGCACGGGCTATCGTCCCCGCGCCGCCGCGCGCAACCTGCGCAGTTCGCGTACCAACCTCATCGGCGTGATTCTGGCCGACATCGCCAACCCGTTCTCGAGCGCCATGCTCGAGGGTCTTTCCGCCAGCGCCGCCGCGCGCGGCTGCTCGCTTATGACGGCTATTAGCGGCAACGACCCTGCCAAGGAGGCCGAGTCGCTCACCAGGCTCATCGATGCGGGCGTGGACGGCTTGGTCGTCAACACCTGCGGCGGCAACGACGGGGCGATCGCCGCAGCTGCGGGGCGCCTGCCGGTCGTGTTGCTCGACCGTGACATCGAGGACGGCGGCATCGATCTGGTGACGTCTAACAACCGCGAGCTCGTCGCCGGCCTGGTCGACGCCCTGGCTGCCGCGGGTAGCGAGCGCCTGTGCCTGCTCACCGAGGCAAGCGACGACAGCCCCGTCCGCCGCGAGCGCGCCGAGGCCTTTACCGACGAGCTCTCGCGCCGCGGTCTTGCCGGCGAGGTCGTCACCCTGGCCGACGGTGGCGCCGAGGGCATCAGCCGCCTGGACGAGACCATCCGCGATTACGCAGGTAAAAAGCTCGGTCTCATCGCCGTCAACGGACTGGTCTTTTTGCGCCTGACCGAGGCGCTAGCCCAGCTTGGCCCTTCGCTGCCGGCGGGTCTTAAGATTGCGACGTTCGACGACTACCCCTGGAACCATGTGCTCTTTGGCGGCGTCACCACGGCCGCGCAGGATACCCTCGCCATTGCCGAGCGTGTAGTCGAGCGCCTATCCGAGCGCATCGACGTCATCACCACCACCGTGGGCGAGGCCGCAAGGCTCGCGCCCAAACGCATCGAGATTCTCGGACGCATCGAGCACCGCGCCTCAACCTCACGCTAACCTGTGTGATAATATATAGACAATGTCATACAGGAGGTATCCATGGCTGCGTCTGTACTGAGTGTGCGAGTGGACTCGTCAATTAAAGATTCATTTGCCGAGCTATGCGAAGAGCTCGGCATGACTTCGTCTGTTGCGGTCAATATGTTTATGAGGCAGATGCTGCGCGAGCGCTCGCTGCCGTTTGTTCCTTCACTTGGCAAAAACTCTGCGAGCGAAAACGTCGCCGCAGACATTTTGGATATTGCTCAGATTGAGTTCGCCGTCCGCGAGGCGGCCAGCCCGATTCCCGCCATCAAAAACGTGACCCTTTTTGGTTCGTATGCCCGTGGCGAGGCGCGTGTCGATAGTGATATCGACTTGCGTCTCGAAGTCGATCGCGAACAGGGTTTTGGCCTCTTTGCGCTGTCGGCATTTGGCGAGGCGATTCGCAAGGAAACCGGGAAACAGGTCGACTTGGTCTCGAGTGACCATCTTGCTGGCGATTTGGCTGCGGCGATAGAGCGCGAAGGGATGATCATCTATGATCGCGCGTAAGTCAGACAGCCTTCGCGCGCAAGAGGTCTTGGAGGCCATCTTCGAAACGAACGAGCGCATCAAGGCTTTTGATATCACCGAGGACCAGTTTCTGCATGCGAATGATGTGCGGACGAGAGCGTTGGCGGACTCCCTTTTGATGTGCGCGCTTAGGGTGACGGAAGAAGCGGGCAAGTTGTCGGAACGCTCGCAGCGGCTTCATCCCGAAATTGAGTGGCGTGGAATTATCGGCATGAGAAATTATCTCGCGCATGATTACGGCAATGTCGACCGTTCGGTTGTTTGGGATGCGGTGACGATGGAGTTCCCCGCGCTGGAACGAGCCTGTAGGCAAATTGTCTCCGAATCCGAGCATTAGTTACTTGCCATAGTCACCTGCCCTCGCACGTTTTTTGAGCGCCTGACACGCTTTAACCCTGCGGAAACATTTTTCTGCGATAGTATCTGCGATATAGAACAGTCGAAACCCGCCCGAAAGAAAGGGGAGCGACATGAACCAGCAGAACATCGATTACGTACTCCGCTCTGTAGAGCAGCGTGACATCCGCTTTGTGCGTCTGTGGTTTGTCGACATTCTCGGTCGCCTCAAGAATTTTGCCATCAGCCCCGAGGACCTCGAGGTCGCTTTTGAGGAGGGCATTGGCTTTGACGGCTCGGCCATCGAGGGCTTTGCCACGCCCGAGGAAGCCGATATGCTCGCGTTCCCCGACGCCTCGACCTTCCAGATCCTGCCGTGGCGCCCGAGCCACAACGGCGTCGCCCGCGTGTTCTGCGACGTGTGCACCCCCGACCGCAAGCCTTTCGCCGGCGACCCGCGCGATGCCCTGCGCCGCATGTTCCACAAGGCCGAGAAGGCCGGCTACCTGCTCAACGTGGGCGCCGAGCTGGAGTATTACTACTTCCCCGACGAGCATACGCCCGAGCCGCTCGACAACGTGGGCTACTTTGACCTTTCGGTGAGCGACGCCGCCCGCGATCTTCGCCGCAACACGGTCCTCACGCTCGAGAAGATGTCCGTGCCCGTGGAGTACACCTTCCACGCCGCCGGCCGCTCGCAGCACGGCATGAGCCTGCGCCACGCCGAGGCCCTGAGCATGTCCGACGCCATCACCACGGCCAAGCTCATCATTAAGCAGCAGGCCTACGAGAGCGGTTGCCACGCTTCCTTTATGCCCAAGCCGCTGGCGGGTGAGGACGGCAGCGCCATGTTCCTGTGCCAGTCGCTGTTCGACCACGATGGCAACAACGTTTTTTGGGGCGAGGACGACGAGAAGTACCATCTCTCCGACGTCGCCAAGCACTACATGGCCGGCATCCTGGCGCATGCGCGCGAGATCAGCGCCATCACCAACCCCACCGTCAACTCGTACAAGCGCATCATCACCGGTGGCGACTCCGTGCCGCAGTACGCCACGTGGGGCCTGCGCAACCGTGCGAGCATGGTCCGCATCCCGGTCTACAAGCCCGGCAAGCAGCTGTCCACTCGTATCGAGCTCCGCAGCCCCGACCCCATGGCCAACCCGTACTTGGTCAACGCCGTCACGCTGGCGGCTGGTCTCGACGGCATCGAGCGCAAGCTGGAGCTCCCGCCCGAGGCCACGGCCGAGACGCTCAAGCTCAACGGTCGTCAGATGCTCGAGGCCGGCTACACGCCGCTGCCGCGTTCGCTCAAAGAGGCGCTCGACGTGTTTGAGGACTCGCAGTTTATGAAGGATGCCCTCGGCGAGCACATCCATAGCTTCTTCCTCAAAAAGAAGCGCGACGAGTGGCATAAGTTCGAGTCCACGATCACCGAGTGGGAAATCAAGCACTACCTGGCGAACTCCTAATCGCGCTGGCTTGTTCCAGTACGATTGAGCTCATTTCTTTGGAGGCCGATATGTCCGAAAAGAGTGCCCTGTTCATGGCGCGCACGACGCGCTTCCACGAGTTTGCCCGCAGCCTGACGACCACCCTGGGTGTCGAGGTGAGCCTGGCCACCCCCGATTCGCCGACTGCGGCGCACGACTTTGACCTGCTGATCCTCGATTCCGACGGTATACGCAGCGACCGTATCGATCAGATTGCCAAATGGCTCGACGATCGCGGCGGCGTTCCCATGCTGGTGATCGTCGACGACGAGGCGCTCGGCGCCCTGCGCCTGCCGAATCACGCGCATGCCGACTTCGTATGCCCCACGGCGACGCCCAACGAGCTCAAGGCTCGCGCGCAGCGCCTGATGGGCGAGGAGGAGACCGTCACCGCCGACGATGTGCTCAACATCGACAACCTCGAGATTAACCTGGCTACCTACCAGGTGACGCTCGACGATGAGCCCATCGACCTGACGCTGATGGAGTACTCGCTGCTGAGCTTTTTGGCAACGCATCCCAACCGCGCCTACAGCCGCGAGGTGCTGCTGCACCGCGTGTGGGGCTTCGAGTACTGCGGCGGCACACGCACCGTCGACGTGCACATCCGTCGTATCCGCTCCAAGGTGGGCCCGCAGATCGCGGCGCACATCACCACCGTCCGCGGCGTGGGCTATCTGTTTAAGGACTAGATTTCCACCGCAAAGGGGACAGGCACCTTTGCGGCGGTTTTGCCGCAGGTGCGGGTGCCTTTCGGGTTTGCAACAGAACTTAAGCCTTCCTAAAAGATTGCGTTCTCATACACGCGCACCCGCATATTGGGGTACAACTCAACGTGAACAATGATGGCCCGCCACATGTTTGGCGGGCCTTTGGTTATTTGACGAAAGGATCGCAGCTATGAGCGAGTACGATTCCCAGCGTCCCCAGGATGCGGGCAACGCCGGCGAGACTCAGCAGCAGCCGCGCGTGCAGGTGGAGTCGACGCCTGCCGGTGGCAACAACATTCCCTATGTGCAGGCCTACGACACGCAGACCGGCCAGCCCTTGGGCGGCAAGCAGGTTGTGAACAAGCACACGGTGGTCAAGACCAAGACCAAAAAGCTGCCGATCTTCATTACGGCGCTCGCCGGCTGCGCATGCGGCGCCCTGCTGGTCATCGCGCTCATCATGAGCGGCACGCTCGATATCGGCGGCGGAAAGAATGCCGTGACGGCGGGCGCTTCGGGTTCGTCGACGCAAAAGATCACGATCGACTCCGAGGACACCACGCTGGCCGAGGCCGTTTCCGCCAAGGCGCTGCCCTCCGTAGTTTCCATCACCGCCACTTCAAGCGGCAGCCAGAGTGGTTCGCTTTCGCAGTCCGCTGACGAGTCGGACAGCTCGGGCAGCGTTGGCTCGGGCGTGGTGCTCGACACCGAGGGCCATATCCTCACCAACAACCACGTGGTCGACGGTTACGACCAGTACGTGGTGACCATGGACGACGGCACCACCTACGAGGCCGAGTTCGTGGGCAACGATGCCTCGAGTGACCTCGCCGTCATTAAGCTCAAGGATGCCGACGCCTCCAAGCTCACCCCGATCGAGATCGGTGACTCCTCCAAGCTCAACGTGGGCGAGTGGGTCATGGCGATCGGCTCGCCGTTCGGCAACGAGCAGTCCGTCTCCACCGGTATCGTGTCGGCGCTGTATCGCTCCACGGCCATGAGCTCTACCAGCGGCAACACCATCTATGCCAACATGATCCAGACCGATGCCGCCATCAACCCGGGTAACTCCGGCGGCGCGCTCGTCAACGATAACGGCGAACTCGTGGGTATCAACTCGCTCATCGAGAGCTATTCGGGTTCCAGCTCGGGCGTTGGCTTTGCCATTCCGGTCAACTATGCCAAGAACATCGCCGACCAGATCATCGACGGCAAGACGCCGGTTCATCCGTACCTGGGCGCCACGCTCTCGAGCGTCAATGCGCTCAACGCCCGCACCAACAAGCTGAGCACCGATAGCGGCGCGTATGTGGCGAGCGTCGTCGAGGACGGTCCTGCGGCCAAGGCCGGCATCCAGGAGGGCGACGTCATCACCAAGCTGGGCGATGACGAGATCACGAGCGCCGACGGCCTGATCATCGCGCTGCGCAGCCACGAGGTGGGCGAGAAGGTCGAGATCACGCTCGTGCGCGGCAAGGAAGAGAAGAAGGTCACTGTTGAGCTGGGCTCCGACGAGGAGCTGCAGAACCAGCAGCAGAACGACAGCTCGACTGATACCGGCAACGGCGGCATCACCGACGAGCAGCTGCGCCAGTACCTGGAGGAGCTGCTGGGCCAGCAGGGCCAGGGCCAGGGTCAGGGCTACGGCCAGGGTTACTAGCGAGCCGCATCACGCATATCGAAGCCAGAGGGGGCTGTCCCGCCAAGCGCAGGACAGCCCCTCTTTCCATAATGATCTCCCAGGGACGGAGGAAAACGGATCACTTTGAGCTGGCGAGGAGCTCGGTTCGGAATGGTCTGGACAGTTAGTTCAGATACGTATAAATCTGGGGCAGTCTGGAATGCGTTTCGAGCTGTTTTGGGATGGAAATGAGGTTCGGATGGGTGCTCGGAAGGAGAAATAAGCCGATCGGGCCGCTCCGAGACGACCAAATGAGGTGAAATGGCGACATTTGAGCTCGATTCGGTTCGCAGATTTATACGTATCTGAACTAACTGTCCACCCCGGCCTGGCGGCTGCCGATTCGGTGCGGTTTGAAAGGGCTATTCGGCCCCGTCTCGACCGGTGGTACTCTTGTATCCGTTTGAAATCGAGCGAAGGAGTGCCGCTATGGAGCAATCGAGCCTGTTTGGCGACGGCGTGGACATCGATACCGAAACGCCCGCGAGCGCGGATGCCGCCGCACCGACCGATGCCCGCGCCAAGGCGGCAGCGCGCGCGGCCGAGCTGCGCCACGAGCTCGACTACCATGCCTATCGCTACTACATGCTCGATGCGCCCGAGATCACGGATGCCGCCTTCGACAAAATGCTCGTTGAGCTGCAGGAGATCGAGGCGGCCTACCCCGACCTTGTGACGCCCGACAGCTATACCCAGCGCGTGGGCGGCTACGTGAGCGAACAGTTTACGCCGGTCACGCACATGGCGCGCATGTATTCCATGGACGACGCCATGGATCTGGATGAGCTCGACGCATGGCTCCAGCGCACCGAGGATGCACTCGGTGCCGGCAGCGTCACCTATACCTGCGAGCTCAAGATCGACGGCCTGGGCGTGGCGCTTACCTACCAGAACGGCACCTTCGTGCGCGCGGCCACGCGCGGCGATGGCACCACGGGCGAGGATGTGTCGCTCAACGTGCGCACCATCAAGGACGTGCCCATGCACCTGTCCGAACCGGCGCTTGCCCACATGGGCGCCGACCGCGAGCGCGCCATCGAGGTCCGCGGCGAGGTCTACATGCCCAAGGGCAGCTTTGTACGCCTGAATGACGAGGCCGATGCCGAGGGCCGCGATCCCTTCGCCAACCCGCGCAACGCCGCCGCCGGATCCTTGCGTCAGAAGGATCCTAAGGTCACGGCGCGCCGCGACCTCGCCACCTTTATCTACGCCATCGCCGATACCGACCCGCTGCACGTCCATAGCCAGCGCGAGTTCCTTGACTGGCTGCGCAGCGCCGGCTTTAGCGTCAACCCTAACGTGGCTCGTTGCGCCACGCCGGCCGAGGTCCACGAGTTCTGCGCTCAGGCCCTCGAGCATCGCGGTGACCTGGACTACGACATCGACGGCGTGGTCGTAAAGGTCGACGGCTTCCAGCAGCAGCTCGACCTGGGCTTTACCGCCCGCGCGCCGCGCTGGGCCATCGCCTTTAAGTTCCCGCCCGAGGAAAAGCAGACCGTCCTGCGCGAGATCCGCATTCAGGTGGGCCGCACCGGCGTGCTCACGCCGGTCGCGGAGTTCGATCCGGTGACGGTCGCCGGCTCCACCATCGCCCGCGCCACGCTGCACAACATTGACGAAATCCGCCGCAAGAACGTGCGCGAGGGCGACACCATCATCGTGCACAAGGCGGGCGACGTCATTCCCGAGGTCGTAGGTCCGGTGCTCGACAAGCGCCCTGCCGATTCGGTCGACTGGCACATGCCCGAGGTCTGTCCCGTGTGTGGCAGCCCGGTCGTGCACGAGGACGGCGAGGTCGCCTACCGCTGCGTCTCCATCGATTGCCCCGCGCAGCTCAAGGAGCGCCTGCTCCACTGGGTGAGCCGCGGCTGCATGGACGTCGACGGCCTGGGTGACGAGATCGTCGACAAGATGATCGCCGCCGGCCTGATCCACGACGTCGCCGACTTCTACCAGCTCACGGTCGACGACATCGCCGGCCTGGACACGGGCCGCGTGTATGCCAGCTCCAACAGCAAAAAGGGCGTCAAAAAGGGCGATCCCATTCCGGTTGGTCTCAAGACGGCCGAGAAGATTATCGCCGAGCTTAACAAGTCCAAGAGCCAGCCGCTCGGGCGCGTGCTGTTTGCCCTAGGTATCCGCCACGTGGGCAAGAGCGTGGGCGAGGTCATTGCCGAGCGATTCCTGTCGATCGACAAGCTCATCCTGGCGAGCGAAGAGGACATCGCCGAGTGCGAGGGCATCGGTCCTAAGATCGCGGCGAGCGTCAAGCAGTTCCTGGCCGTGCCCGAGAACCTTGCCGTGCTGGAGCGCCTACGTCAGGCGGGCCTGTCGCTCGAGGTCGACTTGGGCGCCGCGCATGCGCAGGCCGCAGCCGATGCCGGCGTAGCGGGCGAGCTCGCCGACGCACAGCCGCTCGCGGGCCTGACGTTTGTGCTGACCGGTACGCTCGTAAACCGCACGCGCGACGAGGCGGGTGCTGCGCTCAAGGTGCTCGGCGCCAAGGTTTCGGGCGGTGTGTCGAAGAAGACGAGCTACCTGGTCGCCGGTCCCAAGGCGGGCTCCAAGCTCACCAAGGCAGAGCAGCTGGGCGTACCCGTGCTGGACGAGGACGCGCTCGAGAAGATTTTGGCCACTGGTCAGGTGCCGGAGGCGTAATGGATATCGAGAACCACAATTGTTCGCAGGTGGAAGGGCGCACGAAGCATTCCCAAGTGCGGGCAAAAGAGCACCTGATGGCGCGAATTCGCGTTGCTGAGCGCGAGCGCGCGGCGGGCACGTCTCGCGATGCATTTGAAGCGTTGACCGAGCTAGAGGCGAGGCTCGGTCTAGCCTAGAGAGACAGGCACCGTGATCTGCGTCACGTAGGTCGCCGGGTCGTCGCTGATAATGTCGTCGATGAGGGCGATTTCGCGTGAGGGGCCGGCGGGCGTCAGGTCGTGCTCGCACATATAGCCGAGCAGCTGCTCGTAGCGCGGGACTGCCTGCCCGTGCGTGCCGCGGAAGCTGACGGTCAGGCACCGCGCGGCGGGACGTACCTCGACGTCCCCCAGGTAATCGTCCGTGTCATCGAGCAGCAGAAAGACCTCGTCGTAGCCATCAAAGTCACCGGTGGCAATGCGCTCGGGCGCGATGCCCACACCCAGATTGCCAAGGAAGACGAAGGTCTCGTGCTGTCCTTTTTGCAGCTGGCGAATCTGCCACTCCAGCGCATAGGCATCGGTGGGGTTGACGCGTTCGCGCAGCACGGCGCAACGAAGTTCGGGCGCGTTGACCTCGTAGATGGTATCGAGCTCAGCATCCAATGCGCCTCGCAACAAGGCAAGCCGGTTGTCGATCTTGCGTGAGACGCGTTCCAGCTCACGGCGTTTACGTTCGATAAGCTCCTGCTGCTGGGCGAGTTGGCGCTGCATGAGATCCACGTCGCGCGTGGTCACAAATTCGAGAATCTGAGCCAACGGCAAATCGAGAACGCGCAGGTGGCTGATGGTGTTGAGGGTAGAAAGCTGCCGCGCGCCGTAGTAGCGGTAGCCACTTGCCGCATCGACATACGCCGGCTCCAGCAAGCCCATCTGCTCGTAGTGCCGCAGCGTGCCAACGCTCAGGTTAAACAGGCGTGCGACCTCGCCAATGCGGAGCAGGCCGTCGGTATACTCAGTGTGCGCGTCGGTCACAGGACCGCTCCTTTCGATAGGGGGTAGGGCGTCAGACTCGTGCCGCCCCGCTACGCCACGAGCTTGTCAAAAGCCCCACGGCGGTTGAGCACCGTAAACGCCACCACGCAAATGACTGCCGATAGAATCGACCCGCACGGCGAGGCGATGCCCATGGGAAACAGCGTGTCGGAATAGGCGTTCGACAGCAGCCATGCGCCCGGTACGCGAATGAGTGCCACGGCCAGCACGTTGTGCGCAAAGCCGATGTAGCTCTTGCCGTACGCAGCGAAAAAGCCGCTAAAGCAAATATGGATGCCGGCGAAGATCGCGTCGAAAATATAGCTGCGCATATAGCCAGTGCCGGCCGCGACCACTGCGACGTCCTTGGCAAAAAAGCCGAGAAACGCCGGTGCCACCAGCCACATCAGAACCGTGATCAGGCAGCCGTACACCACCGAGATGGTCATGGCGTCCTTGAGCACCTGACGCGCGCGGTCGCCCTTGCCTGCGCCGGCGTTTTGCGCCGTGAGCGCGCTGACGGTGGCGCCCATGGAACTCGGCACAATGAACAAAAAGCTGATCATCTTCTCGACCAGGCCCACAGCGGCGGCGTCGACCAGCCCGCGGTGGTTGGCGATAACGGTGATGAACATAAATGCCACCTGGATGCAGCCGTCCTGCACGGCCACGGGTACGCCGATTTTGAGGATGCTGCCGAGCACCTCGGGCTGCGGGCGCAGGTCGCTGCGCTTGACGTGGATGTTCGTGCGGCGGCTCTTGAGCCATACGAGTGCAAGGGCAACACTTGCCGTCTGTGCGATCACCGTGCCGAGCGCCGCGCCCACGGGACCGAGCCCCATGTGGCCAATGAACAGAAAGTCGAGCACGATATTGATGGCGCATGCCACGCCGATCACATACATGGGCGAGCGCGAATCGCCCAGGCCGCGAAAGATGGCCGAAAGGATGTTATACGCGGCGATGCACGGTATGCCGATAAAGCAGATGCGCAGGTAGGCGGCAGTGCCTTCGACGGCTTCGGCCGGCGTGCCGATGAGCGCCACGATCTGCGGGCACAGCGCGAGCAAGAGCGCGGCCAGCACTATCGAGACGCCCATAAAGAGCGTGATGGTGTTGCCGATGGCGGCCTCGGCGCGATCGAAGCGTCGCGAGCCCACGGCGTGGCCGACGATGACGGTTGTTCCCATGGCCAGGCCCACGAGCGTCACGGTAATGATATAGAGCGTCTGCGCGCCATTGCCCACGGCGGTGATGCCGGCGGCGCCGCTAAACTGCCCGATAAAGTACAGGTCGGCCATGCCGTAGAGCATCTGCAAAAAGTACGAGAGCATATAGGGCAGGGCGAAGACCGCGATGGTCTTGAGGACATTGCCGCGTGTGAGGTCGTGTTCCATGGGCGGGCACTTTCTGGCTTGGTTCGTTTACGTACCAGTGTAGTGAAAACCCTACAACGATTGTAGAGTCAAGGTTTATGTTGGCGGTGGGGCGAAAAAATCGCGCCCGCAATCATTTCCATTTGAATACGGGCCGCGCCGCGCGGGCTTAGCGCCTGCACTAACCTTGCAGAAATCGATTTCAGAACACTTGACACTATCGCTCGGCGCGCAATAATACGTGCGTTTGCGAACAACGTTTGATGGGGGATGAACCTGCGTGCGCAATCTCAAAATCCTGTTTTCTTACCTGGGGGCATACCGTCGCGATGCCATTCTCGGCGTGATGTTCGTTTCGATCGAGACCGCGCTCGAGCTGTTTATCCCGGTCATTATGGCCAACATCATCGACGTGGGCGTGCCCGCCGGCGACATCAACTATATGCTGCTGCAGGGCGCGTGCATGCTGGTGTGCGCGGCGTTTTCGCTGGTGCTGGGCCTGGGTTATGCCCGCACGTCCGCCCGTGTGGCCTCGGGCCTGGGTGCCAACCTGCGCGAGGCCGAGTATCGCAAAATCCAGACGCTCGCCTTTGGCAACCTGGACAACTACGACGCCAGCTCGCTTGTCACCCGCATGACCACCGACATCACCGTCATCCAAAACGCCATCGGCAACGGCTTCCGTCCCATGGTGCGCGGACCGGTGACCCTCATCGTCGGCTTGGTCTATGCCCTGGTGCTGTCGCGCCCGCTCGCCACGGTCTTCGCGATTATCCTGCCCGTGCTGGCGATCGTGCTGGGCGTTATCACCTACCGTGTGAGCCCGCTCTACCGCCAGCTGCAAACCTCGATGGACCACCTCAACGGCGTGGTGCAGGAGGACCTCACCGCCGTGCGCGCCGTCAAGGCGTATGTGCGCGCCGAGCACGAGGAGGCCAAGTTCGACACCGTCAATACCGAGCTCGCACACACGGCGACAAAGACCTTCGGCAATGCCGTGCTCAACCTGCCGGTGTTTCAACTGTCGATGTATGTGGCCGCCATCTCTATCCTGTGGATCGGCGGGCGCATGATTATCGCTGGCGAGCTGGGCGTGGGCTCGCTCACGGGCTTTATGAGCTATGTGCTGCTGATCATGAACTCGCTCATGATGATTTCCAACGTGTTTTTGCTGCTCACGCGCGCGCTTGCCAGCGTGGAGCGCATCTCGCGGGTGATTGACGAACAATCGCTCATCCAAGCTCCCGCGGCAGACGTGGCCGTGCGCGAAGTGGCCGACGGAAGCGTCGAGTTCCGCGACGTGTCGTTTAAGTACCGCGCGGATGCTGCCGAGGACGTGCTCGAGCATATCGACCTTCGCATCGAGCCGGGCTCCACGGTGGGCGTGCTCGGCGGCACGGGTTCGGGCAAGAGCTCGCTCGTGCAGCTCATCGCGCGCCTGTACGACGCGACCGAGGGCGCCGTGCTCGTGGGTGGGCGCGATGTGCGCGACTACGACTTGGTCGCCCTGCGCGATGCCGTGGGCATTGTGCTGCAAAAGAACGTGCTGTTTACGGGCACGGTGCGCGAGAACCTGCGGTGGGGCGCGCCCGATGCCACCGACGAGGAACTGCTGCGTGCCTGCCATGCGGCGTGCGTGGACGAGTTCCTGGACCGTATCGGCGGGCTGGACGGCGAGTTGGGCCAGGGCGGCGCCGGTGTTTCGGGCGGGCAGAAGCAGCGTCTGTGCATCGCGCGCACGCTAATCAAACATCCGCGCGTGCTCATTTTCGACGACTCCACCAGCGCGGTCGATATGGCAACCGACGCCAAGATCCGTGAGCACATCGCGCAGATTCCCGATACGACTGTGATCATCATCGCCCAGCGCATCGCGAGCGTGATGGATGCCGATCGCATTGTGGTTCTGGACGACGGCCGTGTCCATGGTGTGGGCACGCACGAGGAGCTGCTGGCGGGTGACAACATCTACCAGGAGATTTACGCCTCGCAGATGGAGTTCGCGGGGGATACGACCGCAGATGCCCCGGCCCGAGAAGGAGATGAGCGCCATGCCTAAGACATCCGCTCAAGCCCGTCCGGCCAATCTGGGGCAGACGCTCCGCCGCCTGCTCTGCTATATGGGTCACGCCAAGTTCTCGCTGCTCGCGGTGGGCGTGCTCGCCTCCATCGCCGCCATCGCGAGCCTTGCCGGCACCTATATGGTGCGCCCCATCGTCAACGGCCTGTCTACGGGCGGGGAGGAACTGCTCACCAAGCAGGTTCTCTTTACGGCCGCCATCTACGCCGCGGGCGTGCTCTCGGCCCTGGGCTACTCGCAGATTATGGTGCGTGCGGCCCAGCGCGTGGTGTCCGACATCCGCCGCGACCTGTTCGCGTATATCCAGACGCTGCCGCTCAGCTATTTCGACAGCACGCGCTCGGGCGACATCATGAGCTTTTTCACCAACGACGTCGACACGGTCTCCGAGGCACTCAACAACAGCTTTGCCAACGTGATTCAGGCGACCATTCAGGTGATCGGCACCACGGCCATGCTCATCATCCTCAACTGGCAGCTCACGATTATCACGCTCGTGTGCGACGCGGCCATCGTGCTGTACGCGCGCTACTCGGGTATTCGCTCCAAGCGTTTCTTTGCCGCCCAGCAGGCATCGCTCGGCGACTTGGACGGATACGTCGAGGAGATGGTCTCGGGTCAAAAGGTCATCAAGGTTTTTAACCACGAGCAGGCCAACATGGTCGGTTTTGACGCGCGCAACCAGGAACTGCGCCGCACCGGTGGCGCCGCGCAGGCCTACGCCAACTCGATGGTGCCCATGACCGTGGTGATCGGATATGCCAACTACGCGATCGTCGCGGTGGCGGGCGGCATGCTCTGCATCAACGGCCTGGCCGACGTGGGCGCGCTCGCGAGCTACCTGGTCTTTGTGCGCCAGGCAGCCATGCCCATCAATCAGTTCACGCAGCTGGGCAACTTTTTGCTCAACGCGCTGGCCGGTGCCGAGCGCCTGTTTGCCGCGATGGATTTGGAGCCCGAGGTGGATGAGGGCTGCGTGGAGCTGGTGCAGACGGGCGACGCCGCGTGGGCGTGGAAGATTCCCGAGGGCCAGGGCGTGGGCACGTACGGGCACCTGCACGACGTTGCCTCGACCGACGACGCGGGCCGCTCGGTGGCGGCCGATGGCACCGAGCTTGTCACTGGCCTCGTGCCGCTTGCCGGCGACGTGCGTTTCCATGCCGTGGACTTTTCCTACGTGCCGGGCACGCGCGTACTCACGGACCTCAACCTGTTTGCCAAGCCGGGACAGAAGATCGCTTTCGTGGGCTCGACGGGCGCCGGAAAGACGACCATCACCAACCTCATCAACCGGTTCTACGAGGTCGATGATGGCGAGATCACGTACGACGGCATCGACGTCAAGCACATCGCCAAGGCCAGCCTGCGCGGGTCGCTCGGCATTGTGCTGCAGGATACGCACCTGTTTAGCGGCACCATTGCGCAGAACATCCGCTTTGGCAAGCTCGACGCGACCGACGACGAGGTGCGTGCCGCCGCCGAGGCCGCCTGCGCCGACTCGTTTATCCGCCGCCTGCCGCAAGGCTACGACACGCCGGTCACGGCCGATGGCGCCAACCTGTCGCAGGGCCAGCGCCAGCTGCTCGCCATCGCGCGCGTGGCCGTGGCCGATCCGCCGGTGCTCATCCTGGACGAGGCGACAAGCTCCATCGACACACGCACCGAAAAGCTCATCGAGCGCGGCATGGACCGCATCATGCGCGGGCGCACCACGTTTATGATCGCGCACCGCCTGTCCACTGTGCGCGACGCCGACGCGATCATGGTCCTCGAGCACGGCCGCATCATCGAACGCGGCACCCACGAGGAGCTCCTGGCCCAGCACGGGGAGTACTGGCAGTTGGCGCATGGCTTAAAAGAGTTGGATTAACCCGTTCGAGCACGATGCTTTGGCCCTCCGTGCTCTTCACCTCGCCTCGAACCATCACAACATTCGACGTTTTTCGCCAAAATCGGGAAAAGCATCGAATGTTGTGATGGTTTTTCTACCACTCGACCGGGTGGAATCGCTTTCTTGCGCACGAAGGTGTGCGGACCCGTGGGCAGGGGAATAAGGTTGGTTATCCGACTCCATTGGAGGGCTCATGGACCTGCCGATCGTCCTGTCCCATAAGACTGCCTGGCTGTACCACAACGTGGCGCGCCCGTCCGAGCCGCTCTCGCGAGCAAGCAGCCTATACGATGAGGACTCGCTTGCTAACGAGGCGGAGCCGACTGCGAGCCTGCCCAAATTGGGACTCGATGCCAAGGGGCTGAGGGCTTCAACGGCAGTTGGGATCGTTACCGACTATCTGGTTTCGCTCGGTATTCCACGAGAAGAGCTCGATCATATCGATACGCTCGTCAACTTCGATTTTGAGCGCTCGACGCCGGCTGGATTTAGGTGCCACGTGTTTGGGGCGCCGGTACCTCCAGTCCATCTTATCGAGGTGGCAGAGGGCCTTCTGGTGGTTGATGAGGCCATGTGCTTTGTCCAAGCGGGTTCGTGGATGAGCGAACCCGAGCAGCTGGAATATGGCTACGAAATCTGCGCCCGATACCATTTGAATCATCTGTCGACAGGCGATTATATCGAGATGGGGCAGAGGTATACCGTTGCCGATTTGATTGCTTATTGCAATGAGAACCGATCTCGTCAGGGGGCCATACGCGCGGCCGCCGTGCTCAAGCGCGTGCACGATGGCGCGCGGTCGCCCATGGAGACGGCCACCGCAATCATGGTCGTAGCAAAACGTTCCCAGGGCGGGCTGGG
Organism: uncultured Collinsella sp.; assembly: GCA_934668875.1. Classification (GTDB taxonomy): domain Bacteria; phylum Actinomycetota; class Coriobacteriia; order Coriobacteriales; family Coriobacteriaceae; genus Collinsella. The sequence continues at coordinate 221,587 of CAKUON010000004.1, forward strand.
ATACGCCAAGATCGAGCTCAACCATAGGGTCGATGTTCCCAACGAGTTCAAGTATCTCGCAAAGGCCGGGTATTTCGAGATCGACGTATATGCGACTGCGAGCGGTACGGGGATTGAATACAACGGCTCGGACCATCTTGATAAACAGCGCAGCGCGTCGGATGCGGAGCGTATGACCGTACTGAGCGCGCTGGGCTTTAGGATGATCGTCCTCACCGGGACTCAGTTTGCCCATCAGCTGCAATTGCACCGGGCGATGAACGCCATCGCGCTCGCTATGGGCCTCACGTGCGACCGAAGCGAAGCGTTCCAGAAACGTCAGAACGACCTGCGAGAATTCGTGATTCGGCACTGGGACGGCGGCCTTTAGGGGCGTCCCGGTCCTTCTACGGGGTGCTGTGGGCAGGCAAACCATCACAACATTCGACGTTTTTTGCCAAAATCGGGAAAAGCATCGAATGTTGTGAAGGTCCGTGCTGAGGATGGGCTTGGAAAGTCCGTTCTGTTCGAAGGGACCGGTCGCGCGCGCAGACGTGGTGTAAGAGCGTCCTGAGGTCCGTCGCTGCAAATCCCGATGTTACTCCTTCTTGAGAC